>DAOQWA010000018.1:0-56664 GCA_035341855.1 Bacteroidia bacterium
TTGTTTTAGCTCTGTTGTTTTTCTTTTTGGTTTATGGTTCGGGTTCATTTTCTGTGGATGAATTCATGCGGAAGCATAAAAATACATGAGCCGTAATGAACGATAAGCCATAAAAAAAGGGAATCCTTCCGGATTCCCTTTAAATTTTCTCTTAAGGATTACTGCAACTTTTTGACATTAACAGCATTTTGTCCTTTTTTTCCATCAATAACCTCGAATTCTACGAGATCATTCTCACGTATTTTATCAATAATCCCACTGTGGTGTACGAAAACTTCTGACTGGTCTTCGTCAACTAAGATAAATCCGTAGCCTTTGGCTTCATTGAAGAATTTTACTTTGCCGGTTTTCATTAGGTAATAATTTTGTCACTAAGAACAATTTATCCGCGAAATTGATCCCGGTGAATAATTAATTCGGTATTGCGGACGATAATATATATCAAAGATAAGAATCTATAAATTTTATACAAATCTCAGGAGGCACCTAAAATATCCTTAACAAGCTTAGAAACGATTTTATTATCGGCTTTTCCGGCAAAATGCTTGCTTGCCACTGCCATAACTTTTCCCATTTCCTGAGGTCCTACCTTTCCCATTTCATCAATAATTCCCTTTAATTCGGTCATTATCTCACCTTCAGAGAGCATTGCCGGGAGAAATTTTTCAATGACGGCAATTTCTTCCAGTTCCGGTGCTGCAAGATCGGCTCTGTTTTGTTGCTGATATATTTCGACTGACTCCTTCCTTTGCTTCACCAATTTTTGAAGCATTTTTATTTCATCCTCTCTTTTCATCTCTGCATTACCCGATGTTTTGGCAAGAAGAATAGCTTGTTTAATAGCACGCAAGCTTCTCACTGCCACATCATTCTTAGAAAGCATGGCAGCTTTCAGTTCCTGATTTATCTGCTCTTCTAAATTCATAATTAAGTGTATTTATATTTTTGATAAAAACTCTTATTCAGTCCAAATAACAAACGAAGATAAATAATGCAATTCAATAAAAGCATACTTATAAATGTTGCAGAGATCAAAAAAAAGTAGCCTCCGATGGGAGGCTACAACGAAAAAGAAACGTAACATGAAAACACACTATTTTGAATAACATTTATACCCTTCCTGAAGCCTAATCTACATTATCATGCAGGAAGGAATTATTCTGACGCAACTCTGTTTTTTTATCATCTTCGGATGACAAAGTATAACGTGAGACATTATTATCACTTGAATGCGGAACATTATCAAGCTTTACATTTCGGCGTTTGTAAGCCGGCTCCTTTTCCATATCGGCGATGTTCCCGGTATTGTTAATTCTATAATTAAGAGCTTTTAATCGTGCTATCCGGTCGCGAGTTTTTCTGAACTGATCATCTTCGGCTTCATCAAGGGCATGCGTGTGCAAGTCATAGACTACAGGGCTCTCTGCTCCGGTATCACTGTTATCCCCGGTATCTTTTACTGATCTTGAGCTCTCATTTTCCTTTGGCGTAGCGGCGATATTAAACTCGTATGTTCTTTCATCATTTACAGGAGGAACAGGAGTGTCTTTATTTATTAATACAGGCTCGAACAATTCGGGATCGCTTGAAGACTTCTTCATTACAGGTTTTGATTCATCTGCAGGCTCATCAACCCCAAGGACACGAATTGTTTTTTGATTCTTGTGCTTCTTGGCGATCTCGCTGCCAATCTGTTCTCTGGTTTTGAAACCGGTGGCTATGATAGTAACACTCAGTTTCTCATCAAGAGTTTCATCATGGCAATTTCCCCAAATGATGTCTGCGGTCAAGCCGGCCTGATCCTGAATATAGTCCGTAATATCTCCGATCTCGTCCATAGTTACTTCACGGGAACCTGAGGCAATATTCATGAGAATGAATCTTGCACCTTTAATATTATCGTCATTCAACAATGGAGAAGAAAGGGCTTTTTCCACTGCCATCGTAGCACGGTTGTCGCCTTCAGCAACTGCAGAACCCATGATCGCATTACCACTGTTTTGAACGGCTGTTTTAACGTCTTCAAAATCGACATTAATGTAGCCGGTGACTGTGATGATCTCGGCAATTCCTTTTGCTGCCGTCGTTAGTATATCATCAGCGTTAGAAAAAGCTTCAGAAAGACGAAGATTACCAAACATCTCACGCAATTTTTCATTGCGAATGATAAGAATGGTATCAACACTATTCTTCAGAGCTTCGATTCCTTCGTCAGCCTGCTGTTTTCTTTTCTTTCCTTCAAAGTCGAATGGAATTGTGACGATACCTACTGTGAGAATGCCCATCTCTTTTGCGGTCTGGGCAATGATTGGAGCAGCTCCTGTACCGGTACCTCCACCCATTCCTGCAGTGATGAACACCATGCGTGTATCTTCAAACAAGATCTTCCTGATGTCCTCAATGTTTTCAATTGCTGCATTTCGTCCAACCTCCGGAATGGAACCTGCTCCGCGTCCTTCAGTCAGGCTTGAACCCAGTTGAATTTTAGTCGGTACCGGGGAAATCTCCAATGCCTGAGCATCCGTGTTGCAAATAACAAATTCTACACCTTTAATACCCTGACGATACATGTGGTTAACAGCATTGCTGCCACCGCCTCCAACTCCTATCACTTTGATGATAGACCCTTGTTCTTTATTCAGATCGAATTCCATGATTTATGTTTTATGTTACGTGTTTCTGTTTTCGTTAAATTTTATATTGTCATTTCATTTCAGTATCCTGATCATCTTCTTTTAGCATATCCAGAATTTTCTCGAAGAATGACTTCTGCAACTTCTCTTTTCTTTCTTTACCTTTTCCTTCATGAACAACTGTGAGTTCTTCTTTTGCTTTCTTTTCAATATCCTGGAAGCCTTTAATTACCAGACCTACACCTGTTGCATACATCGGACTTTTTAATTCATCTGACCCTTTTGCCAGATGTTCATTTGGATAACCTATCCTTGTATCCATTCCTGTGATGAATTCAACAAGCTGAACTGTATGCCTGAGTTGAGCACCACCACCTGTAATTACGATTCCTGCTATTAGTTTCTTTTCGAATCCTGAATTTCTAATTTCATAGTAAACATTTTCAATGATCTCTTCCATTCTTGCCTGTATGATGCTGGCAAGGTTTCTCACCGAAATTTCTTTTGGCTCACGACCACGAAGTCCGGGAATAGAGACTATTTCGTTCTCCTGATTTTCACTGGCAAGAGCTGAGCCGAATTTTATTTTTAGCAATTCAGCATGTGCACGAATAATAGTACAACCTTCTTTGATATCATCGGTGATCACATTTCCTCCGAATGGGATAACTGCTGTATGCCGGATCACTCCATCCTGAAAAATAGCTATGTCAGTCGTTCCACCTCCGATATCCACCAAAACTACTCCGGCTTCTTTTTCTTCTTCGGTCAACACTGCATCAGATGAGGCAAGAGGCTCCAGGAACAAACCCTGAGTAGAAAGGTTTGCACGCATTACGCATTTATAAATATTCTTTGCAGCTGTAACCTGCCCTGTGATGATATGACAATTAGCTTCCAAACGAATGCCTGACATTCCAATGGGATTTTTAATTCCCTGTTCATTGTCAACGATGAACTCCTGAGGGATTACATGAATGATCTCCTCACCCGGGGGCATTGCAAGTCTGTACATATCCTCAACAATTGCATCAATGTCCTTTTGACTTATCTCATCATCTAAAGTATTTCGGGTACGCATACCGCGATGTTGCAAGCTTTTTATGTGCTGACCTGCAATACCTACATAAACATTAGAAATATCGACATCAGATTTTGTTGAAGCTTCTTCAATCGAAGAGCGGATGGAGTTGATCGTATTCACAATGTTGGTAACAACACCACGCGTAACGCCAAGAGACTCACTCTTGCCGTATCCCAAAATATCGATCTTTCCAAATTCATTCTTACGGCCTACTATGGTACATATTTTTGTAGTACCAATGTCCAAACCTACGATGATGTCGTTGTTTTCCATGTTATTTTTTAGTGCAGACCACCTGGTCTTTAAATTTTAAATTTATTGTCTTGTACTTATCCCACCCTGACTTGCTCAATCCATCAGTATAGAATAAAAATAATCTGCTGAACTTATCATTTAAATCCCGTCCGTTGCCCAGAATGATATTGTGTCCACCTACTCTTGGTATCAACTCAATATCACCTTTTGCATTTACATAAATTTGTTCAACCTGTGCGTTCCAGAAATCATCTTGGTTAATGAAGCTTGCAACATCATAAACACTTTTCATTATTGAAACTGAAGAGTCAGAAATTGAATTAACATCAGTTGAACCGGCATTATCAACTTGCCGTTCAGATGCACGTTGAAAAATATATCCATTGGCTAAGGGTACTCTGGCGGTATATTTTTCAGATAGTGGCATAAAAACTCCTTTATCATCAATATAAAAACTCTCCTGATTGAAGTTAACTACACGCACAACCGGTTTACGCTGCAGAACCTCAATATTGAGTTTTCCATCAACGCATGAAAATACTTCTGCCTCAGCGATAAAAGCATTATTCGCTATGATTTTTTCCAACAAAGCGATGTTAATAGAACTTAACTGCTGACCTTTGAGCTCACCAAATTTATTTAAGACCATTAAACGGATGTCTTCAGGCTCAACGAATGAATGTCCAAGGGTGTCTACAATGGTGATAACAAGCTCTGAGCACTTCATTCTGCTCTGTCTTGAGTCTGTAAATCCCAGAGAAATCAGGAATACAAGCCCAATACTGATTTGTAAGGCCATCCTTTTTGATCTTCCCCAGTCAATTTTAGTTTTCATCGGCAAGTGTTTGTGCGTAGATTGAACTTAAATACTTCCTGATCGGAGCTACTAACTGATCGATATCACCGGCACCTAATGTGAGTAGTATATCAAATTTTTTATTCTCCAGTTTCTCCAGAACATCCTCTTTTTTACAGATCGACTTAGATTCAAGTGTCATTTTATCAAGAATGATTGTAGAATCCACTCCTTCAATTGGCAATTCTCTTGCCGGATAAATATCGAGGAGCAATAATTCATCGAGCATAGATAGGCTTTGCGCAAATCCGTCGACAAAATCCCTTGTCCGGCTGAAGAGGTGTGGTTGAAAAATTCCAAGTATAGTTTTTCCGGGATAAAGAGCCCTAACAGAACTAATACAAGCCCGCAATTCTTCAGGATGATGAGCATAGTCATCAATGTAGACCATATTATTAGCTCTAAACTGTACATCAAACCGTCTTTTCACTCCTGTGTAAGTCCTTAAGCCATCCCTGATCAATTCATCGGACAGTCCAAGCACTTTTGCAATTGCAATTGCAACCACAGAATTCTGAACATTGTGCCATCCGGGCAGGTCAGAACTCAGATCCTTTATGATAGTCACATTATCTGTCCAGTCAAAATAATATTTGTGATCTCTTATGCCCATATTAACAGCCATAAAATCACTTCTATTTTCAACAGAATAGCTTGAACATACAGGAACTGTATCAGACAGAGGAAGTCCCTGACGAAAAAACAACTTCCCGGAAGGCTTCAGCCTCTTAGCAAACATCCGATATGATTCTTCCATATAGTCTTTATCACCATAAATATCCAGATGATCAGCATCCATCGAAGTGATCACTGATAAATCAGGGCTGAGCGTCAGGAATGAACGATCATATTCATCGGCTTCTACAACCACTATCCCTTCTCCTGCTGCGGGATTTCCCGGGAGATAATTTGAGTTGTAATTTTTAGCAATTCCACCCAGAAAAGCTGTGCAATTGAGACCTGCGTGTGTCAGCAAATGTGCAATGATTGATGAAGTAGTTGTTTTTCCATGCGTTCCGGCAACGGCAACAGTGTAAGTATCTGCTGTGATCATTCCGAGAACTTCAGCGCGCTTGATGACCGGAAAATCCAAAGACTTAAAAAACGATAATCCTTTATGATCCTTTGGAATTGCCGGCGTATATACTATCATGACTTTATTGTCAGCTCCTTTTAAACTGACAAATTCTTCAGGAATTGATTCGATAGTATCATCGAAGAAAATTCTAATTCCTTCACTTTCCAGGTCGGCTGTGAGGCTTGTAGGGGTTTTGTCATAACCGGCAACAGTCTTTCCAAGCGATTTGAAATAACGCGCAAGAGCAGACATTCCGATTCCTCCTATGCCTATAAAATAAATATGTGTCAGCCGGTCTATTTTCAAAATCTTCAATCTTATACTACTCTACTTTACAAACGCAATCCTTTAATTCTTATTTTCGAACAAGCGATATACTTCTTCTGCTATTTTTTTGTCGGCTCCGTTTTTCGCCATTTTTTTTATCTCAACACTCAATTGTCCGCATACTGATTCTGATTTAACAAGATCAAGCACACGATCAATCAGCTCATCCTTTGCCTTATCGTCAACAACAAGTACTGCTGCATTTTTTTCTACCAGTGCCATCGCATTCTTCGTTTGATGATCTTCAGCAACATTCGGTGAAGGAACCAGAACAACCGGCTTGCCTACTATAGCCAACTCTGATAAAGAACTTGCACCGGCACGGGAAACGATGATATCTGCTGCACTATATGCCATATCCATTCGTGGAATGAAGTCGAGCACTTTTAGCATACCTTCACTGTGCTTCTCCTGGTTCTGCGCCTCGGCATAAAATGCTTTTCCCGTTTGCCAGAGCACCTGCATTCCAAACTCACTCAAAGCTTTCCACCCTATAGCCAAACTCCTGTTGATGGTCCTTGCGCCAAGGCTACCGCCAATCACGAGTAGAATTTTTTTGTCGGGATCGAGTCCAAAATATTTTGCAGCTTCTTCCTTTCCTATTTTTCCGGAGCCGATATCCTGCCTGACCGGATTACCGGTAATAAGAATTTTGTCGGCCGGGAAATAACGTTCCATGTTATCATAGGCTACACATATACTCTTGGCCTTCTTACCAAGGATACGATTCGTCACGCCGGCATATGAATTTTGCTCTTGTATAAGAGTTGGCACTTTCATCATACCAGCCGCAAAGAGTACAGGACCGCTGGCATATCCGCCAACTCCAATTACAACATCAGGTTTAAAAGAACGAATTATTTTTTTTGCCTTCCAGAGACTTGAGAGAATCCGGAATGGAACTTTAATATTTGACAGACTAAGACTTCTCTTAATTCCTGTTATATTCAATCCAATTATTTCATAACCTGCCTTGGGCACCTTCTCCATCTCCATTCTTCCTTGCGCGCCAACAAATAGAATTTTATTGTTGCTGTTAATTTCTTTCAATGCATTGGCAATTGCCAGGGCCGGGAAAATATGTCCGCCGGTACCTCCTCCACTAATAATGACTCGTATCTCAGGCGGTTGCGAGTTCATGACCTCCTTCTTTCTTTTCTTTTTCAACTTGTCGACTAACACTCAGTATAATTCCAATCGATATACTGGTAAACCAAATTGACGTACCACCCATACTCAGCATTGGAAGTGGTTGTCCTGTTACCGGAAATAAATTTACAGTAACAGCCATATTGATCATCGCCTGAAATACCAGCAAGAACGTACAACCTACAGCAAGCAACGTTCCAAAAGCCATAGGGCTATGATGAATAAACCTAATGACCCTAAAGAACAGGATCAGATATAAGGCAATGATCAACACACCGCCTAACAATCCATACTCCTCTATGATGATGGCATAGATAAAATCTGAATAAGGATGAGGCAGGTAATTTCTTTGGACACTGTTTCCCGGGAACACACCGAAGATACCACCGGTAGCAACCGCGATCTTTGCCTGATTGGCCTGGTAATTATCGACATCAGAACCATCAGTAAACCTCTCTATTCTTGATTTCCAGGTTTCAATCCGTCCGGTATTTCCTGTAGCATAGGCAATAGCTATGTATAATCCGAAGCTTAGCAATCCTATACCGATCAATGATAAAATATACTTCATATCAATCCTTCCGATGAACATGAGGAAACAACATGATGCAAAGAGGATCCCGGCTGTAGAAAAATTGGCAGGAAGGATCAAACCACAAACCAGAAGTACCGGTAATATGACCGGAACGAAAGCAGATTTAAAACTTTTTATCTCGGCTTGTTTTCGTGATAATATCCTGGCAACAAACATGATCAGTGCCAACTTAGCGAAGTCAGATGTTTGAAACGTGATGTTGGTCCCGGGTAAAGTTAACCAGCGTGTTGCTTCATTCAGATTTGTTCCTCCAAGCAAAGTGATCACCAACAAGGGGATTGTCAATACCAAAGCTATTGCCGATAATCTAGAATAGTAAGTGTATTTAATAAGATGCGAGAGATACATCAACACCAAGCCAAAACCAAGAATTACCAGATGTTTCAGCAAATAGTAGGTGGTATTCCCACTTTGATACTTATAAGCAAGAGTACCCGTACTACTATATACCGCCAGCAGAGAGAATATCGAAAGGATAAAAACAATCAACCAGATCGTTCTGTCTCCTTTAAAATATTTGTCCAGCCAGGTAGCCTGAATATTGTTTAAACTCATCTCAATTGTTTATTGTCTTTTTATAATTCTACTCAGAGAGCTCTTACTGCTTGCTTAAACTGTCGTCCCCGGTCTTCATAATTTTCAAATATGTCAAAACTTGCGCAGGAAGGAGACAATAAGACTACATCACCTTTCTTGCTCATTTGGTATGCTGCATTAACAGCGGCTTCTGCAGTTACAACTTCGACAATATTAGGAACAATGTCTTTGAAGGCTTTAAGAATCTTCTTATTATCTGTGCCAAGGCAAACAATTCCTTTAACTTTTTCCTTCACCAGTTCAGTAAGCATAGAATAATCATTGCCTTTATCTACACCACCAAGGATGAGGACTACAGGCTTATTAAAACTTTCCAATGCATACCAGGTCGAATTTACATTGGTAGCTTTTGAATCATTTACAAATTCGATACCGTGGACAGAGCCAACAAACTCTAGACGGTGTTCAACGTTTTTAAAATCAGAAAGACTTTCGCGAACGGTTTCTTTTCTGATCTCGAGGACACGGGCGGAGATACCTGCAGCCATTGAATTGTACAAATTGTGTTTGCCTTGTAAGGCGAGTTCATGAATTAGCATAGAGAAGTTGTGTTTGTTAGTGGTTATTTGGAGTTGATTATTTTCGAGCCAGGCTCCTTCCTTTAATATCTGATGAATAGAGAAGGGGTATTGATGAGCTTTTATTTTTTCGTTTGGGAAATATTTTAATGTGAGCTCATCATCAGCACAATAGATGAAGGCGTCATTTGAAGTTTGATTTTGACAAATCCTAAATTTTGACTGCGCATATTTTTCAACATCATAGTCATATCTGTCAAGATGATCCGGTGTTATATTGGTTAATACAGCTACATCACATTTAAAATCGAACAGGCCATCAAGCTGGAAGCTGCTCAGTTCAAGAACATAATATTCATGCTTTGCATGAGCTACCTGCATGGCAAGACTTTTACCTACATTACCTGCCAGGCCAACTTTCAGTCCTTCTTTCTCCAGTATGTGATGTGTCAGTAATGTTGTAGTTGTTTTACCATTTGTACCTGTAATCCCAACCATACATGCTTTTGTAAAACGACCTGCATATTCTATTTCACTTATGACTGAAATATTCTTCTCTTTGATCTTCTTAAGCAATGGTGTTTTGTCAGGGATTCCAGGGCTCTTGATGACTTCCGAAGCAGAAAGGATCAGCTCTTCTGAATGTTTTCCTTCTTCTGTTTTTATCCGGTGTTTTGAAAGGACAGCTTTGTACTCTGGTTTTATAACACCGGCATCGGAAACAAAAACGGATTGCCCCTGTTCTTTCGCAAGAACTGCAGCACCTACTCCACTCTCGGCAGCGCCAAGAACGACAAGTAAAGAAGAAGAGCTATTTCCGGTGTGCATAGACATTGAGGCACTATCGAAGTTTTAATGTAATGATGGTGATGACTGCAAGGAATATCCCTACGATCCAAAAACGAGAGACTATTTTTGATTCGTGATAACCCAATTTTTGATAGTGGTGATGCAAGGGAGACATTCTAAAAATTCTTCGTCCTTCACCGTATTTCTTCCTGGTATATTTGAAGTAGCTTACTTGTACCATTACAGACAAGTTTTCGATGAGAAAAATCCCACAGAGGATTGGAATAAGGAGTTCTTTTCGTATTGCAATGGCGAAGACGGCGATAATTCCTCCGAGAGCTAAACTTCCGGTATCACCCATAAATACCTGAGCAGGGTAAGCATTGTACCAAAGAAAGCCGACAGAAGCACCAACAAAGGCGGCTATGAAAACCACCAATTCACCGGCATGCGGGATATACATGATGTTCAAATAATTTGCGAAGACGGTGTTGCCGGACACATAGGCCAATATTCCTAGTGTTGCTCCTATGATAGCCGATGTTCCTGTAGCAAGACCATCGATTCCGTCAGTAATATTTGCCCCATTTGACACAGCCGTTATGATGAGAATAACCATAGGGACAAATATTATCCATGACCATCTGCGATAATCTTCCCCGATCCACTTGATCAAATACGCATAATCAAATTCATGGTCCTTTATGAAAGGAATAGTTGTAATCGTTGATTTAACCGCCTTGGGCGCATAAAGGATATTTTCATTTGCCCTGATATCATCTATTACGCTGGTCTGTCCCGGCTCCAGCAAGATCTTTTCTTTGTGCAAGCGTTCTTTAACTACAACATTAGGGTTATAATAAAGTGTGAAACCGATGATGATACCCAATCCAACCTGACCAAGAATTTTAAATTTACCTGCCAAGCCCGCTTTATCCTTTTTGAAAACTTTGATATAATCATCGATGTAACCTATAAAGCCCAGCCATACGGTAGTAACGATCATGATGATGACATAGACGTTAAGCAAGCGGGCGAATAATAAAGTAGGAATAAGAATAGCAGCCAGTATGATCAAGCCTCCCATAGTTGGTGTGCCTTGCTTCTCGCTTTGCCCTTCAAGGCCGAGATCCCTTACGATCTCTCCAACCTGCTTCCTTTGCAGATAGCGGATAATATTTTTACCCAACAGCAAAGAGATGATCAATGATGTGATTATAGCCATTGCTGCCCTGAATGATATGTATTGAAACACACCACTACCCGGGAGTCTGAATTCAGAATGTAAATAATCAAATAGATAATATAGCATATCAGTTCGAAGGGTTCAACATATCATTCAACACTTGTTTATCATCAAAAGGACTTCTCTTTCCTTTCACCTCCTGATACTTTTCATGTCCTTTTCCCGCCAGGAGAATAACATCACCGGGTTGTGCCAATGCTACGGCTGTTTTAATGGCTTCCTTTCTATCCACAATAGCAAGTGTTTTTCGTGTATCGCCCGGTGGTACTCCCTTTTCCATTTGCTGAATAATCTCTTCAGGGTCTTCAGACCTTGGATTATCAGAAGTAAGAATTACGCGATCACTCAATTCACATGCGATCTTTGCCATCACCGGCCTTTTACTCATGTCACGATCACCACCACAGCCTACGATCGTGATGACCTTACCTGTTCCCGAATTCACGTCCTGGATGGTCTTCAACACATTCTGTAATGCATCAGGTGTATGAGCATAATCGACTACACCTATGACCTTTTGGTTTGAGGTGACAAAGTCAAAACGACCTTCAACAGAGCTCAAAGTGCTGAGTACGGTCAGGATCTTCAATTTATCTTCTCCCAATAAAACGGCTGTGGCATATGCTGCAGTGAGATTATATGCATTAAAACTTCCGATCAAACGACAATGCACCTCATGACCATCAATATTCAATAGTAATCCGGTGAAGCTGTTTTCAATCAACTTACACTTATAATCACTCATAGAATGCAAGCCATAACTATATGTCTTCGCTTTAGTATTCTGGAGCATGACCGCTCCATTCTTATCGTCAAGATTTGTGAGTGCAAAGGCTTCTTCCGGGAGCATATCAAAAAATGCACGCTTAGCTTTTATATATTCAATGAAAGTCTTGTGATAGTCCAGGTGATCATGCGTTATGTTAGTAAATACACCTCCTGCGAAATGCAGGCCATACACTCTGTCCTGAACAATGGCATGAGAGCTGACTTCCATAAAACAGTATGTACAACCTTCATCGACCATTGCAGAAAGCAATGCATTTAATTGTAAAGGATCCGGGGTAGTATGAGTGGCAGGGATCACCTGATCATTCACCTGATTGCGTACGGTTGAAAGCAAGCCAACGGAATACGAAAGGGAGCGAAATAAATGAAACAGTAATGTGGCCGTTGTTGTCTTCCCGTTGGTACCTGTTACACCTATTAGTTTAATTTTTTCAGATGGTGAATCATAATAATTCGAAGCAATTTGAGCGAGTGCTTTAGAGCTGTCTGAAACCCGGACATAAGTAACCCCATCACTTTTCTTTGCGGGAAACTGCTCACAAACTATAGCGACTACACCTTTTTCTACAACCTCATTCAGATATGCATGCCCATCGGTTTGAATACCTTTTACTGCTACAAACAAACTTCCTTCTCTACATTTTCTAGAATCAGCACACACTTCTGATATCCCGAGATTAGTAGGACCCGCGACATCCAATATGCCTGTTTTATAAATTATGTCTTTGAGCAATTTCATATTCACCCTAGTTCGATCATAATAAGATCACCTTTCATGAGGCGACTGCCACCATTTATAGACTGTTTCGTTACTACACCTTTGCCATTTATCCTCACCCTCAGACCTGAATTTTCTAATAGGTACACTGCATCTCTTGCACCCATACCAATAACGTTGGGGACAAGACCTTTTTGAATTTTACGTTCCTGCAATAAAACCTTATCATCTTTTCGATTAGTTGAAACCCATGAAGCATCCTGATTCAGTGATTCAACAGGTTGATTTAGTCGTGCAAGAACTTTACGTACATCTTTTTGATAACCGACACTGGCCAGAGGCAACTTATTCTCAATTGTGTCTTCTTCTGCTTCATCCTTCTGCAAATCGAAATGATTTGAAAAAACTTTGTCGGCAATTTCCTTGAAAATAGGAGCTGCTACCGATCCGCCGTAATAGAAACTGTTGGAAGGAGCATATACAACGACGATGCAAGAATATTTTGGTCTGTCAGCAGGGAAATATCCTACGAAAGAAGCCTGATAAGATCTATGACTCACATCATAACCATATTTCGGATTTGCAATTTGTGCCGTTCCTGTTTTACCTGCGATCTTGTATGGAGATTTATTAAGAAATGATGCTGTTCCATTCTCGACAACACCTTCCAATAATTTGTGCATTTTACTTATTGCAGCCTGACTTGCTATTGAGTCACGAATAACCTGTGTACGAAATTCTTTTACCAGTTTACCATGATGTCGTATTTCTTTCACCAGACGTGGGCGAACCATCCTGCCGTTATTGGCTACCGCATTGTAAAATGCAAGGATCTGTAATGGCGTCAATTTTGATTCATAACCGATTGACACCCAAGGAAGGGATACGCGATTATTAAAATCCTTATCGGTAGTGGATTTTATTCTTGGCTTTCCTTCACCTTTAATTTCGAGGCCAAGCTCCTTATCGAGACCGAACGAATGGAGTTTCTCCATAAATGCTTCCGGTCTTTTAGCATAGTGCTGGGTTATGAGTTTTGAGATACCGACATTGGATGAAGTCTCAAAAGCCTGTTGAACAGAAAGCCTGCTTGCTTTCGGTGGATGTGAATCTTTCATCCACTGACCGAAAAAGGAATGACTACCATTTCCAACATTGACCGTGTCTGTTGGTTCAACAAGGCCATCATCAAAAGCAACAAGTAAGGAAGCCATCTTAAAAGTAGAACCCGGTTCAGTAGCTTCCCCTATTGCATAGTTATATGTTTCGTCATAATTTCCTGAAGGTGTCTTCGACAAGTTTGCAATCGCTTTAATCTCTCCTGTTTCGACCTCCATTAAGACTGCACAGCCATGGTCGGCATTGTGAAAACGAAGGTGATTTTCCAGTGATTGTTCTGCAACGTCCTGAATGTTGATGTCTATTGTTGAAACAAGGTCATTCCCGTCCTTAGGTTCCAGTTCTGCCTTATCCGGAACAGGCATCCAGACATTGCCGCTTAACCTCTGCATGAGTCTTTTTCCATTTGTACCTTTTAGCTCATCATTAAAAGCAGCTTCGATACCAACTGGCTTCACATCACGCAAGGTCCCTATAGTACGTGATGCCAATTTCTGAAAAGATAGTTCACGAACATTTCGCTGTTCGATCATCAATCCACCTTTGTTCCTTCCCAATCTAAAAATGGGGAAAGTCTTCAGTTGTTGGAGTTGTACGTAATTTACATTCCTCTTAATAAGGAAATAGCGGTCACGATCGGCATATGCATTTTTTAGCTCTCGCTTATAATCAGCTTTGGATTTATCCTTGAATAGTACTGATAGGTTCCAGGCAAGCGAATCCAATCCTCCGTCAAAAGTTGCTTTGCTCAGACCATCAGCACGTGTATCGATCCTTATATCATAGACAGGAACAGATGTAGCCAAGGGACTTCTGCCATCATCAGAATAAATATTTCCGCGTGACGCCTCTATGGCTACATACTTGATTGTTTTTTCTTCCGCTAACTTTCGCCATCTGTCACCTTCGACAAATTGAAGATGGATAATCCTGCCCACGATGACCAATCCCATAATACACATTATGAGAAAGGATACATGGATCCTCCACATGATATCTCTTTTGATCTTCATGATGAATCAGACTACTTTTTATCTTTCTTATTCTGATCTTGTGCCCGGATCAGATGTGGAGGCTCAGTACTTTCTTTAATTTCCATATTCTCAACTGACTTAGCCACTGTTGATTGCCGGCTATCGTAGATCAAAGCTGACTGTACTGAAATATGCTCTGCCTTTTTCTCCTTCAACTCCCTCTTGGTTTTATTAATATCCCGGACAATTCGCTCGGCGTAGTAACTATTAGCTATGTATCCTATGATCATCACGGTGATGAATAGAATAAAAGGCATAGCATGAACAATCTGATTGCGGTTAAACACACCAAAAATGTTAATGAACCGAACCAATCGGCGGGCACCGGCCATGTCCTGCTTCTTTGATTTCGAAACCTTAGGCTCTTCTGCCTCTTCTTTTTGCTTTAGCTTGTTCTTGCTCATGACTTATTCCTTTCTGCAATTCTAAGTTTTGCACTTCGTGATCTCGGATTGCTGTTAATCTCTGTATCACCTGCAGTAAGTGGTTTCTTATTTACTGCTGAGAATGCCAGATCCGGAGTATTTCCGAACATGTCTCTTTCTACTTCACCTTCGAATTTTCCTTTAGAGATGAAATTCTTCACGATGCGATCTTCTAAAGAGTGGTACGTAATAACAGAGAGTCTTCCTCCAGGCTTGATAGTCCGGATGCATTGAATAAGCAACTCTTTTAAAGAGCTTAGTTCATCGTTTACTTCAATTCTCAATGCTTGAAAAACTTTAGCATAATATTGAGATTCATGCAAACGATCTACAAGGGGTGCAATTACCGTTTTGAATTCATCAATCTCTTTAATCGGAGCAGCAATTCTTGCCTCTACTATTTTTCTTGCAAGCGTTTTTGAATTAAACACCTCACCGTATTCAGAAAATACACGTACAAGTTCTGATTCGGAATATGTATTAAGTATTTCAGCGGCAGATAACTCTTTGTCGCGACTCATGCGCATATCCAGGCTTGCATTGAAGCGAATCGAAAAACCTCTTTCAGCAGCATCGATCTGATGTGAAGAGATGCCCAAATCTGCAAGAATGCCATCCACAGGTATCATTGAGTAATATCGAAGAAAGTGATACAGGTACCTGTAATTGTGTCTGACGAAAATGCATCTTGAATCGTCGGGAGCATTTGCCAGGGCATCAAGATCCTGATCAAAGACAATCAACTTACCTTTGCTTCCCAGTCGTTTTAAAATTTCTGCAGAATGACCTCCGCCACCAAAAGTTGCGTCAACATACAGGCCATCTTCCTTTATGTTCAATGCATCAACGCTCTCCTTTAAGAGAACAGGTTCATGATACGTCGTCATCATCTTTTCTGCGTTTACCCATCACTTCTTCAGCCAAAGTGGCAAAGTCGGAAGACTCATCCTTCATCATTCTTTCGTATTCTGATTCTGCCCAAACCTCAATGCGATTTCCATAGGCGAAAAGAATAATATCCTTTTCAATGCCTGCATACTCAGACAATGACTTAGGAACAAGCAATCTGTTTGTACCATCCAGATCCATCTCAGTAGCACCCCTGTTAAACTTTCGTATAAACTCACGATTCTTCTTCACGTACAAGTTCAACTCGTTTACTTCTGCAGTGATCTTGATCCATTCTTTGCGTGTGTAGATGACCAGATGCTTCTCAATACCACGATGAATGATGAATGACTTCTGCTCTTTCACCGGGATTTGCTTTTTCAAAGCACTTGGTAAAAGGAAGCGTCCTTTCGCATCGATCGTACATGGATATTCGCCTATAAACCCGCTCATTCTGCCTCTTTTTCGTGGTGCTAATGTAAAGCAATTTTTACCACTTTTTGACACTTTTTGACACTTTGTTGAAAACTTTTCTGAATCCCGCCACCAGCAAGGCTTTCACGGCCTCGGGCCGGCGGGCTGAAACCGGTCACGCCGGATTGAAGACCTCCTGTAGCGATATTCGTTTCCGGCCTACTCCATCCTAAGTTTGAAGCATCCCTGATTTACATTACACTACATTGTGAACATCAGACCTTTGATAAAAGACCAAGGCAAGAGGCTTCGACTCTTCTTTATTTTTATTTACATTTGGAAAAACTATTATATGCGTTACGAGATTAAACGCGAAAATGATTTTAATTATATTGAAGAAGGTCAAGGCCAACCTCTCATCCTTTTACACGGATTATTTGGCGCCTTGAGCAACTGGGTGGATGTTGTCGAAAAATTTTCCAAATCATACAAAGTTGTAATCCCGTTAATGCCGATCTACACATTGCCTGTTCTCAATACCAATGTGAAGGCGCTGGCAGAAAACATTCACGATTTTATTTCTTTCAAAAAATATCAATCACCCATTCTCATAGGCAATTCTCTTGGAGGCCACGTTACACTTGTTTATGTGAAACGCCACCCTGAAAATGTGAAAGCCATGGTTCTGACAGGAAGTTCCGGACTGTATGAAAATGCCATGGGAGGCACCTTTCCAAAAAGGGAGGACTATAATTTTATTAAAACAAAAGTTGAATACACTTTTTATGACCCTAAGAATGCTACAAAAGAACTTGTAGATGAAGTGTACGAAATAGTGAACAACAAAGCTAAGCTCATTCGCATTTTATCTCTTGCAAAGTCGGCTATTCGCCATAATATGAGTGATGATCTGAAAGACATGTCATTGCCTACCTGTCTCATCTGGGGAAAGCAAGATACGATCACACCACCTGATGTTGCCGCTGAATTCAACAGGCTGCTGCCAAATTCAGAATTGTTTTGGGTAGACAAATGTGGTCATGCACCGATGATGGAGCAAGCCGGCGAATTCAACAGCATTCTCGACACCTGGCTTACAAAGCTTCTTGCCAAAGAAATAGCTTAGGGATCATTCCTTTTTCCTTGCTCAATAGGTAAACCGGCAATCAAATGAAGACACTATGATCATCAATGAATCTGAATTTGTCATTAGCCAAACCGATTTTAAAAAATGTCCGGATCCCATCATACCGGAATTCGCTTTTATAGGCAGAAGCAATGTCGGTAAGTCTTCTCTTATCAATATGATAACTAATCACAAGGGCCTGGCAAAGACTTCCGGCACACCGGGTAAAACTCAACTGATCAATCATTTTATAATAAACAAAAGCTGGTATTTGGTTGACTTACCCGGCTATGGCTATGCCAAAGTTTCGAAGGTGAACAAGGCGACTTGGGATAAAATGATAAGGGACTACCTAAAGTACCGACCTAACCTCATGTATGTTTTCGTTTTGATAGATGTGCGGCTTAGCGCACAAAAAAACGATCTGGAATTTATCCAATGGCTTGGTGAAAACGAAATCCCATTTGTACTTGTGTTCACAAAAGCAGACAAACTATCAGCGGAAAAAGTGAATGCGTCTGTAGAAAACTACCGTAAGACATTGACAGAATCTTGGGAGGAGTTGATGCCTATGTTTGTATCATCATCAGAAAAAAAACTTGGCAGGGAAGAAATCATTGAATTTATTGATAAGTCTATCGCTGATTTTAAAGTTCCGCCAAAACCAAAAGCAAAGACTCAGCTATAACTTTGGTGCACCAAGAATTCCTGATTTTTTTCCAAAAATCTCTGCGAATTTTTTTATCTCTTCCGACAACTCATTGTCATTTGTAGCCCTTCTGTAGGTATCTGCCAGTGTGAAAAAATTCTCGTAAAAAAATCTTTTCATATCGTCCACAAGCATGTCCTTTGTCCAGAGGTCAATTCTAAGTGTCGTGTTCTCAGCAGGATCCCATATAGTAAGTAATGTGGCATTGCAAGTTTTGCTTCCTTCAATTCCACTGTCAGTGGCTTCCCACTCTAATTTCACGGGAACTTTTTCCTCATCAAGTGAAACAGTAAATTTAATTTCTGATTTTGTCATTTTCTTTTTTTCTATTTTACCGAAGAATAGTTAGTGTGTAAAGGACTTTAATTATCTGGCAGGCTTGTATCTTGATTCTCTGAAAATTTTCATGAGGTCTTTCTCGTTCAAGAGCTCTGTCAGTGATACATCCTTATTATTTTTTATGTAAGACTTTACGATTTGCCAACCGGCGAATTTACCAATATTTCCGGGAGATTCTTTTGGAAAACCATTTGTAGTTGGGCCATCATTCACATACTTCTGAAGCAGGTTTGGATCATCGCTGAATAACAAACTGTTGTCGATGAAGAAAGACCAAATACGTGATTCATTATCCCGGCACCAATTCAACTGCGCATTGCTGAATCCCGACTTAAGTGTATCGGGTGTTTCAGGCATCAATAGATCAAGTGCATATAATAATCGACCCTGGCTTACCATCATGTCTACAATCTTTGCCGAAGACTCATCAATTCCAAAATCACTTTCCAACCATCCTCTTACCGCATCAGGAACAAGATATTCCTTTCTCATACGGTTCCTTAAATACAATGGCAGAGGAGGGTCTAAAGTTTGGTAGTACTTACTTTCGGTTCCCAGGTACATATCAAGGCTAACACCAAGGATTGCAGAATCGACAACGATCGGATAAGAAAAAACAGAAATAAGAGTAATGATATCCGGGATTGTACTTTCCGGAAACTCCACTGAATATTTGTCAAATGCAGATTCTAAATCCTTTTTCTCATTAGAAAAATCTCCAAATGTCGAAGAACAATCCTTATATACCGCAAGAAAATTTGTATCAGTAATAAATGAAGAAAAATTCGAAGCCATTTGTGCCGAGTCCCTGCTGCCTAATCTTGTAATCTGAAAGGCGAAGAGGTCAAAGAATCTACCGTACTTTTTCTTCATACTTTCCAATTCAGAACCCATATCGGCAGGGTCCAGACTAAACAGATCAGTTTCAAATCGCTGTACCTTCATCTGAATACCTCCTCTATCCTCCTTTTTTGCATCAGGCATGCAGGAAGTAATTAACATGATCATGTACACAAACACAAGTGAGCGAACTGAATTCTTAGTCATATTTTTCTTTACCATTGTAGATCTAAAATCACACAAAGATGAAAAAGATATTTCGAATATTGTTTTTAATGTTTATTAGCAGCCAACTAGCTTTTGCTCAAGGAAGTGACCCTGTATTTCATTTTGGACTAAAAGCAGTACCTAATTTGGGCTGGATAAAAACCGACGATAAAAGCACAGAAAGCGATGGAAGCAAATTTGGCTTTGCTTATGGTCTCGTCACAGAATTCCGTTTTGCAGAGAATTATGCATTTGCAACAGGGATTGATGTAGCTTATCGAAACGGTAAAATGAAGACTCAAGCCAGTGAAACGGTAAATGACACCACTACGACAATAGTAAGTAAAGCTTCGATGAAAATTCAATACATAGAAATCCCGTTAACCTTGAAATTAAAAACTAACGAGATCGGAGTTCTGCGTTATTTTTTACAAATTGGCGTAGCACCCGGATTCAAGATCGGAGCTAAGGCAGACGTTAGCAGCAAAACCGAGACCTCAACAGCCGGAACGACAATTGGAACAATATCCATTCCTGAAGAAAACGTTGATTACAAAGATGCAATTAACAACCTCAATATGAGCATGATCGTATCAGGTGGAATTGAATACAATATAAGCGGAAACACTAACTTACTTTTAGGGCTGGTATTCAACAACGGTTTTAGCGATGTCGTAGATGGCGACCCGAAAGCAAAATCCAACTATTTGGGCCTCAGCATCGGAGTTTTGTTCTAAGCCTTCATTCCATACCTTTGTCCCGTTCTATCTAACATGATTGAACGGGATTTTTTATGCGTATTGCTTTAGCACAACTTGATTACATTATTGGTGATTTTCAAAATAATGTATTCAAAATAAAAAAAAGTATAAAGAAGGCGCTCAAGGAAAAAGCTGACCTGATAGTATTTGCGGAACTGAGTGTTTGCGCATATCCTCCGCAAGACTTTCTTGAGTTTGATGATTTCATTAAAAGGTGTCATGATGCCGCTTTAGATATTGCATCAGAATGTATAGGCATCGCAGCCATCATCGGTATACCGACAATCAATCCTAAGAAAGAAGGTAAAAATCTATTCAACACTGCATGTGTTTTACAAGAGGGGAAGATTACGGACTATATTCACAAGAGCCTGCTCCCTACTTATGATATTTTCGATGAGTACAGATACTTCGAGCCTAACAAATATTTTCATTGTATAAAAGTGAATGATGTAACGATCGCATTAACAATTTGTGAAGACCTCTGGAATGAAGAAGACGATCCAAACTATGTTAGCAGTCCGATGGAAGAACTGCATCGTGAGGACCCGAAACTGATGATCAACATTGCTGCATCACCCTTTAGCTATGATCATGCTGAGCAACGCAAGGCCATCCTTCAGAGAAATGTAAACAAATACAATATTCCTCTTCTCTATGTGAATCATGTAGGTGCGCAAACCGAAATTATTTTTGACGGAGGATCCATTGCCTACGATAAGAATGGTGAGATCATTGATGAATTAAATTATTTTAATGAAGACCTACGTTTCTTCGAGTTCAATGAAGCAAACCAAAATCTGAGCGTTCCATCGGGCACCAAGGCTGAACTATCAAACTATTCTAAAATTGAAAGAATACACAGCGCACTTATAATGGGTGTCCGTGATTACTTCAAAAAATTAGGCTTTAAGAAAGCGATACTGGGCTTGTCAGGCGGAATTGACTCTGCGCTGGTTGCAGCTCTTGCATCATCAGCTCTTGGGCCGGAAAATGTTAAAGCAGTCATGATGCCATCAAATTTTTCATCGTCAGGATCTGTGGATCATTCTATTGAGCTCATAAACAATTTGAGCATAGAACAAGAGCTGATTCATATAGAACCTTTGTTGGAATCATTCCTGAAAGCTCTGGAGCCACAGTTCAGCGGACTGTCTTTCAACGTAGCTGAAGAAAATATTCAGGCAAGGATAAGAGGCGTATTACTCATGGCCTTATCAAATAAGTTCGGATATATCTTGCTCAACACTTCGAATAAAAGCGAACTGGCAGTAGGCTATGGAACCTTATATGGTGATATGTGCGGCGGTCTGTCTGTCATTGGAGATCTTTACAAAACTGAAGTCTATGAGCTATGTCACCATATAAATAGAAATGGTAACGTCATTCCTGAAGACATTTTGACCAAGGCGCCATCCGCAGAGCTAAGACCTGATCAAAAAGATTCGGATTCATTGCCTGAATATGACATCCTTGACCGGATTTTGTATGAGTATATCGAAGAAAGAAAAGGACCCAACGAATTAATTTCTGAAGGCTTCGATGCAAGTTTGGTGAGGAGGATTTTAAAAATGGTAAATACAAATGAGTATAAAAGATTTCAAACAGCGCCAATATTAAGAGTATCTTCCAAGGCATTTGGGATGGGTCGGAGAATGCCTATCGTCGGGAAATACCTTAGTTGAGCCTTGTTCTAAAGTTCAAATAAATAATTAATTTCTTGTTTTTGAACACATATTCCAATAATTTTGCACTCATCATTCAAGCAAAAAATTAAAAAACATAATCATGAAAAAATCTATTCTATCAAGTAAGAAGAAAATCTTCGGATTGCTGCTATCTTCTTTATTTATCTTTTCAAATAGCTTCGCGGCAGAACCTGCTTTTGACAAAGGATCTAATGTAATCGGCCTTGGACTGGGAGTCGGAGTGGATTATGGTAATTATTACGGAGCCTACACCGGGAAATCAGTTTCACCAACCTTTCTTTTCACATATGATCATGGCTTTTTCCCGGAAGTTGGTCCCGGAACAATTGGAATTGGCGGTGTCATTGCCTACAAAAGCTCAAGCTATAAAAACTATTACCGAAATGAACTGAAAAAATATCGGAATTCAAGTTTTATTATTGGTGTGAGAGGTACTTACCACCTTACGCTCTTAAAAGACAAAAACAATAAGTTTGATCCCTATGCAGGAGTAACGTTTGGTATAAGAATCAATGATGATAATTATTATGATGACTACTACTCAACTTACGGCTATTACTACAGTTATAATAAAACCAATCCTGTAGCCGGAGTATTTATCGGAGCACATTATAATTTCAAGCCTGCATTTGGAGTATTTGCTGAAGTAGGCTATGACATTTCTTTGCTTCGCGCCGGAATTAATTTTAATTTCTGATCAAAGACCTTTTTGTTACAATAAAAAAAACCGGGTTATCGCCCGGTTTTTTTTATGAATGATCTTACCTTTAATTAACTGTCCATGTTTCCTTCCCCTTCAAAAGCGCATCAAGATCTCCCGGTCCACGCTTTGCTGTCATCTCATCTACCTGCTTTTGCATACCATCTTCGTAACATGGGCGATCTTCGATAAAGAACACACCAAATGGTCTTGGCAGATGCCCAGGCGTTGACGGATTATCGAAGAATCGTGTTAAAATTCCTGACTTCACTCTGTCTTTTTCATCATGTATCCAGCAATCATCTGCAGATACGTCATTACCGAGCTCAACGATGATAGGAGTAAATCCATCTAGCTTTATACCTTTTTCAGAACTCTCACCAAACACAAGCGGCTTGCCATGCTCCATGAACAAAGTTTCGTTCTTCTTAGAACCTTTATCGGTGAATACTTCGAAAGCACCATCGTTAAATACGTTGCAGTTTTGGTAGATCTCAACAAGAGACGTCCCTTTGTGTGCATGTGCTCTTCTCAAAATATTCTGTAAATGTTTTGGATCACGATCCATTGAACGCGCTATGAAAGTGCCACCGGCACCTAAACAAAGAGCTAAGGGATTAAAAGGATGATCGACGGAACCCATAGGCGTTGATTTGGTAACCTTACCTGCCTCTGAAGTAGGTGAATACTGACCCTTGGTCAATCCATAGATCTCGTTATTAAATAGAAGAATATTTACATCAAAATTTCTTCTCAGGATGTGAATAGTGTGATTACCTCCGATAGACAATCCGTCACCATCGCCTGTCACCATCCACAAGCTCAGTTCAGGTCTTGTTGCCTTGAGACCGCTTGTAAATGCAGCAGCTCTTCCGTGAATGGAGTGCATCCCGTACGTCTCCATATAATATGGGAAACGTGAGGAACATCCGATACCGGAGATGAAGACAATATTTTCTTTTGGAATACCGAGATCAGGAATGACTGTCTGGGCCTGCTTTAGTATTGAATAATCTCCACAACCGGGGCACCAGCGAACTTCCTGATCCGTGACGAGATCTTTCGCAGTATATTTTTCTGGGGATGCAGTATTGGTTTCCATAATTATTTACGTTAAGAGCGAGTTGCTCTTTTTGAATTTAAAATTACTTTAGAATCTCCTCAATTTTAGTGTAAATTTCTTCTGACGAAAATGGTAAGCCCTGTATTTTATTTAAAGCAATAGCAGGGATCAGATATTTATCACGAATGATGCGGATCAATTGACCATTATTCATCTCAGGGATCAACACATGATCGAAGGCATATAGAAGCTCTCCAAGATTTTTAGGGAAAGGTTTTATATAGCGCACATGTGCATGTGAAACATCGTAACCTGCAGCACGAGCTTTGAGGACTGCACTTTTAATAGATCCAAAAGTTGAGCCCCATCCGAGTACCAACAATTTTCCTTTAGCTGTACCTACCTCAGGAACGATATCAGGAATGTAATCCGCGATCTTCTCCACCTTAGCTTCTCTCATGTGGACCATGAATTCGTGATTGGCAGGCTCGTAACTTATATTTCCGGTCTCATGCTGTTTTTCAATACCACCGATACGATGCTCTAAACCCTTAGTTCCCGGAATAGCCCAAGGGCGCGATAGTTTTTCATCACGTTTATATGGAAGAAATTTACCATCTGAATTAGGGGATTTGGCAAACTCAACTTTTATCTCGGGAAGGTCAGCTGATTTAGGGTACTGCCAAGGCTCTGCACCATTAGCAATGTAACCATCAGTGAGTAACATAACAGGACTCATAGAAGCAACAGCAATGCGGCATGCCTCGTAGACCATAGTGAAGCAGTCAGAAGGTGTAGCTGCAGCAACAATCGGCATTGGCGCTTCACCATTACGACCATAGAATGCCTGCATCAGATCACTCTGTTCTGTCTTGGTAGGTAAGCCGGTTGAAGGACCGCCTCTTTGTACGTTAATAATTACTAATGGAAGCTCCAGCATAATAGCCAGACCCATGGCTTCAGCTTTAAGAGCAATACCGGGACCTGAAGAGGCAGTTACACCTAAAGATCCACCGAAACTTGCCCCTATGGAAGAACAAATTGCCGCTATTTCATCTTCAGCCTGAAAAGTTTTGACACCAAAATTTTTATGTCTTGATAATTCGTGAAGAATATCAGATGCAGGCGTAATAGGATATGTTCCATAGAAAAGCCGTAACCCTGATTTTTGCGAAGCCGCTATCAAGCCTAAGGCTACGGCTTGATTACCCATAATATTTCTATAGGTTCCCGGAGGTAACTTAGCTGGCCCTATGGAATAGCGTGTTGTGAACTCTTCACTTGTATCACCGAAATTATATCCGGCTTTGAGGACGCTGAGGTTAGCTGCTAATATATCTTCTTTCTTACCAAACTTCTCTTTCAGAAATTTTTCTGTGTGATCCATCGGACGATTGTACATCCAATAAAGGAAACCCAAAACAAACATGTTTTTTGCACGATCGATTTCTTTTACTCCAAGCCCACTATCTGCCAGGGCTGCACGGGTCATCTTGCTTACATCCATTTTGATCAGACGATAATTCGAAAGTGAACCATCTTCCAATGCATTATGGCCTTCAGGAATACCTGCCAATCGCAGGTTCTTCGGGTCGAAACCATCTGTGTTAGCTATTATTGTTCCACCGCGGCGAAGGTTTCCCAAATTCGCTTTCAAGGCTGCGGCATTCATGACGACAAGCACATCGCAATGATCTCCGGGTGTGTAAATTTCAACACTACCAAAGTGTAACTGGTAACCTGATACACCTGCAAGAGTTCCTTGCGGGGCACGTATCTCTGCCGGAAAATCCGGAAAAGTACTCAGGTCATTCCCAAACAAGGCTGCAGTATTTGTGAACTGAGTACCGGTCAACTGCATTCCATCACCGGAATCTCCGGCGAACTTGATGATGACCCTTTCGAGCATTTCATTCTGACGTTCCATAAGAACAATGAGTATTAGATTTTTCGATGTAAAATGACCGCAAAGATAAGGATATTTCGTAGTCAGTCTGAAGAAAGGATGTCAAAAATGACTGGCAAAACCGATTAAAACCTGTAATTGAATACGGGATTTAAACACTTGAAGAAAAGGCTTTAAAATTTTGTGGAATTTGTTGCGCTTAGCTCATAGCAGAGCTTCATAAGGTTTTTAAAAATAATGAGCGTAAAACTCTGTATTTCACAGGGTTAAATTCGAAATCTTGTGTGCAACCGTGCTATCTTTTAGTTGTCCTGTTCTCATGTAGTTGATGCACAATTCCATCTACCAAACCAATTTGTGGCACATAAATTCTTTCTGCTCCGGCAGATCGCATAACCCCCAAAAATATCTTTGTTGCCGGCACTATCACATCAGCCCTATCCGGATTAAAGCCCCATTTCTCCATACGTTCTTCAATGCTCAATGGCTTCATTTCAGAATAGAGCTCCTTCAACTGAGAAAACAGGAGCGGCTTGTCCTTACGTCCAAGCATTTTAAAAATTTTATTGATATTTCCACCGGATCCAATGGCTGAAATTTGTCCGTGGTTACGCGTAATCTCTTCCACCCAATCCTTCATTTCTATCCACGAAACTTTGCTAACTTTTCCTTGTAACCACCTTAATGTTCCAATGTTGAAGGATCGACTTGCTTGCCGGATGCCTTTATTAAACAAAGTTATTTCCGTACTACCTCCTCCAACATCAATGTACAAATACGCTTTTTCGTGATTCAGCAATTCCTCCGTATGGTTTGAATATATTATCTCAGCTTCTGTCTTCCCGTCAATGATCTCAATTTTTAAGCCTGAATCTTCGGCTATTTTTTGTACAACTTCATGGCCATTTTTAGCCTCACGTAAAGAAGCAGTAGCACAAGCTCGATGTGCATCAGGATTGAAAACATCAATGAGCAAATTAAATGCACGCATAGTCTTTATCAAATCTTTGATTTTCTTTGCCGATATTTTCCCTGAACTGAAAACATCTTCTCCAAGCCTAAGAGGAATTCTGATCAACTCCCCTTTATTATAATGTACTTGTCCATGCTCTTCGGAAACATTACACAGAAGCAAGCGAACTGCATTGGATCCTATATCTATTGATGCGTAACGAAACATTAGTTGAATTAAGTGATATGCTCCAATAATTATCCAATTCACAAAATCAAAAATGCGAATTGATTCAGTAGTGTAATTCCAATTCTGAATTTAACCCTGCGTTCTGTTGTTCCACACCGGCACGCGATCGTAGCCATTGAGAAATTTTAAGCTGAGATCGAAATGCAGGACTATCTTTTTCAGGTGTCACATATAAATTATCATTTTTAGTATTTACTAATCGCGCCTTTACATTGTCACTTAATTGCATACTGATATAATGCCAAAGGTCTTTTTGCAATTCCTGATCATAAACCGGAACTGCAACTTCAGAACGATTGTCCAAATTCCTGTACATCCAATCACCTGATGAGAGATAAAACTTAGTCTGTCCTGAATTACAAAAAATATAAACCCGACTGTGTTCCAGGAATTGATCTACAATACTTATTGCCCGTATGTTCTCACTCATGCCTTTAACTCCCGGCACTAATGCACATATCCCCCTTATGATCAGATCAATTTTCACTCCGGCCTTGCTTGCCTTATACAACCAGGATACCATTTCTGTATCAACGAGGCTGTTCATCTTTAAAACCATCCATGCTTGTTTTCCGACCTTGGCTTGTTCAATTTCCTTTTTAATGAATTGTATAAATTGTTTACGCGTATTGAACGGAGAAACTATAAGGTGTTTATAATTTCCGGTTTTAAAATTGTTTGAATAGAATTTAAATAAGGTATCCAGTTCTGATGTGATCCTTTTATCACAAGTAAACAATGAATGATCACTGTATACTTTTGCAGTTTTCTCATTAAAATTTCCTGTCCCTATTTGAGCATAAAGCACTGTCTTTTTTCCTTCTCTCCGGGTAATCAATAACAGCTTACTGTGTACCTTGAGACCCGGAACGCCAAAGATCACTTCTGCTCCTTCCTCCTGCAGCTTATTTGCATAATAAATATTTGACTCCTCATCGAACCGCGCCTGAATTTCGATGACAACAATAACTTGTTTACCATTTCTAAGAGCATTTACCAATGCATTCACCACACTACTGTTTTTTGCAAGGCGATACAATGTCATCCTGATTGAAATAACATCCGGGTCAATCGATGCTTCTCTGATCATATCAATACAGTGATGGAAAGAGTGAAACGGATAATTTAGCAACACATCCTTCTTTCGGATCACCTTGAACGTGCTGCTTTCTCCAACAAATGCCGGATGATCAAAAGGTTCTAACAATGGATATGCCAACTCACTTCTTCCAACTTTTGGAAAATTGATAAAGTCCATGAAATTATGATACCTGCCACCGGGAACGAGTGATTCCAGCACCTTGAATTTCATTTTCTTTAGTATAAAATCAAGGAGAGGCCGATAAATGGTTTGATCATATACCAGGCGTACAGGCTGCCCTTTCTTTCTTTGTTTCACACTTCTCGAAATCTTTTCCATTAAGCTTTTGGAAATGTCACTATCAATATCCAACTCTGCATCACGGGTAAGCTTTATTGCATATGCATCAATAGAATATTGAGGAAAAATTGAAAACACATCCTTCAAACAATAGCGGATTACATCATCCAACAATATTATGAAATGTCTTTCATTAACAACCGGCAAGGAAAGAAATCTCGGAACCACATCTGTAGGGATCTCTATTAAGGCAAACTGTTCTTTCACCTTTTTCTCTTTTGGAATTAAGTGAACAGCCAGATAGAGCGTCTTGTCCTTTAAATAGGGAAACTTAGGAATTGAATTGATCATGACAGGAACCAAAAAAGGATACACCTGCTCATGAAAATACTTACTTACAAAGACTCCTTGTTCAGAACTAAGTTGACCCTCGTCAATAATGCAAATCTTTTCTTCTTCCAGCTCTTTTCTTATGCTCTTATATATCTTGTCAAACTTTTCCTGCTGTCTTAGAACAATTCTTTGAATTTTTTCTAATAGTTCCTTAGGATTTTCACCAAGTATTTCTTTCCCTTTTTTTCCTAGCTCTATCATACGTCTGATAGTAGCTATACGGACTCTGAAAAATTCGTCACGGTTATTTGAAAAGATGCCTAAAAATCGTAAGCGCTCCAACAAAGGGACCATTGGATCCTGAGCCTCTTGTAACACGCGGGCATTGAACAAAAGCCAGCTAAGATCTCTGTTAATAAATGCAAAATCCCTTTTACCCATAGGAAAACTACTTGACGGCAATAGCAGTGGCTCTACCATTCCGAACCTTTCTCCCTCCTGATTTATTTACAACAGGTTTAACAGAAATCTTTCCCGCGGGCTTGCTTCTGCGAGTAACTTTTTTACGGGTTGCCGGCTTCCGGCTCAATGGCGGAGAAACAGTTTTTATTGAATTCTCTTTCTTAGCTGCTTTCTTTTCAGCTTTCTCTTTAGCCTTAATAGATTTACTAAATTTTCTTGAAAGTTTTCCTGCATGCTCATTTATTGCCCTGGATATATCCTTTGAAAACCCGGTATGATGTTTTTTGAATAACCCGGCCAATGTTTCAACGATTTCAGATTCGATTCTTTTTCTTAGTTCTTTTGAAGTTTTCATGAACAATACAAGTTTAACCAATCGGAAAATTCCGAAGGAGATTGATAATGAAGTAAGGTTTGATTATTTTTTGAAATTTAAAAGCAAAGAATAAAAGTTAACGCGTTGATAACATTGGCTTCACATTGCACCAAGACCTGCCTTATTGATTATCTCCCCCCGCAAGCCAATACCGAATGAAACGTCAGCCCATTTCTCTACCGGTATTTCAATAACTACCACATCACAAGTTGACATGTCATAGCCCTGATCTCCACACAAAAGTCCTGAGAATTCTGAGATAGTCGGGTTATGAGCAAATATAAAAATCGTTGCATGCTCATCACTTTGCTCTCTGATAATTCGCAAATAAGTATCAGGTGATGATTCATAAAGATCCGGAGCGAGATTGACCTGATTTTGGCTTATTAAACCTGCTCTTGAAAATATCAAGGCTGTAGTAATTGCTCTAATTGCAGTGCTTGAAATAAAGGGACCAACATCATATTTTTTCACTTTCAGATAATGCGCCATTTCATGAGCGTTCCTATACCCTCTCTCATTTAAAGGGCGATCTATATCAGGTAAATTTGAATTGGACCAACTTGATTTGGCGTGTCTGACAAGGTAAATTTTTTTCATGCCACAATTTTATAATCTGAGCGTTTACAGGGACTCTAATTTAAAAAATTAAAATTGAATTAGCATACACTTAACAACACCCGGATCATATATCTATAAATTTGAGGACAGAAAAAAATATCAAAAATTGACACTTATGTTTATTGAACCGGTAGGACTTGAGGTAACTGAATTATACGCTCCGGAACCGCCAAGAAAAAAACCAAAAACTGATAAATATACTATCTACCCCGGCTCAAAAAAGTCAAGGGTTTATTCAAGGATCAAATCAAGAATTAAAAGATTCAGAAAAAAGCCGTGATATAGATTCGAAATCAAAATATTCAGATTAATCAATTATAAACAACAAAAAAATTCAGCATGGACATCTTAAATCAATCATGGGCAGATCCACTGGCATCGACAAAGAAGTTTTTTTCAAGAGAAATCCTATACAGACTGAGCAAATTACTTAGTCCTTCAACTTACGAAATAGTTCTGGAAGGAGATCTTGACCTTTTTAATAAAACCAACGACCAGCCAGATATTGTGATCTATCAGCGGAAACAAAATTTTACTCCGGTTATAGCAATTGAGCTCTCAACAAAAGCCAGGTTTCTGGACGACTCGATTAAAGCAATGAATCAATTCAATGTTTATGCTTTGAAAGAATTTCTCATCTACAATTTAGATGAAGACCAATGGTATTCAATATCCGGGAAAAATACGGTATTTGGCAAGACCGATACTTCAAATGTTCTACAGGTTCCGCTCGGAATATACAATTCCTCGATACATTGAATACATTGATTTGAGTTGAGAGGCTTCACATAGCTTTCCACAACTTAGATCCAGCGATTTGACAATATATCTCTTGCATGGTATGTAATAATTATACCTGCTCCCGCCCTTTTGAATGCAAACATATTTTCCATTACTATCTTTTGTTCATCAATATATCCTGCTTTGGCAGACATTTTAACCATAGTGTATTCTGCAGAGACATTGTAACACGCTACAGGAAGTGTTGTATTCCTTCTCACCATCTTTATAATATCAAGATAAGCCAGTGCAGGCTTCACCATAATAATGTCTGCACCTTCCATTTCATCCAACCTTGCCTCTCGTAACGCCTCTTTGGGATTTCGAAAATCCATCTGATAGGACTTCCTGTCACCTTTCCCCGGAGCTGAATCTGCTGCTTCACGAAAAGGACCATAATAGGCAGAAGCAAATTTTGTTGCATAAGACATGATGGATGTATTTTCAAAATCGTTTTTGTCAAGCATTGTACGAATAGCTTTTATTCTACCATCCATCATATCACTAGGAGCAACCATATCAGCACCTGCACGTGCATGTGAGAGCGCCATCTTTGCCAAAACGTCTAATGTCGGGTCATTTAAAACCTCATCGCCTTTAAGAATACCACAATGTCCATGTGTAGTATAAGCGCACAAGCAAACATCTGTGATTACAAACAGGTCGTCTCCAAATTTATTCTTTAGAGCAGTCACAGCATCCGCCACTATTGAATGAGCATCATATGATGACTGAGCATCCTTAGTCTTCTTCTCTCCGACACCAAAAAGTAAAATTTTATTTAGGCCTAGCTTTAACCCCTGTTCTACATCGAGTAACAAAGTATCTATTGATAAACGAAAAATACCCGGCATTGCATCTATTGACTGTCGTACCTTTTTTCCGGGAACAACAAAGTAGGGATAGATGAACATGTCAGAAGACAAAGATGTTTCTGCAACCATTTCACGGATGATTGAATTTTTTCTTAGTCGGCGAGGTCTATGCAGCATAGTCTTTATTTATTTAGGAGTCGAAAATCCGATTGATTATTGTTAATGTTTTATCGGCTGCTGGCACTAAATATTGCACGAGCCAAACCGGCTTCATCAAAGCTATCAGTTTTACTGATCATGATTACACCATACTTTCTCAAGGAGTGCGCAGTTGCATCACCCATAGCAATTACCTGTTGTGTTTTCTGTACTTTGAAAACTTCAAACCAGGCTTCAACATTTGATGGAGATGTGAATACCAGTATTTGAGCGTCAGGTGCCTGGCCTGAGTTTTTCTTTATCGTTTCGTATACTACCAGATCTACGATCTGGTCAGATTTTACAAACTGCTGCTGAACTGATCGCATACTACCTTTTGCCTGAGGAAATAAAACCTTTGAAGCACCAGCCTTTGCAGCGAACTGTTTACCAATCATTTTCGTATCTGTCGATGCGCCAATAAATTCTGCACGCTTATTATATCGACGTAATGCCTCTGATGTAGACTTCCCTACGCATGCAAACTTTTGATCACCGAGAACAGGATTTTGTCCGAAGAAATACTTAACGGCTTGCTTAGAACTAAAAAAAATCCAGCCGGTATCCGGCAATTGACCAAAAGGAACTGAATTAGTTTCTATCAATGACCGGGCTTCAAGTTGAAATCCGTTTGCTTCCATCACATTTCGGAGATAAGATCCCTGATTCACCTCCCTAGAAATAAAAACCTGACAGGCTCTTACCTGCAATATTTTATCCAACACTCTTTGAGCTAAAACTTCTGCGTCTTTAGATTCTGCATAGATGCTGGCAGGAAGCTTGTCCCCTGACTGAGCCCTGCTAACCCTCACCTTATATGTTTCTGTCTCTTCATCATAGTCTGCCAAAACTCCAATAGGCATTTGACACCCGCCTTTAAAGAGATGCAATACTTCCCTCTCAATATAAGTAAGGGTAGCACTTTCAGATGAATGTATTTTCTTTAAATGCTCCTGTAGCTCTGTGTCTTTTTTCCTTACCTGGATTGCCAACACACCTTGAGCCGGTGCCGGAATAAATTCTGTTGGATCGAGCCGTTCAACATGGAGATCTGAAAGATCCAAACCTAGCCTTTCAACACCTGCAGCAGCAATCAGAATGGCATCGTACTGTCCTTCTCTCAGTTTAGCAATACGTGTGGGAACATTTCCGCGAAGATCCTTTATTGTAACATCCGACCGAAAAGCAAGCAATTGCACCTTTCTTCTGTTTGAGGAAGTGCCCACAAGAGCATCCTTCTTCAGTTGAAACTTTCTTTTCGGATCAACTTTGTCCTTTAGAATCAGCAGTAATTCTGAAGGATCCTCTCGCTCGGAAACGGCTGCTATCATTAATTCAGCAGGACCTTCGGTCGGAAGATCCTTATGAGAATGGACTGCTATATCAGTTATCCCATTCAATAAAGCATCTTCAATTTCCTTGGTAAAAAAGCCTTTGCCTTCTAATTTATCGAATGAAAGATGCTGAATTTCGTCACCCTGAGTCTTGATAATTTTAAGCTCACTCTCAAGTCCAATCTTTTTAAGAAGTGATTGAACATGACGAGCTTGCCATAAAGCAAGGTCACTGCCTCTTGTACCGATGATGAGTGGAGTGCGCATTCTTGTTAATCAGTAAAATTATGGGAAATATCTGTTTCAAACGATAAAAAAAAGAAACACAAAAGTCTTTATGCCGGATAAATACTCACAGCTTATTAATCGGCTGTTTCAAGAATGATCTCTTTGGCCATGACCATAGGAACGCTGATGCATTTTTTTTCCATATAGTCAAGCACCTTCCTCAACAACTCCCTTGATTTTTCATCCATTGCTTCAAGCTCACGGGCAAAGACATCATTTACCGCCTTGTCCTTTATCTCTCTGATCTTTTCAGGTACTTCTTTCATTTTCAATTCCAGTGTACGTGTACGGTGAAGATGTCTAAATTCACTCACGCATTCACTGATGAGCTCTTCTGCTGCGACGAACTCAGCTTTGCGTTCAAGAAGATTCTTTTCGGCAACACTTTTCAGGTTGGCAATATCGATCAAATCAACCTTGAAATTATTACACACTTCAGGGTGTATGTCGGCAGGGACAGCAAGGTCTACAAGCAGCTTCTGCTCTTTGTCCCCGTTTAACAATGATGAATAATTGGTCTTTGTAATGATGGCTTCTGCAGATCCTGTGCAACTGATCAGAATATCAAAGCCTTTTGAGTACGATTGCAATTCATCTAAAGAATGAGCACTTGCAGAAACCTTATCAGATGATATTATATGTACTACTTTATTTGCGTTTTCGAGGGTTCTATTGAACACAGCAAATCTGTGGTAACCTTGTTTGATTAAATACTTAGCAATATTCGTATTCGTTTCACCGGCACCCACAAGTAAAATACGGGCATTGGTATCAGGACGTTTTTCTCTCAATTTGCGTTCGGCAAGAGAAACAACAGATACCGGGTTGTTAGCGATTTTTGTTTCTGTATAAATCTTCTTAGCGGTAGTAATGGTACTTTTTACTACTAACCTCAAGAGGTCACCTGTCAAGCCGTCTGCATAACAGCTATCGTAAGCCTTTCTGACCTGAGTTATAATTTCTCTTTCACCTACCACCAAAGAATCCAGGGAAGAAGCAACACGATACAGGTGACGAAGAGCATCTTCTCCTTCATAAACTTCAGCGTGATTTACTGCAAAATCTATTTCATCCTCCATCCAGTCCTGGCGGAAGTTTTTAAAGAAGCGTGCAAGAAATTTTTTATCACAGGCAAGGTGAGAAGTAAATACAAATTCTATCCTGTTACAGGTTGCGAGATATAGAATCTCATTGATATCTGTCGAAAATTTAATGAATGCTAAACGCTCTCTTTTGTTCTCCTCATGAAGAAAAAAGCGGTGAAGTTCTTTCACCGGAATACTCCTGTGAGTGAACGCGATCGTTTTTAAAAATTGCAAAGCAGGTTCTGATTTTTCCGACTGCAAAAGTCCAAAATTTGCATTTTTTTCTGTCATAGATTTGTCATGAACAAGTGCAGATCCTATCATTCAACCAAAGAAAGTGTTGTATCCATTTTCTCACCATGATCATTGTCATATAAGTATCCGACATAAATCTGGCATTCTGATGAAGTACTTTAAAATCAATTCAAAAGTGTATATTTTGACTTTAAGTTCAATGGCAACAAGTTGAAATACAAGAAAATAGTTAAGTCACGGTATTGTCAGATTCCTATGCATCCCCGGAGATTTTATATTACAGGTATTAAGAATTTTGTTTGAGTGCAACTAATTCTCAATGCTTCGAATTTCCGGCATTTAAAATAAACTCCACAAAATTTTTGGGCTATTTTTTTGTGACGATCGGTATTAATTGAAGAATTACCAATAGCTAATGAAAAACACAAATCACAACATAGTGTGAAAGAAAATAAAGAATAAAAGACACGATCATTCACTGGTCTTAATTCTATTAGCCAACTTCCCGATCGTCATCCCCTGCACCAAAATAGAAAAGCAAACGATCATATAAGTAATGGTCACCCACACTTCCTTATGAAACTCTGCAGGGATAGATAATGCCAATGCGATAGAGATCCCACCTCTCAGTCCGCCCCATGTGAGTATTACAAGAGTTTTTCGAGTGATCTGTTCTCTTAACTTAATGAATAATGAAGGGATCCAGAGTGAAATAAATCGCGTAAGTACGCTGATGATAATCAGGATTGCTCCTGCCTCTAATATCGTGGTACTAACTTCAAGTATCATTACTTCAAGACCAATGAGGACGAAGAGAATGGCATTTAATATTTCGTCAATTAATTCCCAAAATTTGTCGATATACTCTTCAGTAATGCGGGACATCCCGAATTCTTTACCATGATTTCCAATGATGATCCCTCCTACTACCATTGCCAAAGGTCCGGATACATGAATATAATGCGATAGCGTATATCCTCCCATTACAACTGCAAGTGTGATCAAAACTTCTACCTGATAGTTATCAATGCTTGCAATAAGTTTGTAACCTGCAAATCCAACTAAGATCCCGAGTATCACACCTCCAATTGCTTCCTGTCCAAACAAAGTTATAATACTAGTTACGTCTAAGTCGGCCTCTGGTTGTGATAATTTTAAGATGGTGATAAAAACAACGACGGCTACACCATCATTGAACAAGGACTCTCCTGCAATTTTTGTTTCTAAAGATTTGGAGATGCCGGCACTCTTTAATATACTAAGCACCGCAATTGGATCCGTAGGTGATATCAATGCACCGAATAACAAGGCGTGAATAAGATCGATCTCAACACCGAATAAACTCAAAATATAATAGGATGCGAACCCAACGACGAATGTACTGATGAGAACACTTACAGTAGAGAACAAGATGATACTAAGCTTTTCAGTCCGAAGATCTTCGTACTTAATATGTATGGCTCCTGCAAAAAGCATGAAACTTAACATGCTCTCTAAAAGTAATTCACTAAAATTCAAATTTTCCAGCCGTACTTCCACCATGTTGGTGAGAGAAGGAAAGAAAAAACCAAGTATCAAGATCAGAAACGAGAATATCAATGAAACCATCATCAATCCAATGGCTGTAGGTAGTTTCAAGATTCTGAAATTAATATATGCAAAGCCTGCTGACAGGACGATGAGAATTGAGAAGAGATGAAAGAGATTCATGCTAAAGATTTATTTCAGCTCAAACATATCGAATTAGAAGAAAATAAATCAGGGTATGAAAACAGTTTTTAAACCTTACATTGTTACTATGAAAACCTGACCGGAGATAACATGCTTGCAAATTAATATTCTGCCCGAATAGTCCAGACTAGCTTACAACCTTCTCAATGTAGTTTGAATTCATGAGTCCCAAAACACCCATGTATCGAACTTTAAAGGAGATTAAGTCGCCTGTCTTGAAACTTTTTTTATTATCGCCAAGATCCATAACCAACATGTCGGAGCTGGCTTCGATGATTTTCACTGTTTCATCTTCCGGACTTAAAAAATCGGGATTGATATCTAACAAACCAATATCGATGATAGCCCTGTATGATGTTTTTCCAAAATCCTCCGGATCGAACTCAGGAATGTGGCCGGCGACATTTGCAATTTGTTCTCCGGATGGAACAACCGGCTTTTCATACAGCTCGATGATCTCAGTATACAATTTAAATACATCAGGCTGCATCGCTTTAAATATTTCACCGGAGAAAAGATCATTAGCAAAAAACAATGCTTCACCAATCCTAAAATGATTTATTCCGGGAGGGATTTGTTTATTTAGTAACAGCGACAAAGTAACACTTGTACCTCCACTTATCCAGGGGATTTTAACATTGAATTTTGTTTCAATAAGTTGTTTGTACAAACTTAGCTGTATCAACTTGTCTTGATTTGGCATAATACCATTGAGACAATTCAAATTTGTTCCGATTCCAATTATTTCTATGTTCGGAAGTACAAAGATGCTTTCGTAAAAATCCATGAGCTGGTCTCCCATTACACCTTCCCTGAGATCTCCCATTTCGATCATTATGATGATCTTATGAACCTTATCTTGCCGAACAGATTCGTCACTCAAAAGCTTTATTGTATAATAATCTGTATTGAAACTTACATCAGCATATTTGATGATGTTTGGAATACTCCTCTTAGCAGGTGGTTTAATATATACCGTTTGAATATCCGGAGACATCGACTTAATAGTTCGTATATTACTTATGCGGGTGTCATGCAGCTCTTTTATGCCAAGATCGACAAGCTCCTTTAAAAACAATTTGTTGCCGCATAATAATTTACTGACTACACCCCAGGATATATTATTCTTTTCAAAGAGATCATTTAAGTACCGGTAATTATGCCGAAGCTTTTCTCTATATAATTTTAAAAATGCCATTTTTTTACTTTTTTACACTGCGACGTATGTTCATTGGTAATCTGGTGAGCATTTCGTAGTTTAACTGATGACTTTGCTCACTGAATGAACTTACCGAAATTGCATTTCCATTTTGAGACCCTATCAATACAACTTCATCTCCGGGCCTTACTTTACCTGCAAGACTTATATCAACACTCAGGCTATTCATATTAATCGTACCAACAACCGGACACACTTTATCATTAATTATCACAGAACCTGTATTACTAAGATTTCTGCTATATCCATGGGCATAACCGATAGGAACAATTGCTAATTTCATGTTCTTGTATGCCAGAAATGCCGTTCCGTAACCAATGAAACTACCTTTGTTGACTTCTTTCACAGCCATCACTTTGCTGGTCCACCGAATGATCCTCTTCAATAAATCAGGTGTACTACTCGACTCTTCGCAAAATCGAATATGCGTTTCTTTATTAGGCCAATATCCATATTGCAAAATTCCTACCCGAACCATGTTACCGTGAGTTTCAGGATAATTTATCAGAGCTGCTGAACATGCAGAATGATGATATTTCGGAATAAGTTTATTTGCTTTGAATGCTTTCAGGGAAAGATTGAAGTTATCAATTTGTTTTGATATTCTAAAATGATTTGCTCTGCTTTCTGCCCCTGCATAATGTGTAAACAATCCTTGAAAGAAGATATGCCCGCTATGTGATCGCATCCACTTACAGAGTGCAGGAATCTCCAAATGTGAAAATCCGGTCCTTCGCATCCCGGTTTCAACTTCCAGATGAACTTTTGCTTTCTTCTTTAATCTCATAGCACTCATTAATGCCATCTCCAGACGTTTCTGATCAAAGACTGCAAATTCAATATCATTTTCTACAGCCCATTCTACAGCATCCTCTTCCATGGCACCCATGATAAAGATATCCGGGATTTTGTTCAGATTTTGTTTGAGCTGATAGGCTTCCTCAGCTGAATGTACACCAAAATAATCAACACCTGATTGGATAGCCATCTCAACAAATACTGAAATTCCGTGCCCGTATGCATTTCCTTTTACGACGCTACAAATCCGAACATCTTCTTTCAAAAGCTTTTTAACAAAGCGCAGATTATGCCGGTATGCTGAGGCACTCAATTCTATTTCTGAAGTTTCAAACATAGGTCCTAATTGTTTAATAATACTTCGTGCATAATACCAATGAATATTTTCACACCTGTTTCAATCAACTCATCCGGAAAATCATAATCCGGATTATGTAAGGCAGGCATATTTTCTCCGGCTCCGAGTCCAAACATACAGCCCTTGAACCTTGAAGTGAATAAACCAAAATCCTCTCCCCACTTGAAAGGAAATTGCCTTTCGTCCAATGATAAATCAAGCTTCTTGGCAGCTTTGCGAACTTTTTCAGCAGCTAAGCTATTATTGATGTTAGCATGAAAGGTTTGAGTGAAATCAAACTTAACGCTCAATTTATGCTTTTTGGAAATTTGTTCCGATAGTTTTATAATATCTTCTTCAAGCTTTCTCAAGTATTCATCATTCCAACACCGTATTGTAAGATGAACAGTTGCCACGCCTGCCGATATTCCATAATCTTTGGTACCCAGGTCCATATACACAGGGGTAATTACACGCATGTCCTCCTTGTCAGGATAATTATTAGCCAGAGCCATGCTGCCTTGAATAATTTCAGCGACAGCTAAAGCAGGATTAAGTCCATGTTCCGGTTCTGCTGCATGTGACGTTTTTCCTGTAAGATGAATAATAATACTATTAACTGCAGCCGTAAATGTATTATCCTTCACAACCACTTTACTCATTGGATAGCCGGGTAAATTATGAAGTGCAAAAATAAAGTCCGGCTCTACACCTTTAAACTTTTCATCTTCCAACATGGCTTTTGCCCCTTCACCATTTTCTTCAGCAGGCTGAAAAATCAGGCGAACTTTACCCTTGCTATTCTTATTGACAGACAAGTATTTTGCCAATCCACACAAGATCGTACTGTGTCCATCATGTCCACACTTATGTGAAACTCCATTTATTGCTGACTTATAATCAAATGTATTTATTTCTTCTATCGGTAATGCGTCTAACTCAGCGCGGAATATAATCTCCGGACCTTCTACTCCTGAGTCCCATGTAGCAACAATTCCATAACCGCCTATGTCGGTAATAATCTCATCAGGAGAACAGTTTTTCAAAAATCCCAGGACTTTCCTTGCCGTCTCTTTTTCTCCTCCTGAAATTTCAGGGAAAGCATGTATTTCTCTCCTGAACCTTTTTAGTAAATCATAATCAATTCCACTCATAAAAATTAATTAGAAGGTTGATACCGCATTTCCAAGTATTTATTTGTGAAGCCTAGGCGTTCATAAAGTTTTTTTGCCGGGTTATCCGGCTCAACATGTAGGGCTACTCCGCCCCTGGTATTTGCCATAGCTTGCTGCATAAGTTTCTTGCCTACCCCTTTCCCCCTTTGATCGGAACGAACGGCGATGTAGACAAGGATGTTCGAAGGAATATACCCATCCATTCCGGTCTTATTTATGACGACAGCTCCTACAATTTCATTGTCTTCCACCCCTATAAGTAAAAAACCTCCTCGACCGGGATCCATAGCGTAATTAATGGCCTTTAAAATATATTCCAGCTTGTCTCCGAACTGATCAAGATTATTAAAAAGAAATTCAGCAATACTCTCATTGCTGTACGTTTTATTTTCTCCACTATCCTGATTGATTAGTATAGTTTTCATGTTGTAATTTTTTTCGTGTATAATTTAAAGTAGTAAAGGCAATAAAAACCAATAGGGAAATGCTAATTCCAAAAATATTAGCATCCAAACCATAAGGAAGATCTGCATTGAAGACAGTCAGTATTATTGTCGTACTCCCACCTGACAACATGCTTGCAATTGCAGCTTTCCAATTCTTCTGACCAAAGAATACAGCTGCAATCAATGGCACCAATAATCCGGAGACCATGAATGCATATGAATAAAGCATCAATTCCAGTACATTCTCCATGCTTGCAGCTAATACAATTGCAACAATACCTATTGCAAGGGTTAAAATCTGAGCAAACAACAAAACTTTAGGGTGATTTTTTAGCTGCGGGAACAGCTTTTCAATTATGTCCGTGAGCAAATTTCCTGATGCTGCCATCAGGCAACTATCCGCTGTAGAAAGAATAGCAGAAAAATATGCTGACATCATAATGCCCATCAATCCAACCGGAAGAATTTGACGCAACAACAAGGGTAAGCCAAGTTCAGGATCCATACCTTCTGATGTCGCAAAACCCAAATGCGAAAACATTCCCTGCTCGGCAGCAACTCTGCTGAAGAGTCCGAGTAATACACCCATGAAAGCCATTATAGGCCATTCAAATAAGCCGGCAATAAACCAGGCCTTTTTTGCTTCTGACTCACTTCGACTGGCATAAATTCTTTGATATAAAGTCATACCAACAAACCAAATAGGAATAATTGTAATAGACCAATTAACTAATTGTTGCCAACCGATAGAACTTAAAGAAAGTAATTCAGGTTCTAATATTTTATGTATGCTTTCCCATCCTCCAATGGCATGATATGAAATAGGAATTCCAACCAGAATCAATCCTAACATGAGCACAATCCACTGAACCGTGTCGGTATAAATCACTGCAGTCATTCCGCCCATCACGGTGTAAATTATGGTTACCAGTCCCATCACTAGTAAAGCCGTTTGAATGTCCAGACCGACAAATGAAGCAGCTGCCAATTTTGCGCCTGCTAAAATTTGAGAACTTGTAAATCCCAAATAACCAATTGCAGAAATTATTCCCGCTACCAAAGCAACTTTCGGGTTGTAGTAATGATTGAACAACTGTGGAAATGTTGTCAACTTCTTTTCATGACCAAGCTTGTACACTTTAGGTATTAGTAAGACAGCACTAAGCCATGCACCTATCAAACCGGTGAATAACATCCAGCTGCCGGAGATCCCCATAATAAAACCGAGTCCGCCCAAACCAATTGAAAATCCTCCGCCGACATCTGTAGCAACAACAGAAAGGCCAATGTGCCATTTGGACATATTCCTGCTACTTACAAAAAAGTCATCCGTGCTTTTATTCTTCTTCAAAAAATAAAAGCCAACTCCAAGTAGACCGGCCATATATGCTATAAATATTCCGAGATCTATCGGATGCATAAAATAATGTTTAAGACATTCGGGAACGGTGACAAAACTTCAATAAAGCAGTCGAAAATAAAACTAAAGCATGTTGATGTTCCCATCATTGTCGATCTCAAAATTGCTGTTATACCAATGAAAAAAGCATGCAGAACATGAAAGCATGCAGAAATATATTTATTCGAACCTTAGAAAAGGCGTATTATTTTCACAAAAGCGAATGAAATGCAAAGATACAAAAAACTGATTATTAATCCTAAAAAGCTATACAGACTAATCAACAAAACATTTTTCTGTTTTAATTATTTATCATTCCCTGAAGTTCAGGATTTTTATTTCTCAAATCAACGCCATGTTCATATACTGATTTTAGATTGAGAAGAAAAAAAGACCAGCCACTTTCACAACCTAGACGAATTCCACGTTTTGATCTATCATCAGTTGGAATATTACTCTGCCTTAATTCGACGATAACCAAATCATTCTTTTGAATTAATTTTACTTCAACCAAACAATCACCGGCAAAGCTAAACCGAATTAAATCTTTCGCGTTTGCATGAATTATTTTTCCCCTTTCTATTTCAGAGTACAGATACCAACTCCATTCATAAGCACAACCCGACGTAAACAATTCACTAGTCTTCAGCTCAGACCCTTCACTTGAAAAAAATTTGGCTTTTGACAAGAACCATTTTTCAATCTCGTCGGTACATGTCCATGCTTTATATAATTTATGGATGTCAGACTTTATTGCAATCCTTCGTGTAAAACAGGTCCAATCAAAATTTTCCATATATTTTTCTAAAAAATACCATCAGCTTGCTATGACTTCGCTGATCTGCAGGTCTAAAATAAAATCTATTTCGCATTAACAAGATTTGGATCACCCATTTTACCGGACTGATAATCTCTCAAACATCTGTTAATTTCTTCTTCGGTATTCATAACGAACGGGCCGTATGAAAACACAGGCTCATTCAATGGCTTCCCGCCAAGAACTAAAAGTTCAGTCCCATCTTTGCTGTATAAATTCAAAACACTATCTCCTCTTTGATACAAAGCAACCTGTCCCTTGTTCACTTGTTTCCTTCCTTCTGTTTCAACACTTCCATTGATGATATAAACAAATGCATTATGAGTTGGATCTGTGGGGATATCCAGGCGACAATCCGATTTCATTTTAATATGATAATAGAAGGCAGGAGACAATAACTCTATCTTTGATCTTGCACCAAACAATTCGCCCAATATTATTTTAGCAGAATAGTTCTTCTGATCCAGACTTCCGACATTATCCTGCTTGTGCACAAAAGTTGCAGGTGCTGTAAACTTATACTTCGAAGGCATATTCAACCAAATCTGAAATCCATGGTAGATACCACCGTCTTCATACAGAGCTTTTCCGGTCTCTTCCATATGGATAGCTCCCTTTCCCGAACTGAACATCATAAAGTCACCCTTCCCGATCTGAAAGTCATAGTTTAGACTATCCTTGTGATGCCCGCTACCTGAAAGGAAGTATGTCGTAGGAATTATTCCCGCATGAGGATGCGCATCAACTCGCAACGGCTGACTTTTAGGACTTAGCTCAACCGGTCCAAATTCATCAAACAAAACATACGGAGAAACATGATCGAGATGATCACCGGCAAAAGCTCTAAGAATAGGAAGTGTTCCTACTTTCGTTTTGTCAGTGTTGAGGATCTTGAATATTTTTCTTCCCTTATTAGACCCTAACAATCCTGAATCTGCTCTTAAGATGCGTGGAAGTGCCAGTGACACTCCCAACATCGCAGAACCATAAATAAATTTTCTCCTTTTCATGAAGTAAATTTACGAAAAAGTTCAGGTTTACGAAATCCTCAGTATTGCAAATGTGAAGATCATTCAAACAGACATTCACATCAAATTAAATCTATAAGCAATAAATTAGAGCCAATTAAAAAGGCATATTAAAGGCATTCAAAGCATTTTAAAATTAGAACACCTCTTTAATCTCTTCAAACGAAGAAGCCTTTAGTGTGATCTTCTCATTCATATTTTCAGAAAGGGTTATGCTTTTATGATATAAGTAAGGCCGATCTTTATTTGATCCTATCACCACTAACTCTGCTTTTTCATTTGTAGGCAATAGATATCCAAGTTTAGCTGAAGAAAATCCATTTAGGGAAAACTCCAGATACGCATTACTTTTCCTGAAAATCAAAGCCGCAGAAGTAATTGATAAATCACTATTCTCAATCTTCAAATTACACTTGACAAATATATTTGTAGGATTGTTTATGAATCGATCACAATTGATATATCCCAATTTACTTGAATTGATCAAACTGTAGACTTTTCCTCTCTTTAAGTCTGCACGCATCTGTTCATCACGATATAACTCCAAAGCTTTCTTTTCTCCTTCCGACATTTTACTGAATTTTTGCAGAACCGGGTTGTATGCTATTTCCTGATTCCTTTTGTCGGCTGATTCTTTATCAGTAATTATTAAAGTCCGACCGTCTGCCGCTATAGTTACACCAACATCAACCGATCTGGCATTTTTTGAGGACTGCGTCTTTTCCTTTTCTTCCATCCAATTCATAGAGCCATCATTCCTTCTAACACCATTGAAAGAACTATATATGGAATCATTGACCTTCGGAAAATACAGTTGAATATCTTTGCCAACTTTAAGCTTCAGCTCAACGCCTCCTTGATTAACAGCAACCTTTACCATTCCGGCACTTGATAATAAAAAAGAATCTGAACAGGTACTGAGGGCATCACTGAAGAAATCTTTCATTGTATAAAATTCGATCAACTCTAATTTTACTTCACCTGACACTTCTTTACCTTCAATGCCTACAAATGAATTAGCTTCAATATTTATTATTGTCCCTTTAGCACCTTCAATTTCGATATCCTTATCACCCGGAATAATAAATGTTTGAGTTTGGGGAACCAAGGACTTTCTAAATTCTGAAACGGATGAAAACTGATCCTTTGCGGAACGAAATGAAACCTCTACTCTCCTGCTATATAACTGATCGGCACCATACTGATAAAGTTCGCCCTTTGATTCAGTGAAAATATTATTTCTCTCAATTCCTCCGGAGACAAGATACTCCATCACTCTATTGGCGCGTCTTGCTGAAAGTTCATTATTGTATTTGAAAGTCCCGCTGGTATCAGTATATCCAACTATTTTGATCTTCTGTTCACCGGACTTATACAAATTGACAATCCTATCTAATTTAGCTACGTCATTCAGGCGCAACTGATCCCGGTCAAAGTCGAAATAAACATTACAATCCTGAGAGTAAGCGGGATTTGATATAAATAATAAAAATACAATAAGCGGTTTGCCAAGAGTGCTGAGCTTCATGACTTGAATATTAAAAAATTTAAATATCAGATTCTAACGTGAACTCGCATAGAAAATTGAAACCGGCTATAAAATATTTTATATGCTAATTTAAAATTTCAGGTAAAATTGAATGGGAAAATTTCACAATCAATAGAATCAAAAAAATGATGTCAAAGTCAGCAATGAAGATCAGTTACACGTAAATGATCATTTCCTTTTTAATTAAAAGCTATAAAAAAGACCCCGGTTACTTTGAAGTAAGGTACTATGCTAACAAAATTTGGGTGCCAAATAATAATGAAAATGCAGAAATCAATCTAAATGGGACAGGGATAGTTCTTAAAATTTGCCAGTTTAATCAGACTTGATTTAGGTTTTCAGCTAATCAAGAAAATCAATTATAATTATGATCAAAAAAAGCCTGCTCTTTTAAGAACAGGCTTTTTTAGTTTTTATCAATTCTAGCCTTCTCCAGGCAAATTTGAGTTCTTTGTTTGTGAGAACGGTGTTGTTTGAGGGATGAAATCCTGCTCCTCGCCCGGCTTACCATAGTCATAAGGCCATCTGTGCACTTCAGGAATTGCTCCCGGCCAATTACCATGAAGGTGCTCAACAGGTGCCGTCCATTCAATTGTATTAGAGTTCCAAGGGTTCTGAACTGCTTTCTTACCACGGTACATTGAATAGAAGAAATTGGCTACGAAAATTAATTGTGCCAGTCCACCTAAAATAGCGAAGAAGCTGATCAGCGCATTAATATTAATAGCAGCATCAAATCCTTCGTATGCTGTATATGCATAATAACGACGAGGTGCTCCTGCAAGTCCTACGAAGTGCATTGGGAAGAACGTACCATATACTGCGACAATAGTTAACCAAAAATGGAGGTATCCCATACGCTTATTCATCATGCGACCATACATCCGCGGGAACCAATGATACACTCCGGCAAACATACCGAAGATAGCAGAGCTTCCCATTACAATATGGAAGTGAGCGACCACAAAATAAGTATCATGGAGATTAATATCCAATGCAGAGTCTCCAAGGATGATACCGGTTAATCCGCCGGAGATAAAGAAGGAGACGAGACCGATAGCAAATAACATAGCAGGCGAGAGTACAATATTAGCCTTCCACAATGTTGCCAGGTAATTAAACACCTTTACGGCAGATGGTATAGCGACCAACAAAGTAGTAAATACGAATACGGAGCCCAGGAATGGATTCATTCCTGTGACGAACATATGGTGTCCCCAAACGATAAATGAAAGGAATGCAATAACAAGCATCGATCCGATCATGGCCTTATATCCGAAGATAGGTTTACGTGACTGAGTAGCGATTACTTCAGACGCCAGTCCGAGTGCAGGCAACAATACGATGTAAACCTCCGGGTGTCCAAGGAACCAGAATAAATGTTGGAATAGAATCGGACTTCCGCCGGCATGAGCAAGAGGCGCTCCATTGATGAAGATATCAGATAAATAAAAGCTTGTTCCAAAACTTCTGTCAAACAAGAGTAACAAAGCTGCAGCAAAGAGAACCGGGAATGAAAGTATACCCAGGATCGCAGTAATAAGGAATGCCCAGATTGTCAAAGGAAGACGTGTCATCTTCATGCCCTTTGTACGAAGGTTGATAATGGTCACAACATAGTTAATACCACCTAATAAGGCAGAAGCGATGAACAATACCATGGATATAAGCCACAGGGTCATCCCCAACCCGGAGCCGGGAATAGCCTGAGGCAAGGCACTCAAGGGAGGATAGATCGTCCAACCGGCTGATGCAGGTCCGGCTTCAACGAATAATGATGCAGTCATCACAGCACATGATCCGAAGAAGAACCAGTACGATAACATGTTCAGGAATCCTGAAGCCATATCACGAGCTCCAACCTGCAATGGAATGAGTAGGTTACTAAAGGTTCCTGATAGCCCGCCTGTTAAAACGAAGAAGACCATGATGGTACCGTGAATGGTAACCAATGCCAGGTAGAAATTAGGATCCAATTTACCATCAGCTCCCCATTTTCCCAGAATACTTTCCAGGAAGGGAAACTTCTGATCCGGCCAGCCCAACTGGAGGCGGAATACAAGTGACATCAGCATGGCAAGAATAGCCATGACAATTGCAGTGACAAGAAATTGCTTAGAGATCATTTTATGATCCTGACTGAAAACATACTTGTTCCAGAAAGTCACATGATGCTCGTGCTCATGATGATCATCCCCCGCATGGGAATCAACAGCATGATCGTTTGTGTGAGTAGACATTATAGCGGCTTTTATATAAGCGTTATTCGATGAACAATATTATTCTTAAGCCCGGCCAAGCCGGTGATTCATTAAATTATTTTGTGGCGATAACCTTTATATCAGAAGCAGTAGCCTCAGCAGTAATAACAGAATCGGTGGTCAGGGCCGGCTCTGCAGCAGGCTTTACTTCCGCTCTTTCAAATACATAACTTTGCTCTTTATACCACTTTTTAAATTCTTCAGGCGATTCAATCACAAGTTTCAACTTCATATTATAATGTGCCACACCACAGATCTTGTTACATAATAATACGTAGTCAAATTCAGGGTTATTTGTGATGAGGCGCATGCTATCTGTAGTGATAGTAGGCTCAAGTGTAAACTCAGTAGTCATACCGGGAACACAGTTCATTTGTGCACGTAAGTGTGGGAAATAGGCACTGTGAATTACATCGCGGGAATGGAATTTAAAATTAATCACTGATCCGACAGGAATGTGTAGTTCCCGGGCTGTTTTATCATCTTCGGAAGAAGCGTCATTCACATCAACTCCAAGAGGGTTATTATCAGTGATCAGTTTGAAGTTTGAATGGCCTAATTTATTATCAGCACCTGAGTATCGGACAGACCAGTCAAATTGTTTACCATAAACTTCTATTACCATGGCTTCTGCCGGTGCAGGAGCGGTAATGCTTATCCATAATTTTAATCCGTAAACGATAAGTCCCATCAATACAACGGCTGGAATGATCGTCCAAATGAATTCGAGCTTGTGATTTTCAGGGTAGAAGTATGCCTTGTGTCCTTTTTTATGCTTGTATTTCCACGCGAAATAAAATAGTAAAAACTGAGTAATGAAGAACACCACGATGATCAGTGCGAAGTTCATATTTAAGAAACTATCTGTCAACGCACCATGCTTGGAGGCAGATACCGGAAGAAGGTATTTCTTTGCATCTAATGTAAAATAGATCATCCCGGCGAATCCTAAGAACAGGAACCAGAGTGATAGTTTACCGTGAGTGCTGTTATCTTTATCTGTGACGGCATCTTCATCACCCCGTAAGTCTCGTACCAATTCCAATACGCGAATGAGGCGCCAGATGGTGACCACGGCCATTACTATAACAAGAAGGGTCAGTAGCTTTATCATGAAATATAATTATCCGTTATTAATATTTAGCCTCTATTCGGCTTAGATATGGTGATGTAAAGTTTCCTGGAACATAGGGTGATTTCTTGGCACGATTGAAGCCTTGCTGAGTTCAGCGAGTGTTACACGAAGAAATAATCCAAGGTATCCAATACCTGTTCCAATTTCAATGAATCCTATATGCCAGTCTTTTCCAAGTACTCCCGGTGTGACCATTAAGAACACATCCAACCAATGACCAATAATGATGATGATACCGGCTATCCACAATATAGGTATCTGACGTTTTGCGTCACGGGTCATCAAAATTAAGAGTGGAGCACAGAAATTAACAATGAGGTTTGTCACCCATAATGTCTTGAAATTCTCCCAGCGTACCTGATAATATACTACCTCTTCAGGAAGATTTGCGTACCAGATAAGCATGAATTGCGAGAACCACAGGTATGTCCAGAAGATGGAAAAAGCAAACATGAATTTACCAACGTCATGCAGGTGATCCGATGATACATGATCCATATATCCTTTTGAACGGAGGAACAAAATGAGCAAACACATCATGGACAAACCACTTACGAATAATCCTGCGAATGTGTACCATCCGAACATGGTAGAAAACCAATGCGAATCGACACTCATCAGAAAATCCCATGCTGATGTAGATGATGTCACTGCAAACAATACGACAAACACGGCACCCATACTTACGCTTTTTCTGTAGGGTTCAAGACCGCCCTCTGCATCTTCTCTTAATGACTGTTTACGCAAGGCATAAGTAAAGCCTACCCATATAAGGGCATATGCAACCACGCGTGTGATGTAAAATGGAATATTAAGGAATCCGCTTTTGCCGGCCAAAATATGGTCGTAGTCAGGACTGTTTGGATCATATAATTCCGAATGTGTCCAGTGATAAAGATCATGATGACCAAAAATAAATATGAGAATCATCCCTGCCATTCCGTATTTCAGGAATCCACCCATCGCCTCAGGTACTCTTTTAATCCCGACAGCCCAACCAGCCTGAGCAATGTACTGAACTGCGACAAAGAAGGTTCCACACAGTGCGATCGCCGTGAAATAAAAATTGTTATGTAACAAAGTCGCCCATGTTCGTGTGTGATCCGAAAGGAATCCCATAACAATTGCGATCAAACCAATCGCCATCATGATGATGGTGATCAATTTGTTATTCTTGGTAAGCTCGTATTTTCTGTCCATCATTAAATCGTTGAGCAATGGAATTAAATTAATTTACATTCCTGCAGTTGCGGCAGGACTACTTGTAGTTGTATCAATGGCTACTGCTGAAGCACCTTTCTGAAGTGTCTGAACGTGTTGAATAATCTTCCAACGTTGCGAAGCACTTAGCTGAGACGCATGTGACCCCATCATGTTTTTACCATATTGAATTGAATGAAACATCTTACCTTCAGGAAGATTTTTCAATGCTTCAGAGTTATATGCAGGTGGAACCGGTCCGTTTCTTTGAACTACAGGACCATCACCCATTCCTGTCTCACCATGACAAACCTGGCAATAATTAAAATATAGTCTTTTACCTTCGGCAAGGTTCTCGGCCGTTACCGGTAAAGGATTCTTTAGCTGTGCACCTGCTAGCTCATATCCCTCAGGAGTATTCTCAAAAGCGTATGGCATGCGATCTAAATCGCTGAAGTTTGCATCGCCTCTTGCAATGGTTCCTTTCACAGGCTGACGAGCAGTGATACTGTCAGGAAAGTTTGGGTTGGATGAGTAAGTCTCGTATGAAGGAGAACGATACATATCCGGCATGTATTCATGACCCGGTTTGCTCGTGTCAGTATAATGACATGAGGCTGCCAGAGCGATGAATCCAAGTGGTACAATATAACTTAGTAATTTCTTCATGGTCTTGATCAGGCAAATTGCATTGATTTTAACATCACCTCAGAAGCACCTGATGCTTTGATCAGGGAAACTACTTCATTTATTTTTCCTTCGTCCTTGATATCTACGTGAAGAACGAATCTATCATTTGTGATACGCGGATGCGGAATAGGCGCCGAAACACCCGGCAGGAGTTTGCTTCTCAACAAGAATGTTAGTACCATTCCGTGAGCAGCACAGAATACCGTCAACTCAAAAGTAACAGGTATGAATGCCGGGAGATTCATATAGTACAACATGTTTGGCTTACCTCCGATATTGATAGGCCAGTCGGAGACCATCATATACCAAGTCATCAACAGGGCAAGTGATGTACCTGTGATACCATATATGAATGCAGTTACCGAAAGTCTCGTACGAGGAACATTCAGTAACTTATCGATGCCGTGGATAGGGAAAGGGCTTTGTACATCCTTGCAGACGACTCCCTGTCCTTTTAAAGAAGTGATGGCATCCATAAGGACTTCTTCATCTTCGTAAATACCGTATATTAATTTAGCCATGATAAATGGTCTCTATTTTTTCAAATATTGATTTCCTGTTTTCTTAAGAATTGATTTGAGCTCTGCCAAAGCAATTACCGGGAACACGCGGGCAAAGATTAGGAAGCATGTGAAGAACAAGCCTATTGTTCCTACAAAAATACCCACTTCTATATAGGTTGGTGAATACATCACCCAGCTACTTGGTAGAAAATCTCTGTGCAAAGAGGTCACAATGATAACAAATCGCTCAAACCACATTCCGATATTCACGAAGATGGAAATGATAAATGTTGCCATTACGCTTGTGCGTAGTTTCTTGAACCAGAAAAGCTGAGGTGTAATAACGTTACATGTCATCATACTCCAATAAGCCCACCAATATGGACCGAACATTCTGTTCATAAAGGCATATTGCTCATACTGCACACCTGAATACCATGCAATGAAGAATTCAGTGATATATGCCACCCCGACAATTGAACCTGTGAGAATGATGATCTTATTCATCAGCTCAATGTGCTGGATCGTGATATACTGCTCAAGTGACAATACTTTCCTTGCTACGATCATAAGCGTTAACACCATAGCGAATCCGGAGAATATGGCACCTGCTACGAAGTAAGGAGGGAAGATCGTCGTATGCCAACCGGGTACAATTGAAGTTGCGAAGTCAAAGGATACAATGGTGTGCACAGAGAGTACAAGCGGCGTCGATAAACCTGCAAGCACCAATGAAACTTCTTCAAAACGATGCCAGTCGCGAGCCGTACCTTTCCAACCGAATGCAAGCAATCCATAGATGAATTTTTTTGCCGGCGTAACACAACGATCACGTACTGTTGCAAGGTCAGGTAATAATCCCAGATACCAGAACACAAGTGATACAGTGAAGTATGTAGAGATCGCAAAAACGTCCCATAGCAATGGTGAATTAAAGTTCACCCATAATGATCCAAACTGATTTGCTATAGGAAACATCCAATAGTCTAACCAAGGACGACCAGTATGGAATACCGGGAATAATCCGGCACAGATTACAGCAAAGATCGTCATCGCTTCCGCAGAGCGGTTGATAGACATTCTCCAGCGCTGACGGAAGAGTAAGAGGATCGCCGAGATCAATGTTCCGGCGTGACCGATACCGATCCACCAGACGAAGTTGGTAATATCCCAGGCCCAGCCAACCGTTTTGTTAGCTCCCCATGCTCCTATTCCTGTTCCTATGGTGTAGGATAAACAAGTTATTCCCCATATCATCGCTGTAAAGGCGATCACGAAAGATATCCACCAATATTTATTGGCTTTTCCCTCTATCGGACGACAGATATCTTCTGTCATCTGGTGATATGTTTTATCTCCGAGAATTAACGGGTCCCGGACGACCGATTCGTGATTACCGCTCATGGTTGGTTAATCAGTTTGCTTTCTGAATAATATAATAATTACGCTTCCTTCCCTTCAGAAGTATTACGCACTTTCGTCAAATAATAAACATTCGGCTTTACGTTAAGCTCTTCCAACAAATGGTAGCTACGTTCTTCCGGCTTCCACATTCTCTTGATCTCACTCTCAGGATTATTATAATCTCCAAAAGTTATAGCCTGTGTAGGGCATGATTGAGAGCATGCAGTTTTGATCTCTCCGTCAGGAATAGGTCTTCCTGCCTTCTTGGCAACAAGCTTTCCTTCCTGAATACGTTGTACACACATCGAACATTTTTCCATCACTCCACGTGAACGAACAACTACATCTGGATTGAGAACCATTTTGCCCAGGTCATCATTCATGTTATAGTCGAATTGCGGATTGTCGGAATATTTAAACCAGTTGAATCGACGCACTTTGTACGGACAGTTGTTCGCACAATAACGTGTACCTACGCAACGGTTATATGTCATTTGGTTAAGACCTTCTGAACTGTGACTTGTTGCAATGACAGGACAAACAGTCTCACAAGGTGCATGATTACAATGCTGACACATCACAGGCTGGAAAACAACCTTTGGCATATCACTTGGGTTCTCCATTGCCTTCAGATCACCTGATTCACCTTCTTTTGGATCTGCATCACTTGTATAATAGCGGTCAATCCGCATCCAGTGCATTTCTCGGCTGCGGATCACTTCGTCTTTACCTACAACAGCAACATTATTCTCTGCAGTACAGGCAACTACGCAGGCCCCACAACCAATGCATGAATTCAGGTCGATAGCCATTCCCCAGTGGTGATGACCAACCTCGTGCTCTCTCCAGAGAGTGAGCTCTTCAGCTCTGACGCTTACCTCTTCGTGGTGACCAACTTTTTTCTTGAAGAACTCAGGATGATTTCCTGCGTTTTTATCTTTCAAATATTCAGGTAGTGTAGTCTCTTTTACAATCGCACGACCCATCATAGTGTGATGCGTCTGTGTCGCTCCAAAAACATAATCGTCTTCGGTTGACTTCTGAATATCAACACCCGTGATGAAATAATTTATGGAATCAGCACCTAAAGAAGTAAAGGGATATGCATTCACTCCCCGGTTGTCGGCAACCTTACCTGCTGCAGTTCTTCCGTAACCAAGTGCAAGTGAAACCGTTCCAAATGCTTGTCCGGGTTGAATAACAACAGGAGCATTCATTTTTACTTTGCCGGCTGTCACCGTCACTACCTGACCTTGCTTCCATCCTTTCTCACGTGCATCTTTAGGAGATACGGCGAGGTAGTTATCCCAGGTGATCTTGGAAACCGGATCAGGTAATTCCTGCAACCATGGGTTGTTGGACATCAATCCGGAACCAATACCTGTTTTCTCATATACAAGCAGCTCCATACCGCCGGAGGCGATCTTTGATATTGCATTCGCTGCAGCACCAAGGTCTGCTGAAGAAGTATAATTTTTTGCTGCAGCCATCGTGGTTTCATAAACCCCATCCTGCAATGCTTTATTCCAGTTTCCTGAACCTTTAGGTAAAATATTTGATGCCCAGTTAGCCATCATGTAATCATGAAAGCTCACATTGTTTCCGGCCCATGTCAGCAAACTTTCCTGAACCTGACGTGTCAAAAACAAAGGTGAAATCGTTGGCTGTCCGAGTGAATAAATACCAGCCTTGGGCTCTGCATCCATCCATGATTCAAGAGGATGATGATCAGGACAAACGAACTGACAATTAGCGCCAGTTTCATCGGTACGATCAGCGAAGGAGACAGACAAGTCTAATTTCTTTAGTTGAGCTGCAAACTGACTTCCACCCGGAAGAGTATATGCAGGGTTGCAATTGTATACTAACAGACCTGCAACTTCTCCCTTATTCATTTCATCAAGAAGAACCGCAAGGTCAGCATCATTTCCCTGACGCATACGATTCGGGTTATCAAGATCTATAGTGCTTCCATAATTTCCAAGCAGTGAATTGATAGCGTTCACTACAGTTTGGATAGCCACATCATTGATCCCACAAACAACGAGTGAATTTCCTTTGTTTGCCCAAAGTTCATTTGCCAGAGAATTGATCTCTTTTTGGTTCTCGCCTGCAGAAGCTGCAGGGATTGCAGAAGCTCCTGCTAATGAAGCAATGGCATTATACAAGTTTGCAACTACAACACCTTGCTGGCTCGGCTTCACAGCAATTCGCTGATCTGCATTACTACCTGTAACTGAAAGTGCGCTTTCAATTTGAATATGACGGGACATATTTTTCTTGCCATTATTCAATTTACGGGTCACTGCATATTGACGTGCATATTCAATCGGAGAAATCCAGTTAGTCAAAAAGTCAGCACCTATTCCAACGATTGTATTTGCCTTGTCAAAGTTGTATGAAGGTATTGCATTAACACCGAAGCTCATCTGATTTGCCTGACGCATAGCAGAGGAAGAGATGGCATCATAAACAACATGCTTTGTATTCGGATATTTTGCAGAGAACTCTGAAATAACCTTCAGCGTTGAAGGACTGATTATGGTAGAAGTCAGTATCCTGATCTTTCCACCTTTTGCAGCAATAGCATTTAACTTCTCTACAACAGCTTTATCAACTTCAGCCCATGTGGATGCATTACCATACATCATGGGAGTTTTTAATCTTGCACTATCATAAAGAGAAAGTACAGAAGCCTGAACGCGGGCATTTACACCGCCCTTGCTTACTGAACTCAATGTATTTCCTTCCAATTTGATCGGACGACCTTCGCGAGTCTTCACGACAACGCTGCAATAATCGTAACCATCATAATAAGTCGATGCATACCAGTTAGCAACACCCGGAGTAATTTCTTCAGGCTTGATAAGGTAAGGAATGGTTTTCTGCACAGGCGCTTCGCAAGATGCAAGAGAAGCAGCAGCTACACTGAAACCAAGAAATTTTAAGAAGTCCCGGCGAGGATGCGTATTACCGTCCACAGCCTTTTTCTGAATGACTTCATCAAGTGGAAGATGCTCGTAGAATTCATTGTTCTTCAAACGAACGAATTCCGCATCGTTTTGAAGCTCTTCTACACCTTTCCAATATCTTTTGCTCATTGCTTGAATATATTATGAATCAAATAAGGAAGAATAATGCTTTTAGAGGCTGACCTTCCCCTGGTCAATCAATTTAAATTAATAATGACAACGTGAACACTCCAGACCACCCAGTGTACTTTCAGTTATCAAAGAGTCTGAACCATGCTTATCCAGCATTTTCTGATGAAACTGTTCGTAGTAACCGTTGCCCGCCATCTTCACCTGTGTGTTTTTGTGACAGTCAAGACACCATGACATAGTTAATGGTGCATGCTGGCTTGCTACTGTCATCGTTTCCTGAACCTGACCATGGCAAGTCTGACACTCTATTTTTCCAACGCTAACGTGCTGAGCATGATTGAAGTAGGCTAAGTCAGGAAGGTTATGGACTCGTACCCATTCAATAGGCTTTTGGTTAGGACCATAGACTCCTGTATTCGGATCATAGTCTAATGCCTTATAAATCTTTGCAATTTCATCAGTACCGGTCTCCGGACCTTTACGCACATATTTATGGCAATTCATACAAACATTCGCAGATGGAACTCCTGCCACTTTACCACGCTCAGCACCGGAGTGACAGTAGACACATTGTATCTGGAGATCACCTGCATGCAATTTGTGAGAATAGGCAATAGGCTGTGCAGGCGTGTAACCCTGGCTGATACCAATGGCCTGCAATGCATACCATGCTTTTACAGTACCATATAATGTGAAGAACACTAATAAGACTGCAATTAATTTTTTGTTGGATCTTGCCCACACAGTGAAACTTTCCCAGCGACTTAATTCAGGAGGCTCAGGCAATCCTTCTTTCTGACGAACTGTTGTGGCAAGTGTGTTCTGAACCTTGGCGAGAACAGCACTGAGTAATGCTAAGATGAGG
>DAOQWA010000019.1:0-51006 GCA_035341855.1 Bacteroidia bacterium
GATAAAAGTTTTCCTGAGTTCTTTTTTTCAAGCAAGGCAATTCTTGCAAATCCACTAGGTTTAAATACTGAAAAAGGTATCTTCGGATCTCCTTTCGCTCTGAGTACGGTCGATAGTGTTTGCTCCAGTGACCGATCAAAATCTACTTCCGATTCTTTTCCTTCTACAGAGTAGTCCAGAATTGTACCGATGTTAAACTTTGCCAGGCTTTCAATTGTTTTCTGACAATCTTTAATAGATTCTCCACCGCAGAAATGTCTAAAGGCAGTTGCCCGGATAATACCCTTGACCGGTAAATGAGCCCAAAGTGCGAATTTGAATACGGCAGGACTTATTTGAACAAGCCAGTTTATTGAAAGTATCTGAAATAGCCAATATGCTCTATTCAAGCCGGCATTCGTTTTTGAGACGAAAGCGGTTTGTGTATCTTCAAAAGAAATAGGTGTTTTCTTCATAGTTTTGCGAATGCAAACGTAATTCATTCGCCTCAATCAGCAAAAATGTAATTGTATCTTTGTTCAATTATGGATCAACAAAATATGACAGAATTAATTCCACTTTATTCCTGGGGTTTTGGACAAGGTTTCCCATTTATAATAGCAGGTCCGTGTGGTATTGAGTCCAGGACTCAGATAAATGAAATCGCTGAAAGCCTTAATACTCAGAATGTCAATCTGATCAGAGGAGGAATATGGAAACCTCGTACCAGACCTGACTCTTTTCAGGGCATAGGTGAAGAAGGTCTAAAATGGCTAAAAGAGGCAGGTTTGGCAAATGGACTGCCGGTGGCCGTAGAAGTGGCACATCCTCGACATATCGAACAGGCATTGAGTGCCGGGATAGATTGTTTCTGGATAGGTGCAAGAACTACCGTTAATCCATTTTTGGTGCAAGAGATTGCGAATGCATTGTTGGGAGTAGATATACCGGTTTTTGTAAAGAATCCAATAAACCCAGATTTAGAGCTTTGGATCGGTGCACTTGAACGCATTTATAATTCCGGTCTCCGAAAAATTGCTGCGATCCACCGAGGTTTTTCATCTTATGAGAAATCGAAATATCGAAATGCTCCTAATTGGCAAATACCTATAGAATTAAAAAGACGTATTCCGAATTTACCGATTATTTGTGACCCCAGTCATATCTCCGGCAACAAAAGCCTGGTTTCATCACTTTCTCAGACGGCTATGGATTTAAGTTTTGATGGACTAATGATTGAAGTTCATCCGGATCCTAAAAATGCTTTGAGTGATAAGGAACAACAATTACTTCCGCTTGAGTTAAAAGAATTATTGAACTCCCTGATACTCCGTCAGCAATCTGTGGATGATGTAATTTTTTTAAATTTACTGGAAGAGCTGCGACATAGAATTGACAAAATAGATGAAGACATTCTCAACATGATGGCGGAAAGAATGAGTGTTGCACGTGAAATCGGGCAGTATAAGAGGGAGAATAATATGACTATCCTTCAAGTCGAACGCTGGAATGAGATACTTAGAACAAGGCAAAAATCAGGAATGCAAAAAGATCTTACCCGTGAATTTATCATTCAGCTATTTGAAAAAATTCATAGTGAATCTATTCATCATCAGACACGGGTAATGAATTTAATTGAAATCCGGAAAGAAGTAAAATAAAATTTATGGAGATTCATAAGCATTACCTTGGTAGTGAAATTCATGTTGGCCATAATTGCTTAAATATCCTGAATGATTTTCTTTCCGGTAGCAATCAGATTGCTTTAAAATTTATTCTCGTCGATACGAATACCAAACAAATTTGCTTACCTGTATTCCTGAAAGAATTATCCTCTTTGCAAAGATTTGAAATAATTGAAATACAAGCCGGTGATGAAAGTAAGAATATTGAAAATTGTATAAAAGTTTGGGAAAAACTGACAAGGGCAAATGTAGACAAAGACTCGATACTCATTAGTTTGGGGGGCGGGATGGTAGGAGATCTTGGCGGCTTTGTAGCTTCAACCATACTTCGGGGAATTAAGCATATTCAAGTACCAACGACATTATTATCGATGGTAGATTCATCATCAGGAGGAAAAACCGGAATTAATTTCCTGGGTTTAAAAAATCAAATAGGCTCTTTTTACCATCCGAAAGCTGTGTATGTATTTCCGGAGTTTTTAAATACTTTATCTGATCGGGAATTAAATTCCGGCATGGCAGAAATTGCAAAACACGGTTTGATAGCCGATAAATTTTTGTGGAATAGTCTTTCATCACAAACAAGTTCTGAATCTGCCAACTTGGCTCAATTGATTGAAAGATCAATTGAAATAAAGAACTCTTTTGTAGTTAGAGATGAAAAAGACCAGGGTGTGCGGCATGCTTTGAATTTTGGTCATACGATCGGACATGCGATTGAAGCCTACTCATTGGCAAATCATAAAGACCCACTTCGGCATGGTGAAGCAATAGCATACGGTATCGTTGCAGAAGCATTATTGTCAAAATCTGTTTTGGGTCTTGGTGAATCTGAGTTGGATGAGATCATATTATATTTTACCCGTCATTTTGATTTTGCAAACACAAAGTTCAATGTCGAATCGTTGTTGGACTATGCATACAAGGACAAAAAAAACATTAATGGAAAATTAAATTTTACACTGATCCCTCAGATTGGTCTTGTTACAATCAACCAATTTGCGGATGTGGAAAAGGTAAGGAATGTGATGGAGCAAACGATGCAACTTTTTAATAGTTCGGTACTATGAAAAAAGTTAAGGTCATTCCTCCAAATGAAATTAGTAACTGTACTATTGATCTTCCTACATCGAAAAGCATTGCTAACAGGTTGCTAATTATCAATTCTGTCTCAAATCCGAATTTTAAACCGGTGAATCTTTCTGAGTCGGAGGATACAAAGGTTTTGATAGAAATTCTTAATAATCTGAAAAATGAGATTGATGCCGGAGATGCCGGGACAGTTTATAGATTTCTCACCGCTCTGTTGTCTGTAAGACCCGGTTCATGGAATTTAACAGGATCGCAACGAATGCATGAACGACCAATTGGTCATTTGGTAGATGCATTGAAGCAAGCCGGAGCTGATATTTCTTATTTAAAGGAGAATGGTTTTCCACCACTGAAGATTAATGGCCGGACTTTAAAAGGAGGACGGATAGAGGTCGATCCTTCTTTAAGTTCTCAGTTTGTCAGCGCATTATTGATGATCGCTCCGCTTTTTACTGATGGTTTGGATCTTTACCTGACAAAGGAGCCGGCTTCAGTACCGTATATACAAATGACAATTGATCTAATGAAAAGAAACGGAGTGAAGGTCGACTGGCAAGAAGATTTAATTCATGTTTCACCCGGTAATTATTCAGTTCGGAGTTCACCGGTTGAACCGGATTGGAGTGCCGCTGCTTTTTGGTATGAGCTCTGTGCCTTAAGTCAGAATGGCTCAATATTCTTACCGGGTCTGTCGAAGAATAGCATTCAAGGTGATGAAAGAATTGCAGAGATTATGAGTAGGTTTTCGGTGAGAACGGAATATTCGTCAGAAGGGGTACATATTTTTAAAGACCCAAACCTTACGACTGTTAATTATTTTCATGCAGACTGTAATGATATTCCGGATCTCGTTCCTGTTTTAGTGTGTACTTGCGTTGGTTTGGGCATTGAAGCTAAGATCTCAAATGTTCATACACTGCGGATAAAGGAATCAAACCGTATTCAAGCTATGCAATCAGAGTTAGCTAAATTGGGGGTTCGATTGAATTACGATAATGATGATGACAACTTGTATGTTGAGCAGGGTGGCATGACAACTTTTACGGGAGAATTGAACACCTATAACGATCATAGAATTGCCATGGCACTTGCTCCCTTATCAATTATTTGTGGCCCCTTGGTCTTAGATGATCCGGCTGTAGTATCAAAATCTTATCCCGCCTACTGGGATCACCTGATTTTATCAGGATTCAAATTGGAGTACAATTAATCAGAAGCGAAGACGCATTTGCACTTTTATATCCTTCTTGGGATCTTTCATTGCATTCGCATCTTCAGTCAGTGATACATCTTTATTGTAATTTGTGATAGAGTATCTTAACCAAAGGTCGATCATTTTGTTTATTCTATATCGGAGATTTATATACATTCTTTCGCCACGTCCTTGCATGGCAGGGATGGAATAACTAAACAAGACATCATTCTCGTAGGCATATATGCGGGTGTCATAATTGTCGGTATCGAAGAGTGCATATCTAATTCCGACAGACAGCGGAAAATTAAGAGGATGATAAAGGATGTCCTGGTAAATCATTATTCCGGAACTGCTTTCTCCATTAGCTTTTTCATAAAAACTTTTTTCTATTCGATTGCCCCAATCCCATGTTTCATTTAATTTTATTCTGATGTGCCAACGAACATTTGTGCGCCTGTTCGACAAGATCCGGTTAAATGATGATCCTTCAGGTCTGGTATTTTCTTCTTTTATTTTAGATTTCATTTGCAAATAGGATTCAATGCTCCGTTTAGGTCGCCATTTTATTTGCATCAGATACTCGTTTCCTGAACTTGGTCCGTCGACTCCAAATTTACTCCAGGGAAAGACGAAGTAGTCTGCATAGGCAGATAAAGTCAAATTGAAAGGAATTTTTATCTGTATGCTTGAAAATATACCTTGCTCGTTTGTAGTCTTAGTGTTTTCGGAAAATCCCTTAGCCAACGCAGCCTGATAGTTCTTTTCATAGTTTCTAATAATAAATGCATAGCTAATTTTTGGGTGCAAGTGAATAACTGAACCTATAAGTAATGCTGTACCGCCATTTTGACTACGTGCAATTTCTGAAAAGCTGTGGATGTTTTTATATAAATATGAGATGTTAATACCATAGTTTATATTCGTTTTACCTCTGAAATCATAAAGATTATTTAAGCTGATTTCTTTTAAGAGTGGGTTGGAAAGTTTTGTATAATAGGCAACTGCTCCAAAAGAGAAATTACCAATAGGTTTTTTAACAGATCCGCCCATATTGGTTTCAAGTATATTTTTTCGATCTTCAATCTCTGCAGCAGTTCTGTGATAGCCAGAAGTTTGAAAGGCAGTAAATGCATTTTCCGGATCTCCGCTAACAAAGTTACCATCCTTTTTATGTGACGAGAAGAATATATCAGTGGTCCAGCTTTTTATGGAGGTACTGATTGCGATTCCTCGCATAAAATTATTTTCATCTACTGAAGTGTAGGGCTTTACACCGCTGCCTTGTTTTTGAATATTTAAAACCTCTGAACTTTTTCCGAATCCCATCCCTGACCAAAGCACAAGACCTTGCCCGGATTGTACTGTGTAATCGCCTAAAGTTATTTGCTTCAGAAACGTTTTCGATTTGAAAATCAGGTTGCCTGAATAGAAATCGAACCCGGTTTTGTTTGTGCCTTTAAAAAACTTCTCACCTCCGTCTTTTTCACCTGTTATTCCAAAACGTACCCTGTCGGCAAATTGGTACTTGTATCTAAAATAGATCTTGTGGGGAGATCCTCTTTCTTCTGAATTTTTTTCTTCAACATAATTGTTCGGTTGATATCGGATCAGTATAGAATTTTCTCCATCTTGTAGAAGACTTTTTATAGTAATTTTTCTTTGAGAAGCACTGCTTCCTAAAGTCAGCAATGTCTTCATGCTTTTTATTTTATCAGGTTCAATTCCGTCAATCAGTTGAAGTTCTTCAATCGATATAAGTTTTCCAAACCTTAGTCTATGCTCAATAAGTTGTTTAGCAATTTGATGATTGAAAAAAGGGAACTGTATCAGCTCATTTTCGGTGCATGTGTTGATGTTTAGAGGAGAGTGAGTGTATAATTCAATTGCCTCGAATAACTGATAATCTTCCTGTGAGTTGTTTTCTTGAAATGATTCAGTTTCCAATTCTGCTAATTTTTCCCGGATCAAATCATCCGTTTGCTCATTTTGAGAAAGGCCGGCTTTTGAAAAGCAAATAATGCAACATAGGAAAAGAGCTAGCTTATTCATCTTTGAAACTTATGTTGGATACCGATTCCCGGACTCATTCCAAGCGGATAATGATTCACCAATGCAAAATCAATTCGTGTGTTTTTCTTGATGACGCTAAATCCAAAAGATTGTTTGAATGGATTGGTACTGACCCCGGTTCTAAACTGTAATAATGGAGCCGGACTGTATTCAAGTCCCGTATGAAATGACCCGGGTAGTGATTTGGTCTTATTGAACTGAGAATATAGCTGTGTATTTTTAGAGAAATTTACTCTGGTTCCGATACGAATGATTCCGGGGAGTATAGTTCTTTGTTGGTTGTTCCATTTAGGACTATCTGGATTCGAAACGGAAGCTCCAAGTTGGAGCCAGGGCAGGGGCATTGAAGAAAGGCCTATAGTTGATGTCCAGCATGAAATTGAAATTTGTGTTTCCTGTTGATAGAATTTACTTTTTCTTTCCAGCTGTATGCCGATTTTTATTTTTTGAGACAAAATCAATCCATAAGAAAGTGCAAATTCCTGATCATAAAAATCCTTTGAACCTATCCTGAACAAATGAAAAGCGGCAGCATGTTTTTTGTTTATAGGATAAAGTACAGATCCAGTTATTGAATTTAATTCGGCTATATTGAAATACCGGGAAGCATTTATGGCTGTAGAAATTGATTCACCCGATATGTTTTGTGCAGGGTTTTGGTGGGTGCTCAGTACATCTGCCAGTGTAAGGCAAGTTCCGGACATTCCGGAAGCCCTCGCAGATGTATTAATTTGAGAAAATGAATTTTTCCAAATTAAAATAAACAGAAATGTAATATATGCTTTAAGGATGTTTTTCATGATCTTATCGTCTGCGAAAATATCAGAGACAGATCATATTAATAACCCTATAAATGAAGGAACAAATATTAAGAAATTAAATCAAGACATACGAAAAAGGCTGGGTGATCAATTTTGATACTTTTTCAACAAGAAAATGTACTATTTGATGAGAATTAGTTTTCCGCTTTTAGCAAATCCGGCGCTTAATGCTGAATAAAAATAATACCCACCGGATACTTCATTCACATGAAGTCGGAAAATTCCGGGAGCTATTGCTTTTGTGAAAATAGTTTTCCCACTCGTATCAAAAAGGTTAAAGTGAACAGGCGAATGGTAATGATTATTTATCATTACATCAGAGGAGCCGGAGATAGTTGTAAAATTAAAAGAATCTTCTAAGCTGTTTTTGTCAATTCCGTTTAAGTATTCAAGTATTGTAACATCATGACAGATTTCGTTGCCGATATCATCAGCCAAACAGAAATTATAGTTGCCGGGAGGAAGGTAAATTATGCTCATGCCAGTGACTGAGCCTAGGTTTGAGTTTATACTAATAGTGTATGGAGCTACTCCGCCGATTGCTGATACATTAACCTTGCCATTATTGCAGCCAATACAACTGGTTCCTGTTGATGTATAGGTCATGTTCAGAAGAGGGTAACTATACAGCTTTTGACGGTTGATGGATGTGCTGAGATTTGTTCCTTCGTGATTGTATACAAAGTCAATTTCTCCGGCCTGGTTGAATCCATAGTATCTGTGCTCAAAAGCCCAGGCTTGTGAACTACCTCTGGTTTGAGCTCCGTGTTCTTCGATGATTTGTCCTGTTGCATTTCGGACGATATCAAGAGTGTATTCGAAATAAAGTTCAGATTCTATATAACTGGTATCATTGTCTGAATAGATGAATGAGTAATATTCTTGTCTGATCGTTTTGTTCATCTTCGAAGGGCTAACATAAAAATAATGAACAATTTGTTGCAGGAGAAAACCGGATGAAGTATAGTAAAACGTTGAGTCGTGAAGCAGATCTCCTGATAGATTAGAATAGGAGTAGGTTTTCAGACTTACGGTATCCCAGGATAATCCATTACTGCTACTCCTTATTTCAGAAGATAAAGTTTGATTCGTATTATAGTTCAGAATATGTTGTTCGCTTTGTATCCATGCCCCGGTAATAAAAGTAAAACTTGTAATTGTTGTCCTTGATAAGGTCTGATCATAAAGATATTCTCTTTTGGTGCTGGGGACCCACGAGTTAGAATAGTATTGGTAATTTACTTCTTGTAATACATTTCCGGAGATATCGTATGAGCGCTCTGATTTAATTTGCGGAATATATTCAGTTCCGTTCCACAGCAATTTTATCTTTTCCAGAACCTGATTATTAATGTTGTAGATAAATTTTTCTGTAGTTTGATCCAGCCAATCAGTTCCATTCCAGACCCTGGTAGTCTGTGCCAGAATGGATCCGTCAAGGTCGAGGCTGTCAATGTATTGTACACTCTTTGTCCAGGGACCTAAGGAATCATTCGAAGTTTCTGTAATTTTCACCGATACTGAATGAACTTGAGAATAGCAGACAACCGTGTCGGTGCATAAACAAATAATACAAAAAAAGAAGATTATTAACTTTGGCATATTGTGCAGACTAAGTGCCCATTATAGGCGCAAAGCTTGGTGAATGCCGATTTTATTTGGTAAACGTCAGGATATTGGTGATAAAACTGTCAAAATGTATCAATGAAAAACTACAGTAAAATGCAGCCGATTGATGTTTAGGATGATGAAATATCTTGATTACTCTTATTTACTTTATCCTTTAACTTTTCTTTGAATAGCGCCACACGATCAAGAATAATTGTGTTTGAAGATCCGATTATTTGAGCTGCGAGAATGCCTGCATTTTGTGCAGCATTTAAGGCAACAGTAGCTACAGGAACTCCATTGGGCATTTGCAAAATCGAAAGTACTGAGTCCCAGCCATCGATAGAATTTGTAGATTTAATTGGGACTCCAATTACCGGCAAAGGTGTAAGTGAAGCAACCATTCCGGGGAGGTGCGCAGCACCACCGGCCCCGGCAATTATCACCTTCAGTCCTCGTTCGACGGCATTCTTTGCATATTCATACATCCGTTCCGGTGTTCTGTGAGCAGATACTATTGAAATTTCATAGGGAATTTGCAGCTCATCTAAGATTTTTGAAGCTTCATTCATAATGGTCAGGTCACTTTGACTGCCCATGATAATACCTACTTGTGTTTGCTTTCTCATAGCTCTATTTATATATGAATGATTCAGTGTTCAGGCGCAGCGACAACTTGAATTGTTTTTTTTACCGTGACAGCCGTTTGTTTTGCTTCTTGCAATGAATCGGCTAAGATGGTGATGTGACCCATTTTTCTGAAGGGTTTAGTTAGACGTTTTCCATAAAGATGAACATGAACTCCTTCCATGGCTAACACTTTTTCCAGGCCTTTGTAAACTGCTTCTCCTTGATGGTTACTATCGCCTAACAGATTAACCATAACGCTTGGTTGTGATATTTTGGTACTCCCCAGAGGAAGATTAAAAATTGCTCTAAGATGCTGATCGTATTGCGATGTAATATTTCCTTCGATAGTTTGATGGCCGCTATTATGTGGTCTCGGCGCAATTTCGTTCACAAGCAAGTCACCATCTTTCGTAAGGAACATTTCTACTGCAAGCACACCAACAATTTGTAATGAATTTGCCACCCGGATCGCCAGTTCCAGAGCTTCATTTTGGCGAACCTCGTCTATAGAGCTAGGGGAATACAAGTATTCCACAAGATTTGCCTCAGGATTGAAATCCATGTCTACTGCCGGATATGCAGCGACTTCACCTCTTTGATTTCTGGCAACTATAACTGAAATTTCCCGCTCGAAATCAATAAGCTTTTCTATAATGCTTGGACCAATTAAGGCAGTTGGAATATCTTCTATGGTATTTAGTTTTTGTACACCTTTTCCATCATATCCGCCTCTCCGCAATTTTTGCATGCAGGGGTACATCGAGGCGTAGCGTCCCAAATGCTCCATTGAGTCAATAATGTGAAACTCAGCCGTTGGGATGCCGTGAGTTCTAAAAAATATTTTTTGCGCCCCTTTATCCTGCACCATAGAAATGATCCGGCTTTGGGGGAAAACTGATATGCCTTCTTTTTCCAGTTGAGCAAGAGCATCAACGTTAACATGCTCTATTTCAATGGTAAGAAGGTTCACGCTTTTACCAAACTGATAGACTGTTTCATAGTCCGTGAATGAACCTTCGACAAAATTATCGCATATATTTTTACATGGGGCATCAGGATCAGGATCGAGCACACTTGTTGTGATATTGTAATCAATGGCCTTTTGGAGGAGCATTCGACCTAATTGACCACCTCCGAGTATCCCAAGGCGCAACTTATTATAAAAATGAGGTTCCATTTGTGCTGCAAATTAACATAAGTTTGTCTTTTGAGAAACTCATTTATTTGAGGATAATAGATTGGGAAGGCAAGCCATAAATCTTACTTTTGCGCAAATTCAGAATTTATGGAAAGAGTAACAATCAAGGACAAGACTTTCAATATCAATATTTCTGAATCCAGGATTCAGGCAAGAATTGCTGAGCTTGCAAAGGCGATCAACCAGGATATGCTAGGAAAGACGCCGGTCTTCTTGTGCGTATTGAATGGAGCATTTTTATTTGCTGCAGACATATTTAGAAGATTGGAAATAGAATGCGAAATTTCATTTCTCAGGGTATCCTCATATTCGGGAACTCAATCAACAGGAATTGTTAAAAGCCTAGTTGGTGTGGCAGAGAATTTAAAAGACAGAAGTGTCATTATTTTAGAAGATATCGTTGACACAGGCGATACGGCAGTTTATTTATTGGAGGAAATTAAAAAACACCATCCAAAGGAAATTAAATTTGCAAGCCTTCTGTTTAAACCCCTTGCCCTCAAACACGACCTGAAGCTTGATTATATTGGATTTGAAGTTCCGAATGATTTTTTAGTTGGATATGGTTTGGATTACGATGGATTTGGTCGAAATCTTCAGGATATATATAAGCTTGCAGAATAAATTATCGCACAATTGCACGAATAAAAGAGAATCAATTTCATATATTCGCAGTGGAGAAGTTTTTATCCTGATTGAATTTCTCTTCTTCATCCATTAATTTCGTTTTCAATTATGTTAAATATTGTCTTGTTTGGTCCTCCCGGTGCTGGTAAAGGGACTCAGTCTGCCAACCTTATCGAAAAGTATCAGCTAGTGCATCTCTCGACCGGTGATATTTTACGCTCTGAAGTAGCTAATAAGACAATTCTTGGAGTTGAAGCGAAGAAATTAATGGATCAGGGATTACTGGTACCTGATGATGTGGTCATAAAAATGATAGAGGCAAGAGTGGATGCAAATCGTAATGCTAAAGGTTTTATTTTTGATGGCTTTCCCAGAACCACGAACCAGGCGAAAGCCTTAGACCAGCTATTGGCAAGAAAAAACACAAGTATCAGCATGATGCTTGCTTTAGAAGTAGAAGATGATGAATTGATCAAGCGATTACTTAACAGGGGAAAGGATTCAGGAAGGCCTGATGATCAAAACGAAGAAGTAATTCAGAAGAGAATTGTTGAGTATAATTCTAAGACAGCTCCCTTAAAAAATTACTACAATGAACAGGGAAAGTTTCATGGCGTTAAAGGTGTTGGAACAATTGAAGAGATCTTCAGCAGATTAACAAGCGTGATAGAGGCTTAGTTAAACAATAAGTTTCCTCTTGTTCCTGATCAAACGATTTTCAGATAAATAATTTAATATTTAACGGTCATTTGGCCCTGGTAGATGCCTTCAAATTTCGTTGACTTTGTTAAGATTTGCTGTCGCAGTGGTGCGGGTGGTGCTGGCGCTGTTCATTTTCATCGTGACAAAAATACAGCCAAGGGGGGGCCGGATGGAGGCGATGGAGGTAGAGGAGGGCATATTATAGTGCGGGGCAACAAGCAACTGTGGACATTGCTCCATTTAAAATACAGGAAACATGTGATTGCTGAAGCCGGCCAAAATGGTTCAGGAGCAATGAAGACAGGGCATGAAGGAAAAGATGAAATTCTGGAAGTGCCAATCGGGACCGTTGCAAGAGATGCTGAATCGAATGATGTACTTTTTGAAATTACGGAAGATGGACAAGAGATCATTCTGGCACCAGGCGGTAGAGGAGGAAAGGGTAATACTTTTTTTAAATCCGCAACTTTGCAAACGCCAAGATTTGCTCAACCTGGTGAGCCGGGAAAGGATGAGTGGAAAATTCTGGAATTAAAATTACTTGCTGATGTCGGGCTGGTAGGGTTTCCCAATGCAGGTAAGTCAACTTTGTTATCAGTGCTCAGTGCAGCGAAACCTGAAATCGCAGATTATCCTTTCACGACGCTGGTTCCAAATTTGGGAATCGTATCATATCGTGACGGAAAATCATTTGTCATGGCTGATATCCCTGGTATTATAGAAGGTGCACACGCAGGAAAAGGTCTTGGTTTAAGATTCCTCAGGCATATTGAAAGAAATTCGATCCTGTTATTCATGGTTCCGTGTGACAGCAAAAATATTCGTGAAGAATATTTGGTTCTTCTCAATGAGTTAAGACAATTCAACCCTGAGTTATTAGACAAATCAAGAGTATTAGCCATCACCAAGGCTGATATGCTCGACGAAGAACTCTTGAATGAAATGCGAAATGATCTTCCGGAAGATGTCACTGCTCTGTTTATTTCTTCAGTAGCGCAACAAGGCTTGGAAGAATTAAAGGATCTGTTGTGGAAGGAACTCAATAATTAATATGTTTCAAATGTTGCAAGTGCTGAATGAAATAGATGTTGCGCTTTTCTTGTTTCTAAATCAGTTGCATCTTCCAATACTGGATCCGGTATTTTTTTGGATCAGTCATAAATATTTTTGGATACCATTATATATGTACCTGTTTTGGTATCTTTATAAGTACGAGAAGAAAGATTTTGTAGCGCTTTTATTTGCAATAGTTCTTGCAATCACCTTAAGTGACCAAATTTCAACATCTGTTTTGAAAAATAACATCATGCGACTGAGGCCATGTCACAATCCTGATATTGCCTCCCAGGTGCATATTGTTCGTAATTATTGTGGAGGACTTTATGGCTTTGTATCATCGCATGCTTCCAACTCTTTTGCTTTATTTGCATTCGTCATGACTCTGGTTCGTGGAAGAGTATGGGCATTCAGGCATTATTTCTTATTTTGGGCATGTATAAATTCATATAGCAGAATTTATATGGGTGTACATTATCCCGGAGATGTTATTGGAGGTGTTATATTAGGTTTGTTGATTGGATACATCCTGGCAAAAATATATTTGTACTATAAAAAGATCAGGCGTCCGACCTTGCCTGTTCAGGACTAAAATTAATAATTATATTCTTAATATTTATGATTCGTCGCGCGTTAATATTTGTTGCTTTTCTCTTATTTATATTTAGTGCCGGAGCTCAGAAAAGCGATCAGAAAGTAGGTAATAATACCTCTCTGGTAGTTGGAATTGTTGTTGACCAAATGCGTTATGATTATCTTTTTCGTTTTTCTGAGAAATATACTGAAGGCGGATTTAAAAGATTACTAAGGAATGGCTTCTCGTGTAAGAATGCAAATTTTGGTTACGTTCCAACCCACACAGCTCCCGGGCATGCAAGCATTTTTACAGGAACAAGTCCATCTGTTCATGGTATAATCGGAAACGATTGGTTTGACCGAAATTTGCGAAAGGAAATATATTGTGTTGCTGATAGTACGGTGAAGCCGGTAGGTACAACTTCGATTTCCGGAAAGATGTCTCCGCGGAATTTATTTGCAACAACTTTTGCCGATGAATTGAAGTTGAGTACGAATTTCAAATCACGCAGTTATGGAGTTTCATTGAAGGACAGAGGTTCCATCTTACCGGTTGGGCACACTGCCAATACTGCATACTGGCATGATCCATATTTAAACAATTGGGTAACGAGCACATATTATATTAATGAGCTTCCGAAATGGGTTTCGGATTTTAATGCCAGAAAAGTTTCAGATTCATTGTTATCGAAACCCTGGAATACTTTACTTCCTATTAGCAGTTATACTGAATGCGGACCGGATAATAGTCCTCATGAAGGATTGTACAAGGGTGAAAAATCCCCTGTCTTCCCTCATAACCTCCCTTCACTTCGTGAGGCTGAGTCAGAATTGATCAGAAAGACTCCGTTTGGTAATACATTTACACGAATGTTCGCAGAGTCATTGATAAGTCAGGAGAAACTCGGACAAGGAGATTTTTGTGATGTGTTGACGGTAAGTTTTTCGTCTACTGATTATATAGGACACATGTACGGTACAAATGCCGTTGAACTTGAGGACACTTATGTCAGGCTTGACAGAGAATTAGAATTATTTTTAAACTACTTAGATAAGACAATAGGAGAGGGGAAGTACTTATTATTTCTGACTTCTGATCATGGTGCTGCACATAATCCCGGCTTTTTGGATGATCATAAAGTTCCTGCAGATTTTATTAATAACTACAGAGGCTCTGATTCCATTCGTGAATTTATTAATAGAGCGTATGGGGATCAGGCTTTCACTCTTGATGTTTCATCGGGTGCGGTTTACCTTAATCGACCGTACATCATGTCAAAGGGCATCGACCCTGAGGAAGTAGCGAGAAGATGTGCTGAATTTATTGAGACATTACCCGGCGTTTCTGCTGTGTACACATTCGGTGATATGACAAGAGGTGCGACTCACAAACCATTTTTTAGTTTCTATCAGAACGGTTATTATGCTTCAAGATCAGCGGATATAATAATCCAATATCGTCCTGCCTGGTTGTCGTGGTATAATAAAACCGGAACTACTCATGGTGCAGCTTACAGCTATGACACACATGTTCCTCTTATATTTTTTGGAACAGGAATTTCTTCAGGTTCAACTTCTGCTGCGATCGATATTTCAGATATTGCACCTACGATTTGCAGCCTGTTGAATATTGAATTTCCAAATGGCTCTACAGGCAAACCGATACAGGAAATCCTCGACAAATAAGTGTTAATAATGGTCAATTGGGTTTAAAGTAGCCGTTCCTGAAGCGATGGCAATCTTCCACTTTCTGGCTTTTTTAAGAAGGTTTTAAAACTCGCCTATTAATTTCAATCGTTCACCCACTCTTTTCTCTCATTCACCTATAACTGAATTGTTGAAAAGTAGGCCTGTTTTTGTTGTTAAATTGCTGGTTTTTACGGAAAAATATCTGTATTTTTACGAATCATGATTAAATTTGGATCGGGTGTATTCGCACGAAAATAAATTGTCTGTACTAACCAAAAATAAAGTCTGTATTATGGGTAAACAACTTCTCACTTTCAGCAAGTATTTCTTTGCTTTCCTCTTTCTGATTTCTTTTAGATCAGAAGATGCTAAAGCTAGTCATGCCATGGGAGCCGATCTGACATACGAATGTCTCGGACCTAATCAGTACAGGTTGACTTATTCATTTTACAGAGACTGTGATGGTATCAGTGCTCCGGCGAGCGTAAACGTGAATTATACATCTTCGTGTTTTGGCGGTGGCTCGGTAAACTTGACACCAATCCCGGGAAGTCCCAGTAGAATCTCTGCCACTTGTCCCAATGTTGCAACAACTTGTGATGGTGGAACATATACCGGAATTGAAGAATGGATATATACAGGGATTGTGAATCTTCCCGGACCATGTGCGGATTGGAAATTCAGTTACGGTGAATGCTGCAGAAATGCTGCGATCACGACAGTAGCTTCTGCGTCTTCGAATGATTTGTATGTATATAGCTTATTGAACAGTATTGCTGCACCTTGTAACAATTCTCCTACCTTTAGTAACAAGCCGGTGCCTTTTGCATGTGTTGGACAAAGATTTTGCTTTAATCATGGTGCAAATGATGCTGATGGAGATTCTATCACATACCAACTTATTACGCCGCTTGATGATGCGAATACACCAATAACCTATTCGCCGCCTTACTCAAATACTCAGCCGGTACAATCGGCACCTCCGGTAATTTTCAGCTCGATTTCCGGTGATATTTGTATGGTTCCGACTACCGCTGATGTAACCGTATTCGCTGTACTTGTTAGTGAATACAGGAATGGCGTACTAATCGGACAGGTAGAAAGAGATATTCAGCTTACGGTTAATGCTTGTAATAATTTTCTTCCGAATATGACAGGTATGAATGGAATGCCATTTTTTACCAAGACCATTTGCGCAAATGTTCCTTTTGAATTTTGGACAGCATCCATTGATGCAGATGCAGCTGACACCACAATAATTGACTGGGATTTCGGAATCCCGGGTGCAACATTTACTACCAGTGGCGGGAAAAGGGATTCGGCATATTTTAGTTGGACACCGACAACGGCAGATATTTCTAATTCTCCATATTGTTTTACTGCAACAGTTAAAGATAATCATTGTCCATACTTAGGTTTGCAGGTGTTCTCATTCTGTTTTACTGTTTGTGGAGTTGAAGCCGATGCAGGACCGGATCAAAGTGTGGCATGCGGTGCAGTCACGAATTTGAATGGATCAGCCGTAACAGCTTGTGGAGCTACTACTTATCGCTGGCTCCCTGGTGGAACAACAGGGCAATCTCTTAATGGAGTAGGAATTGGTGATTATTATCTTGAAGTTACTGCCGGTGCTTCCGGTTGCATGGATACAGACACAGTTAGAATTCTGCCTGGTGTAGGTGCTGCTGCAGCTAACTTTACTTTTACGACAAACTGCAGTGGACTTCCGGTCCAGTTCACGGATCAAAGTGTAGGGGCATCTAACTGGTCTTGGGATTTTGGTGATCTTACTACAAGTAATGCACAAAATCCTTCGCATACCTTCCCCGGAAATGGTACTTACACAGTGAAACTTGTAATAAGTTCCGGTGCCGGTTGTATAGACAGTCTTTCACAACAAGTAGTAATAAATACGAACATACCTACTGCCGCTTTCAGTGCGCCGGACAAATGTGCGGGTACGGCAAGTGTATTTACAGATCTATCAGCAGGTACCGGAATAACCAGCTGGGACTGGAACTTCAATGACCCCGCTAGTGGTGCGAATAATACTTCATCTGCACAAAATCCAACTCATACTTTCAGTCAGGCAGGAAATTATAATGTCACGCTAAATGTGACCAATGCAAGTGGTTGTTCTCATCAGGTCCAACAGAATGTTGTAGTTAATGCAAATCCTGTGATTGCAGTATCCGATGCACAAATTTGTCTCGGCGATCAGGCAACACTGGATGGGCCTGCAGGTTATATAACGTATGTTTGGACACCCGGAGGTGGAACGCAAACTATTAATGTTTCACCATTAGTGAATACCGCTTATTCACTTACGGTTACTGATGCTAATTCCTGCACGGGAACTGCAGTTGCGAACGTAATTGTTAATGCATTACCTGTTGCTTTGGCCGGAGCAGATCAAACCATTTGTGAAGGAACCTCAGCTAGTCTCTCCGGCTCAGGAGCAGGAGCAGGAGGGTCTTACATTTGGAATCCTGGGACACTTGCAGGACAAAATGTTTCAGTTTCACCTGTCGTGAGTACCGATTATACTGTTATTGCTACGGATGCATTGGGCTGTTCAAATACCGATATACTGAGGGTTAATGTCAACCCTATGCCTTCAGTTGATGCAGGAAATGATTCAGGAATTTGTAAGGGAGAGAGTTTAACTTTGAGTGCATCTGCCGGAGCAGGAAATTATTCATGGATGCCCGGAGGATTTGCAACATCTTCAATTACAGTCACACCTGCGGTAACAACAACATATACTGTCACTGTCAGTGATGGAATAGGATGTGCAGGTATCGACCAGGTTACTGTTGTCGTGAATCCTTTGCCGGTTGCTGCATTTAGCAATACGGCTCCGGTTTGTGTATCAAATGCAGTTTCATTCAACGATCTGTCAGCAATACCTTCAGGTAGTGTTAATGCCTGGTCATGGACATTTGGAAATGGTCAGACTTCAGTATTGCAAAATCCTGCTTCAGTTTACAATGCCGCAGGTCCTTTCAATGTTAAACTCAGAGTAACATCTGATGCCGGATGTGTTGACTCTACCGATAATATGATTACGATAAATCCTCTTCCTGTAATGAATGCAGGTAACGATGAAAGTATTTGTCCCGGCTTCAATACAAACCTCAGCGGAAGCGGTCCGGCAGGTTCTCAATATTTATGGAATCCGGGAGGCTATACAACTGCTACGATCAATGTAAGTCCGGCTTCAACAACCCTTTATACATTAGAAGTTACAGATGCAAACGGCTGTGTAAACTCTGATCAGGCGCAGGTTGTAGTAAGCCCTGTTCCGGTTGCAAATGCAGGTCCTGATCAAAACATCTGTTTTGGACAACCAACATCTCTATTTGCCTCCGGTGTTGGTGATTATACCTGGACACCGGGAAATATTAATACTGCGAATTATAATGTTAGCCCTAACGTTACAACAACTTATACAGTAAGGGTCGTAAACTCAGACGGCTGTGAAGACTCAGATCAAGTTACAGTGCAAGTCAATCCGATTCCTAACTCTAGTTTTGCCACATCCGGGCCGGTTTGTCAACATTCAACCGTTGATTTTACTGATATGTCAGGAGTAACTGCCGGTGCAATTAGCTCATGGGAATGGGATTTAGGCAATGGCACTTTGAGCACTTCTCAGAATCCGTCACTAGCTTTTCATAATGCAGGAACTTTTAACGTGAGCCTAATAGTTACGAGTGATAATGGTTGTAAAGATACCTCAACGAGTCTTCTTCGCATTTGGGCTGAGCCTGTTGCTTCTTTTGGAAATACAAATGTATGTGATGGAATTCCTATTCAGTTTTCAAATACATCTACTATCTCAGATGCCACACCATTGAATTATTCCTGGAATCTTGGTGATGGAACAGTGTCTTCCAGTGCATCTCCTTCACACATGTATGGAGCTTATGGTAGCTATCAGGCAACTTTAAGCGTTACTTCAGCCAATGGGTGTAGCAATAGTATTTCGAGAGCGGTAAACGTGTTTGCATTACCAACAGCTGATTTTGCCGTGGATGCAGCATGTGAAGACAGTCCGGCTCAGTTCAATGATCTGAGTACAATTCCTGACGGGAATGTAAGTTCCTGGTATTGGACATTCGGCGACGGAAATATTGGAACCCTTCCAAGTCCGTCACATACTTATGATGATCAAGGTTCATATCCTATAAAATTATTAATTGCAAGTGACCACGGATGTAAAGACAGTACTACCGGGATGATCCGGATTATTCCGAGACCTGTGGTTGACTTTTTAACGGAAAGCGCATGCCAGGGAACGGTAGTTCAACTGACAGATCAGTCATTTCCGATAACAGGCTCAATTGTCCAATACTCATGGAATTTTGGAGATGGAACCAATTCATCGGATCAAAGTCCTGTACATCTTTATCCTTCGTGGGGATGGTATCAGGTATCTCTGACAGTTACTACTGATAGTGGGTGTGCAACGACACTTACAAGGCCAAATGCATTGCAAATTTATAAAGCTCCTGATGCCTTATTTTCAAGTAGCGCAGAGCAAGCCAGCGATATCTATCCACTAGTCAATTTTGTTAATGAAACCAGAAGCCCAGGATTTTATTACTGGAATTTTGGAGACGGAACAGTTTCAGAAGATTTTTCTCCGACCCATATGTATCCGGATGTTGGAGTTTATGATGTCCAACTACTAACGATCGATCTGAACGGTTGTGTTGATTCAATAATGAGTAGAGTGGAAATCCGTCCAAGTTCAACCATTTATATACCAAACGCATTTACTCCAAATGGCGATACACGAAATGATATTTTCAAAATTTATACTTACAATGTAGTAAGACTTGAAGCTCAGGTGTTTGACCGTTGGGGATTGAAAGTATACGAATGGGATACATTAGATGGAGGATGGGATGGAGCAGTGAAAGGAAGTCCGGTACAGTCCGATGTTTATGTTTACAGAGTATCTACCATAGATGTAAATAACAAGAGAGAAACAAGGATCGGTCATGTGAGTTTGGTCAGGTAAATATTCCAGAAATTTGTAAAGCGGTTGTATTTAAGGTAATACAACCGCTTTTTTTTTGTGTTGAAAACAGTGCTGATAAGATTTTCAGAAAAAGGGATACTTAAAATTGCTCAGGCATAACTTTACACTTGGGTTATGCGTATATCTTCCCGTTAAATCAACATTCATTGTAGCCGCAGTGAATCAAAAAACCATTATGTCAGAATTGAAAAGCAAGCATGAAATGGTGATTGAGATTGTCAACCAGGTTGCCTCAATCGCCGCTAAACTCGGAATTGTACACAATAGTACCGATGATGTGTCATTAGACGGAAGGCACATTACTATACGGGGAAATAAATTGCTTTATTTTGGTTCATGTGGATATTTGGGTCTTGAACATGATGAGCGTTTAAAGCAAGGAGCAATTGAAGCCATACACAAGTATGGAACACAGTTTTCATCCTCACGTGCTTATGTTTCATCCGGTTACTATCAGGAATCAGAACAATTGTTGAGTGAAATATTTGGCAATAAACCGTTGCTGCTTTTGCAATCACTCACAGTCGGGCATATGTCTAATATTCCAATAATTGTAGGGAATGACGATGCGATCATACTTGATTCTCAGGTTCACGATAGCGTACAAACAGCTGTTCAACTGTTGAAATCCAGGGATGTGCATGTCGAGGTGATCAGGCATAATCGTATGGATATGCTTGAAAGTAGAATCAAGGCATTAAAAAATAATTACCAGAAAATCTGGTATATGGCAGATGGCGTTTATAGTATGCAGGGGGATTTTGCCCCTGTAAAGGATTTGTTCCGAATGGCTGATCAGCACGAACAGTTGCATTTATATATTGATGATATACATGGAATGAGCTGGACAGGGCCACATGGATCGGGGTATGTTTTGAGCCAGGGTGATTATCACCCGCGTTTGTATCTGAGTACCGGTCTTACGAAGGCATTTGGAACTGCAGGTGGCTTGTTGATCTATCCTGAAGAAGCAACTTTTAACCTAATTAAGAATACAAGTAAGGCCTTTATCTTTTCGATACAGATGCCTCCTATGGTCTTAGGTGCAACCATTGCTGCGGCGAAAATTCATTTATCTGATGAGATTTACTTGATGCAGGACGAGATGCGTACCAAAATGGAATTTTTCAACAATACTGCAAAAAGACTCGGCTTACCGCTTATAAATGAAACATTATCACCTATCGGATTCATTGGAGTAGGGAAACCGGATGTAGGTTATAATATGGTGCGCCGAATGATGAACCAAGGCTACTATTTTAATCTAAGTGTATTCCCAAGTGTTTCCTATAATAATACCGGACTTAGAATTCCTGTTAACCGTCTCCATACGTTTGAAGATATTGAGAATCTATTAACAGAGATCTCAATTCAGCTTCCACAAGCTTTGTCGGACTCTCAATCGAGTATGTCTGAGATCTTCAAACATTTCAAACTGGTTGCCTGATTCAATCCTGAATATAAGCCAATAAAAAAGCCGGGATATCCCGGCTTTTTTATTGGCTTATATCAAATTTTACGGCTGTTCACAAAGTTGCCAGAAGTTGTTCAGGATAGCAACTGCAGCTACAAAATTTTCAAAAGAAATTGGCTTGATAATGTATCCTGCAACGTTATAGTTGTAAGCTTCAAATCTGTCCTTATCATCATTTGAAGTTGTCATTACGAAGACGCTGATAGTGTGCAAATCCTTATCTGCCCGTAGCTCCTTCAAGAACTCAAGCCCGTTCATCTTTGGCATGTTTATATCCAAAAGTATAATGCGGGGCGTGGGGGTAATTTTGGCAACACCATTTTGACCTCTAAGCATGTCTAATGCTTCAACACCATTATGAGCGATAGTCAGAGGATTTGAAATATTGCTCTTTTTGAAAGCCCGTTGGACGTTCATACAATCCACTTCATCGTCATCAACAAGAAGAATATTCACTAGTTTTTCCATAATTGAAATAATTTTACGGCATTTTATCCGGCAAGTTACGGTTGTGGGCCAGTAAACTGAATCAAAAGTATGAATAATTATCTTTATAAGAATAATTAAAATTATCGTTTATTATCTAAGAATGAAAAAGTTATAATTTTAAGACTTTGAGCCGATAATTAATTAAAAGCTATCCGATTCTTACAGTTCGGAATCTAAAAATGTACATTAGCGTTACATAAAGTACATATACTATAATCATTGGTCATGAAAAACTTATTTCACTTCATTTTCCGGAAAAATTTCTACGAAAGAATTCCGTATGAAGACCTGATGTCTCGACAAAGGTTTACACTTTTCAGGATATATTCATATACTGCTTTCATAGCAAGTATTGCATCGGCTATACAAATTCAGGCACCTTTTGCAGAGGTTCAGGTTATATCTATAGTCTTGATCTCGCTGGCAACAGTTATTATGACAAATTTTTTTATGGTCAAGGATGTAGACAGATTGCCGGTTGCTTATATGATCAGTGTGTTCGTAGGATTTCTTGTCGTTCATTTGCAAGCATACAGCGCAGGTGGTTTGATGAATTCCGGGACAATCTATCTGACAGTTATTCTTATGACTGCTTTTATGTTGTTAGGAACGAAAGCCGGGAAGTGGTTTACAGTGCTTGCTATAGCGAGTGTCGGTATGCTGTTTTACGCAACAGAATTTACGATGTGGACTTCCTATGCCATGTTTCAGGATGATATCCACCTGATCAGACAAGATGCTTTAACAACATTTATTCTTGGTTTGATTCTCGTTGCAGCTCAAAGCAATTATATGCATAGTGGTAAAAATGTGATTATTGAAAGAATAACACTGCAAAAAGACCAGTTGGCTGAAAGTAATCGCAAGTTACAGCACTACACTGTTCACCTCGAAAGGACAAACCGTGAGTTGGATAAGTTTGCATCTATTGTTTCTCATGATCTCAAGGCTCCTTTAAGGGCAATTGGAAACCTGACAGGATGGATAGAAGAAGATGCAGGTGAGACCCTCGTGCCTGAAGCTCGAACTCATTTTAATATGATCAAGCAGAGGGTGAAAAGAATGGAGGATCTTATTAATGCAATTCTTGATTATTCCAGAGCAGATGAGAGAACCGGTGAAGATGTGAAGGTTGTTACAAAGAGCCTTATTGAAGAAACTCTTGAGTTTATAGGAAAACCTGACAACGTTACCCTGGAGATTGCAGAACCTATGCCTGAAATGATTAGTGATAAAACCCGATTACAACAGGTGTTCTCCAACCTTCTTGGGAATGCCATCAAGTATAATGATAAGGAGAATATACATATCAAAGTTTCAGTAGTAGAGAGTGATAAAGGATGGGAGTTTTCAGTGAAAGATAATGGTCCCGGTATCGAAGAGCAGTATCATGAAAAAGTATTCATCATATTCCAAACCTTGAACAGAAGAGATGATGTAGAGAGCACAGGTGTCGGGTTAGCGATAGTAAAGAAAATAATCGAAGATCAAGGTGGTAAGATTTGGGTTGAATCGGATGGAAAGAATGGCTCAGATTTTAGGTTTATCTGGCCAAAAGTTAAAAAAGAGAAAGATTCCGTTCTTATTGCGGCTGCTATTATAGTGTAAGAAGGGAATGTAAATGAAACAACTCTTGCCTGTAGATCAAGTTATATTGCATAGAAAAAGAACACTCCATGCAAAAAGGAAAAATCAACAACAAAGAGACACACGAGCCTATCCTGAAGGTTATAAATATCGAGCAGGATAGAAAGCAGATCGAAACAGAAATTGACAGGCATGTAAAAAGCATTCAGTCATTGATCCAAAGACTTGGACCGCCTGAACGACAAAAGTATTACAACGGACTCTTGTCACATTTACTTGCTGAAGAAGTTAGTTATCCGATGACTTATTCAAATCGTTCACAGAAAGTATCTCAGGAACGTGATTATAGCCGTCTTAGTGAAAATGAATTACAACTGATTCGAGAATTATCTCAACAGATAAACAGCCTTTATAATAATATAGGCGACACTATGAGCTAAGAATACGAAACTCTTCATATATAAAAAGGTGCTGCGAAATTTCACGGCACCTTTTTTATTTTTGAAATGCAATGGAATTATTTTAATGCATCAGATAGATACCCTATTCTGCATACCGGATATCGTTTGAATCCTTTTTCAAAATATTTTGAATTTTTATAAATGTAGTACAATTGAGAAAAAGAACTTTTTGCAAAAGCCTCATCTGTCTGCTTCATTTTTTCATAGCTGGCGCTCAATGTAGAATCTTCTGAAAGAATATTTTCGGCTATTTCTTCAAATGCGTAGGCAGAAAACCATTCTTTTTGTTGAAGTATTTGGTCGAAGAAGCCCCAGTTAAAATAGCTGTCAACTGATTTTGGCTCCAGTGTTTCAATAACGTATCTTGATGCCTCCTGAAATACCGGTACCAAATAGTCACCTTTATTGACTTTAACTTCTTCTCTTTGTTTAGCAACCTCTGTATCGTAGTGTAGGTAATGGCCTTCATACGGTTGTGATACGGTAGCATAGTCTTTAATGTAGTAGACTTCGGCCGAAGTCGAACTATCCTGATCTACGCGGATCATCCGAATTCCATTTATATGCATAATCTGAATTGCTTTTTTCCAGGCCTGAGGAATAAGATAGTAAAGAGGACTGCTTATAGTGTCTTGTGGAATATAATTGTTATAGTAAACAATTTTCCGGCTAAATGGCTTTTCTCTGTCATAAAACAGACGTTCAAGACCGGTAACCTTGCTCGTCTTATATCCGTGTTCATAGCCTTTGAATATTATTTTTTCTGATTGAGTTGTATCTAGTTTCCAGTTGAATGTGAATTCTTTTCTAAATTCATTTTCTTTTCGGGCAATGCTTCTTATCTCAATTATCTCAGAAAAATTTTGATCACATATTTCAATCAGCGCATTCAAAAGTAATTCAGTCGCATACACTCGTTCAGCAAAAGGTTTGAGCATGTGTGATTCAGCAATGAATCCAAAAGTATTGAAGAGGGTAGTGTACCCTGTCGTATATCGTGGTGTTTCCAAAAATGCTATAATTCCACTATCAGGCGGAAGATCCCATTTAAATGTTTCTACGTAGGGTCCCATCTCAGAATTTTGCTCTTTCATTTTCTTAAAGAGTTCAGGGCGGAGTGTTTTATCCATGTATTCGCCCTGTGTTGAATACAATTTATCATGCTGCGAGGCAATCAAAGTCATGGTATACTGATAATCGGCTCCGTCACTCACATGCGTGTCAATAAACACTTCAGGGTCCCATTGCCTGAAAATTTTTATAAATGAAATTGTGTTTTGGGAGTCTCCCTTGATAAAATCTCTATTCAAATCGAGGTATTGTGAGTTTCCGCGAAAACCATATTCTGCGGGACCGTTTTGATTGACCCTGCTGCAACAGCCTCTTTCCATTGCACCTTCGATGTTTAATACAGGGATAATGCATATTGCCACATGTTCCGGCAATGCCCTCCCATTATCCGCAAGCAAGTTTTCTGCGACTAGCAGACTCGCATTAATTCCGTCCGGTTCACCGGGATGAATACCATTGTTAATCAGTAAAACAAGCTTTCCAAGCTCATGCAGCCTGCCAGGGTTGAATACCCCTGTTTTCGTAATCACAAATAAGTGGATCGTTTGTCCTCCGTCTGTTTCTCCATAAGGAATCAATTTAGCGTAAGGGCTTCCGTTTGCCAAATCTCTATATCGTTTAATCACTTCGTCGTATGGCGGGTTGTGCTGATATAAATCTGAGTCAGATCCGGTTCCTTGTGAAGAATATGGATAAAGGACCAGGTAGAGTAAAAGTGTTAACAAAGAACACTTCAATTTAGAAGAAAATCGACTCATAGGAATAGAATTAAATTTGAATACCACTACAAATATATCTTAATTTTGAGCCCAATGAGATTTGTTAATTATAAGCTTGTTACTTTTTTATATCTTTCGGCTTCCAAAGATTTACAGATTTAAATTAGACATGATGAAAAATATTCTTGTTGCACTATTGTTTTATTTTCTGGTTATCCCGACGAATGCACAAGCGAACCTCTCTGATCCTTTGCCGATTGATACTTCAATCCGAACAGGTTTTTTGCCAAATGGAATGAAGTATTATATTAAGCAGAATTCAAAACCTGAGCAGCGTGCGGAATTTCGTATTGCGGTGAATGCCGGATCAACCTCCGAGAATGATAACCAGCAAGGTCTGGCGCACTTTGTTGAGCATATGGCCTTCAATGGTACCAAGAATTTCAAGAAGAATGAGATAGTTGATTATCTGGAATCTGTGGGGACAAAGTTTGGGGCTCACCTCAATGCATATACAAGTTTTGATGAAACTGTTTACATGATTCAGCTCCCGACAGACAAGCCAGAGATCGTAGATAAAGGTTTACAGATCCTTGAAGAATGGGCGCATAATTTGCTTTTTGATTCATTGGAGGTAGAAAAGGAGCGAGGTGTGGTAGTTGAAGAGTGGCGACTTGGACAAGGTGCTGATGAAAGGATGAGAAGAAAATATTGGCCTGTTATTTTTCAGGATTCAAGATATGCAGAGAGGCTACCGATAGGAAAGAAGGATATTATTGAAAATAGCAAGCGTGAAACGCTTGAAGCATTTTATAAAGATTGGTACAGACCTGACCTGATGGCTGTCATTGCTATAGGTGATTTTGATCCAGCTGTCATGGAGAAAATGATCCGTAAACAATTTTCAAATGTGAAGGCAGTATCTAATCCTCGTCCTGTTGTCAGCTACCCTGTTGGTGACAACAAGGAAGTGCTGGTTGCAACTGCTGTTGATAAAGAAGCTACTTACGGAATGGTACAAATGTTTTACAAGCAACCAAGAGAAATTCAAAAGACTGTTGGAGACTACAGACGAGGTATGTCATATAGTTTGTTTTCCGGTATGTTAAATGCACGCACGGAAGAGTTACAGCGACAGGCTGTTCCGCCGTTTATGTATGCAGCCAGTGGTTATGGTGATTTGGTTCGAACTAAATATGCTTACTATTCGGTTGCAGCTTGTAAAGAAGATGGAATAGAAAAAGCACTGGAGACCTTGGTTATGGAGAATGAAAGAGTTCGTAGATTTGGTTTCACAGAGTCAGAATTAAAGCGACAAAAAGCTGAAGTGATGAGTAGAATGGAGAAAGCTTACAATGAACGAAACAAGACTGAGTCCAGAAATTTTGCCCGTGAGTATGTGAGTAATTTTCTTTCTGAGGAACCTATTCCGGGTATTGAATTCGAAATGAGTTTATATAGGAAGTATTTAGACGGAATTACTTTGGAAGAAGTTAATTCTTTGGCAAAAAAATGGATTACATCAGGAGAGAACTGTGTTGCTATCATCACAGCTCCTGACAAGGAGACAACAAGAATGCCATCTGATGCTAGAATTAAGGAAATAATTTCGACGAGTGACAAGTTAGTCCTTGAAGCCTATAAAGATGAGGTGTCTGATGAGCCTCTCGTGGAAAAGCCGTTAGTTGGAGCTAAGGTTAAAAACGAAAAATTAACCGCAGAGTATGGTATAACCGAATGGGAACTTGAAAACGGTGTAAGAGTTCTAATGAAACCAACGGATTTTAAGAATGATGAAGTTCTATTCACAGGTTATTCTTGGGGTGGTTGGTCGTCTTATCCTGAGTCAGATTATTGGTCTGCATCATCTGCTGATAATATAATTGATCAAAGCGGAGTGGGGTCATTTAATGCTACAGCATTAGAAAAGAAGTTGACCGGAAAACTTGTCAGTTTAACTCCCTATATAAGTGAGTTGCAACAAGGCTTTAACGGTAGTTGTGCTCCAAAAGATATAGAGACAATGTTTCAATTGACCTACAAGTATTTTACTGAGCCACGGAAAGATGAAGAAGCTTTTCAATCTTACATTGAAAAACAAAAGGGAGCCTTACAGAATAGAAGCTCAGATCCTCAGTCTGTTTTTTTTGATTCCATAAGTTATGTTATGGCAAATTATAATCCGAGATATCAGCCAAGAACCTTAACTACTTTGAGCAAGATAGAGCTTGACATGGTTTATAAAATATATCAGGAGAGATTTTCAGATGCATCCGGTTTTACATTCGTCTTGGTTGGAAGTATGAATCCTCAAGAGATTAAGCCTTTAGTAGAGAAGTATCTTGGTAGTTTACCTTCGCTAAACAAGAATGAGAAATGGGTTAATACAGGCGTGACTTATCCTAAGGGAAAGGTAGAAAAAACTGTTAGAAAAGGAATGGAGCCCAAAGCTGCTGTACTGCTTAGATTTAATACGTCTTTTGAGTATAATCGAAACAATCGAAATGAAGTTTCTGCGCTATCTAAATTGTTTAATATAAGATTGCGTGAAGTCTTAAGAGAAGATAAGAGTGGGGTGTACGGTGTGAGTTGTTGGTCAAGTCCAAAGCATTACCCTGTTGGGAATTTAGAGACTTCCATTTATTTTGGTTGTTCTCCGGAGAATGTTGATATGTTGATTGATGCTGCATGGGGAGTTTTGAATGAAATAAAAACAACCCTTTGCGATGAGAAAAATTTGATCAAAGTTAAAGAGACAGCTTTGAGAGAAAGAGAAACAGGGGTGAAGGAGAATCAATTTTGGTTAAGGACCATTTCTTCCTCTCACGAAAATGGAGAAGATATACTTGAATTAAAGGCTTATAATAGTTGGGTCAGTGCATTGACGGTAGCAGATTTGAAGAACTTTGCTAATAAGTATTTAGTAACTGAGAACTATGCTAAATTCGTGCTGTTGCCTGAAAAATGATTGATCTGTGAACTGATGATTCTTCGCCTGTGTCAATTTCGTCATGCAAAGGAAGGCTAGGCGGATAATTTTGATTCGATATAATTCAATATCCCTGAATAATCCTCAGGATCGAACCATTTTATGCCTTGTTCTTTTCGAAACCAGGTCATTTGTCTCTTTGCGTAATTTCGTGTGTTCTGCTTGATCAGATCAATGGCCTCTTCGAGAGTAGTTTTGCCGTCAATGAAGTTAAATAACTCTTTATACCCAACTGTATTTAAAGCGTTCACGTGTCTATACGGAAACAAGCGTTGAGCTTCTTGCACTAATCCCTGAGTTATCATTTGATCTACCCTTTTGTCTATTCTTTCATAGAGAACTTCTCTGCTGAGTAGAAGTCCGATTTTTAGAATATTGAATGGGCGAGGAACAGGGACATTTTTTCTGAAGTCAGAAAATTTTTTACCGGTTGTCAGGCAAACTTCAAGAGCGCGTATGAGTCTGTGTGGATTGGCGAGATCGACACTATTATAATATACAGGGTCGAGAGATTTTAATTTTATTCTTAATTCTTCGAGGCCTTTGCTTTCGTAAATATTAATTAGATCCTTACGTATGGAATCGTTTCTTCCCGGTTGTTCATCAATTCCTGAGCAAACAGCTCTAATATAGAGTCCGCTTCCTCCGGTTAGAATGGCTACATTGACTTTGGTAAAAATACTTTCAAGTATTTTAAGTGCGTCCTGTTCGTAGTCACTAATATTATAGTCATCTGTGATATTATGTGAATCTATGAAATGATGATCAATTAAAGCTAGTTCAGATGAACTTGGTTTTGCTGTTCCAATATCGAGGCCTTTATAAAATTGTCTGGAGTCGGCACTTAATATTTGAGTTGAAAAATGCTGTGCTAATTTGATTGCCAATGAAGTTTTACCACTGGCAGTAGGGCCGGCGATTACAATAAGAGTTGGCATGAAAAGTTGTTTAGTACCAACCATTGTCGTGGTTAGTATTCTTCCCGATCTGTTCCGTTATCATCATCCATCATATCCTCGTCAGCCGTCTCCATGCCGGATTCGATATCATCGCTTTCATCGCTATCTGTAAACTCAGGAACCTTTTCTTCACCTTCCGGTATATCTTCATCATCGGTACCCATTACTTCAGCTTCCATTTCAGGCTCATCATCTTCAAGCAATTCATCGTCAAATTCGTCAGGAACAGGTATGGCAATTGTGCTATTGCCATATTGCTTCGGAGCTTCGTTAACTTCTTTCACACAGCGTGGGTAAACGGCCACCAGTTCTTCTTTTGGAATAATCTTTACGAGCTCAACGTAAAAGGACCAAACATTTTCCGGGTCGAATTGGTATAGTAACTTTTGGTGAGGATCAATGATGACGTCACAAAGTCGGGATGCAGATGAAATGGTGTTTCTGGACGGATCGTAGTTCGGATCAGTATGTGAGCTAATCTCTTTACCTTTTTTCCAATATGCATCACTCATAAAAAATGAAGCAGCCTTTGATGCATCAAATCCAATGGCTTCCTGAATTGCAATATGCAAATCATCGAAAGTTTGAGTTGGACGAATTTCTATATCGCGAGAAACATCGTCATAGTCTTCAAAAGTTACCCGAAATCGGTATATAGCCATATTTTTAGTTTATCCTTTCTCAAAAGTAAAAAGAATATTTATTTCCTGAGCCTCATAAAAAAAATATTTTATTTCGTATGCTTAGTAGTATTAACTTCTTTAAGACCCATCTCGCCTGCAATTTTAACCATTAGCTTGTGAGCCTCTTCATAATCATTCTTAATATCACCATCCAGAATTGCTTCTCTGATAGCATTTTTTATTTGTCCAACTTCTTTCCCCGGTTTTAAGCCAAAACATTGCATGATCTGTTCGCCACTGATAGGCGGTTGCCAGTTACGAATTTTATCTTTTGCTTCAACTTCGACGAGTTTCTCCTGTACAATTCTAAAATTGTCCTGGTATTTTCTAAGCTTATACTCGTTTTTGGTTGTCACATCTGCTTTGCATAATTTCATCAGGCTATCAATATCATCACCTGCATCGAATAATAACCGACGAATTGCAGAATCTGTGATGTGATCTTGTGCAAGAACGATAGGGCGTAAATGAAGCTGAACAAGTTTTTCAACTTGCTTCATCTTTTCGTTCATTGGAAGTTTTAATTGGCGAAAGATTTGCTTTACCATTCTTGCGCCTTTATCTTCATGACCATGAAAGGTCCAGCCATGATTTGGTTCAAATCGTTTAGTTGCTGGTTTTGCAATATCATGCAAAATAGCGGCCCACCTTAACCACAGATCATCAGTTTCCTCTGACAAGTTATCCAGGACCTGAAGAGTGTGATAAAAGTTGTCCTTATGTCCTTGTCCGTTAATGTATTCTACTCCATGCAGTAAACACATTTGTGGGAAGAATATTTTCAGTAGTCCGGTCCGAAACAACAGATCGAATCCGATTGATGGTTTGTCGCACAAAATTATTTTGTTCAATTCATCCGTGATCCTCTCCATGGAGACGATGCTCAATCTGTTTTTATTTTTTTCGATAGATAATAATTCCTTCTCCCCAATAGTGAATTTTAACTGATTGGCAAATCTGATCGCGCGCATCATTCTAAGCGGGTCATCTGAAAAAGTAATGTCCGAGTCAAGGGGGGTGCGTATTATTTTATTTTTTAAATCTTGTAATCCATTGAATGGGTCAATGAGTTCACCGAAGTTTTTTTCGTTTAAATGAATTGCCATCGCATTAATCGTGAAATCACGCCGCTTTTGATCATCTTCCAGGGATCCTGTTTCTACGATTGGCTTTCTTGATTCAGCACGATATGACTCTTTTCGAGCGCCTACGAATTCAATTTCCAGTCCTTCGAACTTAATCATTGCCGTACCGAAGTTTTTGAAATAGCTGACATGTACTTTGTCGCCCAATCGCCCGGCGACTCGTTTGGCAAGATCAATGCCGCTTCCTAATATTACTATGTCAATATCTTTTGATTCCCGATGAAGCAATATATCTCTGACATATCCACCTACAACATATGCATTAGTACCCATAGCTGCTGCTTCTTCAGCGATGAGTGAAAATACAGGATGTGTTAAATGTTTTTTCATAATTCAAAAAAGTGGAGTAGGTGACATGTTGGTTGATTTTAGAGTATCGTAGCAGTTATTTACGAAGGAATTCAATTTGCCCGTTTTCTCTAAGCCTGATAATTGTTGAAGGTTTAGGGTTTGATTTTTCTTCTCTGCGCAAATTTACTACATAATCAGCGCCTTTTAATATTGATTCCGGGATTTCATAATAATTTGCCGGCGCTTTCTCTCTACTTAGATTTGCAGAAGTAGATACTATTGGTTTACGTAGTTTTCCTATGAGCTTTTTACAAAACTCATCTTTAGTGATGCGAATACAAATACTTCCATCTTCGGCAATCACCGAGTTTGCAAGGTTTCGGGCGTTGTCATATACTATACTCAATGGTTTTTCAGAATATTCAATTAATTGCCATGCTTGTTCAGGAACACGCTGAACATATGATTCGAGCCTGTTTGAACTTTCGAGTAGGATGATCATGCTTTTGGAGTCTACTCTTTTCTTTAAAGAAAAGATTTTTTTAACTGCATCATCATTCGTAGCATCGCAGCCAATTCCCCATATAGTGTCTGTTGGATAGATGATTATACCTCCTGCACGTAACACTTCCGCAGCTTTGTTAATTTCAGGGAGTAGATTATCCATTTTCTGAAATTAGTTGTTTAACGTCGATTGTCTCTGCACAATTAAAATGTCCAAGCGGACAATAATTATACCCATGGATACCGCATGGTCTGCAGGCGAGATCTTCGGTTGTTTCTACAATTTTCGCTATTTCACTCAGCGGACCAAATCCGAATGTAGGGACAGTCGAGCAAAATACAGCTGTGGTTTTTCCATTCATGGCAGATGCAAGATGCATAGGGGCAGAATCATTAACATAATTCATTTTCGCATCTTTTATCAATGCAGCAGACTGAAGCAAGCTGAGTTTTCCTGCAAGATTATCGATCATCGGTGAAGCGCATCCCGCTTTGATCCTCTCGCACAGATCATGTTCTGTGGCTGAGCCAATCAAATATACTTTGTCAAGATTATTTTTAAGACTGTAAGTCTTTATAAATTCAATCCATTTTTTCTCCGGAAATTTTTTTGTGAACCAAACCGATCCGGGAGCGATACAGATGTATGGTCCTTTTTTTAATTCTTGAACTTTTTCAAAGTCCTTGATTTGGGGATATAACTTTGGTTTATGTACTTGTTCTCCGCAAAGATCCCTGATAAGATCATGGTTGCGTTCTGTTTCATGCCTTCCATCGCCAATTGTATGTTTGTATTTTTTCGAGAAAAACCCCGAGAACGGGTTTTTGTCGAAGCCTCTGCTTTCCTTAGCTCCAGAAAAAGTGGTCAACAGACCTGAGCTGGCAAATCTTTGAAGGTTGATCACGAGATCATATTTTCGATCCCTTACTTTAAAAATAAGCTTGAATAAATTTGGTAATTTGTTTTTTGATTTATCCCAAACAATGATTGAATTTATAAATGGATGTTGATTGAATAGTGTTTCGTTTCCGTTTCGTATGATTACATCGATCTTGCATTCAGGATGCGAATGATGCAAAGATTCTAATAATGCCGTCGCCAGGATCACATCACCGGGAAAAGCAGTTTGAATTACGAGAAGTTTATTAAGCATGAATCAGACGGCAACACTATGATCTCGAAGTGCATCATTGAGCGTGGTTTTTTTATCAGTACTTTCTTTTCTTTTTCCTATAATGAGTGCACAAGGTACCTGAAATTCGCCGGCAGGAAATTTTTTGGTGTATGAACCCGGAATTACAACTGATCGGGCAGGAATTCTTCCCTTTGTCTCAATAGGTTCAGCTCCTGTAACATCTATTATTCGTGTAGACATGGTTAGTACGACATTTGCGCCTAACACAGCTTCTTTTTCAACATGTACTCCTTCAACAACGATGCTTCTGGAGCCGATAAAGCAATCGTTTTCTATAATTACCGGCGCTGCCTGAACGGGTTCTAGCACGCCGCCAATTCCTACACCTCCGGACAGGTGAACATTCTTCCCGATTTGTGCACATGAGCCTACAGTTGCCCATGTGTCAACCATTGTGTCGGAATCAACATAGGCGCCTATATTGACATAAGATGGCATTAGGATGACTCCTTTTGCCAAATAAGAGCCATATCGGGCTATCCCATGTGGAACTACCCGGACTCCGAGTTTTTCATAATCTGACTTTAGAAGCATCTTGTCGTGGAACTCCATGGGTCCGGCATGACTTGTTTTCATGGACTGGATCGGAAAATACAGAATGACTGCTTTTTTGATCCAGTCGTTTACTTTCCAACCTGATTCAGTTGGTTCGGCCACTCTGAGGGCTCCTTTATCGAGCTTTTCGATGACATCTTTTATAGCATCCTGTATCTCAGCGTTTTTAAGAAGACTTCTATCTTCCCAGGCTTTTTGGATTATATCTTTCATTTTTTTTAATTGTCCACAAAGAAAAACTTCCCGCAACTAAAAACCAACCTTAAACTTCAATTATCTTTGCGACATGGATAGGATAATGGCCATCGATTATGGCACAAAGCGAGTCGGATTAGCGGTTACTGATCCAAATCAGATCATTGCCACAGCTCTGGATACGATCCATCCTGATAAAACCATCGATTTTATCAAAAAGTATCTTATAAATGAATCAATTTCTTGTTTTGTAGTCGGTGAACCAAAGCAAATGAACTACACTCCTTCTGAGATCTCCGGTCAGATCGAACAATTTATTTTAAAACTAAAGATCGCCTTCCCGATGATCCCGGTTGAGAGAATTGATGAGCGATTTACGTCCAAGATAGCAATTGCCAGTTTGAGAGAGAGTGGGCTTAATAAAAAAGACCGCCAAAGAAAGGAGTTGGTTGATCAGACCAGTGCTGTAATCTTACTTCAATCCTGGATGGAAAATAATAAACGTTGATTATATAAACTATGATATTTCCGATCATCGCTTATGGCGATCCAGTTTTAAAAAAGAAAGCGACAGAAATAAGCAAAGATTATCCCGGCTTAGAAAAATTGATCGCAGACATGTTTGAAACAATGTACCACAGCAGAGGTGTTGGTTTGGCAGCACCTCAGATAGGTCTGTCTATCCGCTTATTTGTGGCTGATGGTGCGCCTTTTGAAGAGGAGGAAGTAATTGATTTTAAGGAAGTGTTTATTAATCCTGTCATACACTCTGAAGATGGTTCTTTATGGAAATTTAATGAAGGTTGTCTTAGCATTCCTAACATAAGGGAAGATGTACAGAGAAAAGATACACTCAGTATTTCATATTATGATGCAAAGTGGGACAAACAGGAAAAAACTTTTTCAGGACTGGCAGCCAGGATTATTCAGCATGAATATGATCACCTTGAAGGTGTTTTATTTACAGATAGAATATCACCTTTGCGTAAAAGACTTTTGAAGAATAAATTATCAGAAATCTCTAAAGGAAACGTTGACGTAGATTATAAAATGAAATTTCCTGTTCATAAGAGATAAGTTTTATATTGAACATTCTAATTATGTAAAATCACTTGTAAATTTATCAACAATTAGTTCCTTGCAACATGAAAAAACAATATTCCCAATTAGTAGTTCTAATAATTTTCATATTGAGTATTGCTGCCTGTCAGTCTCCTCAGGAGAAACTGGCAGCAAAAATAAAATCCAACGAAAGCATTTTGTTTGGTGATACACTTAGAACATTGAATGATTCATTAGCATTGAATACTCTGAATTTATATCAGTCTTATGTAAGTAAATTTCCTGAGGATAGTGCATCACCTGAATATCTTTTCAAGGCAGCGGATCTGGCACTGGGAGTTAAGAAAGCTTCTGAAGCTATGAAGTCACTGAGCCAACTTATTGAGAAATACCCCAATAACAATAAGGCTTCTTCTGCATTATTTATGCAGGCATTTATCAATGAAACGGTTTTAGATAACAAAGAAAAGGCGAAAGAGATCTATTCGAAGTTTATGAACCAATATCCTGATCATCCTCTTTATACATCAGCTGTAGCTTCTTATGAGCAATTGGTGTCCGGTCTGAGTGATGAAGAATTAATCAGGATGTTTGAAAGCAAGCAAGACAGCCTCATGTTGTCCACAAGCAAGCAGTAAAGAATTTTATTGATCGTAGTCTCGATTGGGAGTTTATCATTGCAGAAAGAACTGTATTAATTTTTAAATTCCTCCATCAATGTTCGTTCAAGCTCTTCCAGTGAAACATGAACTTTGATGTGCCCTTCCTGTGCAATTGATATTTCACCTGTTTCTTCTGAAACAACAATAGCTAAAGCATCACTTTGTTCGGTGATACCTATGGCTGCTCTATGTCTCATTCCCAGGTGCCCCGGAAGATCAACATTTTCAGTAACAGGTAAAACACATCTTGCTGCCTTAATTCTGTTGTTTACAATGATGATAGAGCCGTCATGAAGAGGGGAATTTTTAAAAAAGATGCTTTCAATAAGTGAGTGGGAAATTTCTGCATTCATTAAATCTCCGGTATTTGCATAATACTTAAGCTCTGACGATTTAGCTAAAACTATTATCGCACCTGTCTTTGTTTTGGACATTTGTCTGCAGGCTTTTGTTATAGCTCCTATGTTGAGGGGCGTATTATTTGAAGCCTGCCAATTCCAGGGGAGAATCTGTCGGGTAAATGTATTTCGTGATAAAATATTATTAGTTCCAAGAACGATAAGAAATCTTCTGACTTCTTGCTGGAAAACTATTATTAGTGCAATGAAACCGAGGCTGATAAATTGGCCCAGAATTGTCCCTAAAAGTCCCATGCTTAAAACTTTTACACAAATCCAGTACAAGGCATATACGGTGAGAAGTCCGATAAATATATTGATAGCTACTCCACCCCTCAACAAATTATAAAGTTTGTACAAGAGAATGGTAACTATCGCTATATCGATAAGGTCGACTAGCCTGACAGTCAAGAAACCAATGTCAAATAAATCCATGAATTCAGTTGTACTTTTATCTTATCGAAGGTCTCATTTTTAATAAATTCGGATGAGTGCTTTTCAGGAAGTTTTAAACAGTTTGCATTTTAGCAATCAGGTTAACAGCTTCTACTGCTTCCTTCACATCATGCACTCTTAGAATGTCGGCACCCTTCATGAGTGCAATCGTATTTAATACTGTTGTTCCATTCAAGCTATTTGATTTTGTTTCACTGATCACATTTGAGATCATCGATTTTCTTGATAAGCCAACAATTATAGGAACCTTACAGAACTTAAAAATACTAAGATGTTTTAACAGAAGGTAGTTTTGGTCCAGAGTTTTTCCGAAACCAAAGCCCGGATCTATAATAATGTCGGGAAGTCCCAGATCTTTTAGCTCATCAATTTTCAGGTTGAAGAAATTAAGAACATCCATAACAACATCATCATACACAGGGTTAATTTGCATTGTCTGAGGAGTTCCTTGCATGTGCATTACAATATAGGGAACCTTCAGTTCAGCAACAGTAGAAAACATTTCTTTGTCCATGTTGCCGCCTGATATATCATTTATTATTGAAACACCCGCCTTGACAGCTCTTGCAGCTACAGAGGAATGAAAGGTGTCTATTGAAAATATAGTCTGCGGAAACTCCTTTTTAAGTTCGGACAGTGGTTTTTGAACGCGGGACCATTCTTCTTCGTCACTCAATAACTCTGCACCCGGTCGGGTAGATTGTCCTCCAATATCTATTATCGCAGCTCCTTCAGCTATCATCTTTCCGGCGTGTTCAATGTACTGCTTGCCCGATATATGCTTACCACCATCATAAAATGAATCAGGGCTGAGATTCAAGATGCCCATCACGGTTTTTGTTGATAAATCCAGAATTCTTCCGGAGCAGTTTAAGCTTTTCTTCATGTTATAATCTGTATCTTCGCAAGGCTTGTTTATTTTCGATTCGTTTCAATTACGTATTGATTTACAATGGAATAGGTAGTGATAAATTATGAACGTATTTACTGGAATTTCAACCGAACCTAAGTATAAAGACTCTGATCAAGAATCTATGGCGACTTCTTTAACTTCTGCACAATATGATCAGGCGATGTCTTTGTGCAAAGATATCTTTCTTAAGAAAATGAAAGACTATGGTACAGCCTGGCGGATATTAAGGCTTAGTTCTATAACAGATCAGATCTTTATTAAGGCACAGAGAATTCGCAGCATCGAAGAAAAGGGCAGCCAGAGGGTAGAGGATGGTATCGATTCTGAGTTCATAGGAATTATAAATTACTGCGTTATCGCCCTTATTCAACTTGAGAAAGGTGATTCCGACAAGCTTGAAATGGCAGTTGATGAAGTTGAATCGCTTTTCGATAGACAAATAAATGTGGCAAAGCGATTGATGGAAGATAAGAATCACGATTATGGTGAAGCCTGGCGTGGGATGCGAACAAGTTCAATGACAGACTTGATCTTAATGAAGCTGATGAGAATTAAACAAATTGAAGACAATAAAGGCGCAACTCTTATCAGTGAAGGTATAGCAGCAAATTATTTTGACATGATTAACTATGCTGTATTTGCATTGATAAAAATTAGAGAAGAGAAGAATTAGTTTATTTGGGAACCTTTTGAAAGGAATTGTCTACAGTTATTTCTAAACAAAAGATAAATTATTTAGACACATGAAATTAATTGCAAATATTTCCAGGCTACTGGTTGGAGTGCTGTTTATCATATCCGGTTTTATCAAAGCGAATGATCCTCTTGGATTTTCTTATAAACTTGATGAGTATTTCCAGGTTTTTAGCATGCCCTGGTTAAGTTTCGCATCCCTGTTTTTAGCCATCATTATCTGTGCTTATGAAATTGGCTTAGGTGTAGCCATGTTGGTTGGTGCCAGAATGGTACACACTGCCTGGTCATCATTGATAATGATCGTGTTTTTTACTTTCCTCACTTTTTACTCCTGGCATTATGATGTTGTTAAAGATTGCGGATGCTTTGGGGATGCATTGCATCTTACACCTTATCAGTCCTTCATGAAAGATGTTGTATTGTTGGTGCTGATATTCTTTATTTTTATCCGGCGGAATAATATAACACCATTATTTGGGAATAAACTTTCAAACTACCTGGCGTATGGAGGTTTTGCCGCTTCTGTAATCTTTTCAATTTATTGTGTAAGGCATCTTCCTGTGATCGATTTCAGACCTTATGCTATCGGGAAAAATATTCCGGAGGGTATGAAGTTACAAGAAGGAGCTGTAACTGATAGTGTAGTCATGATGTTTATCTATGAAAAGGATGGAAAACAACTTGAACTTGACATGGATGGTATTAAGGGAATAGACGAAACCTATAAGTTCATTGACAGGAAAGACAAAGTCATTCGTGAAGGTGATAAGCCACCGATTCATGATTTTTCATTGACTTCAGTGGATGGCACAGACGTAACCGATGATGTACTTTCTATGGATGCGGTATTTCTACTGATAGCATATGACATTAATGCATCCAATGAGAAAATCCAGACAAAAGTTAATGACTTTGTCGCTTTGTCGCAGAAAAACGGTGTTGAATTTATCGGTGTTACATCAAGTGGGGCAACTGATGTTGAGAAATTTCGCCATGAACATAATTCGATGTTCAGCTATTATTTTTGTGACGGCACTACATTGAAAACTATGATACGATCAAATCCGGGCTTGATGTTGCTTAAAAAAGGAACCGTCGCTGCTATGTGGCATCATAATGATTGGCCGGCCTTTGATGAGGTTAATTCGAAGTATCTGAAGGGGAATTGAAATAGAATTTCTTAGACAGACATGGTACTTTCAAAGAAGTTCCATATAGGATCTGAAGGTGCTTTTGCTGTTAATTTTATGGTCTCTTTTTTTATCGGATGAAAAAACTCTGTTGTTTTGCTGTGGAGGTGGATTGATGCATCTTCATTTGATCTGTCAAATCCATATTTTAAATCTCCTTTTATAGGGCAACCCATGCTGGCCAGCTGCACTCTGATTTGATGGTGACGTCCTGTGAGCGGATGTACCTCCAGCAGGTAATAGTTGTCTGATTTAGCGATTACTTTATAATCGAGCCAGCATCTTTGAGAACCTTTAACTTCTGTCTCATATGCTTTGCTTTTATTTCTGACCTGATCTTTCTTCAGGTAATGAATCAAGGATCCGGAATCAGCAGGAGGCTTGTTTTTGACGACTGCCCAATAAGTTTTTTGAACTTTCTTTTCTCTGAACAATTCATTTAATCGGGTCAGAGCCTTGCTTGTTCTTGCGAACAATACAACACCACTTACCGGTCGGTCGATCCGATGTACTACGCCAAGAAAAACTTCTCCCGGTTTTTGGTATTTATCTTTAATATATTCTTTAACAATTTCGGCCAGTGTTTGGTCGCCCGTTTTATCTCCCTGCACAATATCACCCGGGCGTTTGTTCACAGCTATGATGTGATTATCTTCAAAAAGAATTTCTAATGCACTCATTTATTTTGTTCTGATATTAATAACCTTGTGAACTGTACCGGGAGATCAGTACTGCTCTTTTTCATTGGGAAAACTCTTGCTCTTAACATCATTAATGTACTTTTCTGTTGCCAGTTTTATTTCATCATACAAATTTAGGTATCGACGAAGAAAGCGTGGGTGAAACTCATGTGTAATTCCAACCATATCGTGGAAGACCAATACCTGTCCATCAACTCCGTTGCCGGCTCCTATACCTATCACAGGAATTTTAATCTCATTAGCTACCTGTTCTGCAAGTTGTGCCGGAATTTTTTCGAGTACAAGAGCGAAACAACCTATCTCCGCTAAGAGGTGTGCATCTTCAATCAATCTTTGCGCTTCCGATTTTTCTTTTGCCCGAACGACATAAGTGCCGAATTTGTATATAGATTGCGGGGTGAGTCCTAGGTGTCCCATGACCGGAATGCCTGCAGAAAGTATTCGTTCTATTGAATCCTTTATCTCAACACCGCCTTCCATTTTAACAGCATGTGCCCCGGATTCTTTCATTATTCTAATGGATGAATTTAAGGCCTCCTTTGAATTGCCCTGATAGCTGCCAAATGGCAGATCTACTACCACAAGCGCTCTTTTGATCGCTCTTATCACTGAGGAAGCATGATAAATCATTTGATCAAGAGTGATGGGCAAGGTAGTTTCGTGGCCTGCCATCACGTTTGATGCTGAGTCACCAACCAGCAATACATCTATACCTGCATCATCAAGAATTCTTGCCATAGAATAATCGTATGCCGTCAGCATGCTTATTTTTTCTCCACGTTTCTTCATTTCCAGAAGTGTGTGAGTAGTTATCTTTTTGTCTTCGTGTTTTGCTATAGACATAGGAGTGTTGAATTTACCTATTTGTAATTTTCTTTCCGGCGATCATTCCGGATGTTTTTGAGGTTCTTGAATATTTTTTTCCGGATCATCAGCCTGCGGGATCGATTTTTTGAATGGAGGGAGTAATAGCTTGATGGAATCCCGCAGCATTTTATTCTCCGCTTTTAATGCATTGATTTCTTCTTGTAATGTGTAGACAGAATCGGTACGAGGTTTGTGATTTATTGCAATAGAGTCTGAGACACTTTGACCGCTTTCAGAACTTGTATATACGGCAAATTCTTCTATTTTAAATTTACTTAAAGGTCCAACGCTAATACCGATGTTGCCGGTTTTGTATGCAATTTCAGTAAAAGAAAAAATATAGTTCTGGTTAAAGTGTATATCATAGTTTCGATTAGAACTTTTGACCTGGATTAAATTAACTTCATCTTTCCCATTGAGAAAAGGTGAATCAAGCCATCCATTCGTTTTGGCCGAACCTGTCAGCAATCTGAAATTAACTCCTACCAGTTGCTTCAGACGATACTGTTTATTATCATTTATTTCAAGGACAAAGGCTCCGCTGCCATCAGCCTGAGCCATAAAAATTATTCCTGCACCCGATTCAATATTTTCTGTCTGGCCAACGATCAGCTTGACCATGATTTCGAAAGTAGTAGCGGTATTTGTCCACTTTGGAAAAATGGAATAGACAGATTTTGGATTTTTTCTTTGTAATAGATACGTTCCATCTTGAATTAAAAAAAGGTTGTCCGCATTGGACATTATCTTCCAGTTGCCATTGTCTGTCTCGAATTTATCAGAGAATATGCTTTCGGTGAACTTCGCATCAACCAGTTGTGCACTTGCAGGTAGAGTTGTTAAAATAATTAACAAATGGAGCAGAAGTGAAGTTCGAGTCATATTTTAGTCATTTCGAAATTTCATAATAGATCAAATCTACAAATTCCTGTAATTTGCATAAAAAAAATATAGATTTGTGCGATGAAAAAATATATTCTACCTATTGCTTTGGTTTTTACGATTTTTACTTCTTGTAAAACTGACTTTGACTTGAATGCCCCTTATAAGGAAACTGTGGTCATTTACGGGCTTTTAAATAGTGCAGATGATAGTGCCCAGTACATTAGGATAAGTAAAGCATTTTTGGGTGAAGGAAATGCTCTGGTCATGGCTCAGCAACCGGATTCAATAAACTATGCGGATATTCTTGATGTGCAATTGGCAGAAGAACTCAATGGCATAGTCCAGAATACATTTCAGCTTGAACGAATTGATACCATCCCGAAGGATGCAGGTTTATTTGCATACCCTTATCAGGTTTATTATCGCCTCAACAATCATAAATTAAATCCTGCCAGTTTGTACAGGCTCACTGTCCGTAACAAACAATCAGGTTATGTTGCCAGCTCGCTTACTCGCATTGTCAAAGATTTAAACCCTTTGGTAGACATTGTGAATCCAAGCCCTGTTCCTACGACTGATTTCTCAGCCCAGAACATGTTTTCTGTCAGGTTCAACTCACCTGTAAATGCCCGTCATTTCGACCTGGTTATCAGATTTCACTACACTGAAATCAGTTTAGCGGACAGCTCAAGAACTTACCACTATGTTGATTGGAATTTTCCGGATCAATTCATTTCAACCAATAGTTCAGTTATTACTTTTCCTTATTATCGTCCTGATTTTTATGTTTTGCTGGCAAACCAAATTAAGGTGAATCCACTGGTAACAAGACTTGCCGGAAATGCTGCCGCAGGTTATCCCGCAATTGAATTTAGGATCATTGCAGGAACGGAAGATGTTAGTACCTACTTCCAACTGACCTCCCCATCGAATGCCGGCATACAAGACCCGCCTTTGTTTACGACAGTCGAAAACGGGGTAGGCTTGTTCTCGAGTAGGTTGATTCACAGTGAATTCAGGGACCTGACGAATGCGTCAGCTTTGATGCTCACAGACGGCAATCTGACCAAGGACCTGTTCTGATGAATTTATGTCGCTTTGTCATTCTATTTCTCAATTATGTGTTGAAAAGGGCTTAAACTGCCATTATTTCTCAATATTGAGGGGTGGCATAATGATTGACCTTTGCTGCCTGTAAATCGAAAAAATCAAATTAAAAACACATAAAAATGAGAAAAGTAATAGGAATTGACCTTGGGACGACAAACTCTTGCGTCGCTGTAATGGAAGGCAGTGAGCCGGTTGTAATTCCCAACAGTGAAGGTCGTAGAACTACTCCGTCCATTGTAGCATTTCTGGATAATGGCGAAAGGAAAGTAGGAGATCCGGCAAAGAGACAGGCGATAACCAATCCAAAAAATACGATTTTTTCCATAAAGCGATTTATGGGTGAATCATTTGATGGTACACAAAAAGAAATCGGACGAGTTCCATTCGAAGTCGTTAAAGGAGATAATAATACGCCTCGTGTCAAAATTGCCGATAGAATGTATACGCCGCAAGAGATCTCTGCCATCATCCTGCAAAAGATGAAAAAGACTGCAGAAGATTATCTCGGTTATGAAGTGTCTGAGGCTGTTATTACCGTTCCGGCATATTTTAATGACAGCCAACGTCAGGCAACTAAAGAAGCAGGCGAGGTAGCAGGTTTAAAGGTGTTGAGAATTATTAACGAACCAACAGCAGCATCTTTAGCATATGGTTTGGATAAAAAAAATAAAGATGAAAAAATTGCAGTGTTCGACTTAGGTGGTGGAACCTTTGATATTTCAATTCTTGAACTAGGAGATGGTGTATTCGAAGTAAAGTCAACAAATGGTGACACTCATTTAGGTGGTGATGACTTCGACCACAAAATCATTGATTGGTTGGCAGACGAATTTAAGAAGGATGAAGGAATCGACCTTCGTCGTGACCCTATGGCGCTACAGCGTTTGAAAGAGGCTGCTGAAAAAGCCAAGATCGAATTATCGAGCTCCACCCAAACTGAAATTAATCTCCCGTACATCATGCCGGTAGACGGGATTCCAAAACACCTTGTGAAAACCCTCACACGTGCTAAATTTGAACAGCTTGCTGACGATCTTATTCAAAGAACTTTAGCTCCTTGTAAAAAGGCTTTATCAGATGCCGGACTTAATCCTTCTGATATAGATGAGGTAATTCTTGTTGGAGGTTCAACACGTATTCCTGCAATTCAGCAATTAGTAGAAAAGTATTTCGGAAAACCTGCACATAAGGGAGTAAATCCTGATGAAGTTGTAGCCATTGGTGCGGCTATCCAGGGTGCTGTATTGACAGGAGAAGTAAAAGATGTATTATTGTTAGATGTTACTCCGCTTTCTTTAGGAATTGAAACAATGGGATCGGTCATGACAAAGCTGATCGAATCAAATACTACAATTCCAACAAAGAAAAGTGAGACATTCTCTACTGCATCAGATAATCAGCCATCTGTTGAGATCCATGTATTGCAGGGAGAACGTCCTATGGCAAAAGATAACAGAACTATTGGCAGATTCCATCTCGATGGTATCCCGCCTTCACCAAGAGGTGTTCCACAAATTGAAGTGACCTTTGATATTGATGCGAATGGAATTCTACATGTAACTGCGAAAGATAAAGCTACCGGAAAATCTCAAAACATCCGTATAGAGGCTTCTTCAGGTCTTACAGATGCAGAGATCAAAAAGATGAAAGAGGAAGCAGAGGCAAACGCAGAGACAGATCGTAAGGCTAAGGAAGAAACTGATAAGATCAATCAGGCAGACACGCTCATTTTCCAATCTGAGAAACAGCTGACAGAATATGGCGATAAAATTTCGGCAGATAAAAAAGAAGTGATTCAAAAAGCGCTTTCTGAATTGAAGGATGCTCATAAGGAACGCAACGTAGCAGCCATTGATACTGCCTTGGCAACTTTAAATACTGCATGGCAGGCTGCTTCTGAAGAGATGTATAAGGCCACTCAACAAGCAGACGGAGCCTCAGCTGATGGAGCAGGAGCTGGTACTTCCGGTTCAGAAGCAAAATCTGATGCAGAAGTTACTGATGTCGATTTTGAAGAAGTAAAGGATGAGAAAAAATAATTCTCATTTTCATAAATGAAAAAGGGAAGCTTTTCACAAGCTTCCCTTTTTTTATGCTATTTTAGATTAGTTCTTTTTTGAAAAGGCAATAATGTGTCCATCCGGGTCCATAAAATATGCAACATGTTCACCCCAGTCCCTAAAGGCTTCAGGGCTGATTAATTTTGCACCGGCAGCCAGACTACGTTGCGCATATGGTTCGATCAAATCAACATACAAGTACAGTTCATTTCGCGGGATTCCGTTGCCTGATGCTGGATGCGGAGCAGGAGGACTGATAATTTTTGCAATACCTGCTTCAGGCATTAGTCCAAGCTTGCAATTTTCTCCAAGTATAAATTCTGTCATACCGGGAACATCCACGATCGGTGAACTTTGCAATACCTGAGAATAAAAATGTTTGCTTCTTTGTTGATCTGCTACATACAAAATTATGAGAACCATTTGTTACGAATTCAATGAGATATTCTGAGGAATTCAATTTCGGATCTGTTCACAGTTTTCTTTTCGTTTGTTTTGCCTTCTTTCTTGGAATTAATTTTCGGGTTTTATTTTTGCGAAGTTTCCTCTTCAAGATGTTTACAGTCTTTAAAATTGCGTCTTCGAATAAAGATGATGATGCTTTTGCAAATAAGTTTTTGCCCGAATCAAATAGGTTGATCTCGCAAATTATTTTTTCTGTACGCACTGTGCTTTCATGTAGAATGGTGACTTGAGCTTTCACTATTTTATCGTTCAGTTGTGCCAGAGTTCCTACTTTTGTAGTCGCAAAAGCTCGCATCGAAGGGCTTGATCTAAATCCGGGCGTCTCAATAATTATTTTCATAGTTCAAATTTTGTTTAGAGTTAATTTAGAGTGAATGTTCGGGGTATATATGTCCTCATTTACTTTTCCAACGTTCCAGCTTCGGGATACCTTTCACGAACATCTTAGCTAAAAAGCCGGGGAAGCCCATTTCTTTCATTTTATTCTTCACAAACTCTTGCATTTGTTCAGCGGTGATATCAGATTGAATGAAATTCCCGTTAGCATAACAATAGGAGCAGTACATGTGGCTAATGGAACCATCAGTATTTGTTCCTCCTCTTTGTGGATCCTTCTTGAGCGGCATCCCGCAGCTTTGACAATTCTTGTAATTCTTTTCCATTTGATCTGTCATTGTATGATTTGTATTAATGGCCTTTCAGCGGTCTTTTTTTAATCATTCCTCCCTTGGTGTCTTTTATGCTACTCATCACCACAAATGCATTAGAATCGATCCTCTCAATCTCTTCATTGAGTTTACTAATCTCTAGCCTTGTGATCACTGTATAAATTATATCAATCTCATTTGAGTGTCCATGTTTACCAAAGCCGCGTTTCCCATTGTATACAGTAACACCGCGGCCTAGCTTCTGAATTATCATATCCCGAATTTCGTCGCTATGCGTAGAAATAATCGTGAAGGCAGTGTACTCTTCTATACCTTCAATGACATAGTCAACAGTTTTTGATGCCGACAAATAGGTAATCATAGAATAAAGGGCTGTTTCAAGACTCAGAAGGTAAGCTGCTGCAGAAAATATCAGAATATTTATTGCCATGATGACGTCTCCAATTGTGCTGCCTGATTTTCTGCTCAAGAATATTGCTAAGATTTCAGTACCATCAATCACACTACCACCTCTTACTGATAATCCTATTCCGGCACCCAGGAAAAATCCTCCGAATACGGCGACGAGTAATTTGTCATGGGTGATTTCCGGAAAGGGAACAAAAGCTGTGAACAATGCCAGTCCGCTAATTGCCAGTATAGTTTTAATGCCGAATTGCTTTCCAATGATCTTGAATCCAAGCAATACGAATGGAAGGTTTATCAGGATCAAAAGAATGGGAAGAGGAAGGCTGAATAGTTCCGCCAGCAATAGCGAAATGCCAACGGCACCTCCATCTATAAATTTATTAGGGAAAAGAAATCCCTTGAGACCAAATGATGCAGACGTGATCCCAAACAATATCAGAAGAATATCCTTGATGGTATTGGAAACCAAAAGTTTGAATTCACGAAATCCTTTTGCCAGTTCAAAAGAAGAAAAATCTTCATAGCCGTGATCCGGTCCTCCTTTTTTTCGAAGAATGGTTTGAATTACTATTTTTTTCCAAAAAGGATTCATGAATGGTTAACGGGATTAATACGTGTTATTACGATAATAATACTGATAATATTCAGAGAAGATACAAAAAAATCAAGCACAACTTATGAGGATTCTATTTAGATTTTCAAAAACAATTTTTTTGTTACCGAACCGCTAGTTTCAAGGCTTATTATATAGACACCTTCACAGAAATCTGAAAGCGGAATGTTGATCATGTTTTTACCTGTAAGCATTATCCGAATTTTCCCACTCATGTCAGTAATTTTAATAATAAATTCTTCTCCGCTGAAATTTTCAATATTTATCTGCTGTGATGCAGGGTTGGGATATATGCTGATATTGCTGTTGTCACTTAGATTTTGATCTTCAAGTCCGGTAAACAAAGAACAAGTTGATGTATAAGGCATGAGTTCAATTGGTACTGATCCGGTTAAAACCTGACCTGTTAAGCCCGGATAATCTGGAGCGAATCGTGTACAACGGAACACAGCATTTCCCGATGGATTATTACCTTGAATCATTGGTCCATTTTGGTTTACAGGATTTATATAATTCCAGACAGTCAAACCGCTGGAGTCAACCTCGAAAAAGTTACCGGATGAACCTTCGCATATCAATGTATTTCCATTGCCAAGTCTTTGAGCGCCGGAGATGTTTGATGAATAGAAATCTGTGGGAGGGGATGAAGTAAAGCGCCAGAAGACTGTATCAGGAGCAAATGTTAGATTTGAATTGAACAGGTATTGACCAAGTGAATCTTTAATTGGTTCAATAATGTCTACCGAAGAATAATCTGAGCCGGGACGGTTAAGTCCGTTATTGAAGATCATGATTTTACCTTCATCCTTCAACCCCTGTTCAATCCAATGTGCATCGTGTTGTGCCCAAAAAATTTGATCAGGTGCATTGCCTCTTTGGTAGGCACGGGGATTTCCCCAACGAAAAAGGAGGTCGCCACCTTTTCCTGAATTTCCGCCACTATGGCCTGCAGCTTCAAGAGTAGTTGTGCTGTGATCGATGATCCAGATCTCAGAAAAATTGTGAACGCTAAGCAAAATCTCATCAGTCAGTGGATTGTAGTCAATTGAATTTATATGTAACCAATCCTGATTGCTATTAGCAGAAAAGTTTAAATTGATGAGTTCCGGATGATCTTCGACAACACCATAATTTGGTTTCAATGAATCAAAGTCTTGTATGAGATGATCCCACACATGCCACTCCCAAATAATATTTGCAGTGTTTGTTCCTGTTGGTTCAAGCTCAATAATATGTTCGGGAAATAGTGCAGGTCCTGTTAGTGCCGGATTTCTCCCTTGTGCAATTGCTTCGGATGAGGTTTTAAATTCCCATGCAATCAATAATATATTTCCATTCGGTAAAACCTCTATATCATGATGTTGATAATGCATACTGTCGGAATAATTAAAGGACCATGAAATATTTCCTGACCAATCGAAAAGTTCAAGTCTTCCGCCACTTCCGCCAAGACCGCTAAATACCTGATTGTTTATCCTTGCGGTACGTAATAGTTTCCCGCTTTCAAGGAGATAAGCGGACAAGCCCGGCGAATAAGAGCTTTGCCAGCTTTTCACCGGAATGCCACAATTATCAATAAGAAAAGTTTTCTCATATGCATTAGGAGAGAAAAGTGTATATCCATTGAATGAGCCGGTTGTATTTTGAATCAGACCCATGGTTGGAGTTTGAGCAGTCAAATTGAACGTTAGAAAACTCAGGCTCAGAAAATAATATATTAGCTTTTGACTCATTGAAATTTTAAATAAAAATCTTGATCTGTTTATTTGCATAAAGTAATAAATAATTTTTTATGAAAACCGCAGAGATAATATAAATGAACTGTTCATTTTCAGATAAGTGATATCATGATTTTGAGAATTAGGCTGCCTGAACATCTCATTTATAAGTGTTCATCCTGTTCAGTTTTATCGTGCTGGCTTCGATGTTGGACTTAAAATTCATTAATTGGATTGAATAGGATATTAGATAGTTATGAATTATTTATAAGCTGCTGTTCATTTAAGGAATCGGATATATTTTTTCAAATAATTGAAAATTAGATAGATACGTGAAATATTTTTCCCTGATCCACAAAGTTTTACTGTTAAGGTGCATGAATAAAACATACGATCAGTTATCAACATTATTCTGCCCGGTAACCCCGTTTTATTGCTAAAATTTAGTAATTTTGCACTCCAAACCAAAAAAACTATTAGCATGAAAAAAGTATTACTTGTATTTTCTTTGTTTTTATTTAACCTGACGGTTAATGCACAAGGAACCTGGGTGAGTCAGGCAACAAACTTTACACCGGTGTCATCTGGGGTGCGTTATGTTAGTCCGGTTGATTCAAACATAGTATGGATATGTTCTTACGACGGATCAGCAGGTGCTGCAAATCGTCAGGATTTTTCGAGAACAATTGATGGAGGAATGAACTGGGTTGCAGGTACTGTTCCTGTTCCAACATCTTATGATTGGGGGATGATCTTCGGTCTGAATGCAGATACTGCCTGGTCAGTATTTTATGATGCAGTTGCAACAGAAGGTGGTGGAATATGGAAAACAACAGATGGTGGTTCAACATGGAACCAACAAGATTCAGGCTTGATATACAATGCTACTTCATTTCCGAATGTTGTTCATTTTTGGAATGCTGATACAGGTTTCACTATGGGGGATCCAAATCCAAGCGATTACGAAATATATACAACCAGCGATGGTGGAGATAACTGGGTACGTGTTCCTTTAGTGAATGTACCGCCACCTCTTAACGGTGAATTCGCGATAGTTGGTCATTACAATGTTATTGGTGACACTATTTGGTTTGACACAAACAAAGGTCGTGTATATCGCTCTGTAGATCGTGGTTTGAACTGGACCGTTTCATCAACAGGAATCATTGTGCCGGTTGATGGTGCTATCGATATTTGTTTCAATAGTGCTACTGAAGGTTTAGTACGTCTTTATAATAACACTACAGGTGTAAATACAGTTAAGCATACTGTTGACGGAGGTGACACATGGACTGCTACAACTATCACAGGAACACTCTTTGGATCTGATATTAAATATGTACCGGGAACTGCTGCTAAAATGGTTAGTACCGGGGCTGCAACGGGTTTTATAGGTTCATCCTACAGTAATGATGGAGGACATACCTGGATTACTATTGAGACTGCAGAGCAAAGAACTGCATTAGGTATAGTCGATTCAGTTACGATGTGGGCCGGTGGTTTTACATCAAGTCCGACGGCTGATGGAATTTACAAATTTGAATTCCTTGAGCCAATCGCCTGTAATGACACTTCTGTTAGTCCTGGAGTTGCAGTTGCATCTGATACATTGGTTTGTGCAGGGGATACTTTAACAGTTACGGCAACGAACGTTTTGTCTCCAACGGTAGGAGATTTTTATGGAGTTAGTTGGGTCATCAGCTCTGCTGACATCTCAGGATCTGTGAGCCCATTACTCGAACCTAGTCTTATTGCAACATATGGAATAACATCTCCATCTACACCGACATCTTTGCGCATTCTTATTAATGATGGCGCTCTTATCGGCGGAGGTACTC
>DAOQWA010000020.1:0-44154 GCA_035341855.1 Bacteroidia bacterium
CCATTTCCACCAATTTAACCATCAAAAATGCTCCTTATACTATCATTTGTGCATATTTTGAGGCTAAACTGAAGAAATTAACCTTATCCTAAGGGGTTGATTCTGAGAGGACAAGGCAAGCCTTTATGCCTTGAAATCCCATGCTTTTTTCGTACTTTTGCAGCCCATTAAGCGTTTTTTTCCCGATGTCAAAAAATTATAAGGTTTACGACTCTCTGGATCTTTCGTCCGCTTCTAAAGAAATCCTAAAGAAGTGGGATGCCGAAAAGACCTTTGACCAAAGTGTGAATAGCCGGGCAGGCAAACCGCCATTTACCTTTTACGAGGGGCCCCCGTCGGCGAACGGTTTGCCCGGGATTCACCATGTGATGGCGCGTTCCATCAAGGATATTTTTTGCCGTTACAAAACTCTGAAGGGTTTTCAGGTAAAGAGAAAGGGTGGATGGGATACCCATGGCCTGCCTATCGAACTAAGCGTGGAGAAAAGTCTGGGCATCCGTAAAGATGACATCGGAATAAAAATTTCTATTGAAGATTATAATGCGGCATGCCGCAAAGAGGTCATGAAGTACAAGGATGTATGGGATGATCTCACCAGAAAGATGGGCTATTGGGTCGATCTTGAAAATCCTTACATCACTTTCACAAACGATTACATTGAAACTTGTTGGTCGCTCCTGAAAGAGTTTTATAAAAAAGGATTGCTTTACAAAGGTTTTACCATTCAGCCTTATTCACCTGCTGCCGGTACAGGTTTGAGTTCGCATGAACTTAATCAGCCGGGGACTTATAAGATGGTGAAGGATACCACGGCTGTTGCAATGTTTCACATTCCTGCTGAAAATGCACCAGCCCTTGCTGATCTCGAAGGTGACCTGTTTTTCCTGGCATGGACAACAACGCCATGGACTTTGCCATCTAATACCGCATTGGCAGTAGGAGAGAAGATTTCCTATGTGGCAGTGAAGACATTCAACCAATATAATTTTGCTCCTCAAACTGTCATCCTTGCAAAAGATCTGATAGGCAGATATTTTCCTGAGAAGAATGCAGAATTGAAATTGGAAGATTACAAGGCCGGTGACAAGGCAATTCCATTTCAAGTTGTAAAAGAATTCAAAGGAAAAGATCTTGCAGGAATACGCTACGAACAACTCTTTCCTTATGCACAGCCTGAAGATGGGGATGCTTTCAAAGTGTTGCTCGGAGATTTTGTTACCACAGAAGACGGAACAGGCATTGTGCATCTCGCACCAAGCTTCGGCGCAGATGACTTCCGCGTTGCCAAACAAAATGGCATTGGTTCATTGACTCTGGTTGACAAGCAAGGAAGATTCGTTGATGCAGTCAGCGACTTCGCCGGTGAGTTTGTAAAAGAAGCATACCTCAACGATTCCGAAAAAGAAATTGAAATTAAGAAGCAGGGTGGAGATAAGTATTTGTCGGTTGATGAACGCCTCTCTATCAAAATGAAGAAAGAAGGTAAAGCTTTCAAAGTTGAGCGTTACGAACATACTTACCCACATTGCTGGAGAACTGACAAGCCTGTCTTGTATTATCCGCTGGATTCCTGGTTCATCCGTACAACTTCTGCCAAAGAGAGAATGGTTGAGCTGAATAAAACGATCAATTGGAAACCTGAGTCAACAGGTACCGGTCGTTTTGGAAACTGGCTCGAGAATCTTGTCGACTGGAACCTATCCCGTTCGCGTTACTGGGGAATACCTCTTCCTATCTGGCGCACAGAAGATGGCACAGAAGAACTTTGCATTGGTTCAGTAAAAGAATTGTATGATGAAATTGAGAAGGCAAGGAAGGCAGGCTTCATGTCAGCTAACCCTATCAATGCTGATAAATTATTAGATTTTGATTTGCACCGTCCTTATGTAGATGATATAGTTCTCGTTTCTCCTTCAGGAAAAAAGATGAAGCGGGAGTTGGATCTCATCGATGTATGGTTTGATTCCGGTGCGATGCCTTATGCTCAATGGCATTATCCTTTTGAGAATTTAGATGAATTTAAAAATGCTTACCCTGCAGACTTCATCGCAGAAGGTGTAGACCAGACACGCGGATGGTTTTTCACTTTACATGCTATTGCAGTGATGCTTTTTGATTCTGTTGCGTACAAGAATGTTGTGAGCAATGGTTTGGTGCTCGATAAGAATGGGAATAAAATGTCCAAACGACTAGGTAATGCTGCCGATCCGTTTGAGACCATAGAAAAATACGGTGCTGATGCCACCCGTTGGTATATGATCAGCAATGCACAGCCCTGGGATAACCTGAAGTTTAATCTTGATGGTATCACGGAAGTTCAACGTAAATTTTTCGGAACACTATATAATACATACTCCTTCTTCGCACTATATGCCAATATTGACGGATTCAATTTTTCCGAAAAAGAAATTCCCGCTGAAGAACGTTCTGAATTGGATAGGTGGATCTTATCCGAGTTAAATTCTTTGATCGCCTTGGTTGATGATTGCTATGCAGAATACGAACCTACAAAAGCTTCGCGTGCTATAACGGATTTTGTTTCTGAGCACCTGAGCAACTGGTATGTGCGTCTTAGCCGGCGACGCTTCTGGAAGGGTGAATACTCCAAGGACAAGATCGCTGCATATCAAACATTGTACACTTGTTTGGAAACCGTTGCCATCATTATGTCACCCGTAGCTCCTTTTTATGGCGATCAGTTGTTTTGTGATCTGAACACTGTGAGCAACAAACGAAAAGTGAGCTCGGTCCATCTGGCTGATTTTCCAATCGTAGACAATAAACTTATTGATAAATCTCTCGAGGAGCGCATGGAACTTGCGCAGAAAATTTCATCAATGGTATTATCACTTCGAAAGAAAGTAAACATAAGAGTTCGCCAGCCATTGAATAAAATACTCCTGCCCGTCATGGAGAAAGGCTTCCGGGAGAAAGTTGAATCGGTGCGCGATCTCATTCTTGCAGAGGTAAATGTCAAGGACATAGAATATATTACCGACACTGCCGGGATCCTTGTCAAAAAGATCAAGCCGAACTTCAAGGTTTTGGGTAAGAAGGTGGGTGCAATGATGAAAGATACTTCGACTGCCATTCTTGGATTGGATCAGGAGCAAATCATCGAATTTGAACAGAAAGGGCAATTTACTCTTGAAGTAGCCGGTAAAGAGATCGTTTTAGCGATCGAAGATGTGGAGATCATTTCAGAAGATATTCCCGGCTGGCAGGTTACAAGTGAAGGTAAACTCACTGTCGCCCTGGATATCACATTAACTGAACAGTTAAAAGAAGAAGGTATTGCCCGTGAGTTCATCAACAGGATTCAAAATTTGAGAAAAGATAAAGGCTTCGAAGTCACCGACAGGATAGAGCTGAAAGTCCTGGAACATGCAGGAATTCAGGCTTCTTTGGTCAATAATAAAGAGTATATTTGCGCGGAAATTTTGGCCGCCTCCCTTGAAATAGTGGATCGGCTGGATACAGAAGAAGCTATAGAGGTAGCGGTAGACGAGGAAATCCAAACCAGCATTTCTATTAAAAAACATGTTGCTTCCTTGGTTAATTGAGAACCGGAAGAAAGAATATTATTTTTATTAATCTGATTTCTAATGAGTAAGAAAGTTAAAAAGAAGGCTAAGCCAACTCCTAAAGCAAAGGCAAAACCTAAAGCTAAGAAGGCAGCCAAGAAAGTTGCGAAGGCAAAACCAAAGGCAAAGAAGGCAAAACCTGCTCCTAAGCCTGTGAAGAAGAAAACGGCTGCAAAAGCAAAGCCGGCAGCTAAAAAAGCCGTCAAGAAAGCTGTTGTTAAAAAAGCAAAGAAAGTTGCTGCTAAGAAGCCTGCGAAAGCTCCGGCTAAAAAAGCAGTAACCGAAACAGCAAAAAAGCCACTAACAAGCACTCAAATAAAAGCGGCTTCGTCCGCCAAAGCTGCACAGCAAGCGTCGGCGGGGAAGCAAGCGTCGGCTTCAACCGCCAAAGCTGCGAAGCAGGCGTCGTCGGTGGCTAAACCTGCCAAACGCCAGGAGATCACCCGTCATAACATGCCTTTTCACAAACGTGATCAAATTCGTCAGATAGTTCCTCCTTCGAAAGTTGATCCGAACAAGACACGTTATTCTGATGCTGAGTTGGATGAGTTCAAAAAACTTATACAGAAAAAATTGGCTGACGCACGTAAAGAACTTGCAACATTGCAGGCTCAGTTGACAGCAGCTAACGAACATGGTACTGACGATACAGCTAGCACATTCAAAATGCTGGAAGATGGTTCTGATTCTTTGGCAAAAGAAGAAGCAGGGCAATTAGCTGGCCGTCAGATGAAATTTATTGAGCAGTTAGAAAATGCAATGATCCGTATTGAAAACAAGACATACGGTGTTTGTCGTGTTACAGGTAAGCTTATCCCTAAGGAAAGATTGCGTGCAGTACCTCACACAACTCAAAGTATTGAAGCCAAATTGAATCAGTACCGAGAGTAACAGGTTCAAAGAGATAATGGAAGCCGGGAAAATAATTTAGAAAGATAATCTTGTAAATTGTTCCCGGCTTCTGATTTAATTTAAGGCCAACAGAAAACAGGAGCAACATTGTTTCAGCAGGATAGAAAAATTAAAGCCGCATTAAGCTTTGTTTTAGCAACACCACTTTTGTAATAGAAAAATGAACCCACTGCTTAAGCGTTCAGCACTCATCATCTTTATCGTTTTATTGATCGATCAGGTCTCCAAGATCTGGATCAAGACGCATATGTATATGGGTCAGGAATTCCGCATAACTGATTGGTTCATCATTCACTTCACCGAAAATAATGGGATGGCCTTCGGATTTGAATTGGGCGGAGAAAGTGGAAAGATGTTTCTCAGTATTTTCAGAATTCTTGCTTCATTGGCCATTGGTTGGTACCTCATTCATCTCACACGAAAAAAAGCACATCCGGGACTCATAACTTGTTTCTCATTTATTTTCGCCGGAGCCATAGGAAATATTATTGACAGTGTTTTTTATGGTGCTATTTTCTCTGACAGCTATCATGGTATAGCCAGAATTTTTCCTGAAGAAGGAGGATATGCCGGTATTCTCCATGGTAAAGTGGTTGACATGTTATATTTTCCATTGATCTCCGGGGTCTTCCCAAATTGGGTACCGGTTTGGGGAGGAGAAAGTTTTTTATTCTTCAGACCTGTGTTTAATATTGCCGACTCATCAATAACTATTGGTGCAGTTCTGTTCTTGTTATTTCAAAGGAGATATACAAAGCACGATGAACTTAATACTGAAACAGGACAGGAGGAAGAAAAACCTGCTGTTGAAAAGCAGGATGAGGCCATTTTATAAGTATTATATTGAATGATGAATAAATTTGTCCATATCCGTGCCTTGCTACAACGGATGGGAATTGTCTTTTTATTTTATTCGATCTTAAGGATAGCATTTTATTTTTTTAACAGAGAATTATATCAAGGGGCTGATTTTTCTGAATTACTTAGCTCTTTCATATATGGATGGCGTTATGATCTTTCAGCCATTGTTTATTGTAATATTCTTATCATCCTTCTTCATATTATACCTCATCCTTTTCGTAATAGATCCGGATATCAAAGGACTATTAAATATCTTTTTTTATTGATTAATGGAATTGCTATAGCTCTGGCTACATCAGATCTGATCTATTTTCAGTTCAATAAAAAACGCATCAGTGTCGATTTGTTGAGTATGATGAGTACGCTAGGTTCGCAGGGATTTCAATTTTTGCAGCATTATTGGTACATGTTTGTAGCCTTCGCTTTTTTAATGTGGATCTTTTTGAAACTCTATTCTAAGACTAGAGTTGAGGTAGAAAAATATGTAAAGCCTCGTCTTATACCTGAGCTGATTCTGTTTTTTGTAATAGCAGGAATTTCCTTTTTGGCCGCGCGCGGAGGGACACAAATGCGACCGATCACTCCTTCTCAGGCTGCAAAGGATGTCAATGCGCAGATGGCTTCGCTTGTCACAAATTCACCATACACCTTTTTATATTCAGTTCAAAAGAGAAGATTGGTAGAATCTGAATACATGGATAATGAATTGGCTGAAAGTTTATCACAATTCAAATCTGAATTGCAGCATACCGATTCCTTTACCGGGAAGAATGTTGTTCTAATTATTCTTGAAAGTGTTTCAAGGGAATATGTAGGTGCCTTGAATGACTATCCGGGATATACTCCTTTTTTAGATTCATTATCCAGGCATTGCCTTGTGTTCAACAATGCTTTTGCGTCTGCCGAAAGATCTAACAAAGCTTTACCCGCTATTCTCGCAGGAATACCAAGTCTCATGGATGATCCATTGATGTATTCGGCTTATCAGGATAATTGCATGCAAGGTCTTGGCACTTATCTCAAAACTCAGGGTTATCATACTTCATTCTTTCATGGCGGTTTGAATGGAGAATTCAATATTGATGCTTTGGCTCCTGCAGCAGGATTCAATATGTATTTCGGAAAAAATGAATTTAATGATGATACATATTTTGATGGACACTGGGGAATTTATGATGAAGAGTTCATGCAATTCTTTTCAGAGAAGTTGAAGACCTTCCCGGAACCATTCTGTTCTGCTTTGTTTAGCGTCTCTTCTCATGATCCATTTCCGATTCCCGAAAAATATAAAAACAAGTTTCCTAAGGGTGATCAGGTCATTGCAGAATCTATCGGATATACTGATTACTCTCTAAAAAAATTTTTTGAATCAGCAGAAAAGGAGGACTGGTACAGGAATACCTTGTTCGTGATCACTGCTGATCATACATTTCAATATGGTAAACGACTTGCGCCTCGTTATGAAAACAGAGCGGGTTATTTTTCTGTACCCTTATTCTTTTTTAGTCCGGGCGACAGCCTCATAGGGCGCACTGAGCAAGTCATACAACATACAGATATTATTCCGTCTGTACTCGACTACCTTGGGTATGATGGTACCGTCTTGTCTTTCGGGTCCTCTGTATTTAGTGACACTCTGGAACGAACTGCAATTCAATATCTGGATAATATTTACCAAATTGAGAATGATCAGTTTTGTTTACTTCATGATGGTGCGAAAGCTATAGGTCTGTATCGTTATCTGGAAGATTATTATTTTGAAAAAAATCTTCTTGAACAGGAAAGCGCGATAGCAGAGAAGCTGACGCAAAAATTGGAAGCATCATTGCAAACCTATAAGCATGTGCTCATAGGAAATAAACTCTGCCAATAAATTTGAAATTAAGTAGGGGAATACTCAGGCAATATTTCGTGCTGACCGAGTGTCTTCATGAACCGAAAATGTGAAGCTACTGCCGATGACATTGTCGGGTAATTCACATAACGGATATTGTATTCTTTGCATGTCTCTTCTACCAGCTTGCTCAAAGCAGGATAATGCACATGACTCACCTTTGGGAACAAATGATGTTCGATTTGAAAGTTGAGACCTCCAACAACCCAGGAAACGATCTTATTGTTTGTCGCAAAATTTGCTGTTGTCTCTACCTGATGCCGTGCCCATTCCTGATCGATCTTCAACACATCATGATTACCATCAACAAAATGTGTGTCTTCAACAACATGTGCCAATTGGAATACAACTGCCAGTGTCAGACCCATGATCGCATGCATAGTCATAAATCCGGCTAACCATGGAAGAAATCCTACGAAGTATATTGGAATTGCCATGTAAAATACGGCATATAAAAATTTACTTACCCAAAATACAATATGCTCCTTGGTATCGATTTTACTAATTGGAGTACGATAAACTTTTTTACCGAAGTACTTTACAAAATCCATCAAGAAAACCCACAGGAAAGAAGATAATGCATACACTAACACCGAGTAGTAATGCTGGTATTTGTGCAATTTCATTTTCTTTTGTGTTTCACATTGACGTATTACCGGAAGCTTCGCGATATCATCATCAACACCATCAACATTGGTATATGTGTGATGAATAATATTATGTTTTACCTTCCACAAAAATGCATTTCCTCCAAGGCAATTCAGCGAAAGCCCTAATATATTGTTCAACCATTTCTTGTTCGAGTAACTTCCATGACAGGCATCGTGCATTACATTGAAGCCTATACTTGCCATTGTAAAACCTAAAATGCCGCAAAGTAATAGGGCAATTATGGCCGGCATCGGGATGAAAATAACCGATACATATAGGAGAATGGCTGCCGGAATCAAGGTTAATGTCTTGATATATAGGCGAATATCTCCGTTAATACTAATATTATTGGTGCTGAAGTAATCATCAACCTTAACCTTGACGGCATTGTAAAATGCGCTGTTTTGGTTATTGAATGTGACTTTTGCCATCTATAGGTTTTTAGGTGCTGCAATGTAAGCAATATTAATTAGGGCTAATCTGTATTACGAATACATATAAAATTGTTCTATTTTAGGCTCAAATATGCAGTATCACAGATCTGGTTTTTTATAACAAGATTTAGTTGCCTATTGTACACGATTAATCATACTCTGAACTATTAAAAAGGTTCTGAATTTTAAAACTCAGAGTTTAACCGGAGAAAAAATTATGTGCGGAATTGTAGCTGTTTTCAATGAGTCGAATCTATTATCCGGGTTGCGACCTCGAATTCTTGAAATGTCCAAGAAGTTGAGACACCGCGGTCCGGATTGGTCAGGTATTTATTCAAATGAAGGCGCAATCTTGGCACACGAACGACTTGCTATTGTTGATCCACAATCAGGAGGTCAACCACTATTCAGCAAGGACAGGAAATTGGTACTGGCGGTAAATGGTGAAATTTATAATCACATGATGTTGCGGGAGCAGTTTCCCGACTATGAATTCCTTACTCATTCCGACTGTGAAATTATCCTGGCACTATACAGTAAGAAAGGAATAAATTTCCTTGAAGAACTGAATGGTATTTTTGCTTTTGCTTTGTATGATGAAAGGGATGGCTCTTATTTTATCGCCAGAGATCATATGGGAATTATTCCTTTGTACATGGGCTGGGATAAGAATGGTAACTTCTACGTTGCATCAGAATTGAAAGCCCTGGAAGGTGTATGTTACAAAATTCAGGAATTTCTGCCGGGACATTATTTGCATAGCAAGGAGGGATATGAATTAAAAAAATGGTATCAGCGCGACTGGACTAATTATGATGCTGTAAAGAATAATCCAACAGACCTGGTCACCTTGCGCAATTCATTGGAACAGGCTGTTCACCGTCAGCTCATGTCGGATGTACCTTATGGCGTACTTCTTTCCGGAGGACTGGATTCTTCTATTATAGCTGCTGTTACAAAAAAGTTCGCTGCTAAACGTATCGAAAGCAAGGATACTCAACAAGCCTGGTATCCTCAATTGCATTCCTTCGCCGTTGGTCTCCTTGGCTCACCTGATCTTGCTGCAGCAAGAACCGTTGCAGAGTATATAGGATCAGTCCATCATGAAATTAATTTTACCATTCAGGAAGGCTTGGATGCTTTGCGTGATGTGATATATCATTTGGAAACTTATGATGTAACTACTATCAGAGCATCAACGCCTATGTATTTGCTGGCAAGAGTAATAAAATCAATGGGTATTAAAATGGTTTTATCCGGTGAAGGTTCTGATGAGATCTTCGGTGGTTATTTATATTTTCACAAAGCTCCGGATGCAAAAGCCTTTCATGAAGAAACGGTTCGTAAACTAAGTAAGCTTCACTTGTATGATTGTCTGCGTGCTAACAAATCTTTAGCTGCATGGGGTATCGAAGGCAGAGTGCCTTTTCTTGATAAAGAATTTATGGATGTTGCCATGCGCTTGAATCCTGAAGAGAAGATGGCAAAAAATGGTCGAATGGAAAAGTATATTCTCCGCAAAGCTTTTGAAGGATTACTACCTGAGAGTATTCTCTGGAGACAAAAAGAACAATTTTCCGACGGCGTTGGTTATGGTTGGATCAATTCACTGAAGGATCTTACTTCAAGTGCTGTCTCCGATGAACAAATGTCTCAGGCAAAATTTCGTTTTCCTGTTCATACACCAAGGAGCAAGGAAGAATATTATTACAGAACTATTTTTAGCGAACACTTTCCATCAGACACCGCAGCAGCATGCGTACCTTCCGTGCCTTCTGTTGCTTGTAGCAGTGCAGAAGCTTTAGCCTGGGATGCTTCATTTCAGAATATGAATGACCCCTCAGGGAGGGCAGTGAGCGGTGTCCATAAACAAAGCTATTAAGCAGAGCCCAAAACTTACATTGTATCGTTCACTCACACTTTTTTATCTACCCTAAGAAATTTTTTTTGCAACACAACATTAACCATATTTAACATCCCTCCTAAATCGTATTTTCCTATCTTGTGAATAGTATATTATCTATTACACATGAAATTATTTTACCAATCAGCGATCCTGCTTTTTTTTGTTTTGTTCCGAAGCACGATCGATGCCCAATCTACCTTTTTAAAAACTTATGGTGGGCCTGACAGTGGTTACGGTACATCTCTGGTAGAAACAGATGACGGAGGTTTTGTAGTCACTTCTATATTGCCTGATAGTATTGGAATAAAATCTGTGCTTTTTAAGACAGATAGGAACGGCGAACAGGAATGGACAAAAAGTTACGGGGCAAATGCTAAAAATGTGCCTTCCAGATTAGTGAAATCCGGTGATGGGGGTTTCTATTTGTTGATGGCTTCCTGGACAGTTTTTAGTCCGGGTAATTTTCATACTGTAGTATTAAAACTAGACAGCCTGGGAAATGAGATCTGGAACAGATCTTTAAGCCTCACACAAAGTGATAATGCCATTGATATAGATGTGGATGGCGATTATGTCTATGTCGTTTGCACTTCAACATATAATACGGGAGGATACCCGGGCGTACTTGTTCATAAATTGGATACGGCAGGAGGTAGAATTTGGTCTCGTCGCTTTACAGGGACTTATGGATTCAGTCCGGTTGATGCTGTACCGGATGGCCATGGTCGTTTGGGAATTCTGGGCAAAACAAATAGCTATGGTATTGGAACGCCAATCAATGACAATAATTTTTTACTTATAATAGATTCAGCAGGCAATCAGTTGAGCACAACTGTCACAGGTTTATTTTATAGTTGTGAACCGAATTCAATTGTCTGGCATGATGGAAAATGGATTATCTCAACACTGGGTTATACTTTATCCTCGGAGTATGACATACAAATACAACGTTTCGACAGTACAGGGAATTTTTTTGAATCAAAGAGCTATGATGCTACATTATCTCTTAATCATTGGGAGGTTGCAAGAGATATCATTCCACAGGCTGATGGATCATTGATTATGGTTGGGGATATGGGAAGTTTTGATGAAAGAAATATAATGATGGCTATGATCGATCCATCCGGAAATGTACCCTGGTCCTATCAATATCCGGTATCACCAATGTTTACCAATTATTCTTTTGAAGTTGTACAAACTAAGGATGGTGGATTTGCTTTCACCGGTGATATGAGACCTCCGACTTATTACCGCGATGCCTTTATTCTAAAATCCGATATGGCCGGTCAAATACCATGTTATACAAGTCCTGTCACATTTGTTGTAAGTCCGGATACAATTGAAGTCAGCTATTTATTGGTTAACGAAGAATCTGTAGATCCTTCTGTTGACACCTTGATCATTAGTTCAGCGCCTCCGTTTTTCACCATGAAGCTTGTATGTGAAAACATTCCACCCGGAGCAGCATTTACTACTGTGCTTGATACAATTTGTCCTCAGACATGTTATCAGTTTACAGACGCAAGTTTAAATACTGTTGACACCTGGGACTGGACCTTCAACGGAGGGGTGCCTCAGAGTTTTAGCGGACAAATACCGCCACCTGTTTGTTATCCTACTGCTGGAACGTACAACGTTGAATTGAGAGTTACAAATTCTGACGGTGTATCAACATATACATCTCAGGTTATAGTTTCAACAGTTAAATGCGATACCCTGTTTATTCCGAATGTTATCACACCAAACGGAGACGGGAAGAACGATGTATTCAACATAAGCGGACTTTCTCAACGATTCAACTTGCAGATATTTAACAGATGGGGTCAAAAGCTCTATGAAACACAAAATAAACACTCTCTCTGGAATCCTAAGGATGAAAAAGATGGAGTTTATTATTATTTACTTCGATTGTTTACAGACGAGGGAAATGAAATCTACCGTGGCACAGTGAGTGTTCTAAAAAACTAATTTTGGCAAAACCTAGAGAGAAAATTTTACAGGAAGATTGTACCGTACCATCACAGCTTTCCCACCTTGTTTACCTGCTTTCCATTCGGGCAGGTTTTTGATTAGCCGAATTGCTTCTTCATCACAACCTGCACCGATTCCTCTTACAACATAGGGAAATAAAACTTTGCCTTTCGGACTGATGATAAAATTAACAAAAACTCTGCCCTGAACATTTTTCTTTTTCGCTTCATCAGGATATTGCATATTCTTCTTGAAGTAATTAATCAAGGCCATATCACCACCCGGAAATTCAGGCATCTGCTCAACGACGGTCTTTGCCATTTTTGGATCTTCACCGGCCTTTTTACTTAGCTCTGCACTGAAAAGCTTTTTGTATTCTTTAGCAGGAATTATTTCATCTTCAATGATCATGGTACTATGACACTGTGCTTCCAGCAGCATAAAAGTAGCTGTATCACCTAATGCAAGTACAGAGCTCCAGTCGCGGCAGGCAGCGACAGTGTCACTCAATTCCCAATTTACTACTCCACGTTTAAAGTAAGCTTCCTTGTTTAAATCATCTTTGGCAAGAATATCATTAAGATAAACATTGGCATCTTCGAATTTTTCATTTTGGATAAGCTGCATGCCTTCATCAGGCTCAAACAACTGCTCGTCAAGAATTTTACGAACTTCTTTATCGCTCTTGGCGGGACTTTGACCAAGTACATTTAAACAGCAAATGCACACTAAAAATGCCAGGCTCGAAAATTTTTGGTTAAATCTGTTCATTTCTCTGAAGGTATTCTTTTTAAAGTTTCCAATAAATATTTCCAGTACTTATTTACACTACTGATCTGAACTTTTTCATCCGGCGAATGTGCTCCATGAATGTTGGGACCAAATGAGATCATTTCCATCTCCGGATAATTAGTTCCAAGTATACCGCATTCTAAGCCTGCATGAACTGCATTCACTTTAGGTGCGTCTTCAAATAGTTCTTTGTAGATTTCTGTCATCAGTTTCACGATCGATGTATCAGGTCTGGCTGCCCAACCCGGATACTGCCCTCCATAACTGACATCCGCACCGATGAGTTCAAAAACGCTGCGAATAGCATTGGCTTCATCCAACTTTTCAGAATTTATTGAACTGCGTGTTAGGCAGAGAACCGAGTATTCACCATCTTTAATCAGTATACGTGCTACATTATTTGAAGTTTGAACCAAGCCGGGAATATCCGGGCTCATGCGATAGATACCATTCGGACAAGCATAAATACTATTGATTAATTGTTTTTGCGAACCGGGATCAAGTACACTGTCAGGAACAGGATTAGTTGTTGCAATAATTTGCATAGATGGATCAGTACTTCTGTATTCATCTTTGATGGTTTTTTCAAACTCCGAAACGAAATTAAAGAAAGACCCTTTCTGGTCCTCGGGCAAAGCAACAACAGAAACAGACTCTCTTGGAATGGCATTTCTTAAACTGCCCCCATCCACAGAATGAATCTGCAGCTTATGTTCAGTAGAAGCTTCGCGAAGAAATCTGTTCATTATTTTATTTGCATTGGCTCTTCCTTTATGAATATCCATGCCGGAGTGACCACCTGCCAGGCCTTTTAACTGAACTTTAAATGCGATACTGCCATCAGCAGTCGGAATACTTTTATATTTACCTTTTATTGTCACGTCAATTCCTCCGGCACAACCTATAGTTAGCTCGTTGTCTTCTTCTGTATCCAGGTTTAATAAAATTTTTGCATCGAGTAAGCCACCTTCCAAGCCAAGAGCTCCGGTCATTCCGGTTTCTTCATCAATTGTAAATAATGCCTCAAGCGGAGGATGCGCAATGTCCTTCGATGCAAGCAATGTCATGATGGATGCAACACCGATACCATTATCGGCACCAAGAGTCGTGCCTTCAGCTTTTACCCAATCGCCATCTACATACATATTGATGCCTTCTTTAGAAAAATCAAAATTGCTTTCTGCATTTTTTTGATGAACCATGTCAAGATGGCTTTGCAATGCAACCCTTACCCTGTTTTCCATTCCTTTGAATGCCGGTTTTTTGATGATCACATTGCCTACCTTGTCAGTGTGGACGGGCAATCCGAGCTTAGCTCCAAAATCCTGTATGAACTTAATTACCTGAGCTTCATTTTTCGATGCTCGGGGTATTGCATTCAGATCAGCAAAATTTTTCCACAATGCCTCAGGACTTAATTGCCTAACGTCAGCATTGGAGGTAGAACTTCTTTTTAATGTCTCTTGCATATCAATTTCTATTAGAATCCGTAAGGTAGGAAAAATTTGAATGAATTATTCCGCGGGGCTCTAATAAGGTAGTAATTGGAGTATTTACAATTGCTTTAGCAATAGAATTTGAATTTATGATACGTATCTGTTTATTTATTCATGGTGATTGCAAGCTGATTAATTCTTGTGCTTCGATTGTTTAGCACGTATTGACCCGCATTAAAATGTAGCTTCTAAAACCCGAAAATTGCTATATTTACCCAATAAATTATATGAAAAAGATATTCTCTCTCATTCTGCTGACTTTGTTCAGTTCTCTTGGTCATGGACAAGAAACTGATAGTAGCATTGTCAATCAAATCTATTCAGAGACCTTGAATAATGCTAAGGCATACGATTGGCTTCGTTCCCTATGTTTTGATGTTGGTCATCGCCTTAGTGGATCAGTCGGAGCAGAGAAGGCAGTGGTTTTTGCTGAACAAATGTTCAAAGAAGCAGGAGCAGATACTGTTTGGTTGCAGGAAGTAATGGTGCCGCATTGGGTGCGTGGGAAAAAGGAAATCGCTCAGATCATCGACAGTAAGAACAATGCTCAGAATGTTCCGGTGCTTGCCTTGGGCAGATCAGTGGCCACTCCAAAAGAGGGAATCAGGGCTGATGTTATTGAAGTATATGATTTCGATGAACTAAAACAACTCGGTGAAGAAAAAATCAAAGGGAAGATTGTTTTTTTTAATCACCCTTTCAATGAGAGTTATGTAAACACATTTGCAGCATATTCAGAAGCGGGAAAATATCGCTGGGCTGCTCCGAGTGAAGCGGCACGTTATGGTGCGGTTGCAACAATTTGCAGGTCTATGACGAATACAGAGGATGACTTTCCACATACCGGTGCAATGGGATATAATGATTCTTTGCCTAAAATTCCTTGCGCTGCCATCAGCACAAATGCCGCAAATCTGCTAAGTAGAATTCTTAAAGCTGATTCAAAGACACAGTTTTTTTTGCAGATGGATTGCAGGACATTGGATAGCGTATTATCCTACAACGTGATCGCCGAGATGAAGGGATCAGAATTCCCTGAAGAATTTATTAGCGTTGGCGGTCATCTTGATTCATGGGATGTAGGCCATGGTGCACATGATGACGGTGCAGGAGTAGTTCAGGGTATTGAGATCATCCGGACTTTCAAAGCATTGAAAATAAAACCTAAGCGTACCATACGTGTTGTTGCCTGGATGAATGAAGAGAATGGTGTAATGGGTGGAAAAGTATACGCAGAAGAAGCTGCCCGTAAAATTGAAAAACATATTGCGGCTATAGAAAGTGATGCAGGTGCCTTTGCTCCTTATGGTTTTGGCTTGGATATGGAAACTGAAAAGCAGGCTAAGATCAAAGCATGGATGCCACTGTTCCGGAGATATAATATTTGGCATTTTGACTACGAACATGGGGGCACCGACATTGGGCCGCTTCAAAAGCATCTTAATACTCCACTCATAGGTCTAGTCATTGAATCACAACGTTATTTTGATGTTCACCATGCAGCAAGTGACACTTTCGATAAAATAAATAAGAGAGAATTGCACTTGGGAGCAGCAGCTATGGGTGCAATGGTTTATCTCCTGAGCCAATACGGACTCTAATCAAAAAAATTCTTTCGTTTTCTTTCGACCTTCCATATTTTAATATTTGCAGGAAGAAATTTGATTAGTTTCGTGTCATCGATGTCCGAACAGATTGAACATATTTTATCTTCATTACCGGATCGTCCGGGTATTTATCAGTTTTTTGATAAGGAAGGATCCTTGTTGTATATCGGCAAAGCGAAGTCTCTAAAGAAAAGAGTTAGTTCTTATTTTCATAAAGACCGCCATGAAAGTGGAAAGACAGCAGTGCTTGTCAAAAAAGTCGCAGACATCAAAACGCTTGTGGTGAATACTGAGATGGATGCCTTGCTTCTTGAAAATAGTCTTATAAAAAAGCATCAGCCAAGATACAATGTCAATTTAAAGGATGATAAGACTTATCCGTGGATATGCATCAAGAATGAAAGGTTTCCTCGTGTATTCTCAACCAGAAAAATGATCCGTGACGGATCGGAGTACTTCGGCCCTTATACTCCGGTGAGGATGATTAATACCCTGCTTGAATTGATCACTTCCTTACATAAATTAAGGAACTGTAACTATAATTTATCTGAAGAGAATATAGAGAAAAAAAAATTTAAAGTTTGCCTTGAGTATCATATGGGTAATTGTAAAGGTCCATGTGCAGGATTACAGGATCAGGATGATTATGATGAGAGTATAAAGCAGATCAGACACATCCTAAAAGGAAACATCAATATGGTGATCCAGCATTTGAAAGATCTCATGCAATTATATTCTGAAAATATAGACTATGAGAATGCTCAACTGACAAAGGAAAAGATAGAACTTCTTGAAAAATTCAAATCAAAATCCGTTGTCGTTAATCCTTCAATTCACAACACAGATGTTTATTCTATCATCACCGAAGATGATACTGCCTATGTAAATTATTTACGCATCATGAGTGGTGCAATTATTCAGGGACATACTGTAGAACTAAAAAGAAAACTTGATGAGACACCTGCCGAATTATTAGAAATAGCTATTGCAGACTTGCGCACAAGATTTCAAAGTGATTCTACTGAGATCATCGTTCCCTTTGAAGTGGAAATGGAACTTGAAAATACAAGTTTTACCGTCCCGAAAATTGGTGATAAAAAGCATCTTCTGACATTGTCGGAGTCTAACGTGAAAAATTACCTTAGAGAGAAAAACTTACAACTGGAAAAACTCAATCCTGAGAACCGAACTCTTCGCACTCTTGAACAGATCAAGAAAGATCTTCGTCTGACTGAATTGCCAAAACGGATTGAATGTTTTGATAACTCGAATATTCAGGGAGATTATGCTGTAGCAGCAATGAGTGTTTTTATTAATGGAAAACCGGCAAAAAAAGAATACAGACATTTTAATATTAAGTCCGTCGAAGGGCCGGATGATTTTGCATCAATGGAAGAGGTGATCTATCGTCGTTATAAGCGAATGATAGATGAAGCATCAGATCTACCGCAACTGATCGTGATCGATGGAGGCAAAGGACAACTTAGTGCTGCAATGAACAGTCTGGATAAACTGGGACTTAGAGGTAAAATGGCTGTCATCGGAATTGCCAAGCGCCTGGAAGAAATTTATTTTCCGGGGGATTCAGCCCCTTTGTACATTGATAAAAAAAGTGAAACGTTGCGGATCATTCAGCATTTACGTGATGAGGTTCATCGATTTGGTATCACACATCATAGGAACCGGAGGAGCAAAGGTTTCGTAAAAACTGAATTGTCATCCATCAAGGGAATTGGGCAAGCTGCATCAGAAGCTTTGCTGAGACATTTTAAATCAGTGAAACAAATAAAAGAAGCCGGGCTCGAAGAATTAATTGAAGTGATCGGAAAATCAAAGGCATCAAAAGTTTTTGATTATTTTCATTCTTCTGAGAATAATAAAGAGGAAAAGGAAACCTAAGATCAGCTTAACTGATCTGATAAAAGTTTCATCTCGATCCGGGGTGCAATTTTTTCATACAAAATGCGATATACTGCAGAGGTAATAGGCATATGTACGTTCAGTTTTTTGTTGATCTCATAAATACACTGCGTAGCATAATAGCCTTCAGCGATCATGTTCATTTCAAGCTGGGCAAATTTTACTGAATAACCTTTTCCAACCATTGTCCCGAACATTCTGTTGCGACTAAATGAGGAGTATGATGTCACCAATAAATCTCCCAGGTAAGCTGAGTCGTTGATGTCTCTGTCAATAGGGTGGACAGCGTCAACAAAACGTTTTATTTCCTGAATGGCATTTGAGATGAGGACAGCCTGGTAATTATCTCCGTAGCCGACGCCATGACAAATCCCACTCGCTATTGCAATTACATTTTTTAAAACAGCCGAATATTCCGTTCCATATATATCGTCACTCACCTTGGTTTTGATATAGCGACAAGCCAGTTGTTCCGCAATGCGATTCCCTTTTTCAATATCCTGACAAGCGACTGTCAGGTATGAAAGCCTTTCCATAGCAACCTCTTCTGCATGGCAAGGACCGGTAATCACTCCGATTGACGAAGCCGGAATTTCAAATTGTTTCTGCAGAAAATCACCAACGATCAAAAGGTCATCAGGAATAATTCCTTTGATTGCAGAGATCACAATCTTGTTTTTGAAATCTAAGGCACTGATATTTTTTAAAGTATCCTTCAAAAAGGCTGAAGGAACTGCAAGGATGATAGTATCTGCAGAGGATAAAACGGAAGGTAAATTAGTACTTACCTTTACCTTCTCCTGCTTGATCTCCACATCAGTAAGATAATTTGGGTTGTGTTTGTATTTGCGAATGAAAGCAGCTGTCTCTTCACTGCGAACCCACCAATGAATATTTTCAACATTGTTGGAAAGGATTTTTACCAGAGCTGTTGCCCAGCTTCCACCACCAATTACAGAAATACTATTAGCTTTATTCATAGATTAAAATGTAATGTCCCTTTCAATCTCCTGATTTCTGCGAAGTACTTTTACTTTTGTCGTATCACCTTTCGAAAATTTGCTAAGCGCTTTCATATAACTCATCATGTCAAGAACTTTGTATTCTCCCAACTGTATCACGACATCACCGGGTTCAAGTCCGGCTTTTGCAGCCGGACGATCATCTGTTACCCCGTCAATTCTCATACCTTCACCTTCAAATGCATAGTCGGGGACAACGCCGAGGGTTACTTTGAATTTTGGTGCATCTTCATTATCACTGTCCTTTGTTTTAGTGAAGACAAGCTTTTCAGACGAGTTAGTTTTTTGCAAAATATTTTTTATGATCACGATAATCGACACAGCACCATCATAATTGATCTTTTCTTCATCATCCCCCGGTTTGTGGTAATCGCTATGTGTACCGCTAAAAAAGTGAAGAACAGGAATATCCTGCAGATAAAACGAAGTATGATCACTTGGCCCGACTCCTGATTCAGTATCTTTAATTTTAATATTGTCAACAGCTACAGAGTCAAGTAATGTCTTCCACCTTGGTGTTGTTCCGCTGCCATTAACTATAAGAACTTTTTCATCAGTCTTTAATCTTCCTACCATATCCATATTTAACATGTAGGAGACGGATTTAAGATCAATAGTCGGATGCTTTACGAAATAATTAGAACCTAGCAAACCTTTTTCTTCTCCTGAGAATGCAATGAACAAATAATTATTATTCTTCATTCCTGAAGCCTTTGCAAAGCGCGCTAGTTCGATGAGGGCTCCGGTGCCACTGGCATTATCGTCAGCACCATTATGGATAGCTTTTTCTCCTCTGTACAAGGATCCTTCATCACCATAGCCGAGGTGATCGAAGTGCGCTCCGATGACAATGGTATGTGCAGCTTTGTTATCAATATAACCTATTACGTTATGACCTTTCTTTTCAATTTTTTCGATTTCAACTCCCATGGTACAATTTGTCACCACACTATCCTTCAAGAATTTTGCGGCATCACCTTTTACAAACATCACAGGTATGCTTGAAGCCGTTGTGCGCATATTCCAGTCAGCCTTGGGATTTTCTTGTGTTGAGTCGCTATTGATAAAAATTACAGCAACCGCACCTTTTGAAATGGCAAGATCAATTTTTTTACGAAGGTCTGTCCATTCTCCGAATTTACCATGTGGATTGTTCCCGTCAGGAGTCCCTGATTCAATAAGAAATATTTTTTTGTTCACATTGCCGGTACCCATGTAATCATTGCGATTCAATTGTTGGTCAATAATCCCATAACCAACACGTGCAATGTATCCGGTTATAACACCGTTTGAAGAGTAGGGCAGAGGGTAGAAATCTTCATCAAGTTTATATCTGCTGATATTAATAATTAACTGATTACTTGAACCGAAACTTGCACCATCTGTAAATGAGAATTCCTGCAAATAACCTGAGCTGCCTTTTTTAGATAGGCCTATCTTTTTAAACTCTTTGGAAATATAATCCGACGCTTTTTTTTCTCCTTCTGTCCCTGCTTCACGCCCTTCGAATTCATCAGAAGCCAAAGTAGAAATATGAGTCTTTAACTTCGCCTTCATCTGATCGTTCGTCAAAAGCACTTTGCTCCCTGTGGAACATGATAACATCCAGATGGATGCAATAATAACTATGACTATTTGACGAAGATTATTCATGACCTTTGTTTAATTTGCAGATTTCGTTAACTATATTGGTTATTCATTTCTTTTGAGAATTATTCTCAAACTTCAGCTTCTTGTTTTTCAGGACGCATCTGAGGAAAGAAAAGAACATCTTGTATTGAGGCAGAATTTGTCATGATCATTGTAAGACGATCTATACCGATTCCGAGTCCTGCCGTCGGAGGCATTCCATATTCAAGTGATCGAAGAAAATCTTCATCAAGCTGCATAGCTTCTTCATCACCGCGTTTTCCGAGTTCAAGTTGTTCCTCAAATCGCTTCCGTTGATCAATAGGATCGTTTAGCTCGGAGAATGCATTGCAGATCTCTTTACCATTACATACAGCTTCAAATCGCTCTACCAGTCCGGGTTTGCTGCGGTGTTTTTTGGCAAGCGGACTCATCTCAACAGGATAATCTGTGATGAATGTTGGTTGGATAAGATCCGCTTCAACCTTTTCACCAAAGATCTCATCGATAATTTTACCGCGACCCATAGATGAGTCAACATGTATTCCCATTTTTTTTGCGGCTGCAGCCATTTCTTCTTCAGTCATGTTTGAAATGTCCACTCCGGTATAGTGTTGAATTGATTCATACATAGTAAATCTTTTCCATGGGCGCTTAAAATTGATTTTATGCTTTCCGACAGTTACTTCAGTGGTTCCGTGTAAAGCGATGGCAATTTTTTCGACCATTTCCTCTACAAGATCCATCATCCATTCATAATCTTTATATGCAACGTACAATTCTACCTGTGTAAATTCGGGATTATGAAAGCGGGACATGCCTTCATTACGAAAATCTTTTGCAAATTCATATACTCCATCGAAGCCACCAACGATCAAACGTTTCAAATAAAGTTCATTGGCGATACGCAGATACAATGTCATATCAAGAGTATTATGATGCGTCTTGAATGGCCTTGCTGCCGCTCCGCCATATAATGGCTGGAGTATAGGTGTTTCAACTTCGAGATATCCTTTCTCATTTAGAAATTGACGCATGGTATTGGTAAGTTGCGTTCTTTTCAGAAATGCTTCCTTCACTTCCGGATTTACAATAAGATCGACATATCTCTGGCGATAACGTTGCTCCGGATCAGTGAATGCATCATGCACTTGTCCGTCTGCATCCTGCTTGACTATAGGTAATGGCTTTAAAGCCTTGCTCAATAATTTAACTGTCGTGACATGAATAGAAGTTTCACCTGTCTTTGTTTTAAAAACATATCCTTTCACCCCTATGATATCACCTATGTCCAGCATCTTCTTGAAAAGGAAATCATAGGCTGATTTGTCTTCTCCCGGGCAAATATCATCTCTCCTTACATAAATTTGGATCCGCCCAACGGAATCCTGAAGAACTGCAAAAGCTGCTTTTCCCATATCACGAACGCTCATGATACGTCCTGCAAATTGAATATCCTTAAATTTATCCGGATTGCTTTCGGACTCATTTAAGATCTCTTTGGATGAACAGTTCACCTCCCAAAGTTCTGCAGGATATGGATTGATGCCTTGTCCTGTTAATTCTTCAATTTTCTGTCTGCGTATTAGTTCTTGTTCGTTCAGTTCCATTGTATTGTAAATTGCGAGGACAAAGATAAAAAAAGCCCCGCCAAAGCCCTTATTCATTTATTAATCCTACAAAACTTATTTGTTTGATTTCCGGCATAGCTTGAATTGAACAAAAGACAGCTAATCCTCTCAGAAAAGCATTGAGTTTCGGCAATTTCGACTATTTTTGCAGCTTAATTTGCGGAAACCATGAAGAGTATGAATGAGCTGGTACAGAATTTTTCAGAACAACTGAAGGAAGCTGTGCAAATTGGTGAGAAGGCAGTTTTTACTAAGCCGACGAGTAAAATCAATAACGTATTGATCACCGGTTTGGGTGGTAGCGGTATTGGCGGGACTATTGTTGCTGAGGTTGTAGCACAAAGTTGCTCTGTACCTGTGTTGGTGAACAAAGATTATTTCCTTCCGGCTTTCGTGAATGAGAACACCCTGGTCATCGTGTCGTCTTACTCAGGAAATACAGAAGAGACCTTACAAGCAATGAATTCTGCGCTTGAAAAAAAGGCTAAAATAGTTTGCATTACTTCAGGAGGACAGGTTGAAAACCTTGCAAAACAAGAAAAGCTTGATATCATTCTCATCCCTTCCGGGATGCCACCAAGATCTTGCCTTGGTTATTCTCTTACTCAGCTGTTTTTTGTTCTCGAAGGAATGAAATTAATCCCTTCTAACTTTAGAAAAGAGTTAGATTCGACAATTCAATTACTCGAAGCGGAGCAAAAGAATATTCTACAGGAAGCAAATGATCTGGCGGATTTTTTTCTGAATAAAATCCCTGTGCTTTATATTTCTGACGGATATAACGGCGTGGCTACACGTTTTCGACAGCAAATCAATGAGAATAGCAAAATGCTTTGCTGGCATAATATTCTTCCGGAGATGAATCACAATGAACTTGTAGGCTGGACAGAAATGCACCCTGAATTGGCGGTTTTGCTGATTAGAAATAAAACAGATTACAGCAGAACGCAAGCCAGGATAGAGATCAGTAAAAAAGTTTTCTCTAAATATACTCCTCACTTGAAGGAATTATGGTCAAAGGGTAACACGCAACTGGAGCGTACTTTGTACCTTATCCATCTCACTGACTTTGTATCCTGCCTCCTGGCAGATAAACGCAAGGTTGACGCTACAGAAATAAATATTATCAATCATCTTAAGGGAGAGCTCGCCAAGATTTAAGTTATATCCTGCGGAGTTTTTCCTGCATTTGATCGCAAATATAATCTATGCAAAACGTCCGCTTTCGAGACATTGGATTAATAGACTATAAAGAAGCCTGGGACTATCAGGAAATTCTTTTTCAGGAATTGATAGCGCGTAAGCTTAGAAACAGGGAGCTCCCGGTCACAGAACAGGAAGTTCAAAATCACTATCTGATCTTTTGTGAACATCCGCATGTCTTTACTCTCGGGAGGAGTGGCGAAGAGAAAAATCTCTTAGTCAGCAGCGAAGAGCTTAAAGGAATAAATGCCTCTTTTTATAAGAACAACAGAGGGGGTGACATTACCTATCATGGTCCCGGACAGATTGTAGGTTATCCTATCCTTGACATGGATCTTTTCTTTACCGACATACATAAATATTTACGATTGCTTGAAGAAGCTGTTATCTTGACTTTGGCAGAATACGGCATCAAAGGAGATCGCTATCCCGGTTTCACGGGTGTCTGGCTTGACCCTGAAGCTCCAATAAAAGCCAGAAAAATATGTGCTCTTGGAGTTCGCTGCTCTCGTTGGGTTACAATGCATGGTTTTGCATTTAATGTAAATACGGCATTGGATTATTTTAATTACATCATCCCTTGCGGTATCACTGAAAAATCAGTCACTTCCATGGAGAAAGAATTGGGAATAAAGCAGGATATTGAAGAAGTGAAGTTGAAGCTCAGAGGACATATAGCAGATCTTTTCGGAATGGAACTTTCCCCTGAACATCCGGTAATAAAAAATTAACGTTATTTTTTTTTCATATTCCTGCAATCAACAAGCTGAGTTTATAAGTCACACAGACCGCTGTGTTCTTTAAATGCTTTCCGTTTATCTTGCAGACAAATGAATAGATCACAAACACGGATTTCTTTAGGAACCAAAATATTTTGGGGACTGATCTTTATTTTCTTTAGTATACATATGGCCATTTGGATCACCGGCTATACTTATATCTATAAAACACTAGTATATACTTATCCTGACATCGATGATCTTGATATTTTTGATTCAAGAATAGTGAATACTGAGCCCGGCAAGAAATGGTCAGAAGGGAAGGACTATAATAGCAGGAAGCCTGATGCAAAAACCAATTTGATGCTGGAAGAAAAGGAAAGCGTAGCCTTTCTTGTCATCAAAGACGACTCAATACGCTATGAGCAATATTGGGATAAGCACAATGAGAACACGGTAAGTAATTCCTTTTCCGTAGCGAAAAGTATTGTCGGATTGCTTACCGGGATTGCTGCTGACGAAGGCTTGTTAAATATTTATGATCCCGTTGGAAAATATTTACCTGAATTTTCTGATGGTCTGAATGCAAAACTTCAGATCCGGCATCTGCTTACCATGAGCTCAGGTTTGAACTGGGATGAAAGCTATACCAGCTTGTTTTCAAAAACCACAGAAGCATATTACGGTGATGACCTGATGAAAATTATCAGCAGTCTGGAAGTTGTGGAAGAGCCCGGTAAAAAATTCAGGTACATGAGTTGTAACTCACTACTACTATCGGCAATTTTAGAGAAAGTCAGCTCTATGCCTCTTTCTGAATATGCATCTAAAAAATTATGGGAGCCGATCGGAGCCGTTCATCCTGCTTTTTGGTCATTGGATAAAAGAGGAGGAACAGAAAAATCTTATTGCTGTTTCTATTCAACTGCTCGGGATTTTGCCCGCATTGGAAAATTAATGCTCGATGGTGGAAGATGGAATGGAAAAAAGATCGTTTCTTCTGAGTATGTACGTGCATCTCTGACGCCTTGTGAAATTCCTGATGAAAAGGATATCCCTGTTGATTATTACGGATACCAATGGTGGCTTCTGAATCACAGGGGTCATCAAATATTTTATGCAAGAGGAATTCTGGGGCAATATATCCTTGTAATCCCTGATGAAAAACTTATCATGGTTCGACTTGGAAATCAAAGAGGAGAAAAACTACCCACCAATCATTACACCGACCTTATTACTTATGTTGACGGAGTACTTGATACATTTTGTGAGAGCAAAGATTTAGATTGACGATTTGATTTTTTTATCTTTGCAATTATGTTGAAAGATATTCCTCAATTGATTGTAGAGAAGATCGTTGTTGCGATCGTGCAGGAAAAAAATGAGTTGGATGAACTTGTTTGGAATGTTTATCTGATAAACCTTTATGATGAGGAAATCTACGGTGTATTGGTAAGTTCCAAAGGTTATGGCATTTTTGAAGGAAGAGAAGTCAAGACAAGCGTCCTTCGTCATCTTATTGGCACAGTAGAGCCACAGGAATATGCGAAAATTGAACCCCTGATGGATGACCTCCTGGGACTGAATAATGAGTACTGGGTAAGCTTCTACAAAAACAAAGTGATGTACGACAAAAAGTATGTCTTCTTACCGGAAAGTGTACGCGAAGAGAATCTTACTTTGATCCCTGTATTGAATAAGAAGGGGGTTATGATACAGTAGGTTTGTTTTTTTAATTTAGTAATAGATTATCCAAAATAACCTTCAGGGCATTTTATCCAGAACATTTGTCAAGCAGAACGCCCTATTCCCGTAAATTCATTCATTTTGCCTAACCTTTAAATAGCAATAGTAGTGGGGCTTTCAGGGCTTTTTCTTATATTTCCTGCTTAATTTCGTCACTTTAACACTTAAATAGAAGAGAATCTACAGGCATGAAAAAGTTACTTTTTATTGCAGGGGCTTTATTAATCTTTACATCAGGATGCACCAAGCATTGTTTGAACCTGTTGGATGGACCAATTAACTCTGAAGAAAAAAAATATATTCAGTCGACTTCACACACTTTTCTTTATAAAAATCAATTTGGTGATACTGCATATGTATATGTTAATTCACCGGTATATAGAATATTACCACTCACAGAAGATGATTGTGACCGGGTAGGAAATGAGGCCATGAATCAACTGTGGAGACTACCTGACGGAATTAATTTCGATGCATTTTTTCAGCATGATAATGGTCTCGAATCTTCACGCTACCTGACACTTAGTCTGGGTTCACAAGCTGTTTTTAAATACAATATTATTGAGAATTCTTTTATTACTATAGAGATAAACACTCAGAAATTCCCAAATACCATGATCGATTCAACTACAAGCACATCGATCTCGCCTGTGATCAGAAAGATCTGGTACGGAAAACATACCGGGATGCTTCGTTACGAAAAATGGAATGGTGAGGTGTGGAGTCGTCAGTCTGTGATCAATTAGATTCTTCACACCCGCATTTTATTCAAATTAAGTCGTAAAAACTTCTGATTATACCCAAGCATTTTTGTTCCGTTTCAAAAGAATGTGAGAATAACACATTTATGAGATTGCAAATCTGACTAGCTTGCTTTTATTTTGAGCATTGAAATTTTCACAGTCTTAACAAGCCGTCATGCTCGAAAACATACAACTCAGCAATATTTTGTTTCTGGATATTGAAACTGTCCCTCAGTATCCAACCTTCGAACAAGTTCCCGATAATTTTAAACAGCTCTGGGAAAAAAAATCACAAACATTTCGGATGTCTGTAGAAGAAAGTCCGGATCATAATTATAATCGTGCAGGTATCTATGCAGAATTCGGAAAAGTTATCTGTATTAGCTGCGGAATTTTTTCGAAGGATGAAGTATTTAGATTAACTTCTTTTGCAAGTCATGATGAACTCAAAATTCTCCGGGAATTTGCTGAAGTGCTTGAGAATTTTTGTACCTCTCCACAGAAACTTCTATGTGCTCATAATGGAAAAGAATTTGATTTTCCATTTTTAAGTAGAAGGATGGTCATTCATGGCATACCATTGCCGGAAGTCCTTAATACTCCCGGTAAAAAGCCCTGGGAGGTGAATCATCTTGACACAATGGAGCTATGGAAGTTTGGAGATTATAAGTCTTATACAACTCTCAATTTACTTGCTGCAGTCTTTGGTATCCCAACACCAAAAGACGATATCGACGGAAGTCAGGTAGGAGAAGTATATTGGAAAGAGAATGACCTTGATCGCATTCGAAAGTATTGTGAAAAAGACGTCCTGACAATAGCTCAGATTATGCGGAAATTCAGAGGAGAAAAACTGATAGCAGAAAGCGACATTGAATTCGTTACTCAATAAAAAAAGAATGCCGGCACATTCAGGAGTGCCGGCATTGAGCTATAGAAAAGTGTTAGTGTGAAAACAAGCCTTGTGTTTCGTGTTACGCAGTTGATTTGACTTGTCCTCAGCATGGTAGCTCGTTATCTTCGTTCAGAGGGGATGAAGAAGACCTTTCCATTTATTTTCACTTGCTTGCATTATTATTATGTTGGTGTATGAGAGAACGGAGGTCAATGATCCGATCAACTTCAGTCATAAATACATTCATTTCTATGCGTTCCTGTGCATTGCCATTGTTGTGGAATGTGTTAACATCACAGGTATTGCAAGAACGAAATGCTACGGTATTGATGTTGAAGGCCAAACTGTTTGATGCTGTGAAAGCCTGATCGTTATTGTTGTAAGTTTCGATATAGTCCAGCAAGTGTGTAAACTTAACAGGGCTCAGGCGAAATTGATTAAATTGATCGGCAGGTTCACCAACTTGACTGATGAATACATCGGCATATCTTGAGATAATTATTTTGTATGCAGGCTCATTGATAGTTTCTGTAGTGATGAATTCTACAAGTGCCTGAGCATTGTTATTCGCATTCTCAATTGTTGTACGAGTAGCATTTTGATCAACAGCAAGGTTAGAACGTTTGCGGGCATTTTCAAATGAATTAACAGTTGCCGGTTCAATGTTTTCTTTGGTGCAACTCATCATGGTAATTGCGATCAAAGAAGAAGCAAGAATAGAACGGAGTGTGTTGTTCATCTTGTTTTGGCGGAGGGTAGTTTGAGTTTTCATGACCGGTTATTTTAAATTGTTTAATTCCTTGTTTAAAATTCTTAGTCAAAGAAACGTCAAGACCGGCTGCTTTTGTTAGCTCCAATACACAAGTGGCTCATCTTTTGGATAAGTGGCTTAAACAGGGAATAAGTGGTTGGGCTGATAAATTCATTCATCAATTCTGTTCACAACATTTCAGGAATGAATTTCTATGAAGTCTGATTCAAGGAGTCTTTTTTTACATTTGTAGCTGGCTATTAACACTAGAACAATGGTTCCATTGCTGGAAGTAAAGAACCTGCAAACAGAATTTATTACCGAAGAAGGCAGGAATCCTGCTGTCAAAGGAATCAGCTTTTCTTTAAATAAAGGTGAAACTCTTGGCATTGTCGGGGAATCCGGCTCCGGGAAATCGGTCACCTCTTTGTCTGTAATGCGCCTGATCTCTGCACCGGGAATTATCAGCGGGGGAGAAGTTCATTATCAATCCCGGGATAAAGGAAACCTGGACCTCCTCACAATTCCTGAGAGCGAAATGAGAACATTTCGTGGTAATGAGATAGCCATGATCTTTCAGGAACCTATGACTTCGCTAAATCCTGTTTTTACTTGTGGCTATCAGGTTGCAGAGGCATTAATACTTCATAAGAAACTTTCAAAGAAGGAAGCACGCCAACAAACCATTGAGCTCTTTGAAAAAGTTGAGCTACCAAGGCCTGAGCAAATGTTTTCGGCATATCCTCACCAAATTAGTGGAGGCCAGAAACAACGTGTTATGATAGCCATGGCAATGAGTTGCTCTCCTCAAATTTTAATTGCCGATGAACCAACCACAGCTCTCGATGTTACCGTCCAGGCAAGGATCCTGAAATTGATGCGGGCTCTTCAAAAAGAAAATGGTATGGGTCTGATGTTCATTACACATGACCTGGGTGTCATCGCAGAAATTGCCGACAGAGTGATGGTGATGTATAAAGGTAAAGTTGTAGAAGAAGGTGCTGTGGAAAGTATTTTTTCCAATCCCAAGCACCCTTATACAAAAGGACTTTTAGCATGTCGCCCTCCTCTCGACAAACGTCTACATAGCCTTCCAACAATAAGTGATTTTATGAAAGAGGAAGCTGACGGTACATTCTCTGAGATAAATAAAAGTATTTCGGATGCCGTGAATTCGAATGTGATTACTGCAGAAGCTACTAAAAAACATCACGAAGAATTATACAAGCAAAAACCGGTACTAAAAGTAGAACACCTGAAAACCTGGTTTCCGGTAAGCAAAGGAATTTTTTCTCGCGTGACTGATCATATTAAAGCAGTAGATGATGTTAGCTTTGAAGTATATCCGGGAGAAACTCTTGGACTGGTTGGAGAATCAGGTTGCGGGAAAACGACACTTGGCAGAAGCATAATCCGGCTTACCGAACCAACTTCGGGGAAAGTTATTTTCCGTGATGTGGATTTTGCATCATTGCATGGTGCTGCTCTTCGAAAAATGCGCAAGCATATTCAAATAATTTTTCAGGATCCCTACTCTTCGCTTAACCCGAGAATGACAGTAGGTAATGCGATCCTCGAACCAATGACCGTTCATCGATTGCATGCAAACCATGAGGAGAGAAGAACAAAAGTCATGGAATTGCTAGCCCGTGTTGGAATGAAGCCCGAACATTTTAACAGATATCCCCATGAGTTCAGTGGTGGACAAAGACAAAGAATTTGTATCGCTCGTGCTTTATCCTTACAGCCTGAGTTTATTATTTGTGATGAGTCAGTTTCAGCTTTGGATGTTTCTATACAAGCACAGGTGCTCAACTTATTGAACGAACTCAAAAGAGATTTTGGCTTTACCTATATCTTCATTTCTCATGATCTGTCTGTAGTAAAATTTATGAGTGATAGAATGATCGTTATGAATAAAGGGCGCATAGAAGAAATGGGCGACCCTGATCAGATCTATTCAAATCCCAAGTCAGAATACACAAAACGACTGATCGCTGCCATCCCTGCATCTAAGCCGGGTAAAATGATTTCCGGCTCATGAAAAGGTTTTGAATTAGAGAATTCTACACCGTAGCAAGGGTCTCGATTCGGCCAATTTTTTTACCTTGCAAATCCTTATCTATTCCTTTTTATGACAAATTTGAATTGGGCAGTGGTTACACCTATGGCCAATGAAGAACCTGACTTTGAGCCGTTTATCTCTGCCCTTAAATTGGCCATGGATAAATTGGGTTCGGGAACGGCATATCTGGTAGTAGATAAAGTATCCAAAGATAAAACCCTCGACCTGTGTCGTGAGCTATCCTCAAAAGACAAAAGATTTATAACGGTTTGGGCCCCTGAAAATACCAATGTTGTCGATGCTTATATCAGAGGGTATAAGGAAGCTTTAAGCCGGGGCCACGATTATATTCTGGAAATGGATGCCGGCTTGTCGCATGATCCTGCCGTTCTCCCAACTTTTCTTGATCCTTTGGTAAGTAGAAAAGTTGAATGCGTTTTCGGGAGCCGTTTTATTAAAGGTGGCTCTATGGGTGATTCACCGGCAGAGCGTCAATCACTTTCAAAAACAGGAACAATTTTGTCTACACTCTTATTGGGAACAAAATTGAAAGATATGACTTCAGGTTATCAGGGATTCAATAGGGAGGTGGTAGAAAAATTTACAGCATATCCATTAAAATCCAAAGCGCATTTCTATCAAACAGAATTAAGATATTTACTCAGGAAGAGAAACTATCTTGAAGTTCCTATTCATTACAGAGCTCCATCACCCAATGTATCTAAAAAGGCTATAAATAACTCAATCATTTCTTTACTCTACTATTTTTGGAGGAGAATCACATTTCGTGCACCATCAATTTAAAATCTCTTGAAAAAATCTCTTGTCATTACATCAATTGCTGCTCCAAACCCTGTACTAAAAAAATGTGCGGAAGGAGCTAAGGAACATAAATTCAATTTTATTGTGATGGGAGATGTTATCTCCCCTCCTGATTTCAAACTGGATGCCTGCGACTTCTTTTCTATCGAAGCACAGGAAAAGTTACCTTTTAAGTTAGCCGGGATCCTTCCGAAAAGGCATTATGGCAGGAAAAACCTTGGATACCTCGTAGCTAAAGATAGTGAGATCATCATTGAAACAGATGATGATAATTTTCCAAGAGACAACTTTTGGGCTCAGAGAGAGCGTATGATCTCTGCAGAGAAAGTGGAACACAAGGGATGGTACAATGTTTATGCTGATTTTTCAAAGGAGAATATTTGGCCCAGGGGCTTCCCATTAGAAATTCTTCAGGATGCTGTTTCTCCAAATCGAAAAAATGACGGAAAATTAACTTCAGTTGACTGTCCGATTCAACAAGGTTTGGCTGATGAAAATCCTGATGTTGATGCAGTCTACAGAATGACAATGAAGTTGCCTGTTGATTTTGAAAAAAGAAATTCTCTTGCACTTGGAAATGGTACCTGGTGTCCCTTTAATAGTCAGAACACAACTTGGTTTAAGGACGCATTTCCATTGATGTACCTTCCATCTTTTTGTAGCTTCAGAATGACGGATATCTGGAGAAGCTTTATTGCACAGCGCATAGCATGGACGTGCGATTGGAATATTTTATTTCATAATGCTACTGTTTGGCAGGAAAGAAATGCTCATAATCTCCTAAAAGATTTTGCAGATGAAGTTCCCGGCTATCTCAACAACGCAAAGATCTGTAAGGACCTTGAAGACCTCGATCTAAAGAGTGGTAAAGATAACATAGCGGAGAATTTACTTCGTTGCTATAGAATGATGACGGAGAATAAGTATATAGGTATTGAAGAACTTCCACTTGTTGAAGCCTGGATACATGATCTTTCAACTTCGGTTTAGTTTTGATTCTTAGTTTTATTCGATTGAATACTCTTTCCCGGATTTAGAAATAAATTAATCGGATGATCCGAAAAGTAATAGAAATATTTATTTATGTCTGCATCATATTTTTCGTGGTGAGTGGAATATATTTCTACCATAGAAGCTTCAAGGAAAATAAAGTATTGCCGGAGGCGCAGCCATCTATCGAGCCGGAACTCATTGGTCCTGTTGTCCCTCTTTTCAGAAAAGAGTATGACTTAGAGAATGATGAAGCAGCAGAGAATACCGGACTTATAAGTAACACAAAAGCTTGTTCAGGACAGAAGAGCTGCGAACTAAACGCAGAGCGCGAGTTTGGTCTAACTTTTCTATATCCTATTGAAAGTATTCAGGGGGGCGTTGGTTTGACAAATTTAAAACTGAATGCAGCGATTTGGACAATTGATCCGGGAGAAGCTCAGTGGGTGCTTGAAATAATGGATCCGCAAAATCAGAGTGTCTTTTGGAATTCCGAACCGATAGCAATGAGAAAACTTCAATGGGATACCTTGGAATTTTTCTTTGACCTTCCACAGAATTTAATGAAGCAGGGGTATGTGATAAAAGTGTATCCCTGGAATAAAAATTTTAAGCAAATTTGGATTGACAATATTTCTGTTACGATTCTGGGCAGGTCTACAAATGATAAAAAAGATCTCATGGAATTTAAGCAAGTAAATTATTTTTTTGATTTTGAAACATCGAAAGGACTTAGCGGGGATCCTGCTTTGAGCGAGGACTACTCGCATTCAGGAAAAAAATCAGCTCTTTTAAACGGAAGTAATTCATACAGCCCTTCCGTTATAAAGATTTTGTCGGATGTTTCCTCTGATACTTTAAGCGTCGTTACTGCCTCAGTATGGTTGTATCCTAAAGAAAATAACGTTGATGCTGTCCTTGCCTTTTCTATTGATGATGTGAATGGCGTCAATAAATTTTGGTCAGGGAAGTCCACAGGGAAAATGGAGCTTGTGCCAAATAAGTGGCAGAAGTTGAATGCCTCCTTTGGGATCCCGGAGGAGAATCGTAAAGCATTAATGTCTGATGATAAACTCACTATCTATGTATGGAACAGGAGCAGGATGAAATTGTATGCAGATGATCTTGAAATTGTATATGGTGAGGAAGGTGACAGGCCGGGACAGTATCCTTTTGCAGACATGAATTTATCCACCCGCAACTCTTATTCATTCGACCGGTCTCATCCACCTTTCAGAATAAGTTATATTCCTCTGATTGATTTGAAGAACGACCGCAGTCCATTCCTTGTAGTGGATTCACATAGCAAACAAGCAGAACTTTTTCCTCAACAGGAAGCTATCAGTATAAAGTCGGGAAGCAATAAGACTGATATCCTGCTCACATATTCTGACGGAACTTTTGAATTTTTAAAATGGTGCACGACCCAACATAAATTTTATTTGGCAGGCCGGACTGCAAAACTGCCTTTTGATGACAAGGATGTACAAATTTTAGCCATAGATATTGATGGAGATCAGGTCTCGGAGGTTTTAGCTATTCAAGATTCTGAAGCAAGATTATTTAAATTTTCTTCTGAAGCATTGTCGGAGTGTTTAAATAACAAGTCGGAACTAAGCCTTCAGGTAATATGGCATGGAAATGTTGATCTTAATGCACTAAGTGTTATTGATAATTTTGACAGTGATTCAAAACAAGAATGGTTTAGTGTCGAAAAAAATTCTTCTTCATGGAGCATCCGCAAATTCGTTGATGGAAATATTAAAACAATATCAAGCGGAAAATTTCCCGGTAAGGTAATTAGCAATAAAACTGACATATTATGTGGAAAGTTTTTATCACCGATAACAAATGTTCAGATCCTCATTAATGGAAGCAACGATCAGGAACCTGCTTTAGCCGTTTATGATTACATTTCTTCTACTTTGAATTTTAAAATTCGTACAACAAACAGAACTACTGATTTAAGCAGTATTTTTAAGCCGGGTCGGAAAATGTTTAAACTAAAATCTGTCAATAATTTACAGGATGATATATTGTTGATTGACCTTTCCAATAAATTCAATATGCACATTATAAAAACTGATAAGCAGGGCTTTTTCGTGCATTCTCAATCTGAATTTATAGGATATGCCGGAGATCATAATCCAAAGTTTTATGAGTTTATTAAACCGATACCGGGAAATTTTATTTCACCGCTTGAGAATAATTTGATTCTTGTGCTTAGAAATTGTGCCGATGAAATTTTTGACGGAAAAAATTGCAATTCTTTTGGAGGTGTTTCCGACTTACCTGATCAAGTACAAATGTATTCATTGAAATTCGATTGAGAATGAAAAGGATTAGCCTAAGTATAATTGTTTTGCTTTCAGTAACATCGTTTTTTTCTTGTAACGATAACAAGACCACGAAAATACTTAATGGGAATACTATTTTTAGTGTTTCTGAATTTACTGCTTTAACAAATTACAAACCGGAGTTAAAGGACAGTATAAAAACAATAGAACTCGACTATCTCAATTCAATGGATAACGGATTCATCATACCTAGTGAGCGGCAAGTACAGGGTGGATATTTCACTTTTACTTTTTCTATACGAAACAATACTAATAGTCCCCAAGCCTTCGCCTATAAAATTTATTACCAAAATGAATCTTACAAATGGCCGGAGCTTGACTCTTTGTCAAATAAAGAGCATGAACTGATTTCTGAGAATTTTTATGGTTCATGGGAGGATAGCAGTATACTTTTTAAAGAGACATCCTTGATTAAAGCAGATGGAGAATTTCACACGATCATTGATTCCATCCGTATTCTTGGCAACCCGCGTAATGAAACATTATGTTATGAAAACGGCAAAAACCTTAGATGGAGGAGAAACCCTCGTGTGGGCAATTATAGTTTTTTGCTCGCCGTTATTCCTAATGATACTTCAAGTATTAATTCAATTCCCGATCACATAAAAAATATTTGCTTACAGAATGATGGCCGATATCATTCTCCATATTATTACTTCAGATATGGCGACGCAAAAAAGTTGCCGACATTGATGAGTCTCCAATCCCCGGTCACTCTAAAAGTTATTGCTCGTCCCGACCTTGGGGCAGGTATTCATATTGATGATGGTCATTTTACAGATGAAGAAGTTAAATCGGCTTCAACAAATTTGTGTGGCAATGATCCTGATTTGTATTCAAAGGCGGCTTTTTCACAATTCATTCATTACATAGACAAGTCAACAAACCTGGAAAATATTCCGGTCATTAAAGATGTACTCCGGGAAGGTTACTCAAAAAGAGAGTACAACTGGAATAGAAGTTTTTATTCCCGTGAAGAACTCATCTCAACTACTCCTCAGACTGCAAACCTTCCATGCCAGACGGTATACTCAGATCCTGTAGCTAAAAAGATTGTGATAAAAAACCCGGGGACAGTGCCCGGAAAATGGAGGAAAGAAAATGTCGGTATTATCAGTAGAAATGGATTGGCTTATGGCAAGATCAGAGTTAAAGCAAAATTAACTGAGTTACTGAATAAGGATAATATGTGGAACGGACTCACCAATGCTATCTGGTTAATTAATCAGGGTGGTGGAGACGGCCTTTGGAACCTGCGTCGTCCTTGCCGCAAGGAAGGCTATATGGCTACATACTGGGGTGGAAGGGAAGATAAACGAGCGGAAAGAGTCGGCTATTCCGAAATTGATTTTGAAATCTTAAAAACTCCTTCTTATTGTCCCGAGCAGGAATTTCCTCCCGTGCTCAAAATACCGATGGCTAACAGACTTGATGAAAAATCCTGGAATGTACCCTGGGCGGAGGAGATCACAAGGCATGATGCCGAGATCACTGTTGCCTGTACCAACTGGGATATGGCATGTTGGGAACCCAAAGATTATGGTGTTGGATGTATTCCGGTAACATACCAGGGACATACATTTGAAGCCCATCGCTGGGATCATTGGTATCGCGCGCTGACAGAAAAAACGTATGCTGCCGATGATTCCCTTTTTGCATCTGACTATTATTATTTTGAGATCGACTGGAGGCCTAATGAAATAATTTGGCGAATTGGTCCGGAACCTGAATCATTGCGCGTGGTTGGATATATGAATGATAAGGTGACAAGCATACCGAATAATCAGATGTTGCTGATCATCACGCAGGAGTTTCACAACACTAAGTGGTGGCCCGGATCACCATATCAACAGCATAACATACCATTCCCATTGAATGATATTTTTGGAGAAATATACGAAGTAGTAATCCAGTAATTTTTTTATAAAAGCTGAAAGCGTATTATTTTTCCTCTACCAGTTCTATTTCAATATCATCAATCAGCAATTTGTTTTTTTGTGGATTCCAAAAATAGACCAGTAATTCATCGCCCGGATCATTGACGGAACCTAATTGTAGTGCATAGGATTTCTTTCTCCACTTTCCACGCTCCTCCGGATCGCGTCCGATTGATTTGAGCTGATAAAAATAATCCCTTGCATCTTTACCTCTTAGTGAGACAACAAGGAATGTACTGTCCGGACTCCTGACCTGATCATCGTAAATATAAAAACTGCAATTTAATACAGCTTTTCTTAGGCTGCTCAAAGCACTATCATTCCTTAAACTAAATGTAGGACCAAATTCATCTGTTGGGCTGAGCTCCGCTACATAATTACCTGAATATGCATTGGCCCCGGATTCTTTTCTTCCTTGTGTATTCCAATGAATTGATTGAGACTCGAAATCCATTTTGAAACTAGCTTTTGTGCTTCCTTCAATATCACCTGCAACCAGATTTTCCCATAAATAGCCTTTCCATTTGTCATCAGTTTTTAAAAACACCTTCCAGTATTTTTCCTTCGACATCACACTCCAGTGCAAAATATAGTGTCTGTATTGGTATGCTTGTACCTGATTAATATAAATACATCCTAAGCACAAAATAACCATGCTTGTTTTTGCGACTTTGCTTTTGAGGAGATTGAATCCTAAGGCGAGAAGTATTGCAAATACCGGGAAGAAATCTATCAGAGGGCGAAAACCAAAACTCATTCCATAGTACCACATATACCAGGAGGAGACAATAAAAATTAGCAGGCATAGAAAAAAAACTATCGAGAGAAAGGCAAACTTCTTTTTCAGGAATAGGTATATTAAACCCGTTAGGGATATAAATAGTAGGGGAGTCCAGATGAAGAGACCTTTTCTGTAACTAAACAGGACATTAAGAATTTCAGGTTTATCGAAGTGAAATCTTTCATATGTATATGCATAAACGATCCACTTGCCTGTTTGCATGTACCAAAGAACACATTGCAGAGATACAATTCCGGCTGCTATTAAGGCTGCCGGAACTGTCACCTTATATTCCTTCAGTAGAGTCTTTAAGTTATTTAAAAAAACCAGGGGACTTCCTGTAAGAAACGGAACGATTAGTATCAGCAATGCGTTTACCGGCCTTATGAGTGTAACTAATGCCAACGTAATGAATATTGCAAAAAGGTATTTTGGTTTTTGATTTTCGATAAATTCTTTTGTGAAGAATAGAAATCCCGCTACCATAGAAAATGAGTAGGCATGCGACATGGAAGGCTCTATGACGGTGTAATGAAATAAATTAGTCCCGAAAACCATAGACAAATTGATCAGCAAAATTGTGCCTGCTCCTGATATATAGTGTTTCAGAAGCCTTGATATAAATAAGCAGCCAAGAAACACATAAAAAATTGCGGCAAAGCCAACAAAGTACTGGTAGAATACAGAATAGCCATCTGGAACCTGACCAAAAATAAGAGATAAGATATGAGCCAGTATAAAGAATGGATAGACTAAAACTGCAACACCAAAGAAGTATTTATCTACAAGTCGATCATTCACGGTCTGCATGTATTCCGGAATACTCCCATCTTTGTAATTGTCAGCATATGCTTTTTCCAAAAATGATTGCGTGTAATCACCATAAATAAACATGGCAGGGAGGTATGAATAATATCCTAAGCCATCACTTCGAATAATACCGCTCTTCTTATTATCGAGGAAACCGTAAATTTGAAAAAAGGAATACAGTAAAACGCTTCCAATAAGAATGTTCCCGTACTTACGGAGAAATTCATTCATGATAATTTACTTGCTTGAAAAAAGATTGTATTTTAAAATGCACCAAATAGCCCTAAAGCCATCTCTCCATCCGATTTTCTTACCTTCTTCATAGGTGCGGCCATAATATGAAATTCCAACTTCATATATTCTAACTCCTTTTACTCTGGCAATTCGTGCTGTAACCTCCGGCTCAAAACCGAAACGTTTTTCTTTCAATTCTATATTTTGAATTATATCAGTACGGAATAGTTTATAGCATGTTTCCATATCCGTCAGATTCAGATTGGTAAATGCATTAGACAAAAAGGTTAAAAATTTATTTCCAATGGAATGCCAGAAAAATAATATTCGATGTGGATTCCCTCCAAGAAAACGTGATCCGTATACGATATCTGCAAAACCGTCAATTACAGGTTTCAAAAGTAAATTATATTCATTCGGATCATATTCCAGGTCTGCATCTTGAATGATCAAAAATTGTCCGGAAGCTTTTGATATCCCGGTATGAATGGCTGCCCCTTTACCTTTGTTAACTTCGTGATTATATAAAGTATAATCAACATCAGGATATTGACGGAAGTAATTATCTATTGCCTCAGAAGTTTTATCACTTGAACAGTCATTTACCACAATGAACTCCTTCTTGATGCCATTCAGCAATTCAACTTTTCGAACCTTTTCAAGAATATGGTGCACGGTCCTTTCCTCATTGTAGCATGGAATAATAATAGATAATTTTACAAAGTCCTGAGCATTCATAGGGGAAATTTATAGCGTGTAAATGTAGAAAATATTCCTTCTTTATATTGGAATAAAGGAACCTTAATTTCCCATTCAATGTCGATTGTCGTATTATTTCGAAACTTCTTCTAATTTTGCCACTTAATTCTTCAAAATGAAAAATTTGTCTCTCATTTTTTGTGCAGCAGTGGCACTTGCCTCTTGTCAGAATCATTCAAAGATAACTTTCAGTCAGAACTTTGAAAGTACGGCAGGTTGGTATGAAAACTCCAATATTGTTAAAGGTTCCGGACACTCAGGTAGTTATTTTACCCGCACAGGTGAGAACCGGGATTATAGTCAAACTTTCACCTTAAAATTAAGTGACATCAGTGAAAAACCTGTTCGAAGGATCGATATGGGAGCATGGGTTCGGATCTCCGGTCCTTTGGCAAAAGCTAAATTGGTTCTGAGTATTGAATCTGCCGATAGTATGATGTATTGGCAGGCGATACGTACAGAAGATGTTTCTCCAAAACCGGGTGAATGGACCAGGCTTTACTTTACTTATGATCTTCCGGATAACCTCAAGCCTGACAATGTAGTGAAAGTCTATCTCTGGAATGAAAGCAAAAAAGAAGTGGATGCCGACGACTTCGACATCCACTTTTATTTGAATTAATAAAGAATATTTAATCAAAGGTCATTTCCGGAATTTCTCCTTCAACGAACAATTTACCCGCAGTTGATTTAATAATATGTTCTACACTAACTCCCGGTGCTCTTTCCAATAATTTAAATCCACCCTGAGGCAGAACATCAAGAACAGCCAATTCTGTAACGATCTTTTTTACACAACGAATTCCGGTGAGAGGAAGTGTGCACTTTGGAAGCAATTTAGATTCACCGGCTTTGTTTACATGCTGCATCGCAACTATGATGTTTTTTGCTGAGGCTACCAGGTCCATGGCGCCTCCCATACCTTTTACCATCTTTCCCGGAATTTTCCAGTTGGCAATATCTCCATTCTCATCTACTTCCATGGCACCAAGAATAGTGAGGTTAACTTTACCCGAGCGTATCATTCCAAAGCTCATAGCTGAATCAAAGAATGCTGATCCCGGCACGGTAGTTATTGTTTGCTTTCCTGCATTGATAAGATCAGGATCTTCTTCTCCTTCAAAGGGGAATGGCCCCATCCCTAACAAGCCGTTTTCAGATTGTAGAACAACATTCATTCCTTCAGGAATATAGTTGGCAACAAGTGTCGGGATGCCGATTCCCAGATTGACATAATAACCGTCTTTCAATTCTTTGGAGATCCTTTTTGCTATTCCGTTTTTGTCAAGCATTTTAATATTTTTTAATGATCAGATATCGAAAAATAAAACGATACTTAATTTTTCTTCCTTACCGTTAACTGTTCAATGCGCTTCTCATAATCTTTTCCCTGAAATATTCGTTGAACGTATATTCCAGGTGTATGAATTTCATTTGGATCCAACTCTCCTGCAGGAAGCAAATGTTCTACTTCTGCGATTGTGATCTTTCCGGCCATGGCCATCAGAGGATTAAAATTTCTGGAGGTAGCTTTGAAAATGAGGTTGCCATGTGTATCTCCCTTCCAGGCTTTAACTATGGCAAAGTCTGCATCGAATGCATATTCAAGCAAATAATCTTTCCCGTTAAAATTGCGGATCTCCTTTCCTTCAGCTACCTCAGTACCCACACCTGCCGGAGTAAAGATTGCAGGCATCCCATATCCTGCAGCCATACACCTCGTTGCCAGTGTTCCCTGTGGTATCAGGTCCACTTGCAATTCTCCGCTAAGCATTTGTCGTTCGAACTCAGCATTTTCTCCTACATACGAGGCGATCATTTTTCTGATCTGTTTTTTTTGGAGTAATAAGCCTAAGCCAAAATCATCAACACCTGCATTGTTTGAAACACAAGTGAGATCCTTGACATTTTTTCTTACTAAGGCTGCAATACAGTTCTCCGGAATACCACAGAGCCCAAACCCTCCCAGCAGAAGTGTCATGCTGTCCTTTATATCCCGGATAGCTTCATCGGCATTGGCTACAACTTTATTCATGAGCGAATTATTATGAATGAATTTATTTTTTCTTTTTGAAGACTAAAAATCCCGATCGAAAGAAGTTTTGTTTATCCCCGGTTGTACATATTTGTCACAATCGAGTACAACACTCAGAGGATCCTTTGGAGCTTCAAAATCTCCTTGTGAGATATTCAGATTTTTATCACCATACACTTTTTGCATATATAGTGCCCAGATAGGCATAGCAGTTCTGGCACCCTGTCCCAATTCGAGCGTGCGGAAATGTACCAGCCTGTCCTCACAACCTACCCAACAGCCACTTACAAGTTCAGGTGTAATACCCATGAACCAACCATCACTTTGATTTTGTGTAGTTCCTGTCTTACCTGCTATTGGCATTCTTAGTTTATATTGCCCCCTTAATCTTCCACCTGTTCCAAACTGAACGACACCTTCCATCAGCCGAAGCATAAGATAGGCAGTCTCTTCACTGACAGCTTCAACTTTTCTTGGAACAAATTCTTGTAGAATATTTCCGTTCTTGTCTTCTATTCGTGTTAAATAGATCGGTTGTGTCCATACACCCTTATTGGCAAATGTTGAATATGCACCGACCATTTCATAGACCGAAACATCAGGTGTACCTAGACATATCGCAGGCACTGCGTCTATAGGAGATGTAATTCCCATCTTTCGTGCAATCTCAATCATTGCCTGCGGGCCAAACTGTTTCATCAGGTAAGCTGAGATGCAGTTGACTGATTCTGCCAGACCCTCTTTTAGAGTAAGCATGCCGCCATATTTATCATCGGCATTCACAGGCGACCATTGATCTCCTGTAGGAAGATCGAAGGTCACCCGTATGTTTGGAATTTTATAACAAGGTGAATAACCTTCTTGCATCGCAAGAGTATAGAGAAAGGGTTTGAAAGTAGATCCTACTTGTCTCTTTCCTTCTTTTACATGGTCATATTGAAAAAACCGGTAATCATTTCCACCGACCCAGGCACGTATATAGCCACTTTGAGGCTCCATCGACATGAAGCCCAATTGCAACATCTTCTTAAAGTATTTTATACTGTCCATTGGGGAAAGGACTGTATCAATATCTCCTTTCCAGGAGAAAAGTGTCATTTCAGTTTTAGCTTTGAATGCACTGTCTATTTGCTTCGGCGTTGCTCCTGCAGCTTTCATCCTTATGTACCTGTCAGAACGTTTTTTCCCTTCTTCCAGGATCTCTTTATGATCTTCCCATGGTTCCTTGTTTTTCCAGTGTTCCGTAAATTTCTTCTGGATTTCTGTCATATGTTCACGCATCGCTTCTTCAGCATATCGCTGCATCCTTGAATCGATAGTGGTATAAATTTTTAATCCGTCTGTATAGAGATTGTACGGTTTACCTGTTGCATTGTTGATATGTTCTTTACACCATTTTAACAGATCTGTACGGAGTGATTCCCTAAAATATGTTGCAAGTCCAAAGTTGTGATCTTCCATCTGAAAATTGAGATCAATTGGCAATGCTATGATAGAATCAATTTGATCGTCAGGGATGAATTTATATTTGTTCATTTGACTCAGCACAATATTTCTTCGCGCCAATGAACGCTCCGGATTCCTTGCAGGATTAAAACGTGTGGGAGCCTGAAGCATTCCGATCAGTACAGCCGCTTCCTGAACATTCAATGTGTCAGGCATTTTATTAAAGTAAGTTCGGGCGGCCGACTTAATCCCATAAGCATTGCTGCTAAACTCAACTGTGTTGAGGTACATCGCAATAATTTCTTCCTTCGTATAACGCCTTTCCAGTTGCACGGCTATTATCCACTCTTGTAATTTCTGAATGATTCGCTCTGTTTTAGTGTCAGGCTTTTCATGGAACAAATTCTTGGCCAACTGCTGGGTAATAGTACTTCCACCTCCTGCTGTGCCTGCACGAAACACAGCTCTCAGTAAACCACGGGGATCGATTCCACTGTGTTCTTCAAAACGGATATCTTCAGTTGCTTTTAGTGCCTGGACAATATTTTCGTTCAGGTCGTAATAATGAATGTTAGTCCGGTTTTCTACATAGTACTTCCCCAGGATCGCCTGATCACTGGAAATAACTTCAGAAGCCAAATTGCTCTTTGGATTTTCCAACTCTTCGAATGATGGTAACTCCTGACCGATCCAGCCTTTGGAGGCCATGAACAATATGACAACTGCCAATACAAAAGGAACCAAAAATAAGCCCCAGAAGATGAGCAAGTATTTACCGAACTTTTTCTTTGATTTTGGCATAAATTGGCCTAAAATTTATAGGAATGCTGTAAAAGTAGTAAAATTTTGAGGGGCTAAAACTGTTTCATAAATGAGTTGTTTAACAAGTATTGTCCCATTTCTTTCTTAATTTGACCTGATGACCTTGAGACACTTTTTTCTTGTCAGCAATTTCTTGTTTGCCTCAATAATTGCACCTGCCCAGTTTTTGGCAAACTTTTCTGCCTTGCAACATAACGAGAAAATTGATCTCAATATTACAATCGCAGGAGGAAATACCTGTAACGGAATAAATATTTTAAGATCAGCAGATGGAGTAAACTTTAACTCTATTGGTGGAATTGCAGGGATTTGTGGCAGTTCTACCGAAGATGTTTATTATTCTTTTACTGATGACAGTCCAATCAGGAACGCAACAAATTATTACCGCCTTGATCTTATTACTTTGGGTTACTCTGTCATCATCGATATTCATTTCGTTTACTTCGGGGAGAATAATATTTTGTTTTACCCTAACCCGCTTGTTGATAAATCAAGTGTATATTTAAAAACAACAAATGCAGAAGTTTCGTCATATAAGATTTACGACCGATATGGAAGGTTATTGAAACTAGTAGAGGGATTACGGGGAAATTATTTCGAGATACAAAGAGAGGACTGGCCTTCCGGTTTATATTATCTTGAGATCAGTACCGGTAATAAAGCAGCAATAAAAAAGCAGTTTGTTGTTCATTAATGTTGAAATAAAGTCTTCTGCTGATCATTCATTCA
>DAOQWA010000020.1:44254-48350 GCA_035341855.1 Bacteroidia bacterium
TCATTCATTCATTTTAGCACAAAAAAAGCGCGGCATCTTACATGCCGCGCTTTTTCATTAATAATAAAAAAATATTATTTCTGGATTTTCAAAATTCCTTTGGAGTCAGAAGAAATTGACTTTCGAAATGTTGATTCAGAATCAACGATGGTAACTTTTTTAACAGGCATAGGGAATGACTCAACAGAGCGATCTTCATTTAGGATGTCTTGTGAAAGAGATGCTTTTAGTCCATCAGAATAACTCATCGGAGATGGTGAATTGTTCCTCAAACTTTTTGCCAGCGGTTCAGCTTCACTTTTATCGGTGATGACAACAATATTCATATTCTGTGTCTGCCAGTATTTTTTAATGGCTTTATTAACCTGATCAAGCGTCATAGTGGTTAGAAGGGCATCTAGCTCTTTGATCCAGTCTTTGCGGCCATAGAATTTTGCATCCATCAAATATCCCAACTGACTGGCAGGTGATTGGATGTAAAGCTTCGTATAACTTTTTAGAAAATCGCGTGTTGCTTCAAAATCTTCCTTGGTCATGCCATTTTTTATCAAAGCATCCATTTCTTTTAATGCCATACGAAGAGCATAGTGTGCGTGACCGATCTCAATATCTTTCAGCTCTTCGTATTGCCCTTTTAGTCCTGATGCCGTTTGAACAGGTCGAACCCAAATGCTAAAATAATTTGATGAACGAGGGACACCTGAAGGAGGAAGCATATTCGAACCTCCTGATTCATACCATTCAATATATGTATAGTCACCATAATTCATCGAGCGTTCCTCACGGATCTTTTTGTAAAGACGGGAATATGATTTACGATGCTCTCCAAGCCATGAGTTGGCGATCATCAGGGCAACGAAGTCGTCATTTGAACGTGTTATGGCAAGAGGAAACCCGGCAGAGATCGCAGAACCCAGTGCATTGTCTTTCGAGACGATCTCGACATTCAGACCTTCAGCCATTGCCGCTTTTCCCGGTGCAGGAATAACCGGAACAGTTGCTGACATACCTTTCAGATCTGTCTTAATTTTCGCAGCAAATTCATCGGAATAATTTCCTGCTAAACCAATCGTGAGATTATTTCTTGTGAAGAAATTCTTGTAATGATTTTTAACATCATCCAATGTGATACTTTTTACTCCTTCACTCGTTCCGGTAGTCATGTACTGGTAATTCGTACCACGGAACAATACGTCTTCAAGGTATTTTTTTCCATACTCTTCATCAGAAGACTGGCGGATCAACTGGTCAACATAATTCTGCTGATTGGATTTTACGCGTTCAAAATCTTCTGTTTTGAAAGCCGGAGTGAGCATCAAGCCTTTTACAATGTCATAAAAGTCATTCAGGTAATCAGCAGGAACTTCAAAATAGAAATTGCTGACTTCCTTATCGCATGAACTTCCGAAATTCGCTGAATAAGGATAGATCTTATCCTTTATATCTGTAGCGCTTAGAGTTCCGAAACCTCCCTCGGTGACAAGATTGGCTGTTAGATAGGTTAAACCTTCTTTACCTGCAGGATCACAAATGCTTCCATTACGAAACATAAGCTGTATAACAACTTTGTTTGATTTGGGTAGTTTTAATTCCACCAGGTCTTGCGCTGTACTTCCCAATGAAAGTACCAGGGCAAAACAAAAAGTAAATATGGATAGTGTAATTGATTTCATCTTTTTTAGGTTGATTGTGAATTAGTAAAAATGTGGATCACTTAATGACTTCCTTTTCATTCGGAGAAATTGTTCCGATCGTAAGTGTTTGAGGTAAAATATATTTTTTTGCAACCATCATCAGATCATCTGCAGTTACTTTGTCGTAGAGTGCATACAATCTGTTTAATGATTCAGGATCTCCGGTAAGCCAGGTGTAAGCACTTAATGATTCAGCAATCGAAGTTGGATTGTCGATATTCATCGCAAAACTGTATTTCAAATGTGATTTTGTGTCCTTTAAAAGTTGTGCATCAACCGGTGTTGTTTTAGCTTTCTCATAAGCGGCAACAATAGCATCTTTTACGTATTGGAGATCTGATGCATTGATGAGTGAAGCACTTATGCTTATAAGGTAAGGATCACGTGAATCTTGTGCACCTCCACCAAGAAAGCGGCACTTTTGTTCGTCAATGACGAGCTTCTTATACAATTCTGATTTGTCAGAAAGAATTATAGAATTCAACACGTCCAATGCAGGCATATCGATGGCCTTATCACTGAAGGCAGGGCCTTTGTAATTTAGATCAAGAAAAGGAGGGAAGCCGGCTTTTTGAATATGCACTGAACGTGCTGCTGTTTGTGCAGGTTCTACCGGAATTTTGCTTACATAATCTCCGGTTTTCCATGCAGAAAAATATTTATCCGCCAGGGCTTGTACATTCTCCGGAGTAACATCGCCTACAACAATGATCGTTGAATATTCAGGACGATAAAAACGACGAAAGAATTCCAAAGAATATTCATATTGGTTTGGCATGTCAACGATGTCTGCGAAGAATCCCATCGTAGTATGTTTGTAAGTGTGCAAATCAAATGCAGTCTCCTGAACCTTCTCGTTTATTTGCTGATAAGGATTTGCAGAGTTTTTTGTGTACTCACCCTTGACAGCACCTGCTTCTGTTTTAAAACCTTGCACTGAATATTTAAGATTCATAAAACGATCGCTCTCCAGTTCGAACATGGTCTCGAGTTTGTCGGAGCTGCCTGTCATGTGATATACCGTTCTGTCCAGACTGGTATTTGCATTTGCGGATGCACCGGTCGACTTTAACACTTCACTATACTTGTCTTTAGGATACTTATCTGTTCCTCGGAACATCATATGCTCAAAGAAGTGAGCAAATCCGGATTTTCCCGGTTCGATTTCATCACGCGAACCGGCGCGCACAACAATATAAAATGCTGCAAGGCCCGGACTGTCATAAGGGACTGTTACGACGTTAAGCCCATTTGCCATTTTTTTCTGGTAGATAGGATAAGGTAAAACCTTCCCTTCTGTGTTTTCACCGGCTTTGGTGAATGTATTTGAGACGGATATCAGGATCACCGTCAGGATCAGTAGAATTTTTTTCATAGCTGTTTTTTCATGGAATACGAAAGTATCCTTTTCAGATGAGAATGAGAAATCTCCTTTGAAGCCTTAACTGTATTTAACAGATTAGTTTTGATTTATATTATTTTTGTAGCATTTATAATGGCTTTGTTACTATCTCTTTAAGATATCGATAAAAGGTTTTTCGGTTGGTAAAACGGGAGTCTGCAAATCCTATCCTCATCTTTGAAACAGGAATTTAGCATAGCTTGCAAAAAAATTTGAGATAAACTATTTATGTTTATGAAAGGAGTCTTTTTTCTGTTAGTACCGGTCTTGTTTTGTCAGACATATTTATTTTCACAAGACCGTGAAGAGAGGAAGGAGCTATTGAAATTGGTGAATGAACGTCAGGTGATGTTTGATGAGTATGCTGCTTCATTGAAAAGGAAAAGCGGCATCTTCGGTCAAAAGACCAAAAATGATCTTCGGACAACGCATGATAAACTGAAAGATATTGTTGAAGTTGACAACAAAATAATGACACGATTAAGACAGTTGCTGGAGTACAGCAAGTTTGAAAAACAAACCATGTCTTATGATGTGAATCAATATGCAGAGCAATTAAAAAATTTTGAAAGGACTCAGGATACCTTACTAAAGCAGTTAGCGCGATTGGAGGAGGAGAATGCTAAATTGAACAAGTCAGGTAGTGGTTTTAAGAATTGGATTTGGTTTTTTCTGGGAATTATTGTTGCTGTTCTGTTTAATGTTCTTCGGAATAAAAAGGATAATCGAAAAAAGGAAAATGCAAAAGGCGGGAACTTCTCATGAAGTATAAATCTTAGCTAAGAACTGTTTTCTAATAGTTATTTTCCGGTAATTTTACTGCTATTCAAGGCAAATTCAACCTTGTTCCTTAATTTATATCAAAGCTGGAGTTTCCGCGAATATTTCTTTTAATTCTCGTCTCCTCATTGTTTTTTCGTTAATTTTATAGTTGCCGGTATTAATTTTATAGGATTAGCCATATAGTTCCATAACGCAGATTGACTGCGTAGCCAGTGTT
>DAOQWA010000021.1:0-46982 GCA_035341855.1 Bacteroidia bacterium
TTATTTCTTCTCTCCCGAAAGTGTATCCCCCTTAAAATCCAGTGACACAGAATTCACACAATAACGCATCCCTGTTTCGGTAGGTCCGTCATCAAAGAGATGCCCGAGATGTGATCCACAATTTGCACAAAGAATTTCAGTTCGTATCATTCCATGAGTACGATCCTCCTTCTTAATTATTTTTCCGCCTGCAATCTCTTCATCAAAACTAGGCCATCCACAATTTGATTCGAACTTCATATCAGAACTGAAAAGTTCCATACCACAGGCGGCACAAACATAAGTTCCTTTTTCTTTATGAATATTGTACTTTCCTGTAAAAGGTCTCTCGGTACCTTTCAAGCGCAATACTTCATATTGCTCCGGACTAAGAATTTTTTTCCATTCTTCTTCTGTTCTTTCAACGGACATGGTTTTCGAATTTTTAATTAAATCTTGATTTTCGCCGGAGACTTTTTCCGATTCCTGAGCACAGGATACGTTTAAAAAAATAATGGCTGAAAAAAGGAGTAAGCTGTATTTCATAGGCATAGAACAATCAATTTCAGATATTGTTTAAAGTAACGATATTGATCACAGACCCAACATGTCTCTAAAATTTTCTTTCCCTTTAGGCAATTTTTTTAGGTTTTCTATAAGAAGTATTGCTCTGTCCACCCTTTTTTGTGTGTTTTTAACTGCTGATACATAATGTAACACATAGCGCTGTTTTCCCGGGCTAAGCCCGTCAAATCGCTTTTTCCCTTCTTTATCTTGCCTGAACAATTCCGCCAACTCAAGCGGTACCTCCATTCCATACTTGCTAGGATCAGGTCTTAAGATCACCTGAACAACTTCTCCGTCCTTCACGCCGATCTCTTTCATGCGCTTTAGATTAAAACTGACATAGCCGCTTCCATTCCCCAGGGCAACAAGTCCTCCCTGAAATGTGATTTTCTTATTTACTGTACAAAGCAATCGGACTTTAAATGTTCCTCCCAACTTTTTAATAACCTTTGGCGGAACTTCAAGATAACGCATTGAAACCAGATGTTCCAGTTTTTGAATAGGGGTTGAATACACAATTTCAAAATCTTTCATCTAAGTAAGAAGCAAAGCTGTGAAACAAAGATACTGAAATAAAAAATCTGATAGTTCACAAATTGATCGACTAATGTTCCGGGTTCAATCTGTTCTAATAAAAATGCCCGATAAATTCTTACTACAGAATTTTAATCGGGCTATTCTATATTGAAACCAATTGCTTGTAACCTTGGCTACCTAATTTTTGATGAGACGTTTTGTAAACATTTTATCATTCGTTCTAACAGTCAAAAAATAAGTTCCTGATTCAAGATGACTGATATCTGTTGCATTTATTCCTCCTTTGAGAGGCCCTTGCATAATTTTTTCGCCAAGTATATTTAGTATAGTAAAAGATGATCTATCATGATCTGTTGTGCTGATCTCGATCTGAAGCTTGTCGTACACAGGGTTCGGATAAATACCCGGTTCAATATCCTGCGACAGATCTTTTGTGGAAGTTGTTGCAGATCCGAAACGATACCAATCTCTATAATATGTATTTACTCCTCCAATAAAGGTCCAGCCTGTACCTAAATATGCCGCGTTATTATGTGATATTGCAACAGCAGATTGCCTGGTGCTTGCCGGAAATGGTGTTGCTAATATTGTCCAGGAGTCAGTGCCTGGATCATAACTATAAAAATCATTATAGTAAACATACTGACTGCTTGAGTTAACGGAGCTTCCTAAACCACAATAACCTTTACCGTCAGCACTAAATCCAAAAGCATAGTACCTCCCTTGCCCGGGAAAATTCGTCTTTGCTGTCCAGGTATCTGATAATTGATCGTACTCATACAAAGTTTTATTGTATGTAATATTTCCTCCATTGTTTGTTGAACCACATACAACGTAGCCTTTTCCATTCAAGACAAAAGAAGATGCGCCCAGAATATTAAGCAATGGAAAATCCGACCTTGCTGTCCAGTTCGTACCATCAAACTCCCATGTTGTATTAGTTGCTACACTTGCATCTCTGCCTCCAACTATATATGCCTTATTATTAAGAACAAATACCGCAGGCACTCCTCTAAATCCAAATGGAGGGAGTGGCTTGGATGTCCATGTGTCGGTATTGATATCATACTCATAAAAATCATTCAGTCTTGTAGAAGAAAATGTTGTAGGGTGTATGTCTGTTCCATTCAACACATATGCTTTATTATTAATGGTGAATGATATTGCGCTATTTCTTGAATAGGTTGATCCCGGAATTTCGTTTAAGGTCGTCCAGCTGTCAGTGGATATGCTGTACTTATAAAGCCTCTTGCTATAAAAGCCTGCACCGACAAAAATATCTCCATTCAATTCGAAAATTAATGCATTGTCAAAATCTTTATTCGTTCCGGGAACACTTTCAAGTGCTGTAAAAGATTGTGCACTTATACAATGGGAAGCGGCAGAAATGATCACGCCAATCAATATTGAACATATTATTGAGTAGGATTTTTTCATTTTTTTCGTTTTAAGGTGTTGAATAAATTGCCGGATATATTTGTGAATGCTGACCTATGAATACTTATTCTTTTGAATGAAAGCCAAATTTTAATTGTTGATTTTTGTGTGAATTGCCTTCAAAGAAAGTTATATATGACGTGCATTTGAGTTAAAGAATGGCTAATAATCCTTAAAACATCCTTAAAACTTCGAATCGCCACACAATTATCTGATATTTGAATAATGAAAATTCATCGGATTCGAATAATAATCATACTGATTCTGATTGCGCTTTTAGGGCTCATAAGTGTACAGATCTTTTGGGCGACTCAGTCTTTTGAATTGAGCAAAAAAACTTTCGAATCGAATGTCAGGGATGCAATGAAAAAGACGGTCAATGAGTACGTCCGTAGCGTGATTTGTTTTGAATTGTTTTCTAAAATAAGAATATCGGCCCAACAAGGGGTTTACATGCTTCGACAGTCCTGGGCAAATAAAAAATTTGTATCCTCTGATTCCCTCTTACCTGACACTGTACCTATGTATTTCGCAGGGGCAAATCAAGAAATACCCTTCGATTATAATCAACTCTATTTTACCAGACCGGTTGATATGGAGGTTGTTTTCCGTTTTGAATACCTGGATGCCAAAGATTCGATGACTGTTCCGTATGCAGATCTAAAAAGCGGAAATATTAATATGCACAACTATCGAGAACAATTCAGTGCAGATAAACACATCGAGGAAAATTTTATCCCTGACATCATTGATTCGATGTTAAAGATCAATCTGCGCGACTATTTAATATTCGACTCATTCCATTTCGGATACGTGCGACGAGACTCTGTGCTTGTTGGATATTCCAGCCCGTCTGCAAAGCAATCGAAATTGATTGATTCTTCCCTTCGAACTTCCCTTGGTGATAGCAAGTATTTTACACAGGAATATGATTTATCCCTTTATTTTGATGATCAGGACGGATTGATTCTTGCCGGTTTGAGATCCACTTTGTTTTTATCAGCCCTGGTTGTTCTTATTTTGACTGCATCTTTTTACTATTCAGTAAGGCTGATCTTACGACAAAGAAAGTTGTCAGAGCTAAAAAATGATTTTATCAATAACATGACCCACGAGTTTAAAACTCCTCTTGCAAACATTTCAATCGCACTTGAAACCATTGCCGCAAGACCAGATATGAGTTCGGGAAGAGATCGCACTATAGAAATCATCGGTCAGGAAACTGAACGGTTATATGAAAATGTTGAAAAGATATTACAGGTGGCTCGATTCGAACAAGGAGCCATTCAGCTTTCTTTAGAAAAATTAAATATTAATCATGTCGTCAAAAAAGCAGTCTCATACTTTGAAGCCCGCACACACTCCAATGAATTAGACATCAAATGCATTTTGAATGCCAAACCTGATACTGTTCTTGCAGATGAGACTCACCTGATCAATGTATTATGTAATCTCATTGATAATGCCATTAAGTATAATGAAAGAAAGCCTCAAATCATCATTCGAACAGAAAGCTCAGCCAGAGGAGTGAGTATTTATGTAGAGGACAACGGAATTGGAATGAAAGCAGATACGCAAAAAAGAGTTTTTGAAAAATTCTTCCGTGAATCAACAGGAGATCTTCACAGTGTTGAAGGATTTGGACTAGGGCTTTCCTATGTTAAATCGATTGTAGATTCTCATAAAGGAAAAGTAGAAGTCAGCAGCCAACCGGGAAAAGGGAGTAGATTCCTGATCTTTATTCCTTATCATATATGAAATGACCATGAATAAAAATATTCTCATCGTTGAAGACGATCAAAACATGGGATATCTCCTAAGTGGAGGGCTTGAAATGCATCAATTTAAAGTCAGCTTATGTGTTGATGGTAAAGCAGGGTTGAAGACATTTAAAAAAGATAAGTTCGACTTATGTATTCTGGATGTTATGCTTCCCGGGACAGACGGTTTTACATTAGCCGAGGAAATCAGGACATTGAACAAACAAATACCATTGATTTTTCTTACCTCACGTACGCTCGAAGGAGATAAGATCCGAGGTTTTCAAATAGGTTGTGATGATTATATCACTAAGCCTTTTAGTCTTATGGAATTAATTCTTCGCATTCAAGCTATCCTCAAGCGAACTTCCGGTACTGATATAATACCCTTGGAAGAGTCTTATAAGGTCGGCAAGTACGAATTTCAATACATTAATAGAATTTTAATTTCTCCGGATAAAAGTGAAAAACAATTATCTCAAAAAGAAGTCGACCTGCTTCGTATTTTTTGTCGCAGAAAAAATGAATTGATCCACAGACAATACCTGATGAATCAGGTTTGGGGTAATGACGATTATTTTACGGTAAAAAGCATGGATGTATTCATCACAAGATTAAGAAAATTGCTCAAAGATGATCCGGCACTTGAAATACAAAATGTATACGGAACCGGTTTTAAACTAATTGATAGATCAAATTAATACAAGACACTTGCAATGATTTTATAAATCGCTAATTCTATCGAATGGAATTTCTTCGTACCGGAGGTGCATCCTTTTTAAAACGAATAGCAATGCCAATATTTACATTTACCGTCTCAATTGTTTGCTGAAACGAAAAAAGTGTTGAATTGTAGTTGCTATAATTATATCCAACATCTATAAACTTTTGTTTGGTTTTGATATAGTCGCCATTTAGCAGAAGAGCCAGATGGTCATTTACGTTAAATCTAAATGTTCCTCCAAATCCATATCCTAAGCCCGCACCGGCACCATTTTCCTGCTCTTCCCAGTAATTAAATCCATTAAACCTGTATGAAGTTTTAACATAAGGCGAGACACCTAACATTATGCCGGCATTTGCTTTGGGCTCTAGAATAAACTTACCTCTATTACCTATAGGAATTGCTGCAAAAATTCCCGGCATAAAACTCATCATGGCCCAGGTGTTCGCTTCGACCGCAGTATAACTCAGTTGACCTCCATAGGTATTTCCATCCTTTTTCAATCCTGCCAATAGAGCTTTATCATCAAAAGGGTTAGTCTGGATACAGAGTTTAGCTCCAAAGCCAAAGTTTGATGATATACGATATAAAAAGATCAGGTTCAAATTAATTCCGGTTCCGGCAAATCCGGATGGCTCAAAGTTTACATCCTTGGATGCAAAATCACCTGTAGCAATACTTGGCCCAACAGAAATTCCGGCATAAGCCTTCCGACTTTCATATTGTGCATTGCTCACTTCAGAAAATATCAAAAAGCCTGTCAAAAAAATAATTATCTTTCTCATGGATTATGCATCAAAATAAATGAGTTCAATTGCATTGAGTTCCGTATAAATAAATTGAAAATGATTAGTCAAACCTGGTCATCTCACCTCTCAGATCGGTCTGAAAAAGCTTTTTAATTTCTTTTAAACTATATCCTTGTCCAAACAGGAACATGAGTTTCGTTAATGCGGCCTCCGTAGTAATATCATCCCCACTTATCACTCCGATCTCTTTCAAATGTATGCTGGTCTCATATTTGCCCTGCTCAACAGAACCTCCGCTGCACTGAGAAACATTTACGACTAATATCCCTCGCTTGATCGCTCTGTCTAACACATCAATAAATTGTTTTTGTGTTGGAGCGTTTCCACTTCCAAAAGTTTCCAATACCAATGCTTTCAAATTCTCTGTCGACAAAATCCTCTCGATAATATTTACTTGAATCCCCGGATATATTTTAATGAGTGCAATATTTGTATCAAATTCTTTTCGAACAACAAGTTTCTTAAGGGATCTCTTCTTTATAACATCAGTGTGGACTACAATATGTACTCCTGTTTCTGCAAGGACCGGAAAATTATACGATTCAAAAGCATCAAATTTACTCGACGTATATTTTTCAGCCCGATTCCCTCTGTACAGTTGGTCACTAAAATAAATACAAACCTCGGGAATAGTTATTTCGTTAGCAGCAAGCTGAATGGTCGTGATAAGGTTTCTCCTTGCATCTGTACGGATCGCACCTAATGGTAATTGAGACCCTGTAAATATTACGGGCTTAGACAAATTCTCCAGCATAAAACTCAATGCCGAAGCTGTATAAGCCATCGTATCTGTTCCATGTAAGATCACAAAGCCATCATAATTATGATATTTTTTTTCAATGACCGAAACAAGTTCAACCCAAAAATCAGGGTGGACATTTGAAGAGTCTATTGCGTTCTTAAACGAAAAGAAATCAATTCTGCAATTCAACAACTTCAGTTCCGGTATCTGATCCATTATCGCACCAAAATCGAAAGGGATTAAGCTGCCTGTGCGATGAGAGTGCATCATACCGATTGTACCACCTGTGTATATGATCAGTATCTTCCTTTTTCTCTTATTCATAAATTTTTCTGGTCGGTAATAGATTTAATCCCGGTAATTTCCTTTAATGAAAAACTAGTTAGCAAAAATGCATTTGGAATTATTCGTTGTAATTTCTGCCACCTCATCCACTGAAATGTTTTTTAGTTCTGCCACCTTGTTAGCAATCAATTGAAGATACTCCGGTAAGTTGCGCTTGCCCCGATTGGGTGAAGGTGCAAGGTAGGGCGCATCTGTCTCCAATACGAGGTGTTTGGTGTCTATTTTCTCCACAACCTTATCAAGTCCGGAATTCTTAAAAGTAACCACTCCCCCAATTCCAAGATAAAATCCAAGATCAATTGCTCTTCTTGCCTGTTCTTCGCTTCCGGTAAAACAATGAAAAATACCACAAGGCTCTTTCTTGGGTTGCTCATTGAGTAAATCATAGATCATTTCAAAAGAATCCCTGGAATGGATTACAATAGGAATCGACAAGTTATTGGCCATATCAACTTGTTTTAGAAAGACCTTCTTCTGTTCATCGACAAAACTTTTGTCCCAGTATAAGTCTATTCCAATTTCACCAATTGCACAAAACTTGCGTTTGTCGAGCCATTGTTCGATAATTTCCAATTCTGAATTCCAGTTTTCTTTTACGGAACATGGGTGTAATCCCATCATCGGAAAACAATGCTTAGGAAACTTTCGTTCCAGGTCCAGCATTCCTTCAATGGATGTGCTGTCTATATTTGGGAGAAAAAATCTTGAAACTCCCTGCTTGATGGCATTATTGATCAAGATCTCACGATCCGCTTCAAATTCTTCTGAGTATAAATGCGTATGAGTATCCGTCAGTGTCATGAAGCTATGCGTGTTAATCCTGTCAGACTACGATGATCCGACTTATTAGTCAATTATTGAAACCAAAATTAATCATTATCAAGGAAAGCCTGAGCCTAAAATCAGAATATTGATCCTTTTGATGTTTTCCTCCTGTCTTTCCATTACTTTTGCCTTTCAACCATTACACATTGCCGAAGTTTCTCATTGTCCGTTTTTCTTCCATCGGTGATATTGTTCTCACTACTCCGATAATTCGTTGTATAAAGCAACAGGTTTCGGATGCTGAAGTCCATTATTTAACCCGGTCTCCGTTCAAAGAAGTTTTATCCGGCAACCCATACATTGACAAACTTTTTATACTGGAGAATAAACTATCATCAATTCTTCCTCTCCTGAAGAACGAAAAATATGATGCTATTATCGATCTTCATCACAATCAAAGATCCTGGCTTGTTAAATTAAATTTAAAATCACCGGGCTACTCATTTCACAAGCTAAATATTGAAAAGTGGTTGATGGTGAACTTTAAATTGAACAGGCTTCCTAAACGCCACATTGTTGATAGGTACTTCGATGTAGTAAAGCGGTTCGGTGTAAAATATGATGGCGGAGGTCTTGATTTTTTTATTCAGGCTGAGGCAAAAAGGATCCTTGAAAAACTTCCCGAAACGCATCAGCAAAAGTTCCTGGCATTCGTGATTGGTGCTAAACATGCCACAAAACGCTTACCTGTTGATAAGATCATTAATCTTTGTAACAAAATTCAGACACCGATAATTTTGTTGGGTGGACATGAAGATGAACAAAAGGGATGTGATATTGCTTCGGCAGTTGGATCTAAAGTGTTTTCTGCTTGCGGTAAAACCACTCTTCATGAATCTGCCGCATTGATCGAAGCAGCCGAATATATAATAAGCCATGACACCGGCATGATGCATATAGCGGCCGGATTGCAGAAAAAAATAATTTCTGTTTGGGGAAATACAATTCCTGAATTTGGAATGTATCCTTTTTATAATGATGAAAATGGTGGTAGTAATAAAGGGTTAAGCACCATTGTAGAAGTAAAAAATCTCTCCTGCCGTCCCTGCTCCAAGATAGGTTTTGATAAATGTCCAAAGGGGCACTTTGATTGCATGAATAAAATTGATGAAAAAGAAATACTAAGGAGAATAAGTGATTAGCCGGCCCTTTAGTTTTCCTCGTCCCTCACTCTTTTTAATTGTAGCTCATTATTGGGTTTTAACATCAGTGGCACTTGTTCAAGCACCACCGAGCTTGTGTCCAATCCAAAGGCTCTGGGTTCCGACAAAGAAAGTTTTTTTAGAATAAAATGAATATCCATAATGATCTTCTCATAGAATGGAAGGTTGTTTTCGTAAGACAAGAATCTTTCCATCACCACAAAACGAAAATCTCCGATCATTTTTCTATTACCAAGAGTGGTGTATCTAGAGGAAATATCAACTTCTTTGTTGATCACCATGTCTTCTACCACTTTTCGAAAAAACAAATTCACCCTTGGTTCGATTCTGAAACCAATATGAAAATCAATTCTGATGATGTTCCCTTTTAAAATTTCTGTTACTTTATAATCCAGTGTATAAGGTTCATCCATTACATCAACATGCACGAACCAATAGATGTCGGCACGCTTCGGCTGCTTTTGTAAAATTGAATAAATAATCTTTGCCTCAAGCTCATAATAGTTATTGGCCCTTGTCAGGTAAACCAGATGTGTAGAATATTTTTCGACTGAATGATCATGACTCAGGTCTTTCAATAACGGTATGTAATTTTTTAATGTCACAAATTCTGTAAAGCGATTCTTGATTTTCCTTGCCCTGAACCAGGCCCACATTAATAACACCAATACTGAAGCGAGGATTACAGTAAGCCAGCCTCCATGAAGGAATTTATCCAAATTGGCTATTAAAAAAGTAATCTCAACTGTCAATACGATTAACAACATAAAAACAATTAATGGTCTTGCTACCCTCTTCATGTATAACCAATAGCTCAGCAAAATTGTAGTACTCAACATTGTGATGATTATCGCCAAACCATAGGCGGAAACCATTTGAGCGGATTCCCGGAAAAACAATACAATTCCGATACAATTCAGAAGCAACATCCAGTTTACTGATGGAACGTAAAGTGTCCCTCTCAGGTCTGTTGGGTATACAATCTTGACTTTAGGCCAAAAGTTCAGTCTTATCGCTTCATTGACAAGAGTGAATGATCCGCTTATCAGGGCTTGCGATGCTACAATAGCCGCTAATGTTGAAATGATTATTCCGGGTACCAGCCACCATGAAGGCATGATTTCATAAAAGGGGTTTATCACTTCAATATGTTTACCCTCGTGCTGCATCAACCATGCACCTTGTCCAAAATAATTCAACACAAGAGATGTCTTTACAAAAATCCATGTGGTTTGAATGTTTTTTCTACCACAATAACCAAGGTCACTGTAGAGTGCCTCTGCTCCCGTTGTACATAAGAACACGGCGCCAAGTAACCAAAATCCACCGGGGTATTTCACGAGCAGCTCAATGGCATAAACCGGATTTATTGCTTTCAATACACCCGGAAAAAATACAAGTTGAGACAGGCCCAGTATAGCGATCATACTGAACCAAAGCAACATCATTGGTCCAAAAATCTTTCCGGCAAAATTGGTTCCGAACTGTTGTATGACAAACAATGCAACAAGTATGGCAATTACGATAGGTATGGTAGGTGTTTGAGAGTTAAATATCCGAAGTCCTTCTACAGCTGCTGATATCGAAATTGCAGGTGTTATAATACCATCTGCTAACAATGCTGCACCGCCGATCATTGCCGGCCATATCAGCCACTTTACTTTTGTATGTCGGACAAGAGCATACAGAGAAAAAATTCCACCCTCACCTTTATTATCAGCACGCAATGTGAGGATAACATACTTCAATGTTGTTTGAAGTGTGAGTGTCCAAAAGATGCAAGATATCGCTCCCAGAACCAGGGTGGGCTCAATTGGACTGGTTCCTATAATAGCCTTTAAAACATATAATGGAGATGTACCAATATCACCATAGATGATTCCGAGTGTGACAAGGAGCCCAGCAAATTTAACCTTATGGCTGTTTGGTGATTCCACTAGATATCAGATATGTGATTCAAACATTCCTTATCACCCAATTATTCCATTCTTTTTATGAACTATTGAGCAGAAAAAAGTGCTTTCAATTCTGTAGCATCCTGCGGTTTCATTTTCCCGGCAAGGATCAAAGAAAGTTGTCTGCGTCGCAAGGCGCTATCAAAACGACTCTTTTCTTGGTCTGTCTCTGGGACCAATGAAGGAACATTAATAGCATTCCCTAACTGGTCAACAGCAACAAAGGTGTAGATTGCCTCATTACATTTTTTCTTTTCTCCGGTCATGTTATTCTCCACCCAAACATCTATGTATACTTCCATAGATGAATTAAACGCCCTTGAAACTTTTGCCTGGAGTGTCACTATTTCGCCCAGTCTGATAGGTTGATTGAAAGAAACATTATTTACCGAAGCTGTAACTACTATTCTTCCGCAATGTCTGGTCGCTGAAATGGCAGAGGCAATATCCATCCAGTGAAGAAGCCGGCCTCCCATTAAATTTCCAAGTGTATTGGTATCGTTAGGCAAAACGATCTCTGTAAGTGTTGCCAGAGACTCTTTAGCTGTTTTGGATTTCATGGTATTTTTTTACTCTTTTTATTTTTATTCTCCTTTACCGGATATTATCGGGAAAATAATTCCCTTTTCTGTAATATATACTTTTCTATACGATTCTCCGCAGATTAATTTCACCGACAGGATTTACAACCAAAGGTACTTTTTCTATAGTCACAGAACTCGTGTCAAGTCCAAATGCTCTTTCTTCTGAAAGTGACATTTTCTTCAGCAAGAAATATATATCGAGTATAATCTTCTCATAGAATGGCATTTCATTTTCAAACGAAAGAAATTTTTCCATCACCACAAATTTAAAATCTCCAACTTGATTTTTTCTTCCGAGAGATTCATACCTCGACGTTATGTCAACTTCGAAATTCTTCACCATGTCCTCCACAACTTTTCTGAACATCATGTTGATTAAAGGTTCTACACGGAACCCTAAACGAAAATCTATTCTGATAATGTTTCCTTTTATGAGTTCCGTGACCTTGTATTCCATGGTAAATGGCTCGTCCCTTACATCCACGTGAACAAACCAGTAGATATCCGCTCGCTTCGGTTGCTTTTGTAAAATAGAATACATCACCTTTGCCTCTACTTCATCACGTGGATTTGCACTGGTGAGATAAACCAGGTGTGTTGCATATTTTGGAATAGAAAAGTCATGGCTTAGATCTCTGAGCATTGGCAGGTACTCTTTTAGCTTAACATGCTCAGTAAATCGACTCCTGATTTTTCTGGCTTTATCCCACGCAAACATAACCGCGATAATGGCTGTGCTTATCAATAAACTTACCCAGCCACCATGCGCAAACTTGCTCAGGTTTGCAAAAAGGAATGAAAACTCAAGTGTTCCATATACAAGGATAAACAAGGCAATAATACTCCGGCTGTATCGTTTCAGGTGCATATAGAAGATCAACAAGGTAGATGTCATGATCATATCTATATTGATCGTCAAACCATATGCAGCCTCCATGTGTTTTGACTCCTTGAAATACAGCACTACTATTACGCATACCACATATAACATCCAGTTGATCGAAGGAATATAAATCTGCCCCTTCATGTCAGTAGGATATTTTACCCGAACCTTTGGCCAGAAATTCAAACGGATCGCTTCGTTGATCAGTGTAAATGATGCGCTGATCAATGCCTGACTTGCCACAATTGTTGCACAGGTTGCAACAATCAGTCCTATCATCCGGAAGCTGTCCGGCATGCTGGAGTAAAAAGGATTTTTATCACCAAGGTAAGTCCCTTCATTCGTCATCAGCCAGGCTGCCTGACCGAAGTAATTCAGCAATAACATCACCTTTACAAATCCCCAGCTCACTCGGATATTTTTTCTACCGCAATGGCCCATGTCAGAGTACAAGCCTTCAGCTCCTGTCGTACATAAAAATACTGCACCCAACAACCAAAATCCTCCCGGATGTAATATCAGCAGATCATAGGCATATATTGGATTAACTGCCTTCAACACCGAAGGAAAATATGCAATCGACATAATTCCAAGCACCCCGATCATGCTAAACCAAAAGAACATTACGGGGCCAAAAAATTTACCGACGAACTTTGTTCCAAACTGCTGTATTAAAAACAAAAAAGTAAGAATGGTAATGACGATTGGAACAGTATCAATACCCTCGTTAAAATATTTTAATCCTTCAATAGCAGAAGAAACAGAAATTGCCGGAGTGATAACTCCATCAGCCAACAAAGCACTTCCTCCTATGATGGCAGGAACCATCAGCCACTTTACTTTTGTTCGTCTGACAAGTGTGTAAAGAGAAAATATTCCTCCCTCGCCTTTATTATCCGCACGTAAAGTTAGAATTACGTACTTGATCGTGGTCTGTAAAGTAATAGTCCAAAAAATACAGGAGACTCCACCAAGGACAGTATTTTCAGTAATTAAATTATTACCGATAATTGCTTTTAATACATAAAGTGGCGATGTCCCAATATCGCCAAAAATTATTCCCAGAGTTACCAGCAGGCCTGAGAGAGTAATCTTATTTAGTGAACTTGAACTCAACTTTGGTGATTTCGGAGGCCAAATGTATGAATTGCATTCAAGCCTATGTAGATCTTCTGTTTATTTATTAGTATGTATTAGTCTGCATCCTCAGTCTAAACTTGCCTTCATTGCCTAATTCTCAGTACATTTGCGCCGGAATATTATGAAAGCTGAATACGATGTAATTGTTGTGGGTGGAGGTCATGCTGGTTGTGAAGCGGCAGCGGCAGCGGCCAATATGGGTTCGAAAACCCTACTCATTACCATGAATATGCAAACCATCGCACAAATGTCCTGCAATCCTGCTATGGGAGGTATTGCTAAGGGTCAGATTGTGAGAGAGATAGATGCGATCGGTGGGTATTCGGGAATTGTTTCAGACAGATCGATGATCCAGTTTCGAATGTTAAATCGTTCAAAGGGACCTGCCATGTGGAGCCCTCGCTCTCAAAATGACAGGATGCAATTTGCACAGGAGTGGAGGATCATGTTGGAGAATACTCCTAATATTGATTTCTGGCAGGATATGGTTTCCGAAATAATTGTTGAAAATCAAGCAGTTACAGGTGTTAAAACCGGTATGGGCATCGATTTTAAAGCAAAATCAGTAATTCTGACGAACGGGACTTTTCTAAATGGATTGATCCACATTGGTGAAAAGCAATTTGGAGGGGGACGCAGTGGTGAAAAAGCTGCTAAAGGTATTACTGAACAATTACAAAAACTTGGTTTTCAGGCAGGTAGAATGAAAACCGGAACTCCACCTCGTTTAGATGGGAGGTCATTGGACTATGGCAAAATGGAGGTACAAGAAGGTGATCTCAATCCTGGCAAATTCTCTTTCACAAACACTAAAAGGCTTGATAATCAGTTAAATTGTTGGATTACTTATACAAATGACAAGGTTCATGAAATCCTTAAAGAAGGATTTGAACAAAGTCCTATGTTTAGTGGCCGAATCCAGGGACTGGGCCCTCGTTATTGTCCTTCTATTGAGGATAAAATTAACCGCTTTGCCGACAAGGAAAGACATCAGCTATTTGTTGAACCTGAAGGTTGGAATACGGTTGAGATATATCTCAATGGTTTTAGCACTTCCTTACCACAGGAAATTCAATACAAAGCACTAAAGCAAATTCCGGGCTTCGAAAATGTTAAGATGTTTAGACCCGGATATGCTATTGAGTACGACTATTTCCCACCTCAGCAACTACACCTTTCCTTGGAGACAAAGCTTATTTCCAACTTGTATTTTGCAGGGCAGATCAATGGAACCACCGGTTATGAAGAAGCTGCATGCCAGGGGCTTATTGCCGGAATAAATGCGCATTTAAAAATCAATGAAAAAGAGCCTTTCATCCTGAAAAGATCAGAGGCCTATATAGGTGTACTCATTGATGATCTTGTAACCAAGGGTACTGATGAGCCTTACAGAATGTTTACCTCAAGAGCAGAATTTAGGACGATTCTACGGCAAGATAATGCTGATGTCAGACTCACTCCAATGTCACATAAGCTTGGTTTAGCAGATGATACTCGTCTAGGTATTGTTGAGAAAAAGATGAAATACACAAGTAATACGGAAGAGTTTATTCGAAATCATTCTTTGAGTCCTGAGGAGATCAATCCTCTCTTACAGGATTTAGGAACTGAACCAATTCGTCAAAAATTAAAAATGCATGGGCTACTTCTTCGCCCTCAGGTCGGAATTGGCCCCTTATTAGAAAGTGTATCAGATTTTGCGGCTTTTGCAGCTAAAATCCCTGTATTATATAGAGATGAAGTACTCGAACAAGCTGAAATACGTCTAAAATACGAAGGTTATATAGAAAAAGAGTCTGAAATCGTTAACAAGTTCATCAAACTTGAAAACGTTTTTTTAAAGCCCGATTTCAACTACAATGGTCTGGAGTCCCTGTCAATGGAAGCCAGACAGAAACTGTCTCATATCAAGCCTGGAACACTTGGTCAGGCATCCAGAATCAGCGGGGTGTCTCCGGCAGATATTTCGGTGCTGATGGTCCACTTGGGTCGCTAATGTTCCACGTGAAACAATTTTAATGGAAGAGCTTAACAATTGCCCTATTTGTAAGGGGACAGAATTTACATTCTTAAGAAAATGCAGGGACTTCACTGTTAGTCAGGAAGAGTTTAGCCTTATATCTTGCGCTAAATGCGGGCTAGTCTTTACAAACCCCAGACCTGATGCAACAAACATTTCTAAGTATTATGAAAGCCCAGATTATATAAGTCATTCAAATTCCAGGAAAGGACTGATCAATCAGCTCTATCAAACAGTAAGATCTTATTCTCTAAAAAAGAAGCTTGCCCTGATAAACCAACTTAAACTTAAAAATAAAGTTATACTTGATATTGGGTGTGGAACAGGGGAGTTTTTAGCCGTTTGTGATAAAGATGGATGGAAAACTCTTGGTATAGAACCCAATCAATCAGCCCGCAATCAGGCAATAGAAAATTGGAATCTGAAAGTGTACCCTGAATCTCACTTAAATTCAATTGATGAGAAAAATAAACCTCAAGTTATCACTATGTGGCATGTATTGGAACATGTTCACTCACTTGAAGAAAGATTGAACCAGATCAAAACATTGCTTCAATCAAATGGCTATCTGATTATAGCCGTACCAAATCCGGAAAGCTGGGATGCTGAACATTATCAAAACCATTGGGCAGCATATGATGTTCCAAGACACCTTTATCACTTCAGTCCATCAGTTCTTAAAAAATATATTGAATTTTCAGGATTTGAACATCAGAAGTCCCTTCCGATGAAATTTGATTCCTTCTATGTTTCAATGCTCAGTGAAAAGTATAAGAGAGGTAAACAGAATCTTATTAATGCCTTATTTAATGGATTTCGTTCAAATTTGAAAGCAAAGAATGATCCGGAAAAGTACTCAAGTGTTATTTACATCTTTAGAAAAAAGTAAACAACACGGTATTTATCAAATAGCAAGCAACTTCGAGCTTATTTGTTCCACGTGAAACTAAAGGTGGAGCCTTCTTTAAAGACTGAGCTTACCTTGATTCTTCCTTTCTCACTCTCTACTATTTTTTTAACAATTGTGAGTCCAATACCGGTACTTTCACATTCATCTTTGGGAAGCAATGTTTGAAATAGTCCAAAGATCTTTTCCAAATGATCCTGCTTTATTCCCATTCCATTATCCTTTACCCAAAACTCATAATGGTCTTCCTGCTCCTGAAAACCAATAACTATGCGGCCTTCAGGCTTATCCATGTATTTGATAGCATTACTTATCAGGTTTTGAAAAACCTCATGTAATTTAATTTTCTCACAATTTAAAGACGGCAAATTATCAGCGATTTCAAAACTAATCGAGTCAGGCGGAGCAACCAAATCTATAATATTGGTTATCAAGTCTTTAACACATACATTTTCCGGTTCGCCCTTAGTATTCGCTAATCTGGAGTAATGCAAAATGCCGTCAATTAATTGCTGCATTCTTCCGGTCCTGCTTTTCATCATGTTCAAAAGCTCCTGTACCTCCGGCTTCGGGTTAGCTCCAATTTCATCCTCAAGAAATGTAGCCAAGCTTGAAAGGCCACGCAATGGCGCTTTTAGATCATGTGAAACTATGTATACAAATTCATCTAATTGCTTATTTGTCCTGTGTAGAAGTTCATTGTTCTCTTTCAACTCACGTTGCTGTAAATACAGTTTAGAAAAAACATTCACCTTGGCTTGAACCACAAATGTGTCTAGCGGTTTTAATAAATAATCTACTGCACCTTCTTCATAACCTTGAATGCTATATTTCTCATCCTTACTTAGCGCAGTGACGAAAATAATAGCAATATCTTTAGTGTGTGAGTTCTCTTTCAGAAGTCTTGCAACTTCAAACCCATCCATCCCGGGCATCTGTACATCGAGGAGAATCATTGCAATCTCCTTTTCTAAAGCCATCACCAGTGCTTCTTCACCGGAATTGGCCTTCAATATATTTCGCCCTTCCTGCTCAAGAATGCTTTCAAGTGATATCAAGTTCTCAGGTCTGTCATCTACCAATAAAATATTGATAGGTTTAGTGGCCTTATCTTTTTTCACTTCTACAGAAGCAGGTGTAAGCAATTCCTTCATAACCAAATTTTAAATTAGGCAAATTTCCTCCTCTAATATACCTTCGTACCTTATAAAAGTTGCCCGTCTTGGACTCAATTCTTACAATTTTTCCACTCACTTAAAGAGACCTTTCTATAAATCTTCTCAGATTTATTAATACTGGCAAACTCATGCCTGTATTTATTGAACGAAAGTGTCTCAGTTGATCCTAGTCCCAGATATCCCAAATTTGATAAGCCTGCACACATATTGCCAACAACCTTATCCTGCATTTCAGGACTAAAATAAATCATCACATTCCTGCAAAGTATCAGATTGAATTTTTGAAACGGCTTATCTGTATCTAAATTATGTTGCATAAAGCTTATACTTTTGCGAACATCCTCCCGGATCTTAAACTGTCCATAACTGGCAGAATAATAATTTGAAAACTCTTTTCGTCCACCTGCATTATAGTAATTTGCTGTATACTCTTTCAACCTTGCACCATCGAATGTTGCACTTTCTGCCTTCTCCAACACTTTATCGTCTTTATCCGTAGCAATAATTTTCGTACGCTTCAATAAACCGACTTCATCTAACAAGATCGCCATAGAATAAACTTCTTCGCCTGATGAGCAGCCTGCATGCCAAATATTAAGAGTAGGGTAGGTAGCAAGAAATGGGAAAACAGACTTTCTTAGAGATTCAAAGAATTTGGGATTCCTGAACATCTCCGTATAATTAATGCTCATTTCGCTTTGTAATAATGTTAAATACTCCTCTCTCTGACGAAAAAGGGCTAACAATAATTCCAAATTACCAAGCTCAACTTTTTGTAAAAATCCAGATAAACGACGTGAGATAAACGTTCTGGAATATCCTAAATAATCAACTGAAAACTCTTTTCTTAATTCTAAAAGAAATCTGTTTATGGCAGCTTCCTGTAGAATAACAGCTTCTTGCTTTGTGCTCAACATGTCTCTTCTGATTTTGTAAAAAAAAATCTATTTATACAACCATACTCTTAATAAAGAGAGCAGTTGCTCCGAAGAGACAGGCTTGGATATATAGTCAGATGCTCCACACTGAATGCACTTTTCTCTGTCTCCATTCATTGCCTTGGCTGTGACAGCAATAATCGGAGTGTTCCTGTACCGTTCTACTTTTCTTATTTCCTGAATAGCCACATAGCCATCTATTTCAGGCATCATAATGTCCATTAATACAACATCTACATCTGGCTGATTCTCCAGTTTTCTAAGTGCATCCTTTCCATTCGTTGCCATTGTAACCTCCATCCCTTGATTTTCAAGAACACTTGTCAATGCATAAATATTCCGAATGTCATCATCAACTAACAAAACCTTCTTGCCCTTCAATAAATTTGACAAAGAAGGCGCGATTTGAAAAAATTTCTTATTCGTCGCTCCACCTGACACTTTATTTAAAAACAACTCTGTCTCTGCAATAAGTCTTTCCGAAGATTCCCCTGATTTTAGTACAATAGCATCTGTCCACTTTTTTATGTTCTCCTCTTCATCGCTATTCATATCATTTGATGTAAACACGATGACAGGTGTATCTTTGTGAATTGTGCTGGATTTAATATCTTCCAATAACTGTATTCCCTCTTCCTGTCCATGCTCCATTTCCAGGTCAAGTATGATGCAGTGAAATACACCTTGCTCTAACAAAGATTTTGCTGCCGCACTTGATGAAGCAGTCTGAATAATTACCTGGTTGTTTTTTGTCTTGAGAAGATTCTGAATAATCTCTTTATCGATCACAGAGCTTTCTATGACCAGAACTTTAGGAGATACAACCGGAATTGTTTCATCAATATGAGCAAATACGCCATCCAAATCCCGCAAATCCAAAGGTTTTGTGAGGCAAGCTGTTGCACCTAAATCCATCAATAAATTCTTTTTTTCAGAAGCCGTAACTACATGAACTGGAATTCGGCTCAACTTTTCATTTGCTCGAATCTTTTGCAACACGGTTAAACCGTCCTTACCCGGCACCTGCATGTCCATAATAATGGCAGAAGGATTATACGCCTCAGCATATTCTAGTCCTGAATCACCATCACTTGCAATAACAGTTTTGTAGTTCTTGTTACGAGCCATTTCTTTCAGAGCATTCGCAAAGGCTACATCATTTTCAACAATTAAAAGCACTTTATCATCAGGACTTATATTATCTCGGTCATCTGCTTGAAAAATTGGATATGTGTTTTGTGCTAATTGTAATTTAGGAGATTGCTTATCGTCATTATCAACAAAACCCGTATCTATAACGTTGGTATAATGAGGGTCCGCTTCGGCATTCAATTTATTATCCTGTACATCCATTGGTAGAAAAATATAAAAGGTGCTACCTGTATTAGGTACACTTTCCAATTGTAATTCTCCACCTAACAAAGACACAAGCATTTTGCTGATCGACAAGCCTAGTCCGGTCCCCCCATATTTTCTACTTGTTGACCCATCTGCTTGCTGAAAAGCATTAAAAATTAATTGTTGTTTCTCTGCAGGAATCCCGATACCTGTATCTGAGACTGATAACTCCAGGATATTACTGCTATTCCTGAGAGCCTGACTACTAAAACGCATTCTACGATCCGGGCGTTTAATCTTGAATATTACCTTCCCGCCATGTGGTGTGAATTTAAAAGCATTAGAGAGAAGATTTTTTATTACCTGCTCTAACCTAACCTTATCTGTAATAAAGGTTTCAGGAATTCCTGAATGCTGCTCAATCTCAAATTCTATTTTCTTTTCTTTCGCTACCTCTGAAAACAAATCGAATGTGTCTTTCTTGATCGTCTTGAATGCCGTCTTCTCCATGATCAAATCGATTTTCCCGGCTTCAATTTTGGAAAGATCTAATATATCATTGATCAGCAACAAGAGGTCATTTCCCGATTTATGTATCACGCCTGCATATTCAACCTGCTTTGTAGTCAAATTGTTTTCATTGTTGTCTGCTAGTAGTTTTGCCAGTATGAGAACACTGTTCAATGGAGTACGCAATTCATGTGACATGTTTGCAAGAAACTCAGATTTATAACGGTTGTTCAACTCCAGCTCCTGTGCTTTTAATATAAGCGCTTCCCTTGCTTGTTCAAGAATCTCATTCTGATGTTCGAGCTCTCTGGCATTAGCCTTCAATTCCAGATTACTCTCTTTTAGCTCCTCTTCAGAGGCCTGTAAAAGCTGAGATTGATGTGAGAGTTCATCATTCGTTTGTCTAAGTTCTTCTTCCTGTGAAGCCAGTCTTTCCGTCTGTAACCTGGTCTCATCAAGCAAACGATGAGTAAGCATGTTCACCTTAACGGAAGCAATAGTTGAGGCCATTGTCTCACCGCTGTTCTCCACAAATTGTGACTCATTAGGGGTAAAAGGACTGAATGAAGCCAACTCTACGGCACCATAAACCTTTCCTCTATGTCTTAGTGGAACGATCAATATGTGACTTGCAGGCGCTTCTCCAAGGCCGGAACCTATACTCACATAGCTATTGGGTGCATTTTCCAAATGAATACACTCATCATTTTTTATTGCCTGCCCGATCAGCCCTTCTCCAAGGCTCAACTTGCTCTTTGCCTTTAACCGTTGATCCATGGCAAAACTTCCATGAAGCTGGATCCACTCCTCACCACTGATCTCATCAGTTTCTATCAAATAAATTCCTCCATGAAATGCGTGAAGATGTTTTACGATCACAGAAATGATTTCATCTGTCAACTTACTTATATCGTTGTTATTATCACGAAGTACTTCATTAATTCTAGCGAAACCGGTAGACATCCAGTGACGAAGCTGGTTATCCTGATTTGCCTTTTGTAAACTCTCTCTCATCTGAACCAGTGCCATGCCCAGCTCATCATGCTCACTCAATGGCTTATATTCTATTTCAAAATTTCCTGCTCCTATATTCCTTGCAAAATCGGCCGTACGCATGAGGCTTTCCTTCAATGAGTGAACAGCATCTGTCATCTGCCCGACAGCAGTCTTCCTCGAACGTAAATCAATCTCAGGTATCTCTCCCTTGCCCATCAGCTCAACATAATTTCTCAACTTCATCGTTGGAAGGATGATATTAGTAGAGATATAAAAAGCGGCTATCAACACCACAATAACGATAAGGATCGCCAGTGATATCAAACTCCACATTAAGGTTCTGGAAAAGGCTTTTACATTTGCATGTTCTAATTCTGCAAGTGCTTTCTTCTTAAGAATAACTCTGTTCAGGCTGTAAATAAGATTTGTGCATTGAGGAAGAATTTCATTATTCACTATCTCCTCTGCATTAAACACTTTCATGGGGTCCTTATAATCCTCATGACTGGAAAGTAGTTCAATTACACGCTTTTGATTATTGATCTGAATTTCAAATGCATCAAAAATTGCACGCATGCTATCTACCGATGCAGCGTCCGTCCACTTAAGCATCAAATTCTCAATGGTGGCTTTCCGAATAGGGTAGTCCTTTTTATGAAGCGCTTTTAGTTTTTCCTTGTCAATCCGATTTCCTTCCAGATATACCCAATTCGTGGAATACATCTTCGATCGAATGATCAATGAATTCATGTTTTCTAATGCCTGAAGAGATGGAATATCATCTGTCATGATATTCGTGGTCACCTCCTGATTACGGTTTATATAGACACTGGAGTAAATGGCATTGAAAACAGATATGCCGATCACGATAATGAAGACGACATATATCTCCAGATCAACTTTATAGTTCCTTTGTTTCATTGGAAGGAAGCTTCCTTAATAATGCTTCTTTGGATTAGGAATGATATAATAGTGTTAGTGCATGTTTTATACACCAAATCACCTCCGGAGTTGGATTGGAAAAGTCAAAAAATCATTAAATTCTTACACTTGTAAGAACAGGTGAAACCTTTAAAAAAATCATTTTCGTGCAACTCTTCGGATAAAAGTTCTTCCGGCAATTTGTACTTCCAAAAGATATATTCCTGAGGCCAGGGCAGAAGTATTGACCAAAATTTTATTCTCTCCAAATTGAAAATCACTTGTTTGCTCAATGACACTTTTTCCCAATGCATCGTAAAGCCTGATATTATTTATGCCTGAACCGGTACTATAAACAAATAGCTGTAGTGTTTCATCGCATGGATTTGGAAATACATATAGATATGATTCCTTCGACTGTTCGTTTATTCCAACAAGAGAAACAAACTTTTCCACTGATTGTGAAGAGCATCCGTTAAGGTCAGAAATCTCTACAGAATAATTTCCTGTCAAAGGGGCGACAAATATCTGATCATTTGCTCCTGATATTGGTATGCCATTTAAATACCATTGATATGACGATGCCGGGGAAGAATAAAGGGTGTCGCCATTTTGAGAAATCGTAGGCTGTGAAACAGCAGGAAATACCTGGATGAGATTATTTACCTGCAGCGTGTCAGTACCTGATGCATTACCTACTATCAGACTTACAGGATAGATTCCCTGTGAATTATAACAAATATTTTGTGGACTTTCAAGACTCGAAGATGAGGGAGTTGCTCCGGGGAATGACCAATTCCATTCAGTTGCGTTCAATGAAAGTGAAACAAATGAAAGACAAACTCCACCACAAACACTACTATCATTTACGACAAAAGAAGCAATAGGTATAGCGCTGCAGTCTACGACATGAATGAGTCCGGGATTTATTTTACTGTTGCTGCAAAAACCATCTGAAACAACAAGCTCAACATCATATACTCCTTCTGCAGCATAACATACCGATGAAGGAGAACTATTGGCTGCTGCTGATGGGTTAGCCCCAGGAAATGACCACGACCAGTCCGTTACACCTGAACTACTCATATCCTGGAACCGAATGCACTCTCCCGGACATATAGTAGTTTGACTGGAGGAAAATTGAACAATTGGGCTTTGACGCACGATGATCATGTTCACAAAAGCTCTTGAACTGCTACAACCTCCTGTTGCTTCTGCCGTCAAAAGTATTGTGTACGATCCCGGGCTTGAATAAGTATGAGAAGGACTGGTGACCGATGAACTGTCTCCATCACCAAACTGCCATTTGTATATAGCTCCTCCTGAACTTGTATTCGTAAATTGTACCTGGAGACTGTCACAGCCACTTGTGATATCCGGCGTGAAAGAAATAACAGGTCTGGCTAAAACAGAAATTACTTTGGTGATCGTATCAGCACAACCATTGCTGCTTTGAACAGTCAAGCTGACAGAGTAGGTGCCGGCACCGGCATAGGCGTGCTTTTCATTCTGTAATGAACTTGATGGCGATCCATCGCCAAAATTCCATGTATAGGAGGTGATAGTACTTCCTTGTGCCTGACTTAGGTTGCTAAACTGCACAGAGTCGTTGACACAAGGTGAGCTAAATGAAAAATCAGCAAGCGGTGATGCCAACACATTTATCATCGCAGGTGTCGTAGTGGTGTCTGCACATGATCCCAGCGTTGCAATAAGTCTTACCGTATAGACTCCCGGGTTTGTATATGTGTGTATCGGGTTTCTTAGATTTGACGGCGGGCTGCCGTCTCCGAAATCCCAGGTAAAAACAGGACTACCGGCCGTTGAATTGTTAAACGGAACTACGCCCGGGAGACAAACATTTGTTGTTAAAGCAGAGAACAATGCCTGGGGTTCAGGTGCTACCTGAACAGTCATTGTTGTATCATCTGAGCAAGATCCACCAATAGCATTCAGAGTAATATTGAATGATCCTGAAGTTTGATATATGTGGTAAGGGCTAGTTACATTGCTTGTCGCGGATCCGTCACCAAAGTCCCAGATAAAATTCCCGCTTGGTGCGCCATTCCATGAACTGTTGTTTTGTAAAAACAAGGTATCACCTAAACATAATTGTGTAGAACCCGAAAAGGATGCTGTGGGGACATCTCTCACTGTAATTAGATTAGTTTGGGTAAGCGTATCGGCACAGGTTCCTTGTGTAGCAATCAGAGTCACGCTATATGAACCCGGATTGACATAGGTATGAGAGGGTGAAGCTAATGAGGAGGTGCCACCATCCCCAAAATTCCAGTTAAACGTCGGACTACCTGTGGTAGTGTTGCTAAAAGAAACATTTAAGGGAGTACAGCCTGAGCCCGGTGAAGGACTAAATGCAACCTGGGGTGCTGGTTCTACGACAATCGTTTTGACCGTGTCATCAACACACTGATTTGTTGAACAACTAAGTGTAACCTGATAAGATCCTGGAGAACTGTACACATGGTGTGGGCTTGTACTGTTACTAATAGCCGAGCCATCTCCGAAATCCCAGGAGTATCCAGTGATGCCACCATTACTCGTTGAGTTGTTTGTAAAAAAGACCGTGTCGCCCAGACACACACCGGAGGTCGAATTAAATGACGCTCCGGGTGTGGGGTACACAACGATCATACTTTGTATTCGCAAGGTATCTGCACAAGAGCCCTGTGTTGCTATAAGTGTTACTGAATATGTTCCGGAATTTGCATAGGTATGAGATGGAGAAACAGCCGAACTTAAGGCACTGCCATCACCAAAGTTCCAGGAATAAACCGGTGCACCGGATGTTGTGTTAGCAAAGACTACAGAAAGTGGATTGCATCCAACGTTAACTGATGAACTAAAGTTCACTACCGGACCGGGATTAACTTGAATGCTCATGCTGGTATCATGCGAACAAGTTGCTGAAGAAACTGTCAGTCTTACCTGATAGGTGCCGGCTGTCAAATAAGCATGAGATGGATTTGTTTGTGAAGATAAAGCTGAACCGTCCCCGAAATCCCACGAACGTGTTGTTATAGTTGTGCCATTCGGGAGTGATGCGTCAAAAAATCTCACCGTATCACCAAGACATACAGACGTAGCTGATGCATTAAAAACAGAAAGGGGAGAAGAAGACGCTTGAATCAGATTGCTAATAGTTTGAGAACTTGTACAACCAGACGCATTACTTGCAGAAAGGGTAACGGAATAACTTCCGGATGATGAATAAATATGTGCTGGATTTGTTTGTGAAGATGTCGGGGACCCATCACCAAAATTCCATGTGTATGATCCTCCGTTAGTGCTGCTATTTGTAAACTGGACGTTCATTGGTAAACATCCCGAGGCCGGAGTTGCTGAAAAGCTTATCGTAGGTCTGGGATTGACAATTACAGAATTTGTACTTGTACTCGTACAACCTATATCATCTGTAACTGTTAGCTGCACAGTATATGTTCCTGCTTGAGGGTAAGAATAAGAAGGGTTTTGCAATGATGAGGTACCTGTTCCATTTCCAAAATCCCATAACCAGCTTGTCACATTTCCCATGCTGGAATTTGCTGAGGAAGAAAATACGGTAGGGCTTCCCTGACATACTGTCGACGACGTGAAAGAGCAGCTTAGCTGATTGGCATTAAGAAGTATCGGTTGGCGATAAACACCCGGACAAGATCCAACATATACTATGGTGGTACCAAGTATAGGGGGAGTAGTATAATTTGTTCCGCTGGCGAGTAAAGTTCCTCCGATTGACGAAGAATACCAACCTAAGTTGGTTCCTGCGGGCGGGGTTCCGGTAGTAGTAAAACTGAGGGTTGCCGGTTCGCCGGTACAAACCGTCTGAGGACTAGTCACATTGATTTTGAATACAGGCAGAATGCCTGTCGAATTACCACTTCCTCCCTTGGTTGCTCCATTGGGAGGAAATTCACTTAGGCTAAAAGAATTTGTTGTGCCATTTTGCCCTCCCGCTGCAGACTTGCCTATTGCACCATTAGATACCGCAATGTATCCTCCGCCGCCACCGCCACCGGGACCTTCAGCCTCCAGGGTCCCAAAAGTTACGGTTTGTGTTCCGCCACCGCCGCCGTTTGCACTTATTGATATGCCTGAAATGTTGCCTAAGGCAGGGACCATAACGACACCACCACCGCCGCCGCCCCCGGCACCATCTGTACCACTTGCATTAAAACCATTGTTTCCATTCGCTCTGATCGTTCCTCCACCTGAAACATCACCGTATGCCAATAGGTAGACTATTCCGCCACCATTGCCACCGGCACCGCCTGTGTTGTTATTTTGATCCCCGGAACCCCCGCCACCTCCAAAAAATATCTTTCCGTTTGAATAATCTAATGGTCTCCCACCTCTTCCGCCTTGGTCCCCGCGCTGATCCCCACCCCATAACGAATTACCGGGACCAGCAAGAGTTGCATTCTGATTACTGGAAGAAAATGTATAGCCTCCTTTACCTCCTCCCGATGAAGTGCTGGCGGCAAAACCTGAATACTCTAAATTCCATGCTTGAATCCATCCTGCATTTGATACATCAGGATTACCTCTTCCTGTCCAGCTTCCAATTGTACCCGCATTCGCACCTCCACCACCGCCGCCGTTATGTGAGTTGGCTCCTCCGCCACCATTTGCCGGCGCGCCCTTCGAATAACGGCCTGACATGGCATTATAATTATTTTGATTGCCTGCAATGCTCTCGCCTTTTTCTGCCCCGAAATCATTTTGTGTAGAAACATAATTTGATACACCCCACCAAGCTGCATTATCAAGCAATGCACCACCACGAAAGCCCCTGCCGCTCACATCCATAGTTCCTCCGGCATTAATAACTGTGTTGCCCTGGACTTCCACGGCAAGGACCCCGCCTGTTGCTCCATTCCAAGACGGGCAGGTAAGCATACCGGTAGAATTAACTGTCAGAGTAGTATAACGAGGAACTCTCAACACCTGGGTAACACCAACAGCCGAATAGTCATTTTTAAGAGGACAAGAAAGATTGATCACATTGGCACCGGGGACAGAAGCCACCTGAACAAATTCATTATTACCACAAGAATTATAGTTTTGTATTGTTCCATAAGTGGAGTCATCAGGAAACGATATCTGTGCACCCTGAACCTGAATAATAAACAAAAGATCCCCAGGGACTAATGCAGAATTAAATAAACCGGAAGCGTTCAATGAAGATGATGAAACAGTCAAGGAGGTACTCCCGCTAAGGGCATTGGCTGTTAAAACTGTATATTCATTGACAATACTATTTCCGCTGATGATCTTTGCACCATGCTTTCCGGCTTGTGCCAATGCAAAGCCCGGAACAAGACTTGTAAAAATCAGAAATAGAAATTTCCTAAACAATGAAAACATGCTAAGTGCTATAATACCCTAATACTCACGCTAAGTTACAAAAATAGGCTATTAAAAATCAGGGAATTCAGCCCTGTGGCGGGATTCCGCTACTCCCACTTGAAAAACTTAACTGCTGCCGCATATATTAGCAGGCCCCAAATTAATATGATTGATAATTCATGCGAAATGTCCATCATTCCCGCACCTTCAAATGCCACCTTTCTCAAGGCGTCATTTAAGTAAGTTAAGGGTAAGACTTTGCTGATCACTTGCAGCCAATCCGGAAAGGCGTCAACAGGAAAAAAAGTTCCGCTTAGCAAGAACTGTGGCAGTGTTACAATATTCGCAATCGGCGGTATCACACTCTCATTCGGCGCCAGACCAGATACAACAAAGCCGAAACCCATGAATACGATGAGGCCAAGTGCAGAAAGTAACAGGAGGTTCAGCAAAGTTACAAATCCATTAACAAGTGTAAATCCGAATACATATTTACCAAGGACGATAATAACCAGAGCCCCGGCCAGTTGAAAGACGACACGACTTAGTGCTTCACCTAAAACAATATAAGTGCGCTTGATGGGCGTAGCAAAAAATCTTTTTAAAACCATTGTCTGTCGAAGAGAAAAGAAAACAAAAGCTGTCCCAAAAACCCCGGCACTTAAAATCGAAAACCCCAGTTGTCCGGGAAGGATAAAGTCGATCATTTTATATTCCCTTCCTTCTACCTGTGTCTCTTTTAACTCTGCGGGTGTTTCTCCATTCCCGGGTAGTTCTTTAAAATTTTCAGGAAACTCTTTTTGTAGATGCGAATAATAATCCAGGTTGTTCTTGTCTATTATATTCGACAAAACCGAAATCGCAAAAGCTCCTTTCTCTTTGGATGCCTTTGACGTTATTATTTCTACAGTCTCTTTTCCTTTATCTCCCTTTTCCTTGTGAACTAACAATATTGCATCTAATCTTCCCTTCTTCATCAGGTCCATCATTTCTGAATCTGTTTTATCTTTTGTCAGATGGATGTTCCGAACTTGTCTGAAATTTTGGAATACAACACCACTTGTGTCACACGTAGAATGAATACCAACATCAAGTTTTATCCGGTTGTTTCCTACGAAACCAAATACTACTATGAAGACCAAAGGAAATACAAGAATAAAAATTACTGCAGACGGGCTTCTTGTGATAGAACGCAGGCTTGCTTTGGAAATGGCCAACATTGCTACCCACTGACTGTACTTCTTATCTTTTAGTTGTCCGTTCATACTAATTTCTATTCATCCCTCCATTCTTTTCCGGTGAGAGCTAAAAAAACATCTTCAAGATTAGCCTTTTTCAATTCCTTGGGCTTGGAAAAACCCGTTTCAACCAATCTGTCTATCAATCTTTCCGGTGTGTCAAGTGAAATAATTTTTCCCCTCTCAACAATTGCCACTCTATCACACAAATATTCTGCTTCATCCATATAATGAGTGGTCAAAACTACTGTCGTGCCTTCATTGCGGATCTCTCGTATTAGTTCCCACAAATTGCGTCTTGCCTGGGGATCTAAGCCTGTTGTTGGCTCGTCAAGGAAAACAATTTCAGGTTTATTTATTAACGTAGTACAAATTGAAAATCGCTGCTTCTGACCACCAGATAAATCCTTATACTTCGCCTTCGGCCTTTCTTCGAGTCCAACTCTTCTCAACATCTTGTCCACGTTTATACTAACGTTATACAATCCTGCAAAAAGACGTAATAATTCTGAAAGTGTCAGGTTAGGATAATAACCTGCAGCCTGCAGCTGAACTCCAATAATTTTTTTGATTGTTCCGGCTTGCGTTCGGGTTGAAAGCCCTTTTACCAAAACTTCTCCGGAGCTTTGCATGCGCAAAGTTTCAATGATCTCCAGTGTAGTTGTCTTACCGGCACCATTAGGTCCCAGTAAACCGAAAATTTCACCGCTATAAACCTCAAAGCTTATACCCTGAACAGCAATAAGCTCCTCATATCTTTTTACGAGGTTCTTTACTTCGATTATTGGGGTGCGTGTGCTCATACCGGAGCACGAAGCTACAATAACTATTCACTCAAATAAAACTCGGCTATTAATTATTCTTTAAAAACCCAATCAGCTTTAGTCTAGAACAGGTTAAGTCGACTCATCACATTCTCTTTGTACGACTTTCCAATTGGAATGCGATTGCCATCGATAATACATGCATTCTCTTCCAAGGCAGAAATTTTTTCAAGTTGCACAATGTATGAACGATGTACACGGGCAAAATTCAATTGAGGTAGTTTTGACTCTATGTCCTTCATCGAGCTGTGAAGAATAAACTGCTCCTTCGAAGAAGTTTTAATAATCACATAATTGTCAAGCGCCTCGATCCACATAATGTCCTGAAAATTTACTTTCACAAAACGCGAATCTTTCTTTACGAAAAAACTATTGTTAGCGTAAATGTTCTCTAAAAAGTTGAACAGGTTTTTGTCTGCGCTTGACTCTTGTACAGCATCTTTTCTACCGGGAGAAGTCATTACAAATGCACACCCGTTTATTTTATTGTTGACCGATAATATCGGAAAGGTGTTCACCGCAACTTTGTGGTCTGTAGCGCCATTAGAAATGTTTACCTCCGACTCAGGATCTGCCTTTGGAGTCTCTCCAACCACGGTATGAGCAAGCGTCTTGAAGGCGGACTTCGTTTCAACGGCAGAATTCTTCATGGCAATACTTATATCCTTACCGAGCGCCTCTTGCTTAAGGCATCCGGTAAGAGTTTCGGCCATCTTATTCATGAAGATGACTTTTTCATTCGCATCGGTAATAATAACAGCTACTTCAAGGTTATCCAGTGCGGCCGCAAAACGATTCCCTTTATTTTGCATCTCCAGGTCCTTGGTATACTTATAATATGCGATTTCAATTGCTGTTCGAATATCGTCTTCCTCAAATGGCTTGATGATATATCCATAGGGTTCCGTGAGCTTCGCTCTCTCAAGTGTTGCTTTGTCGGAAAATGCAGTCAGAAAAATAAATGGGATCTGGTAATGTTGGTGTATCTGCTCAGCCACGTTGATTCCGTCAATTTCACTGCTCTTTAAATTAATATCAAGCAAGATCAGATCGGGGCTAAGTTTTTCTATGGAGTCCAAAGCTTTCTTCCCATTCGCAAAGGGGTCAAAGGCTTCATAACCTAGTTTCTTTAATATCCGTTGAATGTCCTTCGCGACGATTATCTCGTCTTCAACAATCATAATTTTTAATGTGGCCATAGTTCAAAGTTAATTCTCTTTGTACAACAATAATTATAGAATAGTTACTTTATCAACGACTAGAGCTTTACAATGTCAGCTTTCAATCTTAAATAATTCAGTAAAGGACCTTTAAATCAAATTGTTTTTAAATAGTCATTTAGTTGTTTTATATTATCACTTATACTAAATAAATGATCATGAATGTACTTTTGGATATACAAAACTCACTTTAAACTCTGTTCCATTATCTCTCTTTAGTTCCAGTTCTCCGTCAAGCTGGGCCGTCAAAGCTTGTATTAACTGCATCCCAAGCGATTCGGCCGCATCAACATTAACATCTTCAGGTAAGCCCACTCCGTTATCGGCAATCTTAAATATGACCTTTCCATCAGACTTCAATAAGCTTATCCTGATTTCCCCGTGCATATCACCCGGAAACGCATACTTGTAGGCATTTGATACAATCTCATTCACCAATAGTCCACTTGGCATAGCAGTATCCATGTCAAGGCCCACCCGGTCTGAATCTATTATCATTTTAATGCGATCCGTTTTGTCTCCGTATGATTGATAAATATATTGGGTCAATTTTTCTACATACTCGCCAAAATCAATTTCCGAAAGTTCTTCAGCCTGATAAAATTTTTCATGTACAAGCGCCATTGATCGAACTCTATTCTGTCCGTCCTGTACTGCCTTAAGAGTTGTCTCATCCTTTATATAGCCGGACTGAAGGTTTAATAGGCTGATAATAATTTGGAGATTGTTTTTTACCCTATGATGTATCTCCTTAAGCAAAACATCTTTTTCCTTCAGAGATTCTTCAATTTGCTTCTGAAGTAATTTACCAGAAGTAATGTCGGTATCAACAAAGACTAACTTTTTTAAATTTCCAAACTCGCTATAGATTGGTGTTAGTGTTGTAGATATCCAGATATTTTTAAGGTGGTGCGTCGTAACATTTGACTCAAAAATTCTGGAATGTTTATCTGCAACAACTGCTTCTATCTCTTTGACAATTTCATTATACACATTGATCTCCGAAACTTTTCTTCCCAGTACTTTTTCCTTAGGCATTCCGATCATTCGGATAAATCCATCATTGATCCATTCCACTTCCCCTTCGGCACTGGCAATAAGTACAGAATTGTCTGTTCGGCTGGCAACCAATGAAAGCTTTTCAAGTTCGAGATTCTTATCGACCAGTTGCCGGGTCTTAACTATGACACGCTCTTCCAACAGGCGCCTCACCCGACGAAAAGTGCTGGAGCGCAATCTAAAATAAATGTAAATGGTACCAATGAACATCAAGAAACTAATGATGATCAACCAGATATCCCTCCAAAAAGGATCCGTCTCCATATTCCTATATTAGTTGAAAAGCCTGTTTCCTTCGTATCACAAGCCTTGTCTTATTGTACTTAGTATCTAAATAAATGTTGCTTTAATTCAAAATTCACCACGAATTGACATACACAAACACATAGCCAAGATACAGGACTCTGAAAACAAATTAAACACAGATTTTCTTTGTTAATTGTTTTTTAATAAACCGAAAAGCAAAACAAGCTCCTTACAAGTAGAAAGATCTTGGCATGTCGAAATACCGATGTACACATTCCTGGTTTAACAAGACACCGGAGATCTTTCTACCAATGCTCCAAAGTTTATCAAGAAGTTGGTTCGGATCGTCCCATCTTTCTCAAATACAAAGCGAGGTGAATAACCGCAAAAACCACTGAAATATAAAACAGGGTTCTGTCAGTATCAAAGCCAACAGATTTTTGATGAAGGTATCCTACCAATATGAGAAGACCGGAAAGAGCCAAACCTGTAATACGAGCAATGCGCATTCCTTTTCTGTTATCTGTTCCATTACCAAGGTGACTATGTTTGGCTCCATATACAAGGTAAATATCCATTCCAATTAACATCCATACCAATAGTCGAATCCATGTATCCATCGGAAGGAATACCATCATAAACAAACAGACTCCAACACCCAATAAAGGAATAAGCGGTACGAATGGTGTTCTGAAAGCTCGTGGAAGGTCCGGCATGGTTTTTCTCATGACCAGTACACCAACGCACACCAGTATAAATGCAAACAAAGTACCTATACTGGTCATTTCGCCAACAACGCGAGCCGGGACAAAAGCGGCAAACAAACTAACAAAAACCATGAACAATAAATTGCTCTTAGCAGGTGTTTGCGATTTTGGATTCACCCTGGAAAAGATTTTTGGGATTAAGCCGTCTTTACTCATACTAAAGAATACACGACTTTGGCCCATTAGCATTACAAGTATCACAGAAGCATAGCCCGCTAAAATTGCGACAACAATAGCTCTGTTCAGCCATGGATAATCCGGCTGTATCACACCGGCAGCATCAACATTGCTTCCCATGTGTTCTATGGCCACTGCAACAGGGGCTATACCATCTTTTCCGGCAAATGATGTGTAGCTTGTAACTCCGGTCATTACGTGAGCAAAAAGAATGTACAGGACTGTACAAATTAACAGAGAGCCTAATATGCCGATGGGCATGTCTCTTTTGGGATTCTTTGCCTCCTGCGCAGCTGTACTGACGGCATCAAACCCAATGTAGGCAAAAAACACAATAGCTGCCGCCCGAATAATTCCACTAAAGCCAAATGAACCAAACTGTCCGGTATTTTCCGGTATGTACGGTGTGTAATTCCCGCTGTCGATATATCGCCATCCTAAAAATATAAACACAAAAACAACAGTCACCTTTAGTGCGACAATAAATGCATTTACGGTCGCACTCTCCCTTGTACCTTTCATTAAAAGCATACTCATCAGCACAATGATAAAAACAGCGGGTAGATTAATGATCCCTCCGTCCCATGGACCAACTGTTAGTTCCATAGGCAGAAAGACATCAAAGCCTTCAAGAAACTTTATCAGATATCTGCTCCAGGAAATTCCAACGGTTGCAGCACCTACCGCATATTCTAAAACCAGATCCCATCCGATGATCCAGGCCATAAATTCACCCATGGTTGCATATGAATAAGTATATGCACTACCCGCAACCGGTATCATGGAGGCAAACTCTGCATAACATAAGCCCGCAAACAAACATCCTAGTCCGGCCACAACAAACGAAATGGTAATTGCCGGACCTGCGTGACTTGCTGCAGCCATGCCTGTAATTGAAAACAAACCGGCACCAATAATTGCACCTATTCCGAGAGCAATCAATCCTCCTGCACCGAGAGTCCTCTTTAATGTATGCTCACCTGTTTCTGCTGCTTCACTCATCAAAGCAGCCATTGGCTTTCTTACAAATAAACTCATAAGCTAATTTTTAATGGTATTGAGAAATCTGAGAACTGTAAATTAGTAAGCTGTTTAAACAATATTGATCACACAGGATCCGAACACTAAAAATCTCTCAACAGGATTGGATCTTGACCGGGACTCGCCAATCAACCGGCATTTTTATGAGTGCCTGTATGGCTTCCGGAATCATTGTGAGAAGACGCAATGTAGAAAAAAAACGAGCAAAACAAAATTCCCCGAATTGATGTATCCGGGGAATTTTTTTGCCTTTATGTTAAGATCACTTTTTACCTTTTAGCTGATCTATACTATCCTGAACCTTCTTTTTTTCATCAGGATCTTGTATCAACTCCTTTTTCTTCTCAAGATACAGTAATGTGTTCTCGTTGTCCTCTTTAAGAATATAATAATATGCCAGATATTCGTATGCTTCGATCAGGCTACTGTAATATCTTGAAAGTTTGGTGGAATCTGTCTCTGTCAATACAATTTCAATATACTTTTCATAATGAGGCTTTGCAAGACCCAGCTCGGAAGTTGAATCAATATTAGTATTGGCTTTTGCGCGCCACAACCAGCCGCTAGAATAATTAGGCGACTTTTCATTCAGCACAGCAAATGCTGTATCGGCCTCCATAAATTGGGCATTAAAAAAATATGCACGCCCCAGGTAAAAATAATCTGCCGCTGATACTTCCTTTCCTGTACCAATTTTCTCCTTGTATGCTTTAATGGCTTCAGGATAGTTCTTAGTTTTATCATAGGCTTGAGCTATGTCTGATAATAATTCTACTCTATTGGGATCAAGATAATATGCTTTTCTTAATTGGAGAATGCCAATAGAATCCATCTCTGAGGCTACCAATAATTTTCCATAGTATTCGAGATGATATGTGCTGCGCTTTTCTTCCGGTAATATGTCGAACAGCTTTTGCATTTTTACAAGACCTTTGCTGTATTCTTTAGTTTCATAGAAACAGTAAGCATAGATTTGAAGCATCTTTGGGCTGTTTGGATCACAACTTTTTTCTGCCTGATCCAATTCGGTTAAGGCGCTTTGATAGTCCTTACTTAAAAATAAAAATGATGCGTATCTTATTCTGGCGCCACAGTTGTTCTTAGAAAGTTCAAGGTATTTTTTATAGCTTTCTTTCGCTTTAGTTAATTTTCCTAACTTAAAATCTGTTTCTCCCAACTCTCTGTATGCCGGTGCATAGTTAGGGTCAATTTTAATAGCGTTACTAAACTCCTCTGCAGCTCCTTCGTAATTAGTACTCCTCTTGTAAAGCTTTCCCTTACTAACAATTGCACGGGCAGAATTTCGATCCAGATCAAGTGCCTTATTATAAAACTCGGCTGCAAGGGATCCGTTGTTCAGTTCTGTATAAACATCACCGTAGAGGATGTTCGCTTTAATGTTTTTGGGTTCAATGCTGAGGGCTTTGTCTAAAAGAGTTTTAGCGCGCTCCAAATTTTTATTCTTATATTGAATTAAAGCGTCTGCTGCCTCAACATATACGGTAGCGCTTTTTTGTGGTGCCATATCCACTGCTGCCTCAATCATAGCCATCCCCGTTTCAACAGCCACCTTCGAGTCCTCATAACGGCTCTTCAATGCAACATCGCCCGGGTTCTTTTCAGAGGCTTGTTTGGCTTCTTGAACATTTGGATAATCCAGAAGAACCTTTGCTTCTCCTATTTTTAGAAGCAGGTTAGAAGGGTCTTGTTCTAATCCTTGTTTAAAAACGATCTTTGCTGAGTCGACATTTTCGCTCAGGAGAAGGTTGTCACCATAATAGTAATAGTTATCTCCTCCTGTAGGTGATTTAGAAATCAGTAACTTGTAGATGCTGCCGGCTGCTTCATATTGTTCGTTTTCAGTTAGCTTTTTCGCATCTTCAAGAGTTTGACCCTCAGAAAAACAGGGGAGTAGAGCTAAGCTCAATAAGATCCTGACAATTCGTTTCATAATAATTAATTAATTTTTACAATTCTGATTGGCATTGTTGCCGGCAACATTCCCATCAGGCGAACAAGTCGTTGTCCTTGGTCGCCGGCTACAAATGAAGCAAAGCCCGTGCCAAGCCCATTACGCCCTTCACGACTAATAATCAAGGCATCACGAGTAAATGGGTACTTTTTTAATGCAATATACGCCTGATACGGCTTAAAATATTCTGTTTCCGCTTGTCCTGTATCGGGAGCAGAAACCTGGACTACATTCACTTTGCTCAGAAATGCGTTAACCTCCGGATCGTCTTTATCACTAATCCAGTTTACGCTTATCACGCCTATTGATCTAGGTGACCGGCTAACATATTCAATCAATTCAACATTAGATTTTATCGAATACCAATTAGGAGGTAATGTCTCTGTCTTTAAAAAATTCTCTTTTAAAAACCTTGTCGTACTACTTCCGTTCCTGTCAAAAACTACTTGAATGCTGTCAGCAATAGAACCCGGACTGAGTTCTGTCCATGTTCTTATATTCCCCTTAAGAATATTCGCCAACGCTTCGTAATTCAAAATAGAGTCTTTGTTTTCCTTGTTCATAACAAAGGCTAATGCGTCAACAGCTATACGTGTTTCTTTAGGAATAATTTTCAAGTCAATAAAATGTTGCTCCTCCTGTTTGTTCAAAGACCTGGCAGTAATCGCCAGTCTGACCGAATCGTTGGTCATGAATTCTTTGAAAACGTCTGCTTCTGGCAAGTACTTTACGCGAATATTAGAATACTGATACAATGAATGAAACGTTTCAACCTGCGCTTGTATAAGTGGTTGATAAGACTCATCTGCCACAATAAGAATGTCACCCGATACCGGATTGTCTTTATATTCGGTTTTCTCCTTATCAGAAGAACAAGAAATAAGAAACAAGAAAATAAATGACAGTAGATATGTTTGAGCTTGATTAATCATTTGATGAAACAGTGCTTTTAGTATTCGTCAATTTTCCGTAAAGCCTGAATGACCGGTAGAGGGCATAAATGAAAAGAACAATTCCCAGGCCGTACCTATTAATTTCCGGAAGCATTTCTTTCGGGGGCCAAACAAATATCAACATTATCCCTGCTACCGCATACAGGAATATCATAAACAAATTAAAAAGGAGAAAAACTTTTTCAGAAACGTTTACTGAACCCTTCATTTTGGAAGGATTATTTTAGTGTAAAGTTTACAGGAAGGTTGTATTGAACCTGAACACTCCGACCATTCTGACGACCTGCTTTCCATTCAGGCATATTACGAATAACCCTAAGGGCTTCTTCATCACAACCACCGCCTATTCCACGCAATATTTTTGCGTCCTTAATTTTTCCGTCTTTGTCGACAACAAAAGTTACGTACACGCGTCCTTGTATTCCATTTTCTCTGGCTACAGGGGGGTATTTAATATTCTTCTGAAGATATTCGAAGAGTTTTCCTTCTCCTCCCGGAAAGCCCGGCATCTCTTCAACAACTGTAAAGATCTTGCCCTCGTCTTCTCCTATCGGGTTTTCATCAGGCAGGTCGATAATATCCTTGTCACCTTCTACTGTCACAGTACTGACCTGTACATCTTTAATCTCCTCTTGTGTAGGAGGAGGATCAACAACCTCTTCGTCTTTTACTACTTTCGGTGGTGTAAATTTTATCGTTTGTTGTACCGGCGGAGGTGGAATAACCGGAGGTGGGGGTGGGGCCGATTTGTCAATAGGTGGTGGCTCCAAAAGTGTAACCGCTTCCGTCATTGTGGTTTTCGTTTCTGTATCGGTTTTAGTGAGTACTGATACAAGCTTCGGAATTGCTACCAACAAAGAAATTCCAACGATAGAAGCAATCAGTGCAAAAAGCACTCGTGTAGTATATTCACGACGCAGTATATAACCACCATAAGCCCGGTTTCGTTGTTCGAAAACCAACTCAACCCGCTCAGGATTCACCGCATTGTTCCAATCAAATATTTTCATTCAGTAACGAATTACTCGAGTTAAAAATCAATTTCTTTTCAGGCTAAAGTTTACCGGGATGTTATATTGTACTTGTACGGCTTCGCCATTTTGAAAACCCGGTTTCCATTGCGGCATTCCGCTGATAACTCTTAGGGCCTCCTGATCACAGCCTCCACCTATTCCCCGCAATACTTTTGCGTTAATAATTTTCCCATCGACGTCTACTACAAAAGTGACATATACTTTGCCCTCTATCCCAGCTTCACGGGCAGGAGGAGGGTATTTAATATGCTTTTGAAGGTACTCAAATAATTTTGATTCTCCGCCAATAAAAACGGGCATAACATGAGCAAAACTTACCGGTCCTTTTGTGGCTGTAACCGGACCCGGATTTGACACTGAAGCAACCGGAACAAGGTTGCTGCCTTCTGTTTTTTCAGTGCCTACCGCTGTTTTATTTAATTCATCCGCTGTCGAAAGTGTATTCTCTGCAGGCGAAAGCTCTATCACTTTAGGTATGGTTAATATCTCAGTATTTACCTGTTTCGCTTGAATAGGAGTATTTACTGTAGGTAATATTAACGGTGGTGGCGGATCCATAATAATGATCACTCCATCTATTTTACTCGGAACAATATTTACTACAGCAGGTGCTGCCGGTTTAAAACCCGGAATAATAACTGATACCCCTAAACTGACAACTGTAATCAATAAAGCCAAAAGCAGGCGGTTGGTATAATCTCTTCGAATAATATAGCCACCGTAAGCTTTGTTTCTTTTCTCAAAAACCAGCTCAGCCCTCTCTAAATTTACCTCATTACTCCAGCTTAATATATTCATGACCGAATGAATTACTTGGCGTTGACTATCAATTCTCTTTCGGAATCAGAAAGGTCTACGATAGCATATCTGGCGACATTAGTAACCAGCATTTCATCTAGTATATCAACCAGGTTTCTGTATTTGGCTTTCTCGTCAGGTTTTATAAGAACAATAAGGCCTTTCTTTTCTGCCGCCTTAACAGCTGCTTTATGCTTTTTTATCTCGTCTTCCTTGTTTGGAATTAATCCTGCCCGAACAGAGTCGTCAACCAACTTAACCTGATCAATAATTAATTTATTCTTCTCCAAAAGCATTTTATGAACACTTTTAGGTCCGCTTGCCGAAAAGTCTGCGATCTCTGTTACTGGGGGCTCTTCGGGATTGTCTACTCCAATATACCAAATGATCTTATCATTTTCAGTCAAAAGAATCGAAAGGGTTTGTGAAGCGGGAACTTTGGTGCGATCCTCTTCCTTTACTTCGTCCTTGACAGGCATGGTGATGTCCATGGTCCTTGGCTTGCTCAGTGTTGTTGTGAGGATAAAAAATGTAAGCAAGAGAAAAGCCAGGTCTACCATTGGCGTCATGTCAATGTGTGTGGAGGCTTTTTTTGCACGGAGCTTACTATGCTTGCCTTTACCCGAGCCACTATCTTGCTGTTGTACTTCTGCCATTTGAGAAGATCCTTTATACGATTCTAAAACGCTATATTCATAGCGTTATTGTTTAATTTTATTTTTCTTCAGCTGCCTCGCCGCTTTCCAGATTAGTAATCAAGGCAAATCGGTTGGCTTTATTGTCTTGTAAAATTTCAATTACTCTTTTTATTGTTGGAATATCAGCATCTGCATCGCCATTGATAGCGATACTATTTCTTGGTGCTGCGTTTCTTGCCGCATTCACCCAAGAGCCCAGTTCGTTATTCATCGAGTCAATCGGAATTCCTTCTGTTTGCTCGTTCATTATTTTTCTTTCGGCTTCATTCGCTTTGAGATATTCTTTCAGCCTGTTGCTCGGCATTCCTATAGATGTAAGCAATGAAAACTGTTTCTTCTCCTGCTCGTCAAAAGTGATATTAAATCGTGTCGCCAATTTTTCAAGGATATCAACTCGTAACTGCTGACCTTCAACGTTAAAAAACACTCGTCCCTTTCCATCAACAGTCAGCATGATGACCCCTTTATCCGGCAGTGGAATTTCACTTACTGATGATGGTTGGTCTACCGTTACCGGTTCCGAAGGACGAAACTTTGTGGTAAGCATGAAAAAAGTCACCAGCAGGAAGGCAAGATCGACCATAGGGGTCATATCCAGTGAGGGACTTTTCTTTGGGACTTTTATCTTCGGCATTAGCTCTTATTAATAATAAGTAGATTCAGCGGTGATCAGAATTCCATACGGGAATTAAAAATTTTTTTAGTCGTGCTTGATTCTTGCATTGAACGACTGTACAATTGTATAACCGGCCTCATCAATACCGTAAGTAATGCTATCGATCTTACTGGTAAACATGTTATAAAATATAATTGCGATAGCAGAGGTGATTACCCCAAGAGCTGTGTTGATCAAAGCTTCAGAGATACCGGTAGAAAGTGCTACTGCATCAGGCGCACCTGCATTTGCAAGAGCTGAGAAGGCACGTATCATACCCAATACCGTTCCAAACAGCCCCAATAATGTAGCAATCGAAGCAATTGTTGATATGATCACAAGGTTTTTACTGAGCATTGGCAGTTCAAGAGTTGTTGCTTCTTCCAGCTCTTTTTGAATTGCCAGAATTTTTCTTTCCTTATCAAGAGTTTTGTCTTGTTCCATCTGGCTGTAAACAGTGAGTCCGGCATTAACAACATTTGCAATAGACCCTTTTTGTTTATCGCACTCTTTTCTTGCTCCTTCAACATCTCCGGTCATCATGAGAGCACGGATCTTCTGAATAAACGTTTCTACATTTCCTGTGCCTTTTGATTTCCGGATAGTGATGCTTCTTTCTATAGCAAAGATTATTGCTGTAAAGAGAGTACACAATAGAAATGGAACAACAAAACCTCCGTGGTACATTACGGCAAGGTAGTGGTTACCCGCACCTACCACATTCTCCGGAAGAGGGTTTTTAGTGACGTCTCCGCCTTCAAAGTTTGCGGGGTTTCCTAATACGAATTTCCAAAAGGCCCAGCCGAGTAAGAAAGCTATAGGAATTACCAGCATGGATAAAATTGACTTAAGGCCTCCGCCTTTAGATGATGCGTTGCTCATGTGTATGTACTATTTAGGATTTGGATATTTTAAGGTGATAAATTCTGTTAAGAAAATATTGAATGAAACGTAAATATTCTCTTTTAATTTAAATTTAGGTCGACAATAATAGGAAATTTAGATGAAAACAAAAACTTGTGAATTGAATAGATGCTGATTTAACGTTGCCGTGACATTTCTCTAACCACTAAAATCAGTTTTTGAACGCTATTTAACAACAATGGGCATTGGTGCACAAGAATCGCATGTTGGGGCCGGATTAAAATACTGGCGTTTCGAAAGCTAGATTAATAATATCCAGCACTTTATCCTTGTGTGGATCTGTTATAATAATCCTGCTAATATTCCGGGGGCCAGGCCCAGGACAAGAGATGCGATGGCGGTTAGCAAGACGACAACGCTGATCCTTTGGTTAACGGCTATTGGTGCAGAGCTTTCCTTGGATTCAAACAACATGATGACCACCCTAAGGTAGTAGAAAACACCAATTAAAGAGCCCAGAATTGCGATCAGCACGAGTGTAGTAAATCCGGCCTGCATTGCAGCAGAAAAAATATAGTACTTGGCAAAGAAACCTGCCAAAGGTGGTATTCCTGCCAAGGACAACATGGCCAAAACCGTAGCTGTTGCCAACAATGGATTGCTTTTTGACAAGCCACGAAATCCCTGAATGGATTCGTCACCGGTTCGGCTTGATAAAAGCAGCAAAATCGCAAATGCAGACAAGGACGAAATACTATAGGCAACAGTATAAAATAATAGGGAGGAGGAGGAGCCCGGGGTCATTGCAAGAACGCTCATAAGCATATATCCCGCATGTGAAATACTGGAAAATGCCAACATCCTTTTAAAGTTTGTTTGATAAACGGCAGTGATGTTTCCTAACAGTATTGTTGCTGCGGCTACAACCCAAACGCTATTTTCCCAAAGGACCGATACCCCCTGGAAGGATTCTTGAAATAGCCGGAACATGGATGCAAATGCGGCCGTCTTAACAATTGTAGACATAAAGGCTGTGACCGTGGTAGGCGAACCTTGATACACATCAGGAGCCCAAAAATGAAATGGCACAGCAGAAACCTTGAAGGCCATTGCCACAAACATCAACAAGAGACCGGCAAAGGCCAATGAAGAGAAATTCTCAGCGTGTTCTATAAAATATGCTGATATGTCACGAACATGAAAAGATCCTGTGACGCCATAGATCAGCGTCATACCAAAAAGCAAAAATCCTGTAGCAAATGCTCCCAAGAGAAAATACTTCAGTGCGGCTTCATTAGAACTTAGATCTGATTTTTTACTTCCGGCCAAAGCATACAAACATATGCTGAGGATCTCTATGCCAAGAAACAAAATCAGCATATTAGAAAAGGACACCATTAATTGTGCGCCAACAAGTGAAAATATAATGAGCGCATAATGGTCGGTCCTACTACTCGGTTCATCAAAGAAAGAACCTGATAATTGAAACCAAACTGCAGAGAGAACAATCAGGACCGACACGAACGCTAAGGAGAAATTGTCCATTCGAACCATGTCATTGAAATAAGACATATCACAATTCCAGTCAAGAATGGCTGCACCAATAGCCAAAGTCAATCCTAAAAGAACAAGGGCACTCAAGATCTTTTTGAAACCAAAAATTTCAGAGAAAAGACATGTAAGTCCCAGTACGGTTAGTATTATCAGAGTGTTCAATGCGAATCCAGATTATAGTGGGTTTGATTCAAGTGTTCCTGAAGCGTAGATGATATCACGCAATGTTTTCACGGATGGTTCTGAAATACTGAGGAAGAAATCGGGGAAGATTCCCATCCAGAATATCAGGATAACTAATGGCACCAATACCCATTTTTCATTTAAAGTTAATTCTTTAAAGGGAGCAAGGGTTGTGTTCTTATCTCCCAGAACTATTTTTCTATATGAACGAAGCATATAAACGGCACCAAAAATTATTGTGAGTCCCGAAAAAACTGCAGCCGAAGTACTATACTGATATATTCCATTCAACAACAAAAACTCACCAACAAAACCATTAGTTAACGGCAGGGCCACGCTTGCCAGAAGGATAATAATAAAGTATGTTGAAAACACCGGGGCGTCCAACCTTATACCTCCAAGGCTGCTCATATCCCTTGTGTCTGTCCTTCTCTGAATAATGTCTGCGATAAAAAACAGGCCAACAACGTTGATGCCATGGCTGAGCATCTGAAACACCCCACCATGTACTCCCTGAAAGCTGAGACTTAATACACCTGCGGTAATAAGACCAACGTGAGCAATGGAAGAATATGCAATCAGTCGCTTAAAATCTTTTTGAACCCAGGCGATCAGAGAAGCATACACTATTCCAATCACCGACAATAAAATGACAAGATCTGCCCATTCTCTTGCGCCATCGGGGACAACAGGTAGCAGCCAGCGCAAGATACCATATATACCCATTTTCAGCATAATTCCCGAGAGAAGCATAGTTCCCTGTGTGGGAGAGTCTGTGTATGTGTCAGGTTGCCAGGTATGAAAAGGGAAGATTGGTATCTTGATGGCAAAGGCAATGAACAGAGCCCAGAACACCCAGCTTTGCTGAGTATCTGTCAGTGATAATGAATAAAGCGCCTGGATGTCGAAAGTGTGAGTTCCCGGAGTTTGGGCCCACAGCCAAATAAGTGCAACAAGCATTAGAAGGCTTCCGAAAAGTGTATAAATAAAAAACTTCAGTGTAATTTTCACGCGTTCTTTTCCACCCCAGATCAAACAGATCAGATATATCGGTATTAAAGCAAGTTCCCAGAAAACATAAAACAAAAACGCATCCAGGGAAACAAATACTCCTATCAGTGCCATTTGCATAAAGAGGATCAGCGCATAGAATAGTCCGGGGTTTTTATATTGATGAGAAAACGACGACAGAATTATCAACGGTGTGAGAAAAGTTGTAAGAAGAACCAGCAGCAGGCTGATTCCGTCCATGCCTACATGATATGAAATACCCAGACCTTTAACCCACCAATAATTTTGGCTGAACTGTGTGCCGCCGTCAGGAGAAAAACTAAGTGCAAAATATACGGAAAGTGCATATTGAATCACAGAGCCGGTAAGTGCTGTTTGCTTCGCCTTTTCACCTGACAGGAGCACGGCAAGAGCTACGATTAGCGGAAAAAAAATGAGTATGCTTATCATCATATTAATCGAAATCCGTATTCACTAATTTTAAGTCGGTTGACTATTACAAACCAACCAACGACAGACAGGACATTACATTAGAAGATTCAACACCAGTATTGCAATAATTCCAAATACCATGGCGAATATGTAAAACCCTATGTTTCCTGTCTGAATTAATCTCAATGTGCGGCTACTAAAAAGAAGCCCTTTATTAATACCTTTGATACTACCATCAAGCAGAGTTGTGTCAATGAAATTCCAGCACAATCTTCCCATTCCTTTTAATGGCTTTACAATAATTGCATCATACAATTCGTCGACATAATACTTGTTGTATAAAAGTCTGGTAAGAAAACCCCTGTCCTCAAGTTGGTTTGCCGGGATTTTTTCCCGGGAGACATATCTGTTATAACTCCATGCAATTATAATAATGAGCAACAGAACAGAGATGCCAATCAACAGCCACTCAAAAGAGTGCGATACTTCAGAGGAGGTAAGGCTCGAAGGTGTTGAGAGGAGAGGACCCAGATATTGATTGAGCGAATGATGCTCTGAAAAAATTGCAGGCATGCCTATGAAACCGCCAATGGTAGATAGAGCAGCGAGTAATATTAATGGCCAAGTCATGACCGGTGGCGATTCGTGAAGGTGTTTCTCCTGATCGGAAGTGCCCCTGAATTTTCCATAAAACGTAAGGAACAATAAGCGAAACATATAAATTGCAGTGAGCACAGATGTAACTGACAGAATCGCAAACAAAGTTGTGTTCTGACTGTAAACTTTTGCCAAAATTTCATCCTTTGAGAAAAACCCCGCTAGTGGTGGGATGCCGGTGATGGCCAATGTGCCAATTAAAAAAACAAAGAAGGTAAGTGGCAGCTTTTTTCTCAGACCTCCCATTTGACGGACGTCCTGTTCTCCACCTATTGCATGAATTACGCTGCCGGCAGCAAGGAATAGGAGTGCCTTAAAAAAGGCGTGCGTGGTTACATGAAATATCGCTGTAGAATAGGCGCCAACACCAAGGGCAACGAACATGTATCCTAACTGGCTTACAGTTGAGTATGCAAGCACCTTTTTAATATCCGTTTGCTTCAATGCAATTGTCGCTGCAAATAATGCAGTTGCCGTTCCAACAATTGCAATCATTTCCGATGTAGTTGGGGCAATGGAATATAAAATGTTCGAACGGACTACCATATAAATACCTGCCGTAACCATTGTGGCGGCATGTATCAGGGCTGATACCGGAGTAGGGCCTGCCATTGCATCAGGAAGCCATGTGTATAAAGGAATTTGCGCGCTTTTACCCATAGCACCTATAAAAAGGAGCATCGTAATTGCAATAATTACCGGCTGGTTATCGGGTATTCCGGCAGCCGCAGAAAATATGTGGTCAAAGGAGACTGAACCAAAAGTGATGAAGATGAGAATGATTCCCAGGAAGAAACCAAGGTCGCCTATACGGTTCATAATAAAGGCTTTGTTGGCCGCTTTATTAAAGGCGGGATTTTTAAACCAAAAACCAATAAGCAAATAAGAACAAAGTCCGACACCTTCCCAGCCCGTAAATAAAACTACGTAGTTGGAGCCAAGAACCAGCAACAGCATAAAGAAGATGAATAAATTCAGATAAGAGAAAAATCGCGCAAAGCCATCATCGCCTCTCATATATCCAATAGAATAGATGTGTATCAACGATCCTACACCGGTCACAATTAATAACATGATCAACGAAAGCTCGTCGATGAGAAAGGAAAATGGAATGTTAAGGCTACCGGACTGTATCCAGGTAAACAATTCAACATTGGTTGGTTCTGCGGTTCCAAAAAGAAAAATAGACAGGGAAAGAACAAATGATCCAATGACCATTAAAGAAGCTATGACCCCGGAAGATGTCCCTTTAAGTCTCTTTTGCCCAAATGTTATCAGAAGAAATCCCAGAAGTGGAAAAGCGGGAATCAAGCCGGCAAGCTGCATCATTTAAATTAACATTAAGCGGCAAAAGTAGCAAATTACTTTATTTATACCCTTTCATTATTGTCAATAAGATACTGAAAATCGGGGGTTCAAAAATATCAATCATAAAAAAACAGCCTTGGGTCATTCCCCGGGCTGTTCTCCTAAAATTAAATAAATCGGGCAACTCCCTTTATAAATTATTTCACTTTAGATTTAGATTCTTTCGTTTTACCGGACTTTTCATAAACCCGTTTGCGCTTCTGTGCGTTTTCATTTACAGCCACCTTTTCCGTTGCGTAAACCGCAAAACCACTATCCTTGTATTCAGACATAAATACATCTAAATCAATGTTGTTTTCAACGGTAAGTTCTTCGATCTTTTTTAAATATCGACTTAGTTCTCCCAGTTCCTGTTTTTGTTCTTTGCTCAAAGACATCTGTAATTGGTTAAGGTGTATGTGCAAATTTAACTTCGATTTAGGCATAAGGGTTTCAGAAATGTCTGTCAATTGCGGTACCTTATTAACCGCCATTGTTAATAACCTCCATTGATCTAATATTTTTTCGTTATTAATTCAAATAAAACGCCTTCGTTTTCCTAAATTGTTTACAAGTTTCGTTATTAACATGTCCGGAGTTATTCTGACAGACTGCGAACCTACACAT
>DAOQWA010000022.1:0-46087 GCA_035341855.1 Bacteroidia bacterium
GCGATAATTATCTGAGGAAAAACTTCTTCCTGGTTGCAACATCCCACCGGGATAGTAGCTTTTATCTTTTAAGTGCTTGAAAGTCATATTTATGCAAAAGATTTAACAGTGACAATTTTGCTCAATTTAGTATAAATATAGCAAAAAATGGACTTCTTTTTTCACCCCAAGTCAACCAGCTTTTCATGTACTTTACTCAACTCACAATCGAAGTGTTCTTCCGAATACCTGACATAGCGATAAAACTCCCTGCTGCCGGAAGAATGTCCTGAAAGTCTTCGAACCAATTGTTCGGGCATACCTAAAGATAGGTAAGTAGTTATGGCAGTTCGTCTCATAGTATGTGAACTGACCAGGTCGCAAAAACGGAATCGTAATTTAGTGTTGGATCTTCTCAAAACTTTACTTTTCCCTCTTTGGCTACGTTTCTTATCGACCATTTGTGTCCAACCTGCAAGTTCAGCTAGCTCTCTAATATACTTATTAAAAATAGTCAAGTGAAACATTGGTAACAAATTAGTACTTTTTTTTTGGTACTTATTCAGAATTTTTATTGCAAAATCAGGTAATTTAACTCTACTAAATGTACCGGTCTTTTTTGAAAGGACTTTCAGATAATTGTCTCCAAAACTTGATTCAAGATTAGCTTTGGTTAGAAGACGCATATCAGATATTCTCAGTCCGACTGCACATCCGAAAACGAAAGTATCTTTCACTTTTTGCAATCTTTTTGGAAGCTTTTCCTCAAAGGATTTATCGAAAATCAAAAAGTTCAATTGCTGACGTGTTAGTACTATAATTGGCACTTCCTCCCTTGAAACATAAAAAATTTTCGAAATATCTCTGGTATCTATTCCTTTTTCAGCTTTCAGATAATTGAAGAATGATCGAATGTATTTCATGTTCGCTCCGACATAATTATCATAATATTTACATTCATTGTACAAATATTTCGAGAACTTTTTATAGAACTTTTTCCACTTGTTCAGTTCCTTTATATATTCATTTTGTGTACACTTGATGAGATTGTATATTTTCAAGTCCAGGTTCTTTTGATTACAAAATTTCATTATGAGAATCCTAAAATATTTGTAATTTTTTACAGAACCAATTTTCATTCGGGAACCGTTTTTGAGTAACTGTTTTCCGGTTTCAAGATCCAGGATAAAATTGTCAAGCAATTCGAAAAAATCGTACTCCTTGTTTTTGGTTTTTTTCATGATGTTTCAGAATTTTAAAAATTGAATTGTTAGAAGTAAAAATACTTTATCACTCTTAGGCAAATCAAAATTCATGTGTTTTTTTTAGGAGGTAGTAAAAAAAACTCATGACCAATAGGAACATTTACCTTGAAAGGTCATTGGTTCATGCCTAAGCCATGACGACTGAATCCGTCGATAGGAATCCTATAACTGATTCCCGTCTTAATATTGTGGCCGGATTGTGTCCGAGAGAATGTGTTTAAAAGCTTGACAAAATTGGCAAGGTAAGTTGAACAATACTGATGGCCGCAAATCCATAAAAAAGCTCAAAATTCAAGAATATCCTCCATTTCGGACTTTAACCGGTTCGATATTTGGAACCTTGAGGCTACAAGTAAAGTATGAGTGAACAGAGCCGGTAAGCAGTAATTTACTGATCACTCGCTCTGTTTCTGACTCTCAGACTCAGACTCGAACTTTCACACAACAACATATCTTCTTTTCGAATATTCAGATTGCATTTTTTATCACCAGAACTTTTATTTATCATATTCTATTTTTGACTAGCATGACCGATAATGGATATTAGTCCCTCTCCGTGAATAAGTTTTTTTTATTTATAATAATTATCTTTGTAGCGCGATCTTTGTTGAATAAATTTGATTCATGCTGAAAATAAATCTGACAAGTAACGAACTTGAATTAATGAAAAAGATCTGTGCGATACAGATCGATTCATTCAAACGTCTTCTCAACGGAGAGGCTTCCATCGATGTCCGACTCAAGTTGGCACAAATACATGTGTCAGAAACGGAGATGAATGAGATCAATCAATTTATGATTCGACAGTATCAAATGATCGAAGCAGATCCGGATTCACTGTTCAACACGAATAAAGAATTTCTTCAGAACTTTCGCGCAGTTCTGGAATTATATGAGGGTGAATTATCGGAATTCAAACCGGCTGTGGAGTCAGTCTCAAGAAGGCTTGATGCTGCGCTTTTTGTAATGGCTCACCTCAATTGATCAGATTTTATTCGGTCTTTCCGATCGGTTTATGTCGTTCGAGGAATCCGGGATTCATAGGATTTCTTTGTAATATGCTATGAATGAAGGCTTAGATTTTTCTGTATCTGAGCCATCATGTTTTTTACTCATTTCCCAGCAAAATAATTCTTAATTTCATGGAAAATTTCAAGGCTTTAAGTATTGAGCTTGAATTTTATAAGAGTCAATTTTAAATATCATAACCATGACACAAAGTATACTTCTTGGAATGCTTGGCACTACTGAGATCATCATCATCGCTGCAATAATACTTTTACTATTTGGTGGATCTAAGTTGCCAAAATTAATGAAGGGACTCGGACAAGGAATGAATGAATTTAAAAAAGGAATGAAGGAAGGTGATACCGGCAATGATGATTCCGGGAATGATTCAGGTGACAGTAAGAAGTAAATCATGCTGATAGACGAATTTCAAAGAGTTCATGATTATCTGCGGATTTCTCTGATCGATAATTGCAACCTGCGTTGTAATTATTGCATGCCTTTGAACAAAACAGATTTTAGCCCGCCACAAAATCTTATGCAGGCTGATGAAATTCTTCAAATAGCAAAGATCTTTGTGCAGCTTGGAATTTCTAAGATTAGATTAACCGGTGGTGAACCATTGATCAGAAAGGATGTTGATTTGATCATCAGAAATCTTTCTGCTCTTCCCATTGAACTTACATTAAGTAGTAATGGAATTTTAGTCGATCGATATATTGATCTCTTTGAACAAGCGGGAATCCGCTCTCTGAACATTAGCCTTGATAGCCTCGATTCGGAAAAATTTAAACGCATAACTCATCAAAATTATTTTGAGAGAGTGTTCTCAAATATTCAGCTCCTACTTGAAAGAAAGTTTCACGTTAAATTGAATGTTGTGGTGATGAGAGGTGTGAACGATGACGAGATTATCGATTTTGTTCAACTAACAAAACTGTGGCCTTTGCATGTTAGATTTATTGAATTCATGCCATTCTCAGGGAATAATTGGAAGACGGATCAGGTGTTCAGTCACGCAGAAATTTTGCAAAAACTAGAGTCTGAGTTTGATATTGTGAAGCTGGTAGACGGTAAGCATGATACGACGAAAAAGTTTAAAGTTATCGGTCACCAGGGAACCTTTGCTTTGATAAGTACTATGACCCAACCCTTTTGTTCCGGTTGTAACCGCTTGCGGTTGACAGCAGATGGGAAAATGAAAAACTGTCTTTTTTCTAAGGGCGAGACGGATATATTGAGTATTCTAAGAAGGGGAGAAGATATAATTCCTTCTATTCGTGCAAATGTCTTGAGCAAGAAAGCTGAAAGGGGTGGACAAATAATGGCACTGTCCAAACTAAGATACCCGGAGAATATCGAGAACCGAAGTATGGTTTCAATCGGGGGTTAAATGGAATGGGAATTGATACCGATACTTAAATCATATGTGTAGTTTGATCGTTCTGCAAAAATCACAGATCAAAAGTATGCTGATCAAAAAACACTTAACTTAATTTAGCTTATAGTTTTCTTAAATTTTAATTTAATATTATTTCAAAGAATATTTTAACGCAAATTTGTCAAACAAAACATAACTAACATGAATAAACTAATACTGTTGATCAGCCTGTTGATCTTTAGTCTGACTTCAACCGGGCAAAAAAAACCTGCTCAGTCGAACACTTCGAAAGATAATTTTGAATCCTCTACTTTCGATGCATTAAAATTTCGTTCAATAGGACCTGCTGTTACCTCAGGTAGAATTGCTGATATGGCAGTCAATCCTAATAACCCTAAAGAATACTTTGTTGCCGTTGCAGCAGGTGGCGTGTGGAAAACCGGCAATGCTGGAATTACTTACGAGCCTGTCTTTGATGGTGAAGGTTCATATTCCACCGGATGTGTCACAATTGATCCAACAAATTCGAATGTTGTCTGGCTTGGCAGCGGCGAGAATAACAATCAGCGAAGTGCTTCTTATGGAGATGGTGTGTATAAATCCGAAGACGGTGGAAAGTCCTGGAAGAATATGGGTTTGAAAAACTCCGAGCATATTGGAATGATTACAATAGATCCTCGTGATCCAAACACGGTTTACGTAGCTGCTTATGGTCCTTTATGGAGCGCCGGTGGTGATAGAGGAATTTACAAAACTACTGATGGTGGTAATACATGGAAAACGGTACTGACCGTCAGTGAGAACACAGGCTTCAATGAAGTTCGTATGGATCCGCGTGATTCAAAAGTCTTATATGCAACAGCGCATCAGAGAAGACGACATGTGTTCACCTATATCAGTGGTGGACCGGAGTCTGCAATTTATAAAAGCACTGATGGTGGTGAGAGCTGGAATAAGATACATAATGGACTGCCAAAAGTTGACCTCGGTCGGATTGGGATAGCTATCTCTCCTGTGAATCCGGATTATATATTTGCTATCGTTGAGGCAGCTGATAAAAAAGGAGGTGTTTATCGTAGCACAGACAGAGGAGCGAGCTGGGAAAAGCAATGTGACAATAGTACAAGTGGAAATTATTACCAGGAGATATACTGTGATCCTGTCGATATAAATAAAGTATTTTATATGGATTTCTGGGTGATGGTTTCGAAAGATGGCGGAAAGTCATTTGAGAAGATCGGTGAGAAATACAAGCACGTAGATAATCATTGCATGTGGATCGACCCTTCCGATACAGATCACTTGCTTGTTGGTTGTGATGGCGGGATTTATGAAACTTTTGACTTCGGACAAAATTGGGACTTCAAATCCAATTTACCTGTTACTCAGTTTTATAAAGTTTCAGTTGATAATGCCACACCTTTTTATCGGGTATATGGAGGCACTCAGGATAATAATAGCCTCTCAGGACCATCACGCACTATAAGTTCAAATGGTATTACTAATTCAGATTGGATCGTGACACTTGAAGGAGATGGCTTTGAATCCGAAAACGACCCTACAGATCCTAATATCGCCTATGTGCAAGCTCAATATGGGGTACTGGCGCGATATGACAGAAAGAGTTTGGAAGTTGTAGATATCAAACCGGTAGAAGCAGAGGGGGATGCTGCTCTGCGGTGGAATTGGGATTCTCCGCTTTTGCTTTCTGCACACAAACCGACAAGGATATATTTTGGTGCAAATCGACTTTTCAAAAGTGATGATCGTGGTGATACATGGACAGCAATCAGCGGGGATCTTTCAAGACAAATTGATAGAAATAAATTACCGGTAATGGGAAAAGTCTGGAGTATGGATGCAGTTGCAAAAAATGCTTCGACAGATATTTATGGGAATCTTGTGAGTATTGCCGAATCGAAATTTGACGAGAATCATCTTGTTGTTGGAACAGATGACGGATTAATTCAGGTTACTAGAGATGGTGGCAAGTCATGGACTAAAGTAGATAATATCCCGGGTGTTCCTGAACGAACTTATGTAAATCAGATTATTGCTTCATCTCATGATGCGAATACATTTTATGCAACCTTCAATCATCATCGCTATGGTGATTTTAAGCCTTATATTTTCAAGAGTACAAATGGAGGATTGAACTGGGCTGCTATACAAGGTGATTTACCGGTTCGTGGTTCTGTTTATTGCGTGGCTGAAGATGTTCTCTCTTCATCATTACTTTTTGCCGGAACTGAGTTTGGTGTGTTCTTTACAATTGATGGTGGAAAACAATGGGTTCAGTTAAAGGGTGGTTTACCAATTATTGCTGTACGTGACATCGCCATCCAGCAAAGGGAATCTGACCTGGTTTTAGGAACCTTCGGACGCGGAATTTATATTCTTGACGATTATTCACCTCTGAGAAATTTCAAAAAGGAAGATCTCAAAAAAGAAGCAGTAATATTCCCTGTGAAGGAGTCACTCATGTTTGTTGAAGGCAGACAGTGGGGTGCTCCATTAAAAGGATTCCAGGGTGAAAGCTTTTTCTCAACGGCAAATCCGGAAGTGGGGTCTGTTTTCACATATTATTTGAGAGATGAATTTAAAACTATTAAAGACTTGAGAAAAGAAAAGGAAAAGGAACTCATCAAGAAAGGTGAACCGGTTCCTTATCCGTCAAAGGATTCTATTCTTTTAGAAGATAATCAGCCTAAGCCATATTTATTATTCACCATTAAGGACGAGGCAGGCAACGTAGTTCGGAAATTAAAAAAGGATGCCAGGAAAGGTATCAACCGAATAGTCTGGGATTTCCGCTATGCTTCGCCGGGTCCGGTAACATTTGCTGTTCCTGATCCTTCCAACCCATATGACATTGCTGAGAATGGTTATTTAGCCTTACCCGGCAAGTATTCTGTCAGCCTTAGTAAGTTTTCTGATGGGAAGTTTACTGAATTAAGTGGTCCAGTATCCTTCGAAGTAAAGGGATTAAATGCCGCTACCCTGGCAGCAAGTGACAAAAAAGCTCTTGATGCATTTTCAAGTAAAGTTGCAGAACTACGCAGGGCATCAGCAGGTGCTGATGAATACAAGAATTCCACTTTGAATAAGATTAAGTATATGAAATCGGCGGTTATCGACGCTCCTGCGGTTGTCTTCGGTCTTACGGAAAAGCTTCATAACATTGAGAAGCGCTTAGCTGATATAAACATTGCCCTAAACGGTAACGCAAGTCTTGCAAAGAGAGAATTCGAAACTCTTCCATCTATTAATTCGAGGATTGGAAATATTCAGTATTCAATTTGGAATGCAACTGCTGCACCGACTAATACTGCAATACAGAGTTATGAAGTTGCAGCAGGTCAGTTTTCAAAGGTCTTGACTGAACTCAAAGCCATCGACGCAGAGATTTCTGCCATAGAGTCCACTCTTGATCAGAACAAAGCTCCCCATACACCGGGAAGGCTTCCTGTCTGGAACAAATGATTAAATTAAATCTTGCACGTAAAAAATGAATCGTGCACATGTCAGATCTAAAAAACTTCACCAAACAAATGCCCGGTAATTTTTACCGGGCATTTGTTTTTTTCTGATATTTTCAAGTTCCACCTGATCCTGAAATCTGTTGACCTTTGGAATACTGCCATTCGTCAAAATCCATGTTGCAGATAAGCAATATTCTATTATCTTCATGCTAGATTCTTTAACCAATCTGCTCTATGAGAAATTTCTACTCCTTTCTTATTATTTTTCTTTTATTCAGTACCGCATCATATGCTCAGAGATATGCAGATGTGGCACTATCAGGTGGCGTAAGTAACTATATCGGAGATCTTGGGAATGAGAAAAATTTTCCATTGAGTTCTGCCAATTTCGGCTCATCTCTTACTATCAGGAACTTTCTTAATAATCCGCGTCGTTCTGGAACTTATCAACGCACATTTGATATGCAAGTACGTTTTAGCTGGCATCGATTACAGTATGACGAAACGGAGGCCATTGGAAATAAAGAAGGCGCTGAGCTAAGAAATTATTTAAGAGGCATCGGATTCAGAAATGATCTTATGGGCACGGAGATCGGCTTCACGTATAATTTTCTATTAAACAAGAGAGCTCCACTGTCAAAACCAAAGTTTAGCGGGTTTGTAATGGTCGGCGTGGGTGCTTATTTTGGTCAGCCTAAAGCAGACCTCTTTCATGGCGATATTGACATTGCCAACCGTTATTATTTTTGGAATGATGGCACCGTCAGAGATCGTCCTGATAATGAGAAGCACATAGGAAATGAGATCAAAAAAGATGGGAAGTACGAAACTAATTTACGCACCTGGATGACAGAAGGTCAGGGCTACAGTCGAGAGATCCACAGGAAAAAGCCTTATGAGAATTGTAATCTTGGTATTCCTTTTGGCGCAGGTATTCGTTACATGTACAATAAACTGCTTACACTATCTCTGGAATTTAACTACTATTATCTCTTCACAGATTATATCGATGATGTCAGCGGGCGTTATGCAACATATGAAGAATTGCAAGCCTCTTTTCCGAATGCTGATGAATTTAATCTTGCCAAATATATTTCTGATCCTACCGGAAGAGGTACCAATGGCTTTGTCGGACCTGTTACCAGTCCGAGAGGAAATCCGAATCTCAATGATGCATTCACATTTTTAAGTATCGAAGCTTCTTATAAGATCAAATGGAAGAAAAAAGGTATTTACGGACAGTGATTATTATTTTAACATGAAAACACAACACTGTTCAAAATGAAAGGCGCCAATGGCGCCTTTCTCTGTATTCACTGTTTTAATTATTTAGTTTGATTGATCTGATCAAGCAACTTCATCAGCTCATCAAGCTTAGGACTCAAAACAATTTCTGTCCGGCGATTTTTCTTTCTTGCATCTGATGTGTTGGCTGTATCAATTGGTTTATATGGTCCTCTTCCTGCCGCTGTAAGGCGCGAAGGATCAATTTCAGATCCGGATAGTATAATTTTTACGACTGAGGTAGCTCTTAATACACTCAGCTCCCAGTTGTCCTTCGCTCCACTAGGAAGGGTACCGGAAATAGGTACATTGTCTGTATGACCTTCAACAAGAATATTGATATCCTTATTTTTTACAAGCACTTTGCTAAGTTCTTTTAGTGCTTCTTCACCTTTCTTTTCTATCGAGGTGCTTCCTGATGCAAAGAGTAAACGTTCTTCCATTGATACATAAACTCTGCCTTCTCTTTGATCGACCGTTAAGCCGGCTCCCTGGAATCCCAGTAATGCATCACTCACTACTTTTCTCAATGCATTAACTGCTGAATCACCCCGGTTGAGAATATCTTGCAGTTCCCTCACTCTTGCATCTTTTTCATTCAGGTTTGCTTGAAGTTCAGATACTCTCAATTCACGTTCTGCCAGAGATAATGAGTCTTTCTTTATCTTATCTTCTTTTTTAATCAGATCCTCTTTAATCTGGATCAGCTGAGCAATTAATCTTTTGGTCTCTTCTGTATTTCCGGCCAGTAATCTTTCATTGTTTGACAAGAGCTTTTCATATGATTTTGTCAGCTCATTATACAGATCAGTAAGCCGACGATAAGATATACCCTGTGTTGTAGTATCATTTACCAATGTTTTTACATTTTTCGATAATTCTTCTACCTGTGAGCTTAATTCGGTATTCTTGATCCCGAATTGTTCGTTATCTGATCTTAACTGCTTGTTTTCATCCTGGCAATTGGACTCTTTTTTCTTCAGGTCCTCAAACTGCCGTGCTGGGACACAAGCTGAAAAAAGAAATGCTACAATAGAAAATGTAATAATTTGCTGAATTCTTCTTGACTTCATCTTCATGGATACTTATTTTAGTGTGAATATTTGTAGAGCTAATAACTCAAAATTAGCCTTTCTTCGAGTCCGTAAATCACTTCTTTCAATCTGTTTTCAACAGATGGAGGGAAACATTTTCGGCATCGGTTCGTTATTATTAAAGTCTCTGTTAAACTTATGACTTGTATGCATTCACTCAACAAGAATTGGATTACCGAGAATCATATAGACTTCGAGTATAAGAAGTATATTCTGTTAGCCTATCTTCAGCATGTAAGTGACAACTTCACTAAGAACAGGCTCTACCCGTACCTTGCTGATCTGGTTGAGCATTACCGAAATCTTCGCTCGATTAAGGATAATAAACAGGTGCTTTTCAATCAATTTCCGGAACGCCTCATAGGATCAAGTGCCGAAGAATTTCGTCTGATCTATGAGAAAATGGTCGCCGATGACAGTTTAATGCAAGAGATTGAGAACATACTTGATTATTCCATCCCACAGATGGAACAATCCCTTAATGAAGGCAAGAAGATTTACGATTTACTGGAAGATAAGCTGAAGATTTTTCCGATTGGGGTTATGCCATTATTCAATGAAGATGGATATTTGTTTTTAAAGCAAGGAAGTGAATCAGAAACGAAAGTTTATGAGTATCACATCACAATTTTCGAAAACCCTGTAGAACGCTTCAGAGGTATTCAAGTGAAATATATAACGACCTACGAAAAAAACCTCCTCAACACTTATGAAGCAATTAAGAGCGATTTGATAAGTTATAATAAAAGCTTACCAAACCCTGCAACTTATGTTGTTGAGACTGATATGACTTTGCCTTTTGATGAGACTTTTCTGCCATTGGTTAAAAGAAGCATCGTCAAGAGAATTGCCGGAGCAGCCTGAGTTGAAATTTATTCACTTTTTTTGGCGAGTAAAACGCTTAGGACAAAGAGGGTTTTTACCAATTGATAAGAAAGCCAGCTTAGAAATAAACTGAATGGATTCAGCCTTGCTCTGAAATTTTGCTCAGTAACAAGGATACAATCTTTCGACATGATTTCTTCCAGTCGGCTATTTACATGTCCGGCAAAGGTTTCGTCTGTTATTTCTATATTTAATTCAATGTTGCTGTAGGTGCTCAGGTTATTGAGGTCATATGAACCAAGACTCACAAATTTATTATCGGCTATCAATACCTTTCCATGTACGTTAGATAGTTTGTATTCATAGATTTTCATCTTATTTCTAAGCATCCATGTATATAAGTATCTTCTGGCAAGGTAAACAAGCCTGACATCAGAATAATACGAAACAATGATCTTGATCTCTACACCTCTGACTGCTGCATCTTTTAGTATGCGCCGCATACGGCCTCCCGGAAGAAAATATCCTCCGACGATGGTGATCGTATGTTGGGCAGAACTAATTTCCCGGCGGTAGCTTTTAGCGATTTCGTTCTTCCGGTTTATGTAGTCATTTTGGCTGACCTTAACAGTTACGCCTGAATTATAATTTGATATCTCAGCATCAATAGGACTCCTAAGTTTTTCCGGAAATGCTTTAATGCCTGACTTTTTCCATCTCATCCTGCAAATGTGGAGAAGCTTCCTGGCTGCTTCGCCCTGAACCTTTAATGCAAAGTCAAGCCAGGCCGGAGAATTGTTTTGCTCAGTATATTTATTGCTGATATTAATACCTCCCACCAAGGCGGTTTTCCCGTCGGCGACCAGCACTTTTCGATGAAGGCGTCTCCCTATATGAAATGAACCGCGGGAATATAGCTTACCAAATCGCTTAATTTGAATTCCGCTATCTTTCAGCTCCTTCCGGATCGCAGGGCCTAAATTCTGGGACCCGTAAGCATCAACCAGGATGAATACCTTAACTTTTCTAAATTCTGAGGCTAATTTTAATGCATCAATAATTCTCTTGCCTGTCTCGTCCGGTTCTAAAATATAACTCTGAAGATGGATTTCTGTTTCGGCTTTGGCTATCAGCTCCTCACAGGTATGCATGAATTCTTCGCCACTTTGTATGAGTGTGACCAGGTTTTTCTTTAAATAAAGATCCTCGGATCTTCTCTTTTTGCTCATACTGTTATTTGCCGAATATTACATAACTATTGGTCGCCTTCTCAGCCATTATTCCCTGAATTTAGGCAAGATAAGACTATCTTAAAGCGAGTTCAAAGATATTTGCAAACTTCAAAAAAATACTACCTTTGTTAGATCACGAAAATAGTACATGCAGAACAACGAACAACTATTTATTCAGGTTGTATATATTTTTCATTCATCTGCCATGGTTGCCATGGGTAAGTTGAAGAATCCTGCGACTGATAAGATAGAAAGGGATCTGGATCAGGCCAAGCAGTCAATTGATATTCTTGAAATGCTGAAGGAGAAGACTAAGGGAAATCTTAGTAATGAAATTAGTTCCTTACTTGATAAGTTCCTTACAGAGCTTCGCCTCAACTTTATTGATGAGCGTAATAAGGATCAGGTCAAATCCTGAAGCCTTGAAACAAACGATTTATAGCAACGTAGAGAGTTGATTAGATTAATTTGAAGGGGAAAGTTTTTGATTCTAAAATTATTCATATTCAATGCGGATAGTTCAAAGACGTCCATCCGGAAAGTTAAGGCAAAGGGGAATTTCTTTTTTTTTGAAATTAATAGGTCAAGTTTTAAAATATTACACTAATTTGCGGTATGGATTCCCAGGAAAACAATAAAAACGAGTATCAGGAACAAGGTCCGAAAAAGGGCATCGTGATTATTGTCATTACCATTTTGTTGGGGACGAATGCCTTATTGTTATGGCAGTTTTTTGATAAAAAGAATAGCCTTGATCTGGCCAATCAGACTATTGTTACTACTACTGCTGAGAAAGATGCCTTACAGGCGCAACTGAACAAGGTAAAAGCAGAATTTGAGAAAGCCAAATCTGAAAATTCAGTCCTTCAGGAAGAGTTGAGCGAAAAGGATGAAGCTATTAAAGCCAAAGTTGCCGAGATACAAAGGTTGATCTCCTTAGGCGGACCTGCACAAATTGCCAGAGCGAAGGCAGAATTAGCCAAACTGAATGAAATGAATCAGGTCTATATGGCCCAGATAGATTCACTGAACGTCATAACGGCTGAATTGCAGGCACAAAATCAGGATCTGGCTACGAATCTAAATCAAGAGAAATCTAAGAACGAGAATCTCTCTGCTGAGAATGTGAGACTCTCTACAAAAGTTGCTGCCGGTTCAGTCCTAAAGGCTCACAATATTTTGACAGAAGGATTGCGATATAAGTCTAATGGAAAAGAGTTCCAAACGAATCGGGCTAAGCAGGTTCAAAAGATAAGAACCAAGTTTACATTAGCAGAAAATAAGGTAATAGACAGAGGTTCTATTGAGATCTATCTACGTGTCTTTGGTCCGGATGGAGTGGTGATGTCTTCCAAGCAAGAAACTTTCAATGCCCTGGGACAAGCATTAGTGTACACAGTTAAACAAACTGTTGATTATACTAATCGTGATGTACCGGTAGAAGTGTATTGGGCTAAAGGTACAGAGTTTGTTAAGGGAATTTATAAGGTTGAAATTTACCATGGTGGTTTCCTTATCGGTAATACCCAGATTGACCTTAAATAATTCTTAGCTTTCGATTTTTAGAAGAATGCCCTGACCTGGACGCCACCGGTGTGAACCACTTTTGAGTCCTTTAATTTTCTGCCATCATAATTTAAACTCATTTGAACAGAGCTGCTCAAATTTCTTTGCAGTGACATATTCCAGGTGATATTTTGTCCGTTTTTTAATCCTTCTAATAATTCATAAGATAAAAAGCTATCATCAGGAGCGTTGTATCTCACATTGATCAGATTAATTTTTGCTGTCATACTCCCTGTATTGATAGTATTATATTTTAATTCCAGCCCAAATTTATCGCTCTTGGCTTCTTCACCTAATTGCCCTAAAGTATTTCGTTTGTTGGAATATTTGTATGATGCAATTGCCCTGAAAACTGTTCCCGGCTGATAACTGAATTTTGGTTCGATCGATTCGGATAATATCCTGTAATCTCTTGTCGACAAAAATTGTGAATTACTCTTCTTGTCAGCTTTTTCTAAACTGAGTGATATTAAATATGTTCTGCTAAGATTCCAGCGGAGGTTGAGCCCTTGAGAAATCAGCACGCGTGAGTCAAAGCCATTGGTTAGAAGTGTTTTGTTTCTGTTTTGTTGTATACTGATGTCGGCACCATAAACAGGACTGGTGCGATTGAAGTAGAGCGTATTTCTAACACTCGAATTTGCCGATACAAGAAGGCTGTCGTCAATGTCCCGGCTAAAAGGATTAAGTGATGACAACAAAGTTTCATCTTTGGTTTTCTTATCCAGTCGTATCAATAACTGATTGGTAAAACGGTGAAGAAAGGGTTGACGTCCCTGATAAGAAGATGTCGCAGCAGAAGGCGTGAGGGTGAGAATCTCAGAAAATTGATTGCTCCTTGTTGTGATAAATTCATTCGTTGGAATAAAAACCCGGATATATTTTGCCTGATCAATGAAAGCAGCAACCGCAAACTCGTCAAGATCTTTTACTCCATTATTATTATAATCTCCAAGATAACTATACACACCTTGTCCTGCCGGAACTAATAGGTAAAAATACTCTTGCTTTCTTTCCTGACCGGCACCAACTTCATAAAAGGTATTGGCAACGATAATACCTTTCCACAAGCTAAGGCTATGATCAAGGCGATTCAACAAATTTTTTGATGGTACCTGTGTTGTATAAATTGTATCAGTGATCGAAATCACTCTATATGTTGTTGTCGTGCGCAGCGTGTGTTTTGGGTTTGCCATCAGTTCCGTTAAAAGTGAAGTTTCATCAATCCGGGTTGAGTTTTCAAAGTTGCCCGAATATGGGATGTAATCATACCGCTGCTTATAACTGAGTGTGGCTTTCTTCATTGAAGTGTCTCCTGCAGATATGTAACTCTGCCATTCCTGGAAACCAAGACTGTTGCTGAAAAGCGAGTCACTTGTTAAGCCTAGGAAGCGGTTTTGTTCTGCAGCTTCTTTGATCCCTATAGTAAACTTCCAAATTGGTCTTGAGATTTCGGCACTATGTCTAAGGAAATTAGTCCTGTTTCTGAGACCTTTAGTGCTAAGGTAGCTTCCGTCGAGATCAATTTTATATTTCCCTAAAGCCAATCGTGACGAAGCTGAGTTCATCAATCCTCTATAGTCTTCACCCTTTAAATAAGTTTTTATTTGGTAAGTAATATTGCCAAGTTTGTTTTTGCTTAATGTTGTTTGAAAATTTGCTGCGTATTCATCATTTTGAATGTTACTTGTTCCAAGATTCCAGTCTCTTTCAAATTCTACATTGCGATAGCGCTCAACCGGCTTGAAATATTTACCGGCATATTCGCCGCCAAGAACATTTGTTAGTTTCCAGCCTGAGATGGTATCGGCACTGAGATACCCGGTGTTCGTGTAGGAGACTCTCGTCGCATATCCAACGTCATTATTTTTATCTTTTGACGAAAACAGATTTATGTCGTTATTGCTAAGGGCTGTTTCAATGCTTATTTTATTTTTTTTATTGATAATATAGTCAGCACCAAGTGTAAATAATTGTTGTTTTTTTGGTGTTACTATTATCGCAAAGGGGGTATAATTTCCCTGTCTGATCGAATTTTGCGGAGCAACCCACTTAAAGACACGACCATTGGCTGATCCCGGGTCAAGTAAATAGTCTCCATTCCCAAAACCTACTTCAGAGAAGGAAACTTGCCATTTTGCGCTATCAGAATTAGTGGAATAAGCGTAATAAGAATATTGTACAGCATTGACTATTGTGTCTCGCTGTGCATATAGCACTCTATCCGTACTAAAGGCTACACTGTCGGCAGTAGGGTAGAATGCCTGGTCTATGTCATCGCCAAGACCTGCAAGGAATGATTTTCTTGTACTATCCAGATCAAGAAGCAAAGGTTGGTTTTTTGAGTCCTGCTCTGAGTATAAGTTAAACTTCAATTTTAATTTAGAACTTTCATATTCCTGATTGAAATACAACAATGAGCGCGAATAATTTTTATCTGAGTACTCAAATTCTACAGAGATCCTTGAATCTTTTGTGATCATTCGGTTTGCAGTAAAGCTAATCTCAGCTACATTATAATCGATCACATAATCATTTTCGATCCCGCGATTTACTAACCTGCCATCAATATAGACTTTCTCTGTTCCTGCCAGAATAATAATAAATGCTTCTCCATTGGAACCTTGTAAGCGATAGGGTCCTTGATTTCCTTCTATGGCGGTGATCGTGTTTCTGGCAAATTTTCCTTTAGATATTGCAAAACTTACTCCACTTCGCAGGGTTCTTTTTTTGTTTATTGTGTCTTGCCCGCTTACATCGAAAGACGTTGTAAAGTATCCGCCCTGACCTTTCTTAAAAAAATTCATGAAGTAGCTATCCGGTCGGCGCAATTCAAAATCGCCTGCGATCAATTTGCTTCGATCATCGGAAAGCTGTATAAATACTTTGTCAAAATCCTGCAACTGTTGTGTGTTCCCTTCAGGTTGTATCGGAATGTTTTCATCAGTGATGGCAGCCAGAATTTCGACATTTTCACTCAGCTTGCCTGAGAGCTGAAGATTAAGACTTGAGTTTACAAATACATCCTGATTATTACCGAAGGTGATACCTCTGGAAATGCTTCCTGATCTGTTTAATCCCGGAACTTTGAAGAGTTCCGCCTGCTTGTTTCCCGGATTGTATAAAAACGGATTTGCAGCAACACCTTTTGTAATCAAGCCGGCATCTTTGTGAAAATATGGTTCACTCAATAAAAAAGAAAAGACCCTGTATGAGCTCTTAAGACTATCGGATTGGGGTTTGGTTTTCCAGATAAATGTTCCTTCAATTTCATCAAGTGTGTAAAAACTACTGTTCAACAGTTTTCCATCGTGATCGAGAATGTAAAAACTGCCGGGTATGATACTTAATGTGTCCAGTCGGATGGTATCTTTCTCGGTATGAATATATTTATTCCTGAGGTTACTCAGACTTTGAGCTGATATTGTTTCAGCAAGAAAAAAAAGAAATGAAATGAGTATAATTTTCCGCATTGCGGTCCTGAAGAAGTTTTAAAGGTAAATGTACAGGATTCAACTGCTATCTCTGAGTCTCCGAAGTCAAGATATTAACGAAAACAGACTATTTCTATTCTGTGAGTATAAGCTGGATCAGAATTATTAATTTTATCAGGAATTAATAAGCTATGAAAAGAATAATCTCCTATAACGTTCACGGAATTCGTGCTGCATTGTCCAAAGGCTTTGATCAATGGATGGATGAAACCAAGGCTGACATAATTTGTTTGCAGGAAATTAAGGCTTCTCCTGAGCAACTGGATCTGACCATTTTTGAAGAGAAGGGATATCATCACTATTGGTATCCTGCCGAAAAGAAAGGTTATAGCGGGGTGGCAATATTAAGTCGTCAGAAGCCGGACAAAGTAATTTACGGGTCAGGAATAAAAGAATCAGATCGGGAAGGCAGAGTTATAAGAGCTGATTATGGAGACGTTTCTGTACTGAGCATATATGCTCCTTCCGGTTCAAGTGGTGATGAAAGACAAGATTTTAAGATGCTTTGGTTGGCTTCATTTCAGAAATATTTGATCAAGCTAAAAAAGGAGCGGACGAAGCTGATATTGGCGGGCGACTTTAATATTTGTCACAGACCAATTGATATTCACAATCCAATAAGTAATGCAAAATCTTCAGGATTTTTGCCGGAAGAAAGGGAGTGGATGGATCAGTTTTTGGAGAAGGGTTTTATCGACTCTTTCCGGCACTTTAACAAGGAACCTCATCAGTATACCTGGTGGAGTTTTAGAGCGAATGCAAGGAATAAAAACCTCGGCTGGCGTATCGACTATCAGTTTGCATCAAATGAGTTAGAAGCACAATTAAAGCGTTCGGTTTTATTGCCTGAAGCGAGGCATAGTGATCATTGCCCGGTCTTACTTGAAGTAAAATTTTAGTTGCTCAGTTCATAATGGGCAAAAAAAAACCGCGACCAGGAGATCGCGGTTTTTTTTGTCATTGCTTTTTATTTAATACCCAAACGAGTTTTAACCTGAGGCATTAGATCGTCACTTTCCTGAGCATAGATTACACTGCCGAGGCTTGTATCAAAGATATAGGCATAACCTTTTTCTTTTGCGATGTCTTTTATTGCATCCTCAGCTTTTTTGAGAATAGGTCCGTATAACTCTTCCTTTTTCTTTTGGATTGATTCCTGAGCTGTTTGCTGGAAATCCTGTATCCTGTTTCCAAGGTCATTCAGTTCTTTTTCTTTAGTATTCCGAACGGCATCCGGCATTGTATCGGCTCCTGACTGATAAATTTGAAGCTTGGATTGATATTCAGCAGTCATGCCTTTTAATTGCGAGTCCAGAGATTCACCGTATTTACGAAGGGTGCTATCTGCCTGACGTGTCTGTGGCATCATTTGAATGAGTTCGCCGGAGTCGATGTGGCCAAACTTAAGGGTTTGAGAAAATGCAGGGAATGTGCTGCTGATAATGGCCACAACTGCAAGCAGGAATAATTTCTTGATCATGATAATTAAAATGGTTTTCGGTTTTTTATTTTTTGGGTTCTTCTTTCGTATCGCTATTAATTACCGGAGCGTCATTTCCACCTGAATTTGAGCTTCCTCCGGATTTTGAGGAATTAGATTCTTTCGCCGCCGGCTTGTATCCGAGAGATAATAAAATAGCATCGCTCTTATCGTATTTAGGATTTGTATACAGCATGATCAAGTCTGAGGACTTATCGAATATGACGGCATAACTTTGGTCTGTTGCCATCTTTTTTACTGCATTATAAATTTTATCCTGAATTGGTTTAACTAACTCTTGTTTTTTCTTGAAAAGATCACCTTCATAACCGAAGCGTTGCTTTTGAAGATCCTTTACATCTTTTTCTTTAGAAGTAATTTCTTCCTGACGACGCTTTTTCATTTCCTCTGTGAGGAGAACTTGCTCAGCCTGATAAGTTTTGTACAGCTTGTCAATGATGGCATATTTATCTTCAATTTCTTTTTGCCATGTGATTGACAGGTTATCCAGAGACTGCTGAGCAGCTTTGTAATCAGGAATGTTTTCCAAAATATACTCCGTATTCACATAAGCGTATTTTTGAGCACTTACGGTGAAGGACATCAGCCCTAGAAACAGTATAATAATTATGGTTCCGGTACTTAATAATGTTACTTTTTTCATGGTAATTGCCTTTCTTTTAAAGGGTGCAAATTTATAAAATTAAAACTGTTGACCAATGGAGAAGTGGAATTGACCTCCACTCTTTTCAGGGTTATTAGGCAGTTTATCAAGACCATAACCCCAGTCCAGACCTAGTAGTCCAAATACAGGAAGGAATATTCTAACCCCCATACCTACTGATCTTTTCGCACTGAATGGGTTAAATTCCTTGAACTTCAGCCATGAATTTCCCCCTTCTGCAAATGCCAGCATGTATATGGTTGCTGAGGGGTTTAATGATAATGGGTACCGAAGCTCTAAAGTGTATTTGTCAAAGATTGTGCCACCAATGGTACTATTGAATTCATTTCTGGGTGTCACGGAGTTATTTTCATATCCTCTTAGTGCGATAATTTCTCGTCCGTCGAGTGCATATCCTGACAAACCATCACCACCTAAATAAAATCGTTCAAAGGGAGAGGCTCCTAATTCACGGTTATATAGTCCAAGGAATCCATACTGAATTTTTGTATGCAGAACCAGATTTCCAAGGAGGCGGGTATACCACAGCGATGAGAATTTCCATTTGTGGTATTCTATGTATTTATATTTTTCGCTTTGTGTGGCAGTCTTGTAGTCCAATCCGTTAAAGAGAGAATAGGGTGGTGTAAATTGTAAGGTGAGTGAAATCTGAGAACCACTTCTGGGATATATTGGTGCATCAACAGAGTTTCGGGAAATCGTTTCCTGAAAACTCAGGTTGTTTGCGGTGCCATCGCTGAACAAGAATGTGCTACCATAATTCTGTAAAACATAGTACTGATAACTGACCTCATGATAGATTGTAAAGAAGTCGTCGGGGTATTTAAGACGTTTTCCTAAGCCCAATGAAACCCCGTTGATTACAATAGATTGTCTGTTCTCGTCAGATTTTTTTAATCCATTGGACTGGATAGAACGATAAACAGATGCGCTAAACGAATTTGGCTTCTTTCCACCCAAATAAGGTTCAGTAAATGAGGCATTATAGCTTTGGAAATATTTACCGTTAGTCTGTGCTCTGATGCTCAAACGTTGTCCGTCACCCGATGGTAATGGTCTCCAGGCATTTTTCTTGAAGAAGTTCCTGGCAGAAAAATTATTGAAGGATAAACCTAAGGTACCTACTAATTGATTTGCTCCGTATCCACCGGAAAGTTCTAATTGGTCAGAAGGTTTTTCTTCGACAGTATAATCAATGTCAACGGTTCCGTCAGCAGGATTTGGTTTTGGATTTACCCCGAGTTTTTCCTGATCGAAATATCCAAGCTGTGCCAGCTCCCTTTGTGTTCTGATGATGTCTTGTCTGCTGAATAATTGACCCGGTTTAGTACGGATCTCTCTCATGATAACGCGATCGTTGGTTTTGGTATTTCCGGAAACAGTGACCTTATTTATTCTGGCTTGTTTGCCTTCGTATATTCTCATCTCCAGGTCGATGCTATCATTTTCAACACCTATTTCAACCGGGGTAACGGAGAAGAATAAATATCCGTCATCCATATATAAAGAGCTCACATCCCGACCACTTTGACTCATGTACAATCTTTCATCCAATGCTGACTGATCAAATACATCTCCTTTTTTTATACCAAGAATATTTGAAAGTTCTGCAGAGGTATGTTTTGTATTTCCAATCCAGTTTATGTCTCGAAAATAATATTTATTCCCTTCATCAATTTTGATATCGATCTGTAAAGAACGTGGTCCTGTGCGATAGACGGAATCAGAAACGATTTTGGCATCACGGAATCCTTTGTCGTTGTATTTGGCAAGCAGTTTTTTCTTGTCGTCACGGTATTTGCTTTCCATGTACTTACCGCCGGTAAATATCTTATACCATTTTTTTTCTTTTGTGTCTTTCAAAGAGCGGCGCAGCTTTCCATTGGTGAATGCAGTATTACCTTCGATCGAAATGTCTCTGATACGAACTTTTTTCTTTTTATCTACAACAATTTCAAGGATCTCGCGGTTGGCAAAAGTTGTATCTTTAATTTCATTGATAGTTACCTGAGCATCATGAAAACCTTTTTCGATATAAAAGTTTCTGACGGTGTTTGATGTTTTAGTGATTACGTTTTCAGTAACCACCTTATCTCTTTCAAGGCCAATTTTTTCGCGGATCTTATCAGCTTCAGATTTGCTGACACCCTTAAATGAAAATTTTGACAGACGCGGGCGTTCAAATAAATTCAACTCAAAGAAAATCAGTTTGCCTTGTGTACGTGAGGCCAGAAGTTTGATGTCAGAAAACAAGCCTTGCTTCCACAGGTTTGTAATTGCCTTAGAGGTTTTTTCGCCGGGTACGTCGATGGTATCGCCAATTTGCAATCCCGAAATTGAAATGAGAACTGATTCATCCAGAAACTTAGTCCCTGTTACAACGACCCCACCGATAATGTACTCTTTCGGGTTTCCAAAATCAATGATTGCACTATCACCACCAATTTGAATTTGAGAAAATCCCTTCGTTGAGATGAGTAAAAGTAAGAGCTGAAAAACTATTCTTTTCATTTGTTTGTCTTGTGGATTTGCTCACTGATCATACCGAACCTGCGTTCACGTTGTTGAAAGTCGACCAGAGCTTCGTAGAAATCCTCTTTGCCAAATTCGGGCCAGAGTTTAGGGGTGAAGTATAATTCTGAGTATGCAATTTGCCATAATAAGAAATTACTAATCCTAAATTCTCCGCTTGTACGAATGAGTAATTCAGGGTCAGGGATTTCTTTAGTGGTCAAATGTTCTTCAATTGTTTTTTCGTTGATCTTATCAGCAGTCAAGGTCTTATCCGCTAGCTTTTCGGCAATTTCCTTCATAGCCTTCGTTAGTTCCCATCGTGAGCTATAACTTAAGGCAAGCACAAGGTTTAGGCGTGTATTTGTTGCTGTGTCACGAATAGCTTCGTTTATTTCTTCAACGCAGTTAGCGGGTAATGCATTTAAGTCACCAATGACCCGGAGTCTGATATTGTTTTTATTCAATGTATGTCTTTCCTGATGGATAGTGTGAATCAGCAATTCCATCAATGCATTCACCTCTTCAGCCGGTCGGTTCCAGTTTTCTGTTGAAAAGGCATAGAGTGTTAAAAATTTCACACCTAGTTCTGCTGCCGCTTCAGTTATGTCTCTGACTGCCTGAACACCATTCTGATGTCCAAAAACACGCATTTGACCTTGTCTTCTGGCCCATCTTCCGTTTCCATCCATGATCACCGCTACATGCTGCGGTAATTTTTCGAGGTTTATTTTTTCTTTGAGACTCATGGATCGGCTATACTGAAAAGCGGCGCAAGTTAATAAATTCAGGGACAGGCTTCGGGTTAGAAACCGTTAAAAACAATTAAAATTGTGTGATTTTTTTTGAGCTATTGAACTGATTATCAGTAGCCAAATTAATACCTGCGATTCTTGAATGGCTTGCATGAGTCTTTGATCATGCTGGAGAGCCTGAAATACAGGGTCACGCCCGCAAAAAGGTACCAATCTTTATTTTTTGAATCGCCTCGTTGTTTTCTGTAAACATCTGGAACTGTAGGAGATGTGGCAGATCCCGAATAAGAACGATCGGAGAGAGCTACTGCTGCTGCTCCTTGCGTAGCTAGTAATACCTGTTGATCCGGATAGACTGTACTGACATCATCCAGGTAGTCTGTGTAAGTCCTTCTGGCACCAACTTCAATTCCTATTCCGACACTACCACCGGCAGCAATTTTCAATCCTCCACCAATAGGTATGGCCATTTGGATGCGTTTATATTTTTTGGACCCGTTTGTTCCTTGGCCTTCGGTCCCCAGAGGTTGTAATTCATATATTTCTCCGTTTAGTTCAGCTTTCGGATTGAATCGAAAAACAGCAAGGCCGGTAAAAATATATGGCGTGAACGGGTATTCCTGATTTCCTGTCTCATAGGCAAAAAAGTTAAATTCTATCTGTGGAGAAAATTCAAGGATGCTGCTATAAAAAGACAAGTTTCTGTCAAGTTCAAATCCGTTTTTAGCATGAGAATCGCTACCGGAAATCTTACCGACATTGAGTTCGATTTTCCAACTCCAGTGGCGGTTCCAATTGTGTCGAAAAAACAGTCCGATATAAGGGTGAATTTCGCCGGGTTTGAACAAATGCGTAGCTAATTCTCCTTTATAGTGCGTAATACCGCCTTGAATGCCAATTTCTTCATACTGAGCATGGGCATGCCTAAAGCTTAGCATTATAAACAACAGTGACAGTAAAAGAAATCTGGATACTTGCATTTTCTGTATGGGAATTCGGGTATTCAGCTGGCTAAAACGGCTGGCACGGGAATAAATTTGAAAATACCTGATTAGAATCGCGGTAATCTTCCCCGTCCTGTTTTCAATTTATAATTGATGCTGAAGATGGCAAACATGTAAGAGTCCTTATCTCTGGGATCGCCACGTTGCTCGCGGGCGGCAGTGATATTCGGATTCGATTGATTAGAGCGATCAGAAAGAGCTGCAGCCAGGGGGTTGGCATCAGGATAATTTTCGAAATCGAAGTAAGTCGTGCTGACATCATCGATGTAATCAGTAAATGTTTTACGGATTCCTATTTCCAGTCCTACGCCCCATGTATTATCAATGGTGTATTTAAAACCGACTCCCATAGGGATAACAAACTGAAATAATGAATATTTTTTACGGGAAGGTAATAATCCCTGACCTTCAGTACCAAGAGGCTGCAGTCTCAAAGTCTGTCCTTGATAGATGGTTTTTGGGTCAAAATGAAATATCCCGGCACCAACAAAAGCGTAGGTGTAAAGTTCATATCCTCTCACTCCCCTGACTCTTCTGAGGCGGTACCTGTGACCGATTTGTTCCTGTTGGAATGCACCTTCAAAATTCACATTAAACTCATAGATGTCTGAGAAAAAGCTGAGATTTCTATAGTTCCTGAAATATTCCTGTGTCAGCTTATCATCCCCGGTAACTCTCCCATAGGTAAGGTGAGTTGTCAAAGCGAAATAATTGCTGAGTTTATAGCGTAAACCGGCAGCGAAAGCCATTCTTGTCAAGGACCATTCGAGGTCTTTAAAATAATTAGTACCAATCTGATTAGCACCGCCCAATTCACCCAGGAAATTGCTCACTCCGGCACCAATGCTGAGCTCATAACGCTGACGTTTCCATCGTTGAGCATCGGCCATGCCGGTAGATAAAAATATGATTGCAAGCAGGAGTAATAGTACTTTCTTCATATGCTTTTCAGATCACGGCAAATATAATAATTTAAAGATAGGATGTACATACGTTTAGCTTCTCAAACAGGTTATATACGACGAAAAAAGAGTCTTCCCGGCTCTAAATCAATCATTAATTTCGGGTATCCAGTCCCCAGTTGAGTTTTTTCCTTAACGTATTCAGGAAATTTTCGTTGCTTAAACGAATAAGATTGATGGAATAATTTTCTTTCCGTATGGCTAATTGATAGCCGGAATCGATGGTTGCCGAACGTGAATCCAGGGTTGCCATAAATCTCTGACTTCTACCTTCTACCTCAAGAGAGATAACGTTCTTATCAGAAACGACGATAGGTCTCACATTCAGGTTATGCGGAGCAATCGGAGTGATGACCATGCTTTCCGATTGAGGGACGATGATCGGACCTCCGCAACTCAATGAATAACCTGTTGAACCTGTTGGTGTAGAGATCATGATTCCATCAGCCCAATAGGAGTTAAGATATTCACCATTGAGGTATGCATGAATTGTGATCATGGAAGAGGTCTCTTTCTTATGAATAGTGAATTCATTGAGTGCTACATTGTCTTCTTCAAACAAAGGGTGATTTGATTCAAGACGCAGTAGGGTTCTTGCATCCAGAGAATAGTGACCTTTGGCCAGACTTTCCAGAGCCAGACTTAAATTTTCTTCTGAAATACTGGAAAGAAATCCAAGCCGTCCTGCATTTATTCCGGCTATGGGTATTCCGGAATCTTTCACAAGCAATACTGTATCCAAAAGAGTTCCGTCACCTCCGATACTTAAAAGGAAATCTGTTTTACCACGAATATCTGCATGGGTCATGAATGTCGCCGTCTTGTTATCCAAATTCATATGCTTGGATAAGAACTGACAGTAAGGCTCATGTATGCTAAACCGGTTTCCTGCTTTTTGCAGCAGTTGGATCACCTGTTCTGCGAGTGCAACCTGCTTGGGATTAACAGGCCGTCCATAAATAGCAATATTCATATTAGAGATTTATAGGCATTTATATCGGAGCAGTAAAGTGAAGAAAAAAACCGGATTCTCCCAATTTATTTCGTGAATATTCAAATCTGAAAACCAGATCATAGTAAGTCACAAAATCAAGACCTAGTCCTCCTGAGAATTGCCAATCGTTTGTAAGATCATTCTGCAAGGAAAATTGAGAGTCATTTACGTAGCCTGCGTCAGAATATAGGTTTAAATAGAAACTAAATGGAATGACATTGAATTTGTTGAGAGGAATAAAACTTGCATCAAGTACTCTTTCACCAAGCAATTTATATTTTATATTGGTTTTAAAGAGAGCAAAACTTTGCCCGTCAATTACGTAGTATTCATAACCGCGCAGATAGTCAGTTCCATACCCAAGGGCTTTGGAGTTGTAGTATGGCTGGTTTTGCGTTCCGGTTATTCTTGCAGTCAATCCTGCGGATACATAAAAGCCATTGGAAATATCCCAGAATTTTTTGAGCCTCGTCGTGAGAGCATAGATATTGACATCATCTTTTAGAAAGGGTAAACCTGTTTTTAAGAGTTCAATATCTATGTATCTTCCTTTAAGAGGATAGGCTACCAGATCACGATGGTCTGATTTGAATAGATAGCGAAGAGAAAAATATTTTGTTGAGGATTTACTATCTGAAAAGTATTCGGGATTCAATGTTAATACAGTATCAAGAACTTGCGCATACCGGTAACTTGCTTCGATGAGATGACTTTCATACAGGTCAGCACGATGACTGTAGGATATGGATGCGCCGGTTTCGGTTCGTGCATATTTTTCCTCATCTTTAAAATATTCTACCTGATTAAATCGTGTCCTCACGGCAGTCTGATGATTTCTTGAATAAGCAAAACCGAAGTTCAGGCCTGATTTTTGTTTTTTATTAATGAAAGGGATTTTATAATAAAAACTTATGCGTTGAGTGTATCCCAGACGAATTGTGGCTCCAACTTCTTCATTCCTTCCCCTGAAATTATTCCATGTTAAAACACCACCATATACCAGTCTTGAAAAATCTTTAGTTTGCCACCATACATTAAAATTTCTTTCTGCAATTTCTAAAATGGGTAAAGGAAAGATGTACCATCGTTCACTGAAAATGATATATACATCCAGTTGGTCAGCATTGTGTAATCTTGTAATTCTCGCAGAATGAAAAAGAGAAGTGTTCATGAGATTCTCTTCACTTCTTTGAAAGATCACATCAAGCTCTGTTGATTCAATAGTGTCAGAAACCCGAAAGGTGAGTTCACGATAAATGATATGGTCTTTCGTAAGTTTATTGCCGATAAGTGTAATTGAAGCAATTCTCACTTTTGAGCTATCTGGTCCTCTTGTATCAACTCCGACCTGAGCCAGGGTCATATGGTTGGCCGTTGTGGAGAAAAGCAGGAATGAGAGGCAGAAAAAAATGCGATACAATGGCTGCAACTAAATTTATTTGAGTTGATAAAATCGATCTTTTTAAAAGCAGCAATTTACGATATTATGTCCTAATTCTCATATCCAATTTACCATCGCTTCTTTGTCCTTTGCATAAAATATTTGGGAATAAAGGCTCACCAAGCAAAGTGCGTCCCGAAGGAAAGACAGATGTGTTTTGATCCCAAGAGCGTGAAAGGTCGTTTCCTATTTCGGCGGCAAGAACATAATACTCAGGGAAGAAATCAGATACCTAAATAATTCATGAGCGAATCATATCTAGATTGGATATCATCCATGAATTCATTTTGATGGTAATGTTCCTTCACTATATAACCATGTCGGGAAAAAGAGGAAAGTATACGGGAAAGATCCGGTTGGTTAATTTTTAGAGTAAGATCCAGATTTTCCTTTTCCGGATTAGGAGTCACGTATGAACTAATTATTTTACCGTCTTCTGATTCTACTAGGTGTGCAATAGTACTCAGTGAGTAATCCTTTGCACCTAATTCAAGTACAATAACTCCATTTGCATCTTCAAAAATGCCGCTATCTGAATAGTGTTTTAAAATATCGGCTAAAGTAATAACTCCGATATAATGGTCATCTTCATCCAGGACGGGTGTCAGTGATAATTTATCTTTTGACATGCGTTTGACGACTTCAAAAATTGGTTGGTTGAATCGGACAAATGGTTTGATCAGTGGAAGAGCCTGATTCTCGAGAGCCTGTTCCAGTGACCTTAGTTTAAGAATATCTTGTTCAGTGGCTAATCCAACATATTCAACTCCGTCGACTATCGGAAGGTGCTCCACACGAAATTCTTCCATCCAGGTGATAGCTTTCAATCCGGTGTCACTCAATTTGAGTGGCGGAAAAGAGTCATTGATAAGGTCTTTGGCAATCATACTAACTATAAACGCAAATTGTCCGTGAAAGTTTTTCGGGGCGCAACTTACGGATTTTTTATGAGTGAAAGCCTTTAATAGTGCATGCTTCAGGAATTTTCGGACAATTTAATTATCTGAGGAAATCTTTTATTGTAATTTCACAGGGAATTTACAATTTCGTGTAATCGACATGACAAAACTCAGTGTCAATATTAACAAAATAGCAACTCTTCGTAATGCTCGCGGAGGGAATAATCCGGATCTTCTCAGGCTTGCCGGTGATATAGAACGATTTGGAGCTCAAGGTATAACTGTTCATCCTCGACCTGATGAGCGTCATATAAGACGTACAGACGTCTATGATCTAAAAAAAACTGTCAGCACTGAATTTAATATTGAAGGTTTTCCGGACAAGCGTTTTCTTGAATTGATAAAAGATATCAGGCCGACACAAGCTACCCTGGTGCCGGATCCTCCTGATGTACTAACCTCGAATGCAGGGTGGGATACCATAAAGAATCAAAATTTTCTGGTAGGTATTATAAAGGAGATCAAATCATACGGGGTCAGGACATCTATATTCATGGCTCCGGATATAAAGCTTATCGAATATGCAAAGTTTACCGGAACGGATCGTATCGAATTATACACGGAGGCTTATGCCAAAGGATATAAATTGAATAAGGAACTGGCGATTCAACCATACATACTTGCTGCGAAAAAGGCAAATGAATTGAATGTCGGATTAAATGCCGGCCATGATCTTGACATGGAGAATCTGAAATATTTTAAAGATCACATTCCCGGTTTGCTGGAAGTTTCAATTGGTCATGCTCTTGTGTGTGATGCGCTATACTTTGGATTGGAGAACACAGTTCAGTTATACTTGCGACAGCTTGCATAGGGACTTTTTTAAAGGGGATTATTTTAGTACACATGGAATTACACTATAAAAGATCCGGTGACGGGCAACCACTCATTATTTTGCATGGCCTCTTTGGGATGGGTGACAACTGGGCCACCTTGTCCAAATATTATGCACAGGAAAATTTTGATGTGATTATACCGGATCTAAGAAACCATGGTCGTAGTCCCAGGAGTAATGAATTCAACTATCACCTGATGGCGGAGGACATTCATCAACTCATAAGAACACAAAATCTTCAAGATGTTTGTATCATTGGGCATTCTATGGGTGGTAAGGTTGCTATGTGTTATGCCGGCATATATCCTGAGCATCTTAATAAATTAATCGTTGTAGATATTGGTACAAAGTATTATCCTCCACATCATCAAACTGTTCTTGCTGCCATTCACGCGGTGCGACCGGAAAATTTAAGTAATCGCAAAGAAGCAGAAGCAATTCTTAGGGATTCATTGAAAGAAGAAGCCACGATCCAGTTTTTATTAAAGAATTTGTATTGGAATGAGCAAGAAAAGCTTGACTGGAGATTTAATATTGAAGCTATTGAAAAGAACATTGAAGAAATTGGAAAGGCATTACCTCAATCTTTCAAGATCAATATCCCTACACTTTTTGTTTCAGGAGAAAAGTCAGGTTATATACAACAGAAAGATCAGCCGGATATATTAATGCAATTCAGCGATGCAAAATTTATCAGTATTCCAAATGCAGGACATTGGGTGCATGCCGAAAATCCAAAAGATTTTTTTGATCAGACCGTAAGATTTTTAAAGTCATAAAAAAGCCCCGCTTTTGCGAGGCTTTTTTATGTTTTTGGAATTCATTTTAATTTATATCCGACAAATTACGAATACTGAATGCTGTCGGAATTGTCCAGGTGGTACTCATGTGAACGATACCGGTAAGGTTGACAGGAGTAGTTGGGAAGGGATCAGATGCAAATGTTGAATATGTCGTTGTATAGAAAGTCATATTATCGACTCCTCCATTATCCGTAATATTTTTTACGCCGGAGAATGTTGTCCCGGAACCGCTAATGGTTGCATTTTGAATGGTCACCAAAGTTGATTCATAGCTTTCATAATTGGCGAGGATTTGAGAAATCGTTGCTACAGCAGGAGTTACAGAACCACTTCCAACAACAGTTGCAGCTGCATTAGGAACATTGTTCACTTGAAGAAGTCCATTGAACTTTGACAATTCTTGACCGCTAACAACTACTTCCACTTCTTGTCCGAGGGTTAAAATATGCGTTGCAGCAAATCGAACAAGTATTCCACCTGTTGCATCCTGGATAACTACATTTCGGTTAGTCAGATTAGCGCCTGCAAGATCAGAAATTACAATTCCTTTTATCTTTCTGTCGATTGGTGCTGTGGTAGTCGATCCCTGATAAACCATTCTCAGGCTGTCAATAGGCATTAGTGTATAATTTCCTGTTGAGCCGTTGCAACGAACTCCGTTCATATCTGCTTCTTCAGGTTTTCTCAGAACTAATTCTCCATCACCTCTGTAAAGCTTATAAACAGCAATCATTGTTCCTTTTCCTGTTGGGGTAGTATCAATTGCGAATTTTGCATATCCGCTGGTATACAGAACGATTTCATCCCCGAAGCAATCAGAAACTGTCAGATTTTTATAAGTAAGCGTTGTTGCGTTAGCATAAGTAACACCTGCATCTGATTGTTTGAATTCAACATTATTCAGTTGAACCAATGTGTTTGTTTTAACCGAATTTAGATTTGACAATGTGATAACTGTCGGTGTAGGGGTAAGTCCCCACATACCTTTCACAACATACTTTTCATATAAAGACTGAGGAATTCTGGCAATTGTACCACCGTCTCTAAGTCCAAGTTGAAAATTACCTTCACCATCATCTGCAATGAAAAGTCCTTTACATTTTACAAATACTCTTCTTCCCATTGGGTAGTTTGTATTGAAGTTGCTCACATCAAGTTGGATGCTGATACCTGCCGTAGAGTCCTGGATGATCATTTCTTTATAAAAGTTTCCTGACTCATCGTCGGCAATGATTATACCACTTATCACAAGGTCAGTAGTAATTTGATAAGGAACGAATCCTGCAGAATCCTGAAGTTGTGCAATGGTGATGTTAGCAACGATTCCGGGAGGGTCGATATTGGCGGTAGTTGGTTCATCGTAATCTTTTTTTACGCAGGATGAAAATCCAATAGCTACCAGGCTGAACAGTGTTAAGAGAAGTAGAAGGTTTTTAATTTTTTTCATGGTTATGATAGATAGATAGTTTTTTGATGGGAGTGGTTTAATTTAAACGAAGTGTGATACCGGCAAAAAATGTGGTGCCATATCCGTAAAAGTACTTAGGTGCAAAGCGATTGACATCTTTATTATCAGTATCAAATCTTAATTGCTCGAATCCGCCGGTAATCATTTCCTTGTTGTTAAGAAGGTTTTTCACACCAAGGAAAAAGACGAGGTAGGTCTGCCGGTTCATTGGTCGAAATTTGTCACCGAATTTATAAGAGTAACCTGCCCGTGCGTCCATTGTAAATTGTGCCTCAGCCTTTTCTTGTTGTAAGATTTTTTTCCAGGTATCACTACCTGCATCTACGAGATCCAATCCGTTTAGTGTACGACGTGAAGGATTATAATCTATGTAAACATTGTCGAAGTAATTAAAGTTCACAGCTGCAAACCAAAATTTTGGTGAACGGTATTCAAAGCCTATTGTGTAAGCAGATTGCGGGCCGCCGGCAACATGCAGGTTTTCCGAATAAACAACTTCATTTTCGGCAAGTACGGTGTCTTTATTGTCTTGTGTTATGTTGGCAAGTTGTCTTGAAGTGTAAATATGCTCACCAAGTGCAATAGCGGCACTTGCAGAAAATCCTTTGCCAAGGTTAGCTGATCCTGATATTTCAAAGCCGGCATGTCTTTTATCTATACCAGTAATAGTATAATTGACAAAAGTTCTGAAGTCTCCGTGATAGAAGCTTTTAGTATCAATACCATCTGTAAATTTAGTGTAGTAGCCTAGAATTTTAGCTTTGAATCTTGGAGCACGAAGGATGTATCCACCTTCTGTGGAGAATATGTTCTCACTTGTGAGATCATTTGCAACATTATCGCGTGTACGTGGTGAAATATATGCATTATCAAAAAGAGGCGGGCGTGTCATATAGCATGCATTGGCAAAGAAATAATTGCGACCATTATACTTATATGTTACTCCACCTTTTATGGAATAGGTAAAGAAATTTTGTTTTTCAGCCTCTCCGAAAGAATTGTTGGCATAAACACCATTTCGAACATTTCCTGTTCTATAGAAGGAAGTGTTAGACAATTGTAAGGCCATGAAATAATCTATTCTATCGAATTTCCAAACTCCTTGACCCCAAATTGACGACTTATTAATATTAGCAGTGTAGTCGTATCCATACTTATCACCTTCATGAAGAATTCTGTTTGGATTGTTCAAGTCATTTTGCAGGACATCCGGATTATTTACATTCGATTGATCTGCGTATTGAGTAACGTCGACATAAAAATCGGCACCTAATAGGTCATCTATTTCTTTGTAGAGGTCAGCGCTTACCTTCTGATATGTAATTCCGCCATCAAAGGTGAGGTTTTCATTTATCAGTGAATTGAAAGTACTGCTGAAGTTGAATCTTTGGTTGTCAATCACTCTGTTGGAGACGACGTATTTAGCCCATTTTCCGGTGGTACCGTTGAAGACAGTATCGTGTAATTGATTGGCTTCATATAATTTGTCCCACTGGATCTGACGCAAAGTCTCGCTACTGCGCAAGGCGGCATCAACAGCCGCTTTTAACTCTGCGAAAGCTTCCGGATTATCTCCATAATAAGGATCAAAGCTAGGGAGACGACGATAGTAGTCAGGGCGAGGGTCTTCGGCATTGTACCAATCAAGGCTACCAATCTTATATTTACCTGACTGAAAAGATACCGCTGATTCAAGAGATGATTTTTCGGAAATTTTCCAATCGTGACTGAGGATTGCGATAGGTTGATGACCATGTGCCTCTGAGGCATTTCTTTTCTCACCATTCTGATAACCCCAATAAGGATTGTAGTAATTATCACCGGCCAGGTCTTTTATTTCCTGAACAGAAGGACCTACACGTCCGCTTTTTGTATTAGCTCCATAGGCTGTTAATGCCAATGAGTGTTTATTGTTGATTATTTTTTCTATAGAGCCAAAGTAGGAATGACCATCATAGTATCCACCGGGAGCATACGATTCAGCTGCCCAGCGACGGGAATAAGAAAATGAGTAAGCCCAACCCTTTGAAGTAAGACCGGAACCGTATGTAATGATAATTCTGTTATCATAAGATGCATTCCCTCTGCCATAAGAAACCTGCATTTGCTTTCTTTGGTGAGAAGCCCGGCTATCGATGCTATAAACACCGCCCAGAGTTCCAAATGAATAGGCAGCAGGCTCTAGTCCATTGGCATATTCTCTGTTTCTGACCACGTCATTAAGACCACTAAAAGATGCATAAAGGCTTCTTCCGCTGATGAGATCATTAACAGGTACACCATTCATTAATGTGAGGAAGTTTTCATCATCATAGCCGCGAATCCGAAAGCGGGCAGACGAAAAGACAAATGAAGTTGCAGAGGTAAATGCATCCCTTGAAGCAGAAAGCACACTCGAAACACCGCCTCCGCTTCCGTCCCTCATTTCATCATCCGACAAACTGATTGTAGGGATATTGTCTACACCGGCCTTAGCAATTTCAGAATTTTTGTCATTTACCGGCACAGCAACGATGGTATTGGTTTCGCTAAACTCGAAAGTTTGGAGGTGTTGCAATATGAACTCTCCACTAACTTCCAATTCTAGTTTTCCATAGGGGACTGACGAGATGCTAAAATTTCCTTGTTCATCGGTAGTAGCAGTCTGACCGCTTGACTTGATTAAAACATTTGCATTGGATACTGGACGATTGTTTTCATCTTTAACGGTTCCGGACAAAGTTCCGGTCTGTGCAAATGCCACTATTGGCAAAAGCGCTACCAGTAAGCTTAATAAGTGTTTCCTTAATTGCATGATCATATATAGCGGTTAATAGAATAGTTAATTTTAAAGGGGCGACAAAGCTAAACAAATATCGAAATCATCAAAGAAAGGGGATGTTAATTCAATATCAATTCATTGATTTATACAAATTTAATGGAATTTGTGATATAATAAACTCATCAAAATCACTATAATTGAATTTTGGTCAATGTTCAGGCACGCAGCATTTTAGTTTATCAACATGAATTGCCTGATTAGAAACGTGCTGTATTTGCTATCCGGTTTAAAATCAACCGGTATTTCTTTCCTGCATGAAAATTGATTCATTTACGATGCCTGATAATTTGTATGTTTGCTACCCTTAAAAAAATAAAATGAGAAAATCATCAGTTCTGGCCTTTTTTCTGCTCGCCTTTCATAGCGGAATCTATTCCCAAAAAGCAACTTATAAAGTGTCTATAGTTGCTTTTTACAATTTAGAAAATCTATTTGATACGATAGACGATCCCAATATTGAAGATGAAGAATTTTTAGCTACCGGTAAAAAAAATTATACCGGTGAAGTTTATCTTGATAAGCTAAGTCATTTGTCGGATGTGATATCATTGGTAGGTACAGAGCGTTCACCTGATGGTGCTGCGATCCTGGGTGTTGCTGAAGTCGAGAATGAACAAGTTTTGATAGACCTTACCAGAACGGAAAAGTTAAAGAACAGGAACTATCAGGTTGTTCATTTTAATTCACCTGATGTGCGGGGAATCGACGTCGGTCTTTTGTATAATCCAAAATATTTCAAGCCTTCTCACTCCGAACCATTGTTCGTCGAATTATTTGAGTCCGACACTGTTCCAAGGTATACAAGGGATGTATTGTACGTCGCCGGGTCAATGGATGGGGAACTCTTTCACATTTTTGTTAACCATTGGCCGTCGCGTCGTGGTGGTGAGGAGGCCAGTGCACCGGGCAGAGCCAAGGCTGCATCTGTATGCAAGCATAAAATTGATTCAATTACAGCAATTGATCCAAATGCCAAAATAATTTTAATGGGTGATCTTAATGATGATCCTGTAAGCCCATCGGTAGCTAAGGTTATTGGGGCAAAAGGGGAGAAGGATCATGTAAAGAAGGGCGGAATGTATAACCCATGGATGGATTCATACAAACAAGGGATAGGAACATTGGCATATCAGGATAGTTGGAATTTATTCGATCAGATCCTTGTGTCTTCCGGGTTTCTAAGCAAAGATCAGGATGGATACTTTTTTGGCGAGGCGCATATTTTCAGCCAGCCCTGGATGACACAAACGAGTGGGCGATATAAAGGCTACCCGAAAAGAACTTATGACTTTGATAATTACATGGCAGGATATAGTGATCACTTTCCTACATTCCTTGTTCTGTATTCCAGAGTGAAATAGTAACAAAGTCCTGAGTATTTTCTGCTTTATTAAAAGTCTTTGGAATGCCGGGATGAGAGGCGAACAAGAAGAAATTCTTGGTGTAATTAAATACCTCCAATTATTCGTTTAGTTAATTTGTAAAAAAATAATTTGATTATCATGAACAGAGGACCAATTTCAAATTTCATGGAGAAGAATTATCTTCATTTTAATGCTGCAGCAATGATGGATGCTTCTAAAGGTTATGAGCAACATTTGATGGAGAATGGAAAAATGATGATTACACTAGCCGGTGCCATGAGTACGGCTGAACTAGGGATTTCACTTGCTGAGATGATTCGTCAGGATAAAGTTCATATTATTTCATGTACCGGAGCCAATTTAGAGGAGGATATCATGAATCTGGTTGCGCATAATCATTACAAGCGAGTACCCAATTACCGTGACCTTAGTCCTCAGGAAGAATGGGATCTGTTGGAGAATCATTATAACCGTGTGACTGACACGTGCATTCCTGAAGAAGAAGCATTTCGAAGGTTGCAAAAGCATATTCATAAGATTTGGAAGGATGCTGAGACAAAAGGTGAAAGATATTTTCCGCATGAGTACATGTATAAAATTTTACTGAGTGGAGAGCTTGAGCAGTATTATGAAATTGACCCAAAAAATTCCTGGATGTTGGCGGCTGCAAAAAAGAATTTACCTATAGTTGTTCCGGGATGGGAAGATTCTACGATGGGAAATATTTTTGCATCCTATGTTATAAAGAATGAACTTAAGGCAACGACCATGAAAAGTGGCATTGAATACATGGTCTGGTTGAGCGACTGGTACCGTAAGAACAGTGAAGGCAAAGGCGTTGGTTTTTTTCAAATCGGCGGTGGTATCGCAGGGGACTTTCCGATATGCGTTGTTCCAATGATGTATCAGGATTTGGAATGGCATGATGTTCCTTTCTGGTCATACTTCTGCCAGATCAGCGACTCAACAACGAGTTATGGATCTTATTCGGGAGCTGTGCCAAATGAAAAGATCACCTGGGGGAAACTGGATATTAAAACTCCTAAGTTCATTATAGAGAGTGATGCTTCTATCGTGGCTCCATTGATGTTCGCCTGGATTCTTAAGCAATAATTAGCATCATTTTAACAGCCATTGAATGGCGTTTCGTAATAGCCGGACATTGTTTTTAGCAGATTCCGAATTCATGCCTACCTTTTGATTGCCTGCAATTTGAGCTGTGAACATGGCGGCTTCACCCATAAGTATAAGCTTACCTTTACCATAGTTTAAGGCAGCAGCCTGGAAATAATGTTCAGAATTTTCAAAAGGTGTCTCGTCGGTAAATCTCCATGCCTGATCAGGTGTGAGGATGGTGTAGTCCTTTAATTTAATAATTGGTATTGCTTCAGGAGGAATCGTGAACGCACTTCCGGTAAATGTGGCAATACTGTCAACTTTTTGCGTTGCACTTTGACCATTTGTAATTTCATTTTCATAGAGTGTTGCGTTACTTCGGAAGAAGATTTCAGGATTGCGTCGACGATTATCCATTGCGAAACAATTGCACATTGCGAAGCCAAATGATGCTGCCAACTTTTGTGCAGCTCCTGAAAAAGGCATGTGATCAGCAATTAGCATAAGTCGACCGCCATTCTTAACCCAGCTATTAATGGAATTGATTTCATCGTCGCTGAATGCAGAAGGGCAAGGATTTGACCAATTGCCATCATTCGCCTTGTTGAGTGCATTTGAGATTACAAGTAGTTTGATCTTGTCCAGATTCTCATCGAGAAGTTTGTCGAAATTTTCACTGACGTGGTATCCGTCATTCAACAAGACACGAGCAAAAGGAGCAAACCTTTCAGAGGCTGTATGATAATTATTGTGAGCAGCATCTATGTGGATAGTCGGGCCATTTTTGTCAAGGAAAGCAGGATTAGTTAGTTGCGGGTTAAATAAAGTGTCGGGCAAGACTTGTGCGGTCAGGTTAAGCGTGCACAAAGCAATACAGATTGTAAAGAAATATTTCAAATTCATCATGTTGCCAAAATAAAGAAACCTTTAAATCTATTCGATTTTTTTTCGAATTTTAACAAAGCGATGAAAGTCAAAAGGGCAACTACTCATACAGAATAGATGCCCTTTTTTATTTATTTTCAAAAATGTTATTTGATGATCAGAGGTAAAGTTTCTGAAGCTTTATTATCCACAATCAATTTTACCATATAATATCCGGTGGAAAGAGATTCAATATTTTGATCTATCAAATGTGTTCCGGCAGGTAAATGCCTTTCAGAACGTTCATTTACCAATCTTCCGCTTAGATCATAGATCTGCATTGAGAATGATGAAGATGATTTAATATTGAAAGAAACGAAGACATCCTGAGAAGCCGGATTTGGATACACCTGAGTAGCTGAAAGAACATTTTCATTCTCCGCAATTGATGTTGCTGATCCAACTCTAAACATAATTGTGCGATCACTGGTGAATACATAATTGTTATGGTATTCGAATGCACGCACGGTTAAAAGATAAGGAGCTGTTCTCGCATGTTGAGCTGAAGGAGTCCAATTAAAAGATCCTTCAATTAGTCCGGGAGTATTACTAGTTACAACAAACTGAGCCGGATTAGAAACTTGGATCATCGGTTCTCCCTGAACGATCAGGTCCATCTGATCATTATCGCCTTGTGTGGCTTGAATGTTCATGAAGAATGGAGTGTTTGGCTGCAGGTTAATAGAGAAATTTCCCATAGCGTCTTGCGGCCATGAAGATGTATTGATTACCATTGGGAACCAGTTAGTGGTATCGTCAACAACGATGATCTGCATATCTCTGCGGATCTCTCCTGTTTTAACTCCGCCTCGAAATTCTTCAACAAGAAAAGATGCTTCCCAGTGACCGTTAGAATCAGGCATCCAGGTGATTTCACCATTTAGGTTATTTAAAGTGAATGGATTTAATGATGACCCATGTGGTAAACTGTATCCAACAACTGTATCGCCACCGGCCCCAAGTGGAATTTCCATCGACCAAGCTATGGAATCTCCGTCAGCATCAAAAGGCAGTGGGTTATAAACGTACAAACTGTTCTTTTGAGCAAGAGTAACCGGAGGATTAAGAAAAACGGGTGTTGAGTTAGCAGAACCACCATCAACAGTTACAACTGAACGCAAATGCAGGCTTTCTGAAAGAGGGGCAGACATATTTAAAATTGCTCCGTTTCTGCAGCATTCTTGTCTTGTGATACTGTACTGACCGGCAGCCGGAAACGTGAAAGTTCCGATATAGTCATAAAGCTCAACGCCATTAATAAAACTTTGGGCTCCACTGTGCGGTACATTTAATATTTGTTGAGTGCTTGTTGCCAGATCGGTAATAATAAAATCAGCAGAAGTCGCAATCGGAATACCTGTCGTATCACGGTATAATGTCATTTTAATTTCATACTGTAATCCACTAATCTGACTTGCGGTAATTTGTCCCCCCATCAGATGTGTTGCGTCTGATGTTGATATAAAAAACAGCGATAACACGAAGAGTACTAGTTTTTTCATGATCAATTATTTTAAAATGTATAATTTTTGCCTTATTTATAATTCAAAGTTAGTTGAATATTTGATTCATGCAAACGGGATAAATTCGGGGTTTTTAAGATAAATCGACGATTACATCTACGAATTGGCAATTTGAACAGGCATTGAATATGTTTTTTCTGCTTTTTAAAGCATTTTGAATGTGTAAGGATAGCTCACAGATATGAAGCATGTGCAGGTGTTCATGATGTATTTTTCAAGTGGTTTATTGGCAATCATTGGATTTAGATTTGTGATGGCCTGAAACAGAAAAATGAAGACAGTAGAAAAAATAATTCAAAAACAGTTTATCCAAGTCAGGAAAGATCTTTGGCTGAGGGTATTGAAATTATTTTTTCCGGCCATTCTCTTTTCAGCCATGGGCTTTGCGCAACAAAGTTCTGCTTCTTTGACATTCATAAATCCTACTTTGGTTAGCGGGACAGCAGGGGCAGTAAACGCAGTATATAAATTCCAGAATGTCACAGATGGTGTTGACGCAAGAGTAACCTTGTCGGCAATCAGCAATGGGGCGACTGTAAGTAATGTTGATATTCCTTCTTCAACTACCGGTTACAATCCGGCATTCCAGCCAACAGTCACCATTGCCAGTGGCAGCAGTTCAAATCCAAAGACATCTTATATAGAGTGGCAGATTAGATTCAAGAAGGCAGGTACAGATACAGATACAACTCTGGATAATGTTTCTGCAACAGCGATTGACGTAGACGGAAATAATTCAATACAGGAAAGGGTACAGGCATATACGCCATCGAGTTATTCTGTAAATTCACCAAATGAACTTACAATATCAACTGATGGTACATCAGTTACTGCTTTAGGATCCACTACTGACTATTCAGGCATTGACTCATCAATTAAAGCAGTTATGTTCCAAATGAATTTTCTCAACGTAAATTTAATCACCTATAGAACGGGAGGAGTAAACAAAACCAGTTCAACGACTCGTCAGTTTAGCATATATTTCAAAGCATTTTTTACTGAATGGACTCCGCTACCTGTTGAGTTGGTATTTTTTGACGCATCAGTGAACAAGCAAAATAAAGTTGATCTCAGTTGGACGACTGCTTCTGAGACAAACAACGCATTTTTTAGCATCGAGAGAAGCGATGGTTCTGAGAATTTTATTGAGATTGCTGTTATCTCCGGTTCCGGAAATAGCACACAGACCCGAAACTATAAATACAGAGATGAATTTCCATTGAAAGGAGAAAGTTACTATCGCTTGATTCAGTATGATCATGATGGATATCAAAAAATTTATGACCCTGTAAAAATTAAAATAAAGTCTGTAACAACTGATTTGTCAATTCAAGGAATTTATCCCAATCCTATTTTGAATAACGCTCAAATTGAAGTTTCTGCAGCAAATGATGATGCTGTGAAAATTTCTATTTTTAATTCCAATGGTGTACCTGAGCGAACAATCATAGGTAATAATGAGGCAGATTCGGCAATATGGCGAATAGGTGGTTTAGAGGATCTGGAATCCGGAGTTTACTATGTGCAGGCTTCACAGAGTGGAAAAGTGTCGAAAACCGTTAGGATGGTAAAGAAGTAAGTCGTTTTGTTTATTGAAATTTGGTTTTCATCAAAGTTAATTTGAGAGACGGATCATTCCGGAGTTTCGCGTTTTTCTGTATCACAAAATGTTTTACTTTTATCCGGGTCCAGCATTCCCTTCACAGAGGATGATTTGTTCTCAGTAATATGATACGGGTGTTGTTTTTAAGCAAACAGTTTTAGGGGCATTGATGTCGAAAAAAGTAGTTATCATCGGCGCAGGTTTTTCAGGACTTAGTGCAGCTGCATATCTGGCTGCTGCCGGGTACGATGTTGATGTTTATGAAAAGAATGAAAGCAGTGGTGGGCGGGCAAGACAATTTTCTACCGATAGCGGCTATACTTTCGACATGGGCCCCAGTTGGTACTGGATGCCGGATGTTTTTGAAAGGTTTTTTAATGACTTTGGCAAAAGCACCGATGCATATTACAGACTGATCCAATTGGATCCTTCGTATACCTTAATATTCGGAAAGGACGATTGCATGAATGTGCCTGCCGGATATAAGGAATTAAAGATGATGTTTGAGAGTATAGAAGCCGGTAGTGGAAGTCGATTGGATGCCTTTCTTGTGGAAGCAGAATACAAATACAAAGCAGGAGTTGAAGACCTGGTTTATAAACCGGCTCATTCATTCAGAGAGTTTAGCAATTTGCGCACACTAAAAGGAATTCTGCGTATGCAGATTTTTAGTTCTTTCAGCAAGCACGTCAAGAAGTACTTTAAGGATCCCCGCATAATAGCATTGATGGAATTTCCGGTTTTATTTCTTGGCGCGATGCCTCAGGAAACTCCTGCATTATATAGTCTGATGAACTATGCAGGATTAAAACTTGGCACATGGTACCCTGAGGGCGGCTTTGGAAAAGTATCTGAGGCCATGCAAAGCGTAGCAGAGGAGCATGGAGCAAGATTTCATTTCGGCAATCCGGTTGAAAAAATTTATGTACAGGGAAATTCAATTTCAGGCGTTCAAACAGGCAGCGGATTAGTAGCTGCTGATGTTGTCATAGGTTCTGCGGATTATCAGCATATTGAAGAAAAGCTTCTGGATCAGGAGTTCAGAGGATATTCAGAAAAGTATTGGTCCGGAAAAACTTTCGCCCCTTCGAGTTTGATATTTTATCTGGGATTGAATAAAAAAGTCAAGCGTTTGCAGCATCACAATCTGTTTTTTGATGCTGATCTTTTTGTCCATTCATCAGAAATATACATTGACAAAAAATGGCCGACGGACCCTCTGTTCTATGTGTGTTGTACTTCTAAATCTGACGCGACAGTAGCGCCCGTGGGACATGAAAATTTATTTCTGCTGATGCCGATTGCTCCCGGGATAGAAGATACAGAAAGTAAGCGGGAGCAATATTTTCAGTTAATGATGGAAAGGATTGAACAATTTACCGGTGAAGACCTCTGCTCGCATATCAATTTTAAGCGGAGCTATTGTATATCTGATTTCATATCAGATTACAACGCTTATAAAGGTAATGCCTATGGTTTGGCGAATACATTAAGCCAAACGGCTTTCCTGAAGCCAAAAATGAAGAGCAGGAAGCTTAACAATTTGTATTTTGCAGGACAATTGACGGTTCCTGGTCCTGGTGTACCACCGGCCATAATTTCCGGAAAGGTAGCCGCAATGGAAGTGATAAAAATGTTTAGTCATAAATAAAAATGAAGTCACTTTTTGATGAAATTTCTATTTCGTGCAGTAAATTAATGACACGAAAATATAGTACCAGCTTTTCGCTGGGGATTTCCTTTTTCTCGGAGAAATATCGAGGTCCGATTTATTCGATTTATAGTTTTGTAAGATTGGCAGATGAGATCGTTGACAGTTTTCATGACTATGATAAAGAGCTTTTATTGAGACAATTCAAGATCGGAGCCCAGGATGCCATTCAAAACAGGATTAGCATTAACCCGATCTTTAACGCTTTTCAGGAAGTTTTTCATAAGTATAATTTCGAGACATCACTTCTTGATCAGTTTTTAAATAGCATGTCTATGGACTTACAGAAGCAGGAACATACGGAAGAAACTTATAAAGCATATATATATGGTTCTGCCGAAGTTGTTGGATTGATGTGTTTGCGGGTATTTACAGAAGGTGATGATAAGATGTATGAATCCTTGAAGCCTGATGCCATGAAATTGGGGTCTGTTTTTCAGAAAGTAAATTTTTTAAGAGATATCAGAGCAGACTATGAGCAGTTGGGAAGAACCTATTTTCCGGGTGTTGATCTCAACAATTTTAGTGCTAATGATAAAAAGAGGATTGAAGACGACATCGAAAAAGAATTCGCAGAGTCACTTGATGGAATTCGAAAGTTACCCAGAGGAGCAAGATCCGGGGTTTATTTAGCTTACTTATATTATAAAAAGTTGTTTAACAAGATAAAGCGACTTCCACCCGGTTATGTGATGAAAAAAAGGATTCGCATTTCTAATGGCAGAAAAGTTGGTCTCATGCTTCATTCTATGTTAAGGCTTCGGTTTAATTTATTGTGATGAGTTATACATATTTATTAATTAATTTTTTCTCTGTAATAGTTCCGCTGCTCTTTACCTTTCATTCAAAAGTTGAATTCCATAAAACCTGGGCAGCCTTTTTTCCATCTGCAATATTTTCAGCCTTCGTCTTTTTGGTCGGGGATAGTCTTTATACTCAAATGGGTGTATGGGGATTTAATTCCAAATACTTGGTCGGAATAACAATTATCAATTTACCACTGGAAGAGCTGCTCTTCTTTTTTTGTATACCCTATGCATGTATGTTCAGTTATCAGGTGTTTGACAGACTTGTAAACCTCGATAATATGAGAATTCTTGACAGGTATTTAAGTATCCCATTCATTTTGGTATCTGCATTTGTCTCTTTGTGCTACTATGATCGGATGTACACATTTGCTGCTGCGGGAGGACTTGCTCTCTTACTGGTATTTGTCCGTTTTTTCTATAAAGCTGAATGGTTGGGGAAGTTTTATTTTATTTATCTGGTGTTGATGATACCGTTTATGATCGTAAACGGCATATTAACAGGTACAGGCATCTCTGAGCCTATCGTTTGGTATAATGACGATGAAAATATGGGGATACGGATGTTGACCATACCCCTTGAGGATGTGTTCTATGGAATGACCCTGATTTTGCTTAATGTATTAGGCTTTGAGTTTTTGAAAAGCCGCTTTGGGATTCATGTTAAAAAGGTTGTTTAAACACGATTTGGTGTCAGGAAGTAAGAGAGAAGCCTGACTGAATTAGTTAGCGAATCCTCCCTTAATTTGTACCTTTGCCAGTGGAAATCAGGATAGCAATCATGGATAAGTTTTCATTTTTAGGCAATGCATCTGTCAGTCAAGTGGATGCATTGTATCAACAATTTATTAAGGATCCGGGATCAGTAGAAGAAAGCTGGGCAATTTTTTTCAGTGGATTTGAGTTTGCACGTAAAAACTATGACAGCGACACACAAAATTATTCTGTTGCTGATGTGCCGGAGGCTTTTCAAAAGGAATTTAATGTTATCAATCTGATTAATGGTTATCGTACGAGGGGTCACCTGTTTACTGATACAAACCCTGTGCGGGAAAGAAGGAAATATTCCCCAACGCTTGACATAGAAAATTTTAATCTGACTAAGGCAGATCTGCAAACAGAATTTAAGGCAGGTTCATTAATTGGAATCGGGCCTTCAAGTTTAGCGGCAATTATTGAACATCTTAAACAGACGTACTGTGCTTCAGTTGGGGCAGAATACAAGTATATTCGGAATCCCGAAGTTGTATCCTGGTTGGAACAGCGAATGGAAAGCAGCAGGAACAGTGCAAGCTTTTCGATTGAAAAGAAGAGAAGGATCCTGAGTAAGCTCAATGAGGCTGTAGCTTTCGAGAATTTCCTTCACACAAAATTTGTTGGTCAAAAAAGATTTTCTCTTGAAGGATGTGAGACACTTATTCCAGCCTTGGATGCAGTCATTGAAAGTGGCGCAGGATTGGGCATCCGGGAGTTTGTTATTGGAATGGCACATCGTGGAAGGTTGAATGTGCTTGCCAATATCATGGGTAAGACTTATGAAGAAATATTTGAAGAGTTCGAGGGCTTAGAGTATTCAGGCATCGAGCATGCAGGTGACGTAAAGTATCATCTTGGTTTTTCCGCAGACGTAAAAACATTCAGTGGCAGAAAAATTCATCTCAGCGTAGCACCAAATCCATCTCACCTTGAGGCGGTAGATCCGGTTGTTCAAGGTATCGTCAGGTCAAAGATTGATAATACTCCTGATGGAACAGAGGACATGATTGCTCCTATACTCATACACGGTGATGCTGCCATAGCTGCACAGGGAGTCGTGTATGAGGTCATCCAGATGTCGTTGCTCAAGGGATACCGTACAGGAGGCACAATTCATTTAGTCACCAATAATCAAATTGGTTTCACGACGAATTATGTTGATGGCAGATCAAGTACTTATTGTACTGATGTAGCCAAGGTAACTCTGTCGCCGGTATTTCACGTGAATGCGGATGATGTGGAAGCCTTGGTTTACACTATTGAATTAGCTATGGAGTTTAGACAAAAATTCCATAGAGATGTATTCATTGATATTCTTGGATATAGAAAGTACGGGCATAATGAAGGTGATGAGCCGAGATTTACTCAGCCTTTGCTGTATAAAGCCATTGCACAGCATCCTGATCCCAGAGAAGTTTATAATGATAAATTAATGGCTCAGGGTCAGGTAGAGGCAGATCTGGCAAGAGAAATGGAAAAATCATTCAAAGCGATGTTGCAGAAGAGCCTCGATTCTGCAAAGGCGGCAACGAAAATCCCTTATACTGACAGGTTGGAAGGAACATGGAAAGGTCTGCGAAGGGCGAATGGCAAGGACTTCATTAAGTCGCCTGACACAGCAGTCGATATTAAAATATTGAAAAAGATAGGTGAAAAGATCAGTACACTTCCATCTAATAAGAATTTTTTCAGCAAGAGTAAGCGTCTCTTTGATGAGCGATTGAAGAATGTTCATGAAGGTAAAGCTGACTGGGCGATGGCAGAATTGCTTGCATATGGTACCTTACTGAATGAAGGCTTTCCTATTCGGTTTAGCGGACAGGATGTTGAACGCGGAACTTTTTCTCACCGCCACGCAGTCGTAAGAGTAGAAGATTCTGAAGAGCAGTATACACCTTTGAATAACGTGGACAGTAAGCAGGCCACATTTCAGATTTACAATTCACTATTGTCAGAATATGCAGTATTGGGTTTTGAATATGGCTATGCTATGGCCACTCCAAACGCACTCTCGATTTGGGAAGCTCAGTTTGGGGATTTTATGAACGGAGCGCAGATTATTATTGACCAATATCTAAGCAGTGCTGAAGATAAATGGAATCGCATGAACGGCCTTGTTATGTTGTTGCCGCATGGTTATGAGGGCCAGGGTGCTGAGCATTCCAGCGCTCGTATTGAGCGGTTCCTTAATTTGTGTGGTCAGCTGAACATGCAGGTTGTAAATTGCACAACGCCTGCAAATTTTTTCCACGTTCTCAGAAGACAAATGCACAGACCATTCAGAAAACCACTTATCGTGATGACTCCAAAGAGTTTGTTGAGACACCCGCGTTGTGTGTCCGGATTTGAAGATCTGGTAACAGGAGGATTCAAAGAGGTAATTGATGATGTTTCAGTTTCGGCAGAGAGTGTGAGCAGGGTTGTTGTTTGCAGCGGAAAGGTTTATTATGAATTGCTGGAGCAAAAGGAGAAAGATCAGGCAAATGAAATTGCACTCATTCGTCTTGAACAATTATATCCTTATCCTTCTGAGCAATTATCTTTACTGAAGAAAAAATATTCGCAAGCAGTTGATTGGATCTGGTTACAGGAGGAGCCCGAGAACATGGGTGCCTGGTCTTTTGTATTGAGAAAGTCGAAAGACATCTCCTTCCGTCTTATTTCGCGTGTTGAGAGTGCGAGTACTGCTACGGGATCCCACAAAGCACATGACCGTGAACAAAGAGAATTGATAGGAAAAGTTTTTGAAAGAACCTTAGTGAATAAATAGAACAAAATATTTTTAAGCACAATAACATGTCAATCGTAGAAATGAAGATTCCCTCACCCGGAGAGTCTATAACAGAAGTTCAGATCGCAAAATGGATAAGGAAGGACGGAGATTATGTTGAGAAGGATGAGGAAATTTGCGAGATAGATTCTGACAAAGCAACACTAACACTGAATGCAGAGGCTG
>DAOQWA010000023.1:0-23731 GCA_035341855.1 Bacteroidia bacterium
CCTGGTTGCAACATCCCACCGGGATAGCAATAATTTGACATGTTTTGAAGGAGAGACACACCCAAATATAAGAACTATTTGAGCAACTTGATGAGTGGAGATTTCAGGACAAGACAACAGTAAGCTCGAAAGCGGTAAAATTGAACCCGCATTTTCTTCGGTTGCAAGGATTGCCAAAACACTCGGCGTTTCAATTGCCAATTTATTTGAAGCAGGCGAACTGCTGAAAGATGTCAACTCTGCTGATAAATACTTGATAGAGAAAGTGACTCTCATAGAACTGCTCGACAAAAAAGAAAGGGCGGCATTTCATGCCATGCTTGAAGCATTTATCAACAAGAAAAAATTAAAAGATGCCCTGAGTGAGACGTTTCAGGGTGCGGATTAACCTATTGTATCAAGGTCAATGCTCTTTCGAATATTTCTAGCTTTTCATTTTCTACACCCGCATAACCTAAACATATCTTTTGCAGTTTAACTTCTTTCCAATATTTGCCAATAGAGTCAACACCCGATAATGTTATCGTATCGTTAGAGAGAAACGCTTGGAACCGCTTAGCATATGCGCCTTCTTGCTGTCTGATATTCGATTCATTTATGGCATTGCTTCCCAGATTATTTGTTAGATAAATTACAGATGAATCAGAATACCAGTATTCTTGTTGACGTACATGATCACCTGTCCATGTAAATAATTTATACCCTTTTGGAATTTGAAGTGTATACACCGCAGTTTTATTTGCGTCTCTGTCGTACGATTTATATCTAATCGTTTTAGTTTCAGTAGAACATTGTCCGAAGGTGAGTATAAAAACTAAACTTAAATAATACTTGTTCAAATTATTGAGATTATCGTTTATACCAGACCGGTAGTATCGGAGTGCTGCCTGGAGTTAGCATATAAGGAGGTAAGCCCTGTATTGGCCTCCCTTGAGTATCTTTCTGCGACCTATAATAAGTCCTTAAAGGTATTCCCATCTGCTGTCTATGCATGTTTTCCCGATATATTGCTTGCCATTCACTTCGTTTAATACCTTGTTCAAGTCGATCATCTGATAACCCTCTATTGGCATCTAACCCATGAAATAACTCATGACCTAACTCTAGGCTTGGTCGAGTTTTGTATCCCCCAATTTCCCATACACCCATGCCTTGAGGATTAAAATAAATTGTTCCTCCTGATCCACCTGTTAAGTCTACACCCGCTGACTTGAGAGAGTTATACCGCGATTGAACTTGGGGATTAGGATCGGTTGCAATTTGGTTCGCATATGCCTTCTGTGTTTGGTCAGGAACAAATTCTGTATTTCCACTTTGAACAATGCTGTATACATTTTTGGAACCTTGCAACTCAGATAACATTGAACTTCCTTCTTGGAATCTACTAAGGTCATTCAAAGCCTCTACACTTTTTTTCAAGAAGCCATTTACTTTGCCTGCGTATGCTGTACCGTCTTTATTAAAAAGATTTCCATTCTCATACTTTAATGTTTCTTTTTTCCCAAGACCCAAAAAACCTTTCCTGTGAGTTACATTAACTTCGTCACCCAAAGGATCACAATACAAAATCGGATTGTTTGCAAATGCCGCATAATCAGAGATAGATATCTGTGGTTTCGGATCTAAGTTCCATCGTCTAACCAAACGCGTATCAAACTCCCAGAACAATGCGGTATTGTGATTCCCGTTTCCTGATATTTCGTTGGTCTTTTCTTGCCCATTAAACCCAAACCAGTAATTATTACTAGAAAAGTTTCTTCCTGGTTGCAACATCCCACCGGGATAGTGATTGTTTGATATTTCATCAGGTAGAACCATATCCAAATGTAATCAAATTATAAAGATTTAAACTCGACTTTCAATATCCCCCGTATTGAGATCGGGTATGGGAAAAAGTGCAGAAAAATATTAATACGAACTAAATAGTTTTAATTTTTGCTTTACATGCCTTAGATTTCTGGGGAGGAGGTCAGTTACAACATGTATTCATTTCTTGGATAGAATATTGAACTGTAATTGAGAATGTTTAATTTAGATTTTTGTTCGAGGATGAAAAATCTTAATTGTATAAGCCAAATACGAGTGCTTTTTTAAAATAATTAAGTTTTGATTTTTCTATACAAAATTGTGATATTTCTCTTTGTCCTACTTTTTTCAGTGCTATGCAACCATTGAGTTGGTTTTTTGATTAACATAAAACTATCTGTGATACTTAATATATCAAAATTATCACATGGCAACATTATCGTATCCCCCTCACTATATTGTAAATCAGGAACAAGTGTTAAAGTTAGAAGAAGTCTTTTTGTATTTTCATTAAAGAAGTATTTGCCTTTTGAAACATTAACCAAATCATCATTCCACTTGGTCAAGCTATATAATCCATTAGTAAAAACTATTTCGCTTCCATTATCAGCACCTTCATATCTCCATATGCCTTCAATAAGGTAGTTGTCATTTTTGCTCATATTACAAGACAATGTAAATTGAGTAATGAGGATGATGTAGATTATTTTCTTCATTTAGTTTTTTCTGATTTTTCTGGAATTGCGTAAACTTCATACTGATATGCCTTTGGATCTGAATATCCCGATTGAGTTTGAACCAATGAAAAAGTATAACCTGTTGTGCTACTTTGCTTATTAAATTCCGTCAGAAGATTTTTAAGATCTGTAAAATCACCAACTCCACCATTCATTTCATCATAAGCTGCATCTTTTAAGTAAGAGGCAATTGATCCTACTATGCCTTTCTTGAATTCAGTTGTAGTATTCTCAAATGTTGGGTCCTTTATTTGTGTAAGATACACTTCAGCGTGCTCAAGGTTTGAATTGCCCGTAAAGCCATGCCCTTTGCCTTTATGATCATCCTCGTGTCGCAATGCACTCTTTAGATTGTTATAATCATTAAACAATGGAGTTACCCCAACGCCTTCTGACCGGGCATTTATGTAAATTTTATCCTCTTGTGTAAATGCTAATGCCTTATTATTCCTATCCTTAGGATAGTTTGAAACTCCGATCGTACCTTTTAATCCAATTTTGTCTGCATAATGCTTGGTTATATTTGCCAAAGTTTGCCTGTTGTGCAAATTATTCATAGGTAGTTGGCTAAAGGAAACATTTCCACCTGCGGTTTGAACATAAATTGTAGTTCCCGTTTTGGTTTGGCTGATTAACTTTCCATCACTGTTAAAATAATCATCGTCTCCGTCTGGGTCAATTTTCCATATTGGAGAATTGCTAAGACATGCATAATCACTTTGCCAAGGCTTTTTAATAGGGTCCAAGTTCCACCTTCTAAACAACCTTGTATCATACTCCCAAAACAAAGCAGAATTATGATTCCCCTCTCCTGCAATTTCATCGACTTGTTCTTGCCCATTGAATCCATAACGATAATCACTGCTGGAGAATGACCTCCCGGGTTGCAACATCCCACCGGGATAGTAATAATTTGATGTGTTTTGAAGGAGAGACACATCCAAATATAAGAACTATTTGAGGTATTGATTATGTTCTCAACAATATGTTTGCGATAATTTCAAGTTCTATTTTATAGTGGAAATTCCTGTTTATCTGACCGGTGAACTCCTGATCAAATGGATTAAATTGCGGGGAAATTGATGATCACATTCACTGGAATCTCCAGTAAAGCATCCTCAGACTATTAAATACAACCGAGATAGCTAAGAACAAGCTTCAATAAACATCAGAAATAAAATCTAGACAAGTCAATAAAAAAAAGAGTAAGAGTTAGTTTGAGTGTAAGTCTTACTCTTACATCTGACACTTACTCCGCTTTGGTAGCCTCACCAGGAATCGAACCTGGATCTAAAGTTTAGGAAACTTCTATTCTATCCGTTGAACTATGAGGCCAATTATGACTAAACACTTAAGAACTAAATTTTTACAAATCACCTCAAGTTAAAATCTACGGTGTCAGACTTTATGGTTTAAAAGCTCCACACTCAATTCTGAAACCCTCCGAACAATTGTCCCGTTCTAAGACTTATACTCCTTTTAATCCTTTAGTTTTAGGCCAATTTAAGGATTATGAGGCGTCGCGAAATTATTCTTTCCGATCGGGATATGAAAATATTATCGGATGAATATCAAATTTCTTTGGGTGTTTTCGGTATTAGAGATAGGATTTCATTCATTTCCCTTGGAAAAAACTTTTTTCTTTGCAACTTGTTGTGAATTCAGGGCTAAAAATGGAAGATAATATAGATCAGTATATACCCGGTACTCGTAATATTGGACTTCAAGAGGTTAATATCAGAAAAAAGTTTATCTGGTTTTTTCTTCCATTGACTTTGTTGTTCAGTATCTTATGCCTCTACTACTGCCACTCCTTGTTGCTTTGGTTTATGCTGGTAGCGTCAAGCTTTTCACTTATTGTCATCATACTTGCCATAAAATACCGATTTTGTATACTGTTCGGATTCTTTAGTTTGTACAATTTTCATTGCCTAGGAAATCTTCATGAAGTAAAGAGCAAGGAAAACATTCGTAAGGATCGTAAGCGAGTATTGGAAGTGCTACTGATTTCAACTGTTATTACTTTGACATTTTCCACCGGAATTCATTGGCTGGCTAAATGCCTTCCTCCGCTTTAGACATTTCAAGTTTCTCTAAATCATCTTTCAAAAGTTTTAGAAAAACCTCTTCACTTCTTCCTGCTTTATCGTACATTTCTTTCAAATCATTCTCGCCTTGTCGTGTCAACAGGTACGAATTAATAAGATCCTTATCATAGGTGCCGCTCAACAGTTGCTCTGATTTTCTGAGCAGGATTGCGGTTAAAAATTGATCATAATTCTTTTTATCCCGGTAGGAAATTTTATCAAGTCGAACACGATTGATTACGGATAATGCAGAGTCAATCCTGCCTGTGTTGTAATAGGTGGCGCTAAGATTTAGTAAAGTTTCTGTGAAATAAGGTGCCGCACTGAGTGCCCGTCTGTATGTTTCAATTGCTTTTTCCTTCTCATTGGTCTTTTCATAGGCAGTAGCCAAATCATTTAACACTTTCAAATGACCCGGATTGATTTTGAGAGCTTGTTCATAGTAATTGACAGCTTCAGGAAATCTGTTACTATAAAAATAAGCCATGCCTTTATACCAGCTTATTGGAGTTCCCGAGTAATCCATCACATAAAATACAGATTCAGCTTTTTCTGTTTCTCTTAGCATCCTTGCGAAATTATTGGCGAACTGCGCTCTGAGAATTTCCTTGGTATGTATTTCACCATTTAACCTATACCATGCTGCTGCTGATCCGGCAGCAGAGATACAAATACAGAAAACAAGAAGGAGCACTTTTACTCTTCCAGAAATAACATACAAAGGCTTTTCTTTTTGTTCCATTATAAAAACCAATGCTGCATATAGCATTAAAATTAGCATCACATAATATTTTGATCGCGGAAAAGCAAACATCGACAAAACCATGAAACTTATCAATCCAAAGAACATACCGGCAAATACGTAGAGATCGTCTTTATTCGCGGCCCTTCGCATCATTTTAACAATTGTAAAAAGAAGAAAAACAAACAGGGCGATATGCAGGAGAAGTCCGACAGGTCCCTGCTCGGCAAGGATCAGTAAATAATCATTGTGAGGATGTTCAAATGTAAGTAAACCGGTGTTTATGAAAGCTGTGCCACCGATACCGTACATAGGCATAAATAATTTCCAATTGTTCACTCCGACACCTAAGAATTTGTGATCATTGATCATGCGAAGGCTATTCCTGTACATCAACACCCTATCGAAAACACTGTTGTTATTTATCGAACTCGTACTATCAATAAGTTCAGGGTGCTTGATGTACTGAAGTACAGTTTCCGTTTTACTTTTAAATGTTTTAAAAGGACCGGTTTCTGAAAAAATAAATGCGCTAAGGATAAGTGCGAGAATAGCTGATGAAGTAATAAAAGACCAGGACCTTTTTCTTCTTCGATCGTTTGCGGATCCATCTTTTGCTTTAAATTTTAATAGGAACAACATCATCAATGCTGCTCCCAGAGAGGTAGCGATCCATGCAGATGAAGACTGGAGGATCAAAATCCAGAATATTGAAATTATCAGTCCGGTTATAAATGCATATTTCCACTTTCCAGTTTCTTTAAAAAAACCTATGAGGATCATAGGTAAAAGCATCACAATTACTTCAGCAAAATTATTTTTATTGCCCAAGCTGGAACCAATGTCAAAGCCAACGGCAACCAGAATTCCTGATAGTTTAAAATCATGCCACAAGGGTATAATCTGAAGGAAGGCATAGACGCTAAAAATTAGCAAAGCGACTAAACTAAAGCGGGTAAGAATCGAAAAAACACTTTTTTTTGCCCGGAGGACAAGGTAAGCCAGCGGCATGAACAAGTAAATGGTACCTATTCGTAAAATTTCCCACCATGCATCACCGACGTTCAAAGATTGAATTGATGAAACAGCCATCCAGATAAAACCAATGAATAAAATCAGAAGAGCTTTTTTAAAGTTTTCAGAATAGCTGAATATTAAATCAGACTTAAATAATAATACCAGGCTGATGATCGAAATTGGCAGAGCTGTCAGTAGAAATCGTATTGCCAGGCCGGGATCAATAGCAGAATTAACCTTGAGCATAGGTAAAAGTACAAACAGCCAGAAGGCAAAAACTAAAAGAGACAGATCAACTAAACGTTTGCTCATTGGGCGATTTCAATATTGACAAAAATCTTTGAGTTTTAACTGATTCTGCATCTAATATCCAAAATTGGTTCATCTACTTCAAATTAAATGCAGTTTACAAAAATACCGGCTTTAGTTCCATATTATTTCTTAACATTACCATCATCATTTTTCAGTCATGTCAGGACCAACAAATAATTCTTTTAACAGCAAAGGCGTCAATCAAGTAAGCAACCACGATCTATTGATTGCCCTCAGCAAAAGAAAATGGTTATACCTGTTCTTACTTGTATCTATCGGTGCAGCCTCCTATTTCGTGCTCAGGAATTTTATATTGACATATACCTCTCAGGCCTCCTTTTATATGAGTGAAACTACAGCAGGAACAAATGTAGGTCAAAATAAAGAATTCAGCATGCCATCGGTTTTAAGTCCTTCAGAACAAGTTAACAGGGCTTATCAACTCATCTCCTCGTCAAAAGTTCACGAGCATCTGATAAAAAAATTTAAGCTTCTTCAACATTACGGAATCGACACCACCAAGGAATTCTACTTTGAAAAAGCTGTGGCAATACTGGAAAGCAGAATCAAAATAAAAAAGTCCCCTTTTGATTTGATTGCCGTTTATGTTTCTGACTCACATCGATACCTTGCTTCGGAGATGGCAAATGAAGCTGTTAGTTATTTGGATGTATTGAACAAAGAACTGATGATCCGGTCGTTGAAACAAAAACTGGATATATATGAAACGATGTTGAAAAGCACCGAAAAGGAAAATGCAGAAAGAAGTATTGATTTAAACCGGCAATTGACAAGCCTGAACGAGATTCTGGGGAGGATAGAAAAACAATCTGTTAACTCAAGCAAGATCCTTGAATTGCAAACACAACTCAGTCAATTGATCTCCTCGCTTGAAAGATCTTCCGACGAATTAACAAAAATGCGAACCTTCCATTCAATAGCAATACAATCCATTCAGGACAAAAACCTGCCAACTATTGTTCTTGTTCACAAAGCGCGACCAAGTCATAGATCTATGGGTATACAAGCTATCATGATCAGCACATTATTAGTTCTATTCGTTTTTTCCGGAATTATTTATTCTGTGTACTTTAAGCTTCGATATAAAAATTATTTTCGGGTACTGATGAATAATAAATCGGAACTAAAACAAGAGGAAGAATACAAAACTGCGCCATGAATCAATATGTTGTACTAGTTGCCGGAGGGATTGGAATGAGAATGCAAAGTGCTGTTCCAAAACAATTTCTTGAATTCAATGGCAAAAGTATTTTACACCATAGTATTGAACGCTTTTATAATTATAATAATGATATCAATATAATTCTCGTTCTCGGCAAAGAATCAATTACTCATTGGAACAGTCTTGTTCAAAAAAATCCTTTGCCTTGTAAGATTACACTTGCTACAGGCGGTCAGGAGAGATCGGACTCAACGCGTGCAGGATTAGAGTTTGTTCCTGATAATTGTATTGTAGCGATCCATGATGCTGTGAGACCATTGCTCAGCAATAGTCTGCTGGACCGATGCTTCAAAGCGGCTGAACAATATGGAAATGCCTGCCCTTGTATACCTTTAAGTGATTCTCTGAGAATGAAAGTAAATGATCGCACAACAAGTGTGGACAGATCGCTCTATTATCAGGTACAAACGCCACAGTGCTTTAAGGCAGGCTTGCTAAAAGCTGCTTTTGAAAAAACTGAGCGAAACACATTTACTGACGAGATCTCCTTGTTTGAAAATGCAGGACATGAAATACACATCGTTGAAGGCGAACGATGGAATATTAAAATCACCTATCCTCAGGATCTAACGGTAGCAGAAGCCCTTTCAGGTAAGCTATGAGCTCTTCAGGCAATTAAGTTTCAAGAATGTTTTTATGACCTTTTAACAGGAAGAATTCCTGCCATATCACCTATGACATTGATGAGTTCTTTGTCTGAAGGGACGATGATCTTAGAATTATTCGATAGTGCTGTTTCAACAGCTTGTATCCTTCTGAGCAGTTGTGCATTGCCTACGAAATACTTCTCTGCTGCCTCGTTGACTAGAGCAATTGCCTGAGCTTCACCTTCTGCTTCCAGAATCTTAGCTGTACGGACACCTTCTGCTTTTTTAATTTCCGATCTCTTCTCTCCATCTGCACGGGTTTCAACAGCAGTTGCAAAATCGATTGCAGCCATTTTTTCATTCTCCGCTTTTACAATTTTGTTCATGGTTTCCTGAACATCTTTTGGTGGGTCGATCTCCTTTAACTCAGTACGAACGATTTCGATGCCCCATCCGACAGTTTCGTCAAGAAGTGTTGTATAAAGGCTTTTATTGATCTTACCACGCTCGCTATTTGCAGATTTCAAAGTCATTGTACCAATTATGTTCCTCAAGGTTGTTCTTGCAAGGTTGACGATCTGATAAGAGATATTATTCACGTTATACTGGGAGTTTTTTACACTCTCTTCATCCATTTTTATTTTAAAATACACCTGAGCATCAACGCTGGCATTGAGGTTATCGTAGGTAATGATCTCTTGTCGTTCTGCATTGATCATTTGCTCAGTTATATTCACCTGATACATTTTATCTATCACGGGAATAATCCAGTGAAATCCCGGAGCAGCAAAGCGATTATATTTTCCCAGTCGCTCGATTAAACCTCTGTGAGTCGGCCTCACTATACGAATTCCTAAAAAAAGTATAATGAGGAGAGCAAGAATAATTGGTGTCCAGGTGAAAGTAGCGGCATTGTCCATTTTGAATAATTTTAAATTGTTATTTCTGAAAAGTACGAAAACAAAAATGCCTGTACAAACAGTACAGGCTTTTTTAGTAATTATTAGTTGCTTATCTGCTAGGATCAGTTGGGATCCTTACCAGCTATCCTTGTCTTTTACCGGTTTTTCGTGCGACATATAATCTTTGAATCCGGCAATAAGATCCATCATTTCTTTGTCAGTTTGAATGAGATAATCATTATAGACATTCATATAACCAGCGGTTGATTTATCAAGCCAGCGTTCGCAGGGATAAGCAGATGCCAGCTTCCAGCCAAAGTCGGTGATTTCGTATTTAAACCTTCCATCTCTGGATGCAAGGGTAAGCGTGTACTGTACCATTCCGGCATCACCCCTCATTCCTGATTTATCGGGCGGGTTTGTGATCTTAAAACGATGCTTGCCGACTATTTTATTCCCCTCAGCGTCATTTTCACGAATGACATCACTCGGATTCTTGTAATTTGTATTAAACCATTCAAGCGCTCTTTCATACAGAGTTTTCGCAGAAGCACCTTTCACTTCAACGACACCTTCATAGGTGATCATCTTAGTAATAGGATCTACAGGGACAGGTGTAGCTTCAGTAGTAGTATTTTCCTGAGCTTTGAGACTGTTGCTTAAGCAGGCGATAAAAAGTACCGCAAAAGATAATTTTTTCATGAATCGTAATTTTGTACAAAACTACGAGAAAAAAAACAAAATATAAATCAGCTTTGAACCAAAACCTTGATCTTCATTCCGGGTTTCAAGGATTTCGCATCGCTAATACTGTTGATCGTTTTTAGTAATTCAACGGTCGTTCCTTCATACTTTTTTGCAATACTTGTCAATGTATCTCCGGGAACGACTGTGTGGTAAACGTAGTTTTTCTCAACTGCCGGGCTTTTCTGCTTAGTGGCGGTTGAGTTGACAGGCTTAGAGGCACTCGTTTTAGCTTTGACTTCTGCCTTTTGTTCAGAAGCGTTAGCTGTGTTACTTTCAACAATAGACTTATCATCCTCTTCTTCTGAACCATTGGCAGGTTTCCGGATGAAGACTTTTTTGACCGAAGTATTATAAATAGTAAGTTTTTGTCCGACATAAATTGTGTTGGAACGAACTGAGCGCGAATTCCAACGCTTGATATCCGGAACAGAGCAACGGTATTTTTGAGCTAGCTGAGACAAAGATTCACCACTCCTGACCAGGTGGGTCTTTTTCACGGATTCTTTCACAGTCACCATTTCACCGTTTACAGAAGGAACAGTTGAAATTTTCGATGCAGTAGGGTTCTCGCAATATGGACCTAATTTATCAAGACCTATAGAACTATAGTAATCATTAAACATATCTCTCACGATCTCATTCCGAATCTGCGGAGCACGACAACCAAGGACGATCCCTACTATCCGATGGTCACATTTAGCTGTCGTTGCTACGAGGCAAAAGCCTGCACGACGCGTATATCCGGTTTTGAGTCCGTCAACTTCACCGCTAAATTCTATAGTTAGTTTGTTATGATTCTTTATAACACTTGAGGCCTTGCCATTCTCGATCGATGCATAGCCCATTCCTGCTATCTCCAGAATCTCATTGTATTGCAACATCTCAAGAGACAGCAATAATTGATCTATAGGAGTTGAAGAATTATCATTCATCCACTTTGACGCAGGTAAACCTGTTGGATTACCATAATAAGTATTTTGCATGTTTAGCTCACGAGCTCTGGCATTCATCCGGCTTATGGTTGCGGCAAGATCTCCATTACCAATATAGCGAGCCATTTGCTCAGAACATTCATTGTTGGATGCAATCATTGTCGCTTTAAACACATCGCGGAGGGAATAATTTACCGTAGTTGTGACCTTTCTTCTGCTTTTACCCCTACCCCTGTATTCCAATCGGTTCCACTGTACATTATCTTCCCAGGTAAATAGTCCTTTGTTAATGTCCTCAATGGTCAATAAGGCAACCATCATTTTCGTCAAAGACGCAATAGGATATGCACTTTGCATATTTTTCTCCCAGATGATCTTCCGGTTAACGACATCATAAAGTAATCCGGCACGAACTTCAGATTCATCAACTTGCAAATTGCCGGCAGATGGTGCCTGAAGATTTGCAAGCATTCCTAAATTCTTTAATGACGCTACACTATCATCTGCTGACACACCGGCTTTTACATTAAGCGATGAGATAACAAAAACGATCACCATTCCTGTTGAAATGGCAAAAAGTCTTCCCATAAGATGAATTTTCCTAATCATCAATCTCTATTTACTATACTTAAATTAATATAAACCCCTCCAGGTTGAAAGTCAATCAAATATTGGTGAATACTGACATTTCATCAGCGAATCCACGGTATAAGTATACTGAATTCATTGTGAAACGTTGCCATATTCATGTCTATTTCTAACGCAATTAATCAAAATTAATTCAATTTTCATTTAAAAATTACTCAAGCCTTACATAATGCAAAACGAACATTATATATAGCAGAGGCCGATGGCAGTTCAATAAAGCCAAGAGCCGAATTTCGGGATACATGCGGTTTGATCTTTGAGACTTTCAAATATTATGGAAAAGGACTGTTTTTGAGCATTTTTTGATGAACGATTGTAAAAACACAATTAAAAAACAGATCAATCTCTCTCTAAATCTCACAGATTGAGGTCGAAACTGATCGCAATGTTTGGGTTAAAAAGGCCATGAAATTGAGCAGTTGACAAGCCGGCCGTGCCCGTTCATATTAGCGGTATGACACTTGAGTCCGGCTCCAGTGTAATTTTCTCAGGATCAATTTTAGAAATAAGATTTATGCCCGGCTTCTTTCCTTTCTCTAAAGAGCCATACTGTTTGCTTAAGCCGAAATATTCGGCTCCATTAAGAGTTGCCCAAGTCAACAGTTCCTGAAGAGAGACAGAGCCATCATATTTATGAATAGTTTTTAATTCATCCAGTATTGAAAGTGAACGATTGGATGCATAACTATCAGTACCTATGGTAATCTTTGCAACTTCATTTCTTAACATGTTTAGATCAGGTATAGTATTTTCGATAAACAAATTTGCATTTGGGCAAAGACACCACCAAACGAATAAATTATAAAGGTGGGCCCATTGTACGTCCTGGGCTTGAGAAAATGTATTGTGAACGAATTGCATTTTATTACACTTTGGAAGATGGACAAAGACCGATGGCAGGCTTCTAAAACCGGTTCCTTTCCAGTCAGAAAAAGCTCCCGAAATTTTATTTAGTTCTTTAAGAAACTCTCCGTTGCCATCAATAAACATCTCATTCTCACCGTTGGTTTCCTGATTGTGTATGCAGAGCAATGTATTATTCTCATAGGCAAAATTACTTATCAGCTTAAGCAGTTTTGCGCTTACTGTGTACGGTGCATGTGGAACTATCGAAGCAGCCAAACCTGCTCCGATAAACTTATCATAAAGCAGTTTGCCTTGATCAAAGGTCTCGTTTGCTTTCTCAGGCTGAAGGTCAAAGATCTCTATGAAGTTATGATAAAATATTCTGCTGTTTTTCTTCACGCTGATGCTCACATCCGAGTTTGAAATATCTCCAACGACAACAATGCCATTGGCGACCATTTCCGCATCTGCTTCAATTGCTTTTTCTACAATTTCATCATTGGCAGCCCGGCGAGTAAAAATGAGGTCAGTGATAAATCCCGAAAGCCCTTTTCCTGAAGGGATCAAACCCTTAAGATAGGATAGCTCAAGATGACAATGTGCATTCACAAAACCCGGACAAATAATACCCCGATAATCTTCTATGGCAATTTCCGGGGGTAACTGTGATTTATCACTTAGTAAATCCTCAATAGTTCCATCATCGCGGACAAGCAAAAAACCTCGTTTTAAAACAGGAGAAGATATAGGGTAAATATAATCGGCAGTCAGAATCCTCATTTGACAAAAATACCTGAAATCTTTGATCTGAAAGGCAGGTAGAATTCTGACATTTTGCGCCTTTGATTCAGTACCTTTGCCATCTCAGAAGATGGTCAAGAAAAAAAATATCCGGAGTCTCAGTCTTGAGGATCTAAAGTCCTGGTTTTTAGAAGCAGGGGAACAGGGCTTCAGAGCTAAACAAGTGTGGGAATGGTGTTGGAAAAAAAGCGCCAGGAATTTTGATGACATGAGCAATCTTTCCAAAGAACTCCGGGAAAAGCTCAAGGATCATTTTGACTTTCACGCTGTGCGGATTGATACTTTCCAAATTAGTAAGGATCGCACGATTAAAAATGCCTTTAGTCTCTATGACGGCAATATCGTCGAAGGTGTTTTGATTCCTACTGATTCGAGGATGACGGCATGTGTATCTTCTCAGGTAGGATGTAGTCTGACCTGTACTTTCTGTGCCACAGGCCGGTTGGAAAGGCTACGAAACCTCGAAGCTGACGAGATCTACGATCAGGTAGCTCTGATCAGAGAGCAAAGTGAAAAACAATACGGGATTCCATTGAGCAACATCGTCTACATGGGTATGGGTGAGCCCCTGTTAAATTATGCTAATGTGCTTAAAAGTATAGACAGAATTACGGCTCCGGATGGGTTGAACATGTCTGCACAAAGAATAACGGTAAGTACAGCAGGTATTGCCAAGATGATCCGAAAATTGGGTGATGATGAGGTAAGGTTCAATTTAGCTTTATCACTTCATGCTGCCAATGATGAAAAAAGAAACAAGATCATGCCTATCAACGAGCACAATACGCTCGATGTTTTAGCTGACGCATTGAATTATTTTTATTCCAAAACAGGCACCAGGGTAACTTTTGAATACATCGTTTTTCATGGCTTCAATGACGAGTTAATTGATGCAAAAGAGCTACTTGATTTTTGCCGAAGAGTGAAAGGAAAAGTTAACCTGATCGAATACAATCCCATTGACGGAGGTGAATATAAAAATGCTTCAGAGGATAAGATCGAGATCTTCAAAAACTATCTGGAAAAAAATGGAGTGATTGTAAATGTTAGAAGAAGCCGTGGAAAGGATATCGATGCAGCCTGTGGCCAGCTTGCCAATAAAAATGAACATGCCACAGTGAAACTTAAAAAAAGCATTGAGAACTAATTCTCCATACAATTTACCAAAGATTAATAAACTTATTGAAAGAAAATATCAAAATACTGACAGGATAAGAGTTTCGCTGTTCCTGCTTTTCGTTCAACGATTTCCCTTATTTTCGTACGCCCTATGTCAAAGGAATTAAATAGGATAAAAGCCCCAATAGCAGACGTGATGGACGAGTTTGAACGTAAGTTCAGGTTGTCGATGAAGAGTTCCGTCCCACTACTTGACCGGATAACGCATTACATTGTTAAAAGGAAGGGCAAACAAATGCGGCCTATGTTTGTGTTTTTATCAGCCGGGCTTTGCGGGAACCTCAATGAAACCAGTCATCGCGCTGCTACACTCATTGAACTACTTCACACGGCTACTCTTGTGCATGATGATGTTGTAGATGATTCAAACGAACGGCGCGGTTTTTTTTCATTGAACGCTTTATGGAAAAATAAAATTGCTGTCCTTGTTGGTGATTATTTATTAAGCAAAGGATTACTCTTATCTGTACAAAATAAAGACTTCGATTTACTGAGTATAGTCTCGGAAGCAGTCAGGGTAATGAGTGAAGGCGAATTGATGCAGATAGAAAAAGCCCGGCGACTTGATATTAGTGAAGAAGTATACTTTGAAATTATCCGCCAAAAGACAGCTTCACTAATTGCTTCTTGTTGTGCAGGGGGTGCATGCTCAGCAGGTGCTTCACAGTCAACAATCGATATTATGCACAAATTTGGCGAGGCAATCGGGATTGCATTTCAGATAAAAGACGACTTGTTCGATTATGGTCCCGGAGGTATTATTGGAAAACCAACCGGAATAGATATTAAAGAAAGTAAGATGACCTTGCCATTGATCCATGCTCTTTCAAAGACTTCTAAATCAGAGAAAAGAAAGATTGTTAATATTGTAAAGAACCATAATACTGACGATAGAAAAGTTAAGGAAGTAATTGCTTTTGTAAAAAACTCCGGAGGAATTGAATATGCTGCAGAGAAAATGAACGAGTACAAAGAAAAGGCCTTTGTTCTTCTTGATGGCTTTCCGGATTCAAGTTATAAATCATCACTAAGAGAACTCGTTCAATTTACTACTGAGCGAAATCATTAATTAAGAATGAGTCTTAATAAAATTTATTACCTGATCTCTTCGCTTCTGGCTTTTTTTGCTGCGTTCATTTATTTTTCTCCTGTAGTTGTAACCACTGACTTCATATACCCTCTTCGAATTGATTCAATGTATGTAACCCTTCACGACAAATTACCGGATGAAGAGATGCTACCGCCTGAGGCTGCTTTTGAAGATGTGATAAGGTTATATAACCCGGCATCTTTAGGACTTGAGTATTCAGAATTCAATGTTAAAACACTGGATAATTTATTGCTTCGGGGCTGGTATGTTCCTGCTCCTGATACGCCTTCCAATACGATTATACTTTTACATGATTTGAATCAAAGTAAGATCAACCTTCTAGATCATATCAAACAATTCCGTGACCGTGGATTAAATGTTTGTGCAGTTGACATGCGAGCACATGGAAACAGTGATGGAATAGAATTCACTCCCGGCTTACCTGCTATTTTGGATGTTAAAATGATCATCGACCAATTACTACTAACACCGGAAACTAATCACCTTATTGTAATGGGATTTGGGCTAGGTTCTGCAATTGCGATGCAAGTAGCAGCATATGACGGTCGTTGTGATGTGGTAATCTTACAAAGTCCATCTAATAATCTGAGTACCTATCTTGATCGCTATGCCTATGAAAAGTGGGGAGCTATGAAATTTTTATGGTATCCGGTCTTTAAAAGAAAGGTAGAAAATCTTCTTCAGTTTGGCATCAGAGAGCTCGATCTATCGATAATAGCCAGATATAATAAATTACCGACCTTATTTATATCGGCAGCCAGCGACAAAATCAGCTTTACGACTGAAATTCTTGCCATATATGATTCTTCCGGCGCTCGGAGAAAATCATTATTTTTGGTGAAAGATGCAACCCGCTATTCCATTGAAGAAATTGCAGGCGCAGGATATTATAACAGGATCACAGAATTCATTAATAAATCTATGCCGCGAAAGCCTAAAACTACCCGTTATAAAAAATTAACATTGAATGATCAGCAAGGACACGATAGAACGGGTATTTGAGACAGCACGTATTGAAGAAGTTGTTGGAGATTTTGTGACACTAAAAAAACGTGGCACGAACTGGCTGGGACTATGTCCTTTCCATAATGAAAAAACACCTTCATTCAACGTAAACCCTGCACGAAATATTTATAAATGTTTTGGTTGCGGCAAAGGGGGCAACTCTGTGAACTTTATCATGGAGCATGAGCAATCTAGCTATCCGGAAGCCATACGCTACATTGCAAAGAAGTACGACATAGCTATTGAGGAAACAACACCTGATCCTAAAGATGTCATTATCCAGGATGAGAGAGAAAGTTTGTTCGTTCTAAATTCATTTGCTCAACGGATTTTTTTGGAGCAGGTTTTTGATTCCGATGAAGGTCGTGCAATAGGTCTGAGTTATTTTAAAGAACGTGGATTTACTGAAGAGACGATCCGGAAATTTCAACTTGGTTATGCTCTGAGCGACTGGAGTGCCTTTTCTGATCTGGCAATGAAAAATGGTTACCAATCAGAATTTCTGATTAAAACCGGATTAAGTATAGAGAGAGAAGCAAAGAAATCTGAATCAGACACGAGAGAGACCACTGAAGAAAAAGTTAAGCCAAAAATTTTATTTGACCGCTTCAGAGGCAGGGTAATGTTTCCTATCCACAACATGAGTGGACGTGTTATTGGCTTTGGAGGCAGGATCTTAAAGAAAGATGAGAAGACTGCGAAGTATCTTAACTCACCTGAGTCAGAAATATACCATAAGAGCAAATCGCTATATGGAATTTTTTACGCTAAAAAAAGTATTGTTCAGCGCGACAATTGTTTTTTGGTAGAAGGGTATACAGATGTGATATCACTTCATCAGGCAGGTATTGAAAATGTCGTTTCTTCATCAGGCACTTCTCTGACTGTAGATCAAATTCGATTAATCGGTCGTTATTCAAAAAACATTACCGTTTTATTTGATGGTGATGCAGCAGGGATTAAGGCTTCAATGCGCGGGATTGACTTGATCCTGGAGGAAGGCTTGAATGTTAAGGTTGTACTTTTCCCTGATGGTGACGATCCGGATTCGTATAGCAAAAAGCACAGTTATGCAGAGACACTGGATTTCATCACAGCAAATGCAAAGGACTTTGTGGTTTTCAAAACGGGCTTACTTTTAAATGAAGTTCAGGATGATCCTGTCCGAAAAGCACAATTGATCCGGGATATCGTCGAGACTATTTCTAAAATCCCTGATCCCATCATACGTACAATGTACACCAGGCAGTGCAGTGTGATGTTGGACATCCCGGAACCGGTTCTCGTTGCCGAGCTGAACAAAATGCGTCGCCAGCAACTGAAGAAGGAAATTCCTGAAAAAGATGCAGAGGCTCTTATGCCTGCTACCATCCTGCAACATGATCAAGCCATCAATGAATTTGATTCTGAAATGCAAGAGAGGAATATTATCCGCCTGTTATTGAATTTCGGTAGCCATGAAATAACTTTTTACGTGGATGAAGATGAATCGAACGACTCTCCTGACGGGGAAACCTATCAGATGACAGTTGCAAAATACATCATTGATGAAATCGCTAACGATGATATTGCTTTTGAAAACAAGGCGTATGATGATATTCTCAAAGAATACGGGATGCTTCTTCAGACCAAGTCAGACCTTGATCCACAACATTTTTTAAATTCTGAAAACACAAGTTTTAGCGAAATTGCAGTTGAATTACTTTCTCACCGCTACGTACTTAGCGAAGAATGGGAGCAAATGCATAAGATCTTCGTGCCTGTAGAAGAAAATCTTTTACGTGATTCAGTTGAGAAGGCTGTGATCCATTTAAAGAATAAAAAAATCCTACGAATGCTTGAGGAAAACCAGCGAAAAATTCAACAGGCACATAAAGAAGGAAAAGATTTTAGCGAACTCCTGGAAATGCACAAGATGCTTGAAAGTGTCAAGATGGAAATTTCTAAATTATTAGGAATAGATATCCTTAAATAAATTTCCGGACATCATTTACTTTTTCCTTCCAAAAAACACTTTTCGATAATTAGTTGCCAGGGGGTGCTTAGACAATTTCGGAGGGAAGAGCACAAATTTTTCTACCTGCTCCGGATTAAAATTTTCTTCCGACACAACGGTCACATCAAAGCCATAAGCTCGTAGAATATCCGGAAAATCATCCCCATAGATTCGCAGATGATCGAACTGACCAAAAACCTTTTCTCTCATTTCAGGATCAGTTATGGAAGGATCTTCAAAAGTTGTCTTGAGTAAATCTTTTTGTGGTACTGTCAGGATGCAAGATCCACCAACTTTCAGTACTCTATTGATCTCTATAATCGCAAGCAAATGGTCAGGTACGTGTTCAAGAACATCACAGGCTATCAAACAATCAAACGAAGCGTCAGCAATCTCTTGCATGGATGATATGTCGAGTACATGATCGATTGAATTATATCTATAACCTTCAGTTAGAAAATCAGCAGTCTCGTAGGCGGCAGAATTTTGCTTTATGAACTTCTGTAACATTTGCTCGGGGGCAAAATGCAGGACTTTCTTTCCCAGCAAAAGACTTTTCGCATTAACCCATTCCAGGTCCGTTAATGCCGCCATTAATAATCTTTGCCGTACTTGTGAGCCACAACTTTGACAAATTGTGTGAGGATGCCAACTATCACTCCCAAAGCGATTAGTTTTAAAATGACAAATATTGCACTCTACTTTAGACCCGGCAAATTTGAAATAGATTTGGGATAACCGATGTAAGCTTTGTTTCGCTTTTCGCTTTCCTGATCTGAGAATGGTTTTCATCCTGAATGCTAATATAATCTCCACTAAATTAATTGGTCGTGCAAAATAGCGCAATTTATCTTAACAAAGTAAACTATATCTCAGCAAATGTTTCGGCCCATCTTTCCACTTCACCCAACCAAAACCTACCGAAACAAAATCATCAGAAAAAAGTTCCACTTGCATCCAGTCATCTTTTATGACCTTAGGTTTCATTATATCATACTTAATGTTGACTTCAGAAGCATGCGACAAAGGTTTAATGAGTAAAGGTCTTTCTGTTTCAGAAATAAACTCCACTGAATAAACTCCCAACAAAAACTCCGGCCAAAGACTAACGGTGCCTGCGTAACGACTTACATATGCAACTTGAGAATTTGTACTATTAACAACTACTTCTGCAAAATCGCTACTGATTGAGAGTACTTTAAAATAAATAATATCATAATCCAGTTTCAGGTGTTCAGGGACAAGCCATGGTGGAGCATAGGAAATATCCATGTTGCCATGCTCAGTCTTATAAAATACAATGCTATCAATTGGAGGATGCTCTATAACAGCCTCACTTATATTCGGGTTGCCATAAAAGTATAACACATTGTTTTCAGTTATACTCGGGTAAAACAATCCCATTCCCATAGACACATCATCTGCATTGTCACTACCCTGAACAAATGCAAACTGGTGAGAACTACTATTTTCAGCTCTAGCCTTTTTTCTTTGTAAGAATAAGTAAGTAAATACTACAATCAAAACAATCAATAAAATGGAAAGTAACTTATTAGCTTTTATTATAACAGCGTGAGAAAATCGATGGACCATTAAAATTGATGCTATCAAGGCAAAGAATGAAAAATTAACTGCGTAGAAAAATACAATAGCTCCACCGGCCAATCCTTGATTCTTCGCCATTCCGGTTATTCCGACAAAAGAAGCACCGACGAAAAAAAACACAACGATCGTAAGAAGGTATAGTAATAAACATGCAGGCTTGAAGAATTTTTTCATGGCTAGAAATTAGCGACTTTCTCTACAGTATCACCTGTTTTTAAGTCAACAATAAATGTTTGTGTTTTTCCTGCGTATCCGGCCAATCCCTTTAGTGTTATTTCATACTTCCCCGGGTTCAGAATAAACTTTTTAGGGTTACTCGAAGAACTTGTATATGTTCTCCTGCTTGCAACTTCTTTTTTTGTATTCACCTCCTTGATTTTTATGATGGCATCAACCAGGCCCTGAGCACTTTTTGCTCCAATTATGAGAATTCCGGATTCAAAGGTATGCTTAATCTCTTTTGTCTCACCGGCAGCTAATTCTACATTCGGAATTGTATGTTTAATCTCCAAACCATCAATAACCAAAGCCTGGATCACAATATCATAAACTCCGGGATTCACTTCCATTACTTTTTCAGTTCCATAGGTCCGTGTAGAAGATACACTTTTCTTTTCGCCGGTTTTGTAAACATTTACCATTGCATCCCAGCCTTCTTTATTATTGAAGATGCTGACATTAAACTTTGCACCATCGAAACTAAAGGTACGATGTGAGATTTTTTCTGAACTGCTTTCAATGTTGGGAAACACAATTGCCTTCACATCACTATTCTCGAGAGGCTTTGCTTCAAAATCATAAAAACCTGTCTCTAAAAATAAATAAGCCGTATCAGCATAGGTTCGGACAGACCTGTGTGATTTGGATTCTCCTTTCCTGTATACTTTAACATAAGCATCTATAGGCTTCCCATTTTTTATCACATAAACGGAAAAATTCTTGGCCGGTTCATCAACTGTAATGGAAGTTACTTCATTCATCACTTCACTTAATCCACCTTTGTCTGCTGCATCATAGTATTGACCTCCGCCTTCTTTAGCAGCACATTCCAATTCATCTGTTGTCTCATCTTTTAGTCCAAAGCCAACTATATGTAAACGAAAATCTATTCCATCTTTTTTCGCGGATTTTATAAAGTCGCATATACTCCCATCGCACGATTCAATGCCATCAGTAACTAATATTATCGTCGCTTTCAGTTTAGTCTGGCGCAGTTTATCGATGACTATTTTAGCCGAATAAGCTAAAGGAGTTTTACCGAGAGGCTTAATTGCTTTTAAAGAATTCACGACCTCTGACTTTGAACCTGTTTCAACATCTACCAAAGTTTCAACATCCTTACAATCCCCTTTTGAGCGATGACCGTAAGCTACCAAACCAATCTTCTGATTATCCGGTAAATTATTTACAGCATCAGAGAGAACCTCCAAAGCGATTTCCATTTTGGATTTTCCATCAATTTGGCCCCACATTGAACCACTGGCATCATAAATAAATATTATTGGAGAAGGCTGATCGGAGTTTTGGGCTACAAGTTCCGGTGTAGTAAGACAAAGTAAAAACAAAATCGCTAATTGCTTCATTTTAGATCATTTTTTGATGTGACGCTCAATTTAAAAAATATTTTTTAAAACCAAATTTGGCTTGAGTCGAAAATAAAAAAGCTGATGTAAAAAACACATCAGCTTTACACTATATTATGAGTGAGCCGATCTATTTTTTCGGCTTCATGAACAACTTAATTAAAATATCTTCCTTGTCCTTTTTATATACCTCAACAATGTATTCATCTTTATCAGTATTCACAATTCGATCTACTTCAAATTGAAAAACAGGAATGCCTTTTACGTTTCTTGTGTCAAAAATATAAGATTTATTGAGATCACCGGTTTCATGATCAATGTGATAAGCTGCAAGAAATCCACCTGCACCATCAATATGTTTAAATGGCACTTGCTTAACATCTAAACCTTTATTTTTTTCATTGTCCAGAAACATGTAGTAGTGTCCATTTGAAGCAGTATTATAATCATAAAAATAGGACATACCTCCCTTTCCTCTGGTTCCTATTTGTTTCTTGGGTAATTTATTCATCCAAGCCAATGTACCATCGGCATTTATCTTTGCTACTAATATGTTCTCATAATAATATTCGGTGGACGAGCGTTTGTCGTGATAAGTTGTGACACTATGATATTGTTCACCTGATATAACCAAACTTCCATCATCCATTATCGTTATACCTCTCAATACGAGATTGTCAACATCTGTTTTATCGTTCTTCTTGGACTTGGCATCCTTCTCAGCTTTTGCCTGATCCCCTTTTGAAAGATTCATTTTAACAATTTCCAGTGGAATTGGATAATATTTACTGTCTTCTGCTATACCAGTCTTGCTCACACGAAACATAAAAATACCATCAACGTCATATTCACCCTTTCCAACATAGTAATAACCTGCACACACGATTTTGTCTCCCATTTCGAAAATTTCAATTGACCGGATCAACTTATCTTCAAGTTGTATGGTAGATTTATCCAACTTTTTAGAATCCTTATCTATACGAAATATTTCAAAATGAAAATTTGGCGGACCATCTTTTGATTTTCTGTCATCATTTGTGTCATCATTAAACACCTTAACCAGAACAAATACATTTGCGTTTTTATCTACAGTCCTTCTTAACACGTCCATCTTCTTCTCGTTGTATGGCATAGTAACCTGCTCACTCCACAGTTCCTTCAGGTCACTATCAAATACATGGTATCCTAGCACGTCATGACTTTTACTATCTCTTTTGACCTCGGGTTTCTTCCTATATTCAACAAGTATTTTAGCAGAATCCAAAGAAAGTTCTATTTTAAATTTTTGGCCGACAATAAAGTTATAGAAGCCGGTCGCCATAGGGACACCTGAAAGCTTTCCTTCCACTTGTAAAAAAGGCTTTCCCTGATCTATGAAAGTTCCTTTCTTAAAATCAACTTCTCTTGCAATTATTTGTTCCATGGAAGACTTAGCATCCCACAGAGAATAGAAATAATAATATTTACCATTACATACTACGAATGCTTCGAACTGGGCTTCTTTCGGAAAATCCTCGTATCCGGTTTCTTTTAGAAATGTGAGAGTTTTGGCATTAAACTTTTGGATCGATACTTTTTTCTTTGTCCTTTTTATTGACAATAGCTCACCTTCATGATAATATAAACTTTTTGAGAAGGCATCAATTACGGGATAAGGCTTGCCAATAGAATAGTTTAATTTTTCAACATAATCCTGGGCACTCAATTCAGGTAGTCCAATTGACAGAAGGCAGATCGCAGAAATTAAAATTGATTTTTTCATGGAAAAGTATTTGATGGTTAGGGCTGCAATGTAGACCAAAGCAGAATATTAGTCAATATCCAAATTCGCATAAATTAATGCAA
>DAOQWA010000023.1:23831-44021 GCA_035341855.1 Bacteroidia bacterium
ATATTATTCCGAGGCGAAGGATGTGGAAGTGGAAAATAAAGGGGTAAATAATTTTTATAATTGCGAACCGTCTCTGTAAGAGTTTCTTTTGCTTTGTTCCCCAAATAATATTTTTGAGCATATAGACCAATCAACAAAACCAATTTTATAGACGGCATTTTTTCAAACAAGCGATTATGCCAAAGTGGAGCACATTCAGGCCTTGGTGCCATATCACCACTTACACCGGTTCCGGGATAGCAGAAACCCATAGGAATCAATGCTATCTTATCCTGATCATAGAATACTTCTTTATCTACTGCTAACCATGACCGGAGATTTTCACCACTTTTATCATCCCAGGGGATTCCGGAATTATGAACGATTTGACCCGGAGCCTGTCCAATGACAACCAATTTACTTTTTGTACTTGCGGATAAGACGGGATTCGCACCATGGGGTAGAAATTCTTCACAAACTTTACAATTACGGACCTCCTTCAATAGTGATTTCATTGTCAAATTCTAAAGTTTCGATTGGAATTTTCTAACCGGAATTTCATGAGAACAAATACTCCAAAGTATTAGTTCAGGTGCAAAATTGTATGCAGTTCCTAAATGCTGAAAACCAGTAAGCAGTAAATTAACCGACATAAAATATATTCTATATCAAGATAAGAAATCTTTCAATAAAAAATACTACTTAGAAATAATGATCTTTTCAATTTGAGAATTCTGCTGATCAGCAACTTTTACAAAATACAATCCACTACTTAAATGACTAACATCGATTCTCATTAAATCACGATTATTCACTTTGTCTGATATTAACAAGTTGCCCAAAACATCAAAAAGTTCAATTGAGTATTTCCTATCCTCTAAAGGAAAATGCAAAACAATATTATTGTCTACTGAAGGATTTACGGCAGAGAATAATTTAACTTCTTTGCCTTTAGCTGAATTTACGCCGGTGTTAATTAAAGGAACACTTAATTCTGCCTGATATACTGCTTTGGTAGTACGGTTTTGAGCAAAAGCAACAACCCGAACTTCCTCAAGATCTTTCACATTATTCGCGACCCAGTTAACCTGAACCATATCCATTCCGCCAATATTTTTATTTACCAGCGGTGTTCCCGTTTCGTCAGGCAACATTCTTCGTACAACCCATGGATATTCATTTTCGCTATTGGCTCCGGGACAACAGACATAAGAACTCTTCAACACTTTTCTCTCTGCTACAACTATCATGGCAGAGATATCTTCTGATGCATTATTCATGTCAAGGGATTCAAACAAAACATTAGCACTAATTTCATTCCCATTCAATTCACAGGATGTAAAACTGATATTATAACGCGGTGCTACAGAAGAGGCGGCCATTATAGTAGAAGAAACAGTAGGAGCTAAATTTCCGGAAAAATAATTTCCATCTACGCGCGAGGTTGGAACACCGGTGACATTGGCAAAGATGACGCGTTGATCAGATTGAAAAGAATTCTCGTAGTACATCGAATCATTATATGGAAAAGGAGTATGATATGATAACATAAGAGCAGTACCCAGGTTAGCATTTATGTATGATGCAATCACAGGTGTGATACCGGCACAGGAAGGACAGCCACTATTCGTAAACTGTTCAACTAATACTTTTCGTTGCGCATCAACATGAGTTGACTGAAATAAAATAAATGCAAAGGCAATAATTCCTGAATAATTTCTTAAGATAATTTTCATGATGTTGATTTAGTTTGGTTCCTGATGTAATACTGAGTGATACGATATTATTAAAAAAGTATCACAAAACTATCACAATCTGTTAATACAATATACAAATTAGTTTCTGTGCAATGGAAGTTTGAAAATGAAGGAACTTCCTGCATTTTCTTTGCTCATCAAATGAAGCGTACTATCGTGCAAGTCAAGTATTTTCTTGGCAATTGCCAGACCTAAACCGGTACTGTTCTTGAGGTCTGTGAAATTATTAGCTTTATAATAACGAGCAAAAATTTGTTCTCTTTCTGTTTCCGGAATGCCTATACCTGTATCAGAAACAACCACCTCAACGTCATTGTCATTCCCTTTTTGAGTTGCAATAGTTATTCGACCGCCTTCGGGAGTGAATTTCATCGCATTATCTATCAGGTTTTGCATTACTCTTTCTATCAAGGAAAGATCTGCAAGAACAGGCGGCAGTTCTTTAGATAAATTTGTATTGATAGATATATTCTTTGTTTTAGCTATCAATTGATATTTATTGCTGATGTCACTGACCAGCTCACTAATAATAAATGGTTCTTTCTTTGCTTGCACCTGATTTGCTTCGAGCTTTGACAATTCAAATAATTCATTTACCAGCTTCTCCAGTTTCTCAGCACTTTCCCTGACCGTGTTAATATATCTTTTCCTCTCTTCGACGGAAATTGTTTCTTCCTTCATTTGTAAAGTCTCGACATAACCTTTTATTATTGCAATAGGTGTTCGAAGATCGTGAGAAACGTTAGCTATAAGTTCACGCCGCAGGTTTTCAACTTCCTTGAGTTTGTCAATATTAGAAGTCAATATATCCGCCATCTCATTGAACATCTCCGCAAGCTGACGTTCTTCACCGGAAGACCTGACCTTAACACGCGCTTTCAGATCACCTTGCCTGAATTTCTGCATGACAATTAGTATTCGTGAATAATTTGATGTAATCACCCGAATGATAAGGAGTCCAATCAATAAAGTGGCAAGCAGGGCAACAATCATTGTTCCGATACTTATTTTCATCAAATAACTACCAAACAAAATATCAGAAGCAGCATGATATTCCTGTCCGGCTAATACTACATAGATATATGCATATAGCATATTATTCATAGTCAGAGGTGATGCTGAAAACACCTTTTGGACAGAAGGATTTAACGGATCATCTCCCTTAATAAACACTTCCGAAGTATCCCTTATGAAGTAATGAACGGGATCCATGTTTACTGAAAGCAGAACCAGTTTTTTTTCCGGAGGATACCATGCGATAATTTTACCCATGGTATCCAGAAGATAAACCTCCAGACTTGGATTGATAGCCATTACGTGATGGAACAATTCCTCCAGTGCCGGTTCAATGACCTTCCCGTCATAGAATGGCGTTGAATTTTCAACGATATTTTTTGCGGTGTTGCGGTTTAACCTTTGGTTTACCTCGTCAACATATTTACCGGAATAATCAATTGTAATGTAGACATATATTATCCCAACACAGGTTAAGAGAATAAAAAACACTCCCGAAATTTTCCAAAATAAACTATTAAAGGATGGTTTCATATTCAATGTCCATGATCTTCTGTAAAACGATATCCAACACCCCAGGTAGTCAGAATGTAATGCGGGTTTGAAAGATCTGACTCGATTTTTGTCCGCAAGCGGTTAATGTGCGAATTTACTGTATGCTCATAGCCGCTGAACTCGTAACCCCACACACTGTTTAACAATGCTTCTCTGGAATAACTTTTCCCCGGATTACACATGAATAAATATAACAAATCAAATTCCTTCGGAGTTAATTCAATCTTCTCTCCCTTTAGTGTAACTTTTCTCTTCTCCGGATCAATGCATAGATCGCCGGTACTTATCAATTCCCCGGATTTTTCCTTCTGCTGAGTGTCTATTTCAACTCTTCGAAGGATTGCTTTCACACGGGCAATAAACTCTCTCAAGCTAAATGGTTTTGTTAAATAATCATCAGCACCTGTTTCAAGTCCGATGATCTTGTCAATTTCTTCTGCTCTTGCAGTTAGCATCATTATTGGTGTAAAATTTTTATTCATTCTGATCTCTCTGCAAATTTCAATCCCGTCTTTATCAGGCAGCATAATATCAAGAATGATCAGATCATATTTATTTTTTCCTGCCAGCTCAAGACCATCCTTTCCATTATGTGCAGCTGTCATTTCACAATGGATATCTTTTAAGTGAATATTGACCAGTTCCACAATGGAAACATCATCTTCTATCATTAATATTTTCTTCATTCTTGCAACACCATCAATAAACTATTTTCCAAAAATATACTTCAGTGAGCCTGTTCCTACGAAGGATCTTGTGAGGCCATCTGCACGGGTATCTCTTACTACCAACGGACTTCCATAAACAATACCAAGCTCCATTTTACTCGAAATAGGATATTGCAGTCCGAACGTAGCATTCAAAGTTATACCATCTGAACCATCCAGCTTAATTGTTTGACTATTCAAATTGCTAATCTCATCCTCTTGTAGCCTGTAAATAGATAGAAGTCCGATCATAATTTTGAGTTTCTTAACATCGAAAGCTCTTTCTATTCTTAAAAGTGCATCGTCTCCTCTATTCAACAAGTTTGAATCAAAGTAAGCTTTTTCAAAATCTTCAGTTCCATTAGACTTCAAATAGCGATTTTCATTCTTATTGTTCAATACCATTTGATACCCTGCACTGATTCGCCATTTCTGATATTGATAGGAGGTTCCTAAGATAAGATCAGTTGTTCCCAACCCTGTTTGATAGGGCATTGCCAAAGAAATACCATTCTCAATATAATCTGTTGTTCCTGTTGGAAGTTTTAAACCTAGGCTTGCACTAAATGAAGATCTTTCAGATCTAGACAAGGTGTGTGTAGTGCTGATTGTCATGTCCCCTACACCATAATTCGAACCCAGGTCACCATTCACCATGTGATATGGCAATTTAATTTGTATGATATTGTCTTTAATAAGTGCAAGGCCAAGTTCAAGACTCAAAATTGTGTGCTTCGTTTTCTGCTCTCCGGATGCAAAGCCTGCATTCAAATTTATAAATGTCGACGCCAATGTATCTTCCGAAACCATTGGTCCTAATGCACCCATGGTGCAAAAGCCTGCATCACTACAACCTTGAGAATGACTTTTTGTGTAGTTTAATATAAACAGAAGGATTAAAAATGTTCTTAGTTTTCTCATTCCATAAAAATAAGCATTAATTGTCTAATGAACGATTATGATTTTGTCTTATGTGAAAATGGGAAACGTAATCAGCTACGAATCCCATTCTTTCACACAGAAACACAAATATTAATTTATCTACTGAACTGTAGGGCAATTAACCAATGCAGCAGAGGCAACAAGAAGTGGAGCTGCCATTGCAGAGGACAGATCAGTAACAGAATTAAAACTTGCATTATCGTAAATCTGGACACTCCAAAGAGGAGAATAGGAAGCATCAGACGGTGTTGTTGCCAATACATTATGTGTTTGCATCGTTCCTGTTTCCATAACAAATCCAGATGCCGGGCCACCACCGGTCATTCCCGGATTTATATTGAAAGTAACATAGATCGGAGAGACAGGAACTTTTCCCGAAGCTAATGCAAGCATTTTCTCTTCAAAAGTAAAATAAAAACATACCTGTCCTTTGTACCAACCCATATGTAAGGCATTACTCGCACCTCCCATTCTTTTTGTTGCAACACTTCCTTCCGGTACAACAGGGCAATTAATAATAGTGCTTGTAGCAGTCACCGCGTATCCCATTGATTGAATCTCCGCGAATGAAGTAACCACATTGGCAATATAATTTGCAGGGACCGTAACTTTATGCATCAACCAGAAATCATTATAACCACTTTCACCGGGTATTTTATCAATTATGTTTAACTGCCCGGGAACAGGACTATTTTCTCCGTCGCGAAACAACACATAAATAGGTGCCGGGCTATCGGGCATTACATCAAAATTATAATACTCAGTATGAGCACCTGAAGGTGACAGCCCTTGAGTAATGAAAGGAGCCATATCAAAATTTATTGCAGCATTTGAAGCCGGTAAACCATTCACAGCATCACGTATCATCAATGTCCCCGCGCTAGTGCTAAACCTGTCTACAGCTACTCTACTTGCAGTTTGAGGATCTTTTGCCATTGCAACAGGAGTTGCAGGCTTAACTTCTTCATCTTCTTTGCAACCTTGAAGAAAGAATGCAGAAATAAAAACGAAGCTTAAAAAGAAAATAATTTTTTTCATGATCATAGTTTTGAGTTAGAAATTCAGAATACACAAAACTCAATAGACAGTATCACGAAACTATCACAAGAAGATAATGTTTGTGTGACGGTACTAATTTGCAGGATTTAACAAGACTTTTCCTGCTTTTAATTTAGATGTATGATCAGAAACGCTCCAAAAATATAAACCCGAAGAAAGATTTGGTAATTTTATTGTCCTGCTAAAAACTCCATCATTAAGGAGCAGAGAACTCATTAACCTGCCCTGTAGATCAAACAATGGAAATGTAAGTGCATGCGATGAAACAAAATCAGATGAAATATGCAATTGATCTGAAGCCGGATTAGGATGAACCATAATACTACTTACAACGTCATCTCCGTTCTCTACACCGGTAAAAACCAGGATGGAACAGGTAAAACAAACATTTCCGGAATCATTCAGAATAATAAAGTCACAAGGCAAGGAACATAAATTAAAAAACAAAGTGTCCCCAACTATTCTATCAATCACGGCGCATGAATTCATGCTATAAGGACCTCCACAATTAATGAAGGGGTTCTCTACAGCCCAAATACCATTACAACCTGATATTGGAGGAGTCATATAATAAGTGTTTGGCGAAAAGATAATCTGAGAAAAACTTAAGCTAGCTGAAACAAAGAAAATAATTATTGAGCTAAGTATAGTTTTTATCGGGTTCAGATTAAAACAAACAAATCAAGCCTAAGAACTAAGAAAGTTAATACTCTAATCAACAATAACCAGTTTTTTTGAAATGCTAAAGTAAGGACTGTGAAAACGGATAAAATATATTCCTGAAGGTAAATCTTTCCTCTCCATACCTAGTTTATAATTTCCGGATGAACATACTCGATCGAGCAAAGTGTGAAGGAGTTGTCCCTTCATATCGAAGAGATTAATTGTAAAATGCCCGGGGCTTTTTACATTAAAGCTTAAATCAGATCCGGCGCTTGCAGGATTTGGTGAGATCACTAAATTAACATCAGTGTTAATGGTTTCATTTAAGGAAGTGGTACTACCAAAAAAGTGATAGGTAGTATTATTTAAAGAACCGGAATTGGCAACACCTAAGGTGTCATCCTGGAGATTATAAAAAATATCTGCCGGGTTTGACAAACTGTTCACTACGGTTAGCGGAGGAGCGGAAAATGCATTATCGAATTTACTTATCCCGTTTAATGACCATGAACTCACATAGAAATTTCCGGAACCATCGATAGCAATACCATCACAGTTGCCTAAAGTTGTTGAGATAAGAGTTGATACATTACCGGTACTAACATCAAAAGCCATCACAGGAGCATTGGACCCCCAGTTTACAAATACGCAACGGTTGTTGGGTCCGTCATAAATGATTCCGTTGGGACTTTTTGACAAGCCTGTAACAAATTGTGTAAAAGTCCGATCAAGCATATTAAACCGGTAGATCACCTTTGCTGAAAAATCAGTGATGTATAAATACGTACTGTCATGAGTGATACCATTAAGATAGGTAGCTCCCAAATTAATAGTAAATACATTTTGTCCTGTACTCAGGTCAAAAGCTCTCAGGGAGCTTCCCGAACAAACATAAACCGTGTCATTAGCTATCTCTATACCATGGGGACTACTAATGCCGCTAGCAAAAATGCTGAGAGTTCCGGTGCTACTACTGCGGGCAAGAATATTATTTGCTGATTTATTAGAGATCAACCATCGATCATTGGCATAATCAAATTCAAGGCTTTCCGGACTGCTATAAGATTGCGCCATCGTATTTAGTGAGATTAGGAGCCCGCAAATGAGAGGTAGTATTTTGTTCATTTAATTAAAATTGAAATTTCCTCTAATGTATAAATTAATCTATTCAAACAAGAGGCTGAGTTTAAAATGAAATACCATTAAAAATTAAAATCATCCCGGTTCATTTTCTGCGAAATATCCTTCTGAACCGAACCATTCCTTCCTCTTTCTGTAGCCATATCGTTACAATACAACATAAAAGGACAACAAGGGCGAGCATGAGTAATTCTCCCCCATCACTACCGGATCCTAGTCCAACCACGATCAACTGGGCAAAAATAGCTCCAAGCATTAATCCAATTCCCGCAAGGGCTCCGAGATAGGAAGTATAAGGAATTATCAGTAGCACGACAATAATTGATTCTATGCAAGCTGTTGCTATCCTTCCCCAGGGCTCAGCTCCCAGTTCTGTGAACAGAAAAACAGATTCCGGGTGAGCACTAAATTTCAAATAAAGTGCTTGTAGCAGAATTACAGCTGTAACTACTCTTAACAATAAGGCTATACTGGCATTGAATTTCACAGATTAATATTTACAGGATCCTATCACATAAGTCAGGCTTCCGATTTTAACAACCCGATTAAGAACGGAGCATATCAGAATTCATCGGCCCGGCCACTTTCTCCGGGCGATTGACTAAGATACCAATTATTTTCATAAAAAATTTCCTCATTCAGAATTGGAATATCAAAATAGTTACTGTTCAAGATTTAGCAGCTACAAAGGAAAAGAATTACTTGTCAAATTAATATTTCACAAAAAAAGAGGTTGTTTCGAAAAACAACCTCTTTTGGTATGGGATAATATATTATTACTCTACTATCAATTTTGAAACAACTTTTCCTGTATTTCCCTGTACACTTACAAAATACATTCCGGTTTCCAGGTCTTCCACAGAAATAATTAATGCTGAGTTGTTCAGTTTTTCTGACTTCACAACCTGGCCAACAGCGTTGTAGATTTCTACTACAGCATCCTTAGCGGATGCAGATGGGCTAATAGTTATTAGTTTATTTGCAGGGTTAGGATACATATTAAAGCTTGGTAATGCTACATTTTCTTCTACACCCGTGACATTTCCTAATAGAATTGTTGTTCCATCAGCTAATACTGCCAGTAAGCCGAATGGTAGTCCATTTTGATTTGCTGCAGTATTCAAAAAACCTGATGCAAGAACAACAGCAGATTGACCGGCTAAAGATGTCAAGGGAGCTGAGAAACTTGCGACAATTACGCTATTGTCATTTCCGGGGGTAATATCAATGGTGTAGTCTGAAGCCGGAACACTTAGATAAGCAGTGATGTCACCATACGATGCATCGTCTGCAAGTGTTGCAACGTTTCTTGCTATTACATCAACGGTTGGTGCATCGCTCGCTCCGTGTACAATTCGAAAATCGACATCCGCTCCAACTGAGGCAGATTCTCTCATTTGATCCTGCAAAAACAATGTGAATGCAGTTGAAGCTCCATCAGGGTTTACTGCGAAGTTTAGAGGATCAAGTACGCCATTGGCAACAGCAATGTACTCACCTCCATTAACAAGTGTAAGCTGAAAATTCTTAATTGTATCGTTAACTGAAGTACTTGTGCTTGCTGCTATCCCGATATCTAACATTACATCAGCAGGTACATCCACAAATGGCGTTGCCGTACGGAAAGCAAAATCATCGAGTAATAAATTGCCGTTCAGGTACACATCAACGTTGTTAGCTGCAGGGTCAGCGGCATTGTGAATTACTTGTAAACGAGCGACACTCACAAGCGGTAAAGTGACTACATTTCCATCAGCCAACGCAGCAAACAAACCAAATGCCGGCCCGTTTTGGTTAGCAGACGGAGTCAAAAAGCCCGAAGCGAAAACAACTGCTGAACCGCCACCTAATCCGCTAAGGTCAGCAGAAAATGATGCTACGATAGGTGAGCCTGTCGCCGGGGTTACATCAAGAGTGTATACGGCAGCGGGAACACTTATATAGGGAGTTATATCGCTATAACTTGCATCATCAACCAAGGTAGCTACATTTCTTGCAATTACATCAACAGTAGGTGCATCACTTGCTCCGTGAACTACACGGAAGTCAACATCTGATCCGGTCAATCCTGATTCCCTCATTTGATCTTGCAAGAACAATGTGAATGCAGTTGAGGCTCCATCAGGATTTACTGCGAAGTTTAGAGGATCAAGTACTCCATTGGCTACGGCAATGTACTCACCTCCATTAACAAGTGTAAGCTGAAAGTTTTTGATAGTGTCGTTTACTGAAGTGCTGCTGCTTGCTGCAATACCAATATCTAACATAACATCAGCCGGTACGTCCACATATGGTGTTGCAGTGCGAAAAGCAAAATCATCAAGTAATAAATTACCGTTCAGGTATACGTCAACGTTACTTGCAGAAGGGTCGGCTGCATTATGAATTACCTGCAAACGGGCGATACTGACAGATGGAAGTGTAACAACATCCCCATTTGCCAAAGCAGCAAACAATCCAAATGCCGGTCCGTTTTGATTGGTAGAAGGAGTTAAAAATCCGGAAGCGAACACGATAGCAGAACTATCACCTAAAGTACTAAGGTCAGCGGCAAAAGAAGCAACTATTGGCGTACCTGCTGCAGGCGTCACGTCCAATATATAACTGGCTGCCGGTACACTTATATAAGGAGTGATGTCGCTATAGCTTGCATCATCAACCAGGATAGTTACATTCCTTGCAATAACATCAACGGTTGGGGCATCACTTGCTCCATGCAAAACAACGAAATCTACGTCACCTGAACTACCAGCCATATTTCTGATGTCATTCTGAATGAATAAAGTGAACCCTGTTGATCTTCCATCCGGGTTAGCTGCGAAATTTAATGGATCCAAAACTCCATTTGCCACTGCAACATACCGTTGCCCCATCATGAGAGTGACCTCAAAGTTTTTCAATGTGTCGGCGGCTGACATACTATTACCGGGTGCAACACCTATATTAACAGGTAGCCCGGAAGGCAAGGTGATAAATGGTGTCGCTGATCTGAAAGTAAAATCATCAATGGCTAAACTACCATCAACATAAACATCAACTGTTGCAGCGGCGGGATCTGCAGCATTGTGAATGATTTGTATTTCAGCCTGGCCGAAAGATGACAAGCCTCTGATACTCAGCAGGACTGTCAAGACTAGTGGTAAAATGTTCTTTTTCATTTTCTAGGGTTTTAAATTATTGTTTAAGTTTTATGACGCAAAGTTAAACATAATATTGAAACAAGCAAACCTGGATTTGATTTTACGTTTAATTTTCTTTTGTTTTATATAAACAACTATGATTCAGTCAAATAAAGTCAGAAGCGATAGACAAAATTTAATATATTACTATATTTTAAACACTTACAAACTTTTATTCAGGCCAAATCAGCAAAGTGAAAAGAAAACGGTATACTACTATGCTCCAATTTTCATGAAATTCGCAGTTCAAAGATAAATATTTGGAGAACTCATAATGTTTAAGTATAATTGCATTAAATCTAAACATCAAATGAACAGGTATTCTATATCGGATCTGGAAACGATCTCAGGAATCAAGGCCCACACAATAAGAATTTGGGAACAGCGCTATGATGCATTAAAGCCAATGCGTTCGCCGGGCAATACCCGCTATTATGACGATCAGCAGTTACGAAAACTACTGAACATAGTAAGTCTATCTGATACAGGGAAGAAAATATCAGAACTCTTCTCTCTATCTGACGAACAAATTAAAATATTGTTGGAGGAGCAAATAGAAAATCTTAAAGCAGCAAATATACAGTACGAGTATTTCATATCACAAATGCTGATTTCAGGACTCAGCTACAATGAGGCTGAATTTGAAAAACAATTCTCTGCATGTATACTTAGGTATGGTCTGAAAAACACCTATCTAAAAATAATTCACCCGATGCTTGTTCGTATCGGTTTGGTTTGGGGTAAAGACGATTTATGTCCTTCACAAGAGCACTTTTTATCAAACCTCATCAGGCAAAAAATTATTTCCTCAATTGATGGTTTACCCTATCCAACAAATGATAAAAAAAACTGGCTGCTATTTTTGCCCAACGAAGAGTATCATGAAATAGGTCTTATCTATTCAAATTACCTGATTCGTGCTGCGGGACAAAAAACAGTTTATCTGGGAAGTAATGTACCATTTGACTCTGTCCTTTCAACAATACACGATATTACTCCAACTGACATCTTTCTGTTCTTCATTAGAAATCGATCTGTAGCTGAAGCACAAGAATATTTAACAGAAGTACGTAAGAGGTCTAAAAATGCGACAATCCATATATCAGGCAATAAAAAGTTAATTGAACAGCTTAGACTGGAGAAGAATATGTATTGGCATCAATCAGTTGAAGATTTGGAAAAGAAGCTGACTTAATTATAAACTGATATCAACCTTATATAATTTAAATACATGTCAAAAATTATAATCATAGGTGCCGGTTTTTCCGGTATTAGTGCAGCAGCTTATTTATCGGCTGCAGGCAATGAAGTGCATGTATTTGAGAAAAACGAGTCGGCAGGTGGTCGTGCAAGACAATTTAAAACATCATCCGGATATGTATTTGACATGGGACCCAGTTGGTATTGGATGCCGGAAGTATTTGAAAAATTCTTTAATGATTTCGGCCATACCAGTTCTGATCACTACGATTTAAAATTATTGAACCCTTCCTTTGAAGTAGTATATGGAGTAAATGACACAATTGAAGTTCCTGAAAATTTTCAAGAATTATGTATTCTGTTTGAATCTATTGAAAAAGGCTCTGCTTCAAAACTTTTGAAATTCATGAAGGAGGCAGAATACAAGTACCAGACCGGAATGAATAATCTGATCTATAAGCCAGGCTTCTCCATTTCAGAGCTAGTGAATCTTGAAACAATAAAAGGAGTATTCAGATTACAAGTGTTTTCTTCTTTCAGCAAACATGTTCGTAACTACTTCAGCAATCCAAAATTAATTGCATTAATGGAGTTTCCGGTACTGTTTCTTGGAGCAATGCCTAAAAACACACCGGCACTTTACAGCTTAATGAACTATGCAGGGTTGAAATTAGGAACATGGTATCCACAAGGCGGATTTGGGACTGTAATTGATTCCATGAAAAAAATCGCTGAATTAAACGGAGCTGTTTTTCATTTCAATGCTCCGATAAATAAGATCGAAATTGAAAACAACCGCGTAATTTCTGTCCTCGCTAATAACACAAGACACAATTGTGAAGGTGTCATTGCATCGGCAGACTACCATCATGTTGAAAGCAAGCTATTGCCGGATGAATACCGAAACTATGATGATAGTTACTGGAAAAACAAAACTTTTGCACCTTCTTGTCTGATTTACTATTTGGGAGTCCGCAAAAAAATCAAATCCCTTCATCATCACACCTTGTTCTTTGATGAAAGTCTTGATCAGCATGCGAAAGAAATATACGAAGATCCGAAGTGGCCTGAAAAACCATTGTTCTATGTCTGTTGTCCTTCAAAGTCAGACGACAGCGTAGCTCCAAATGGTCATGAAAATCTCTTCATGCTAATGCCACTTGCATCCGGTTTAGAAGACGATGAGAATACCCGAGAAAAATATTTTAAAATAATGCTTTCCCGATTGGAAACTCTGACAAATGAAAATATTGAATCATTTATTGACTATAAAAAAAGCTATTGCGTTAATGACTTCATAGTTGATTACAATTCCTATAATGGCAATGCATATGGATTGGCAAATACATTAACGCAAACAGCATTCCTAAAACCAAAGTTAAAAAACAATATTATAAGCAATTTATTCTATGCAGGACAACTCACAGTACCGGGTCCCGGTGTCCCACCTTCCATAATTTCAGGAAAAATTGCAGCTCAACAATTGGCATTACAATTAAACAAACCAAAATATGAAGCATCTTTTTGATAGTTTATCAGTCCAGTGCAGTAAAATAACAACCCGCAACTACAGCACCAGTTTTTCCCTTGGGATATATTTTCTAAACAGGAAATTGCAAAATCCAATCTACTCAATATATGGTTTGGTACGATTTGCGGATGAAATAGTCGATAGTTTTGAAGGATACGACAAGGCTTACTTGCTTTCAAAATTCAAATCTGAAACATATGAATCTATAGAACATAAGATTTCTTTAAATCCTATATTAAATTCATTTCAACAAGTTGTCCATGAATATTCCATACCCCTTGATCTTATAGAAACCTTTTTCAATAGCATGGAAATGGACCTTAAGAAAATAGATTATTCCAAAGAAACATATAATCAATATATTCTTGGTTCAGCAGAAGTAGTTGGCCTGATGTGCCTTGCTGTATTTACGGAAGGGAACAAAAAGAAATACGATGAATTGAAGCCCTTTGCCATGAAACTTGGTTCAGCCTTTCAAAAAGTAAATTTCTTGAGGGATATAAAGGCAGATTATCATTCTCTGGGAAGAACATATTTCCCTGAAGTTGATATTCAAAACTTCAGTGCCATAGATAAAAGGAAGATCGAAATAGAAATTGAATCTGATTTTAAGGAGGCTTTGACAGGGATAAGAAAACTTCCTTCGTCATCAAGAAGTGGTGTTTATTTAGCATACGTCTACTATACGGCATTATTCAAAAAGATAAAAAACTTATCAGCGAATAAAGTTCTGACAGAAAGAATCAGAATCAGTAATGGCGAAAAATTCGGATTGATGCTAAACAGCTTGTTTCAACACAAATTAAATCGAATTTAATTTATTAACATGGAAAACTATTTGGTACTTGTTGATGAAAAAGATCAGCAATGGGGTAAGTTGGAAAAGGAACTGGTGCATAAATTAGGGTTACTTCACCGTGCATTTTCGGTTTTTATATTTAACTCGACAGGAGAACTGATGCTGCAACAAAGAGCTGATGATAAATACCATTCAGCTGGTTTATGGACCAATACCTGTTGCAGCCACCCGCAATTTGGCGAAGATCTCAAGCCGGCTATTGATCGCAGGTTAAAGGAAGAGATGGGAATGAAATGTCAAACTGAATTTGCCTTTAGTTTTATTTATAAGGCAAAATTTATTAATGGCTTAACTGAACATGAGTTTGATCATGTCTATTTTGGTATTTCAGATGAAAATCCGACCCCTGAAAAATCTGAGGTAAAAAACTGGCGCTACACTACATTGGAAGATCTTGAGAAAGAAATTCAAGATCATCCTGAAAATTTTACACAGTGGTTAAAGATCTGTATGCCGGCTGTCAAAAATTATTTCAATGGATCTTTCAAACAAAAATTTCTTCAAAATGCATCTGTATAAGACTGAACAGTTCTTGCCGGTTAGCAAAGCCAAGGCATGGGCTTTTTTTTCATCGCCAAACAATTTGGCCTTAATTACACCACCAGAAATGGAATTCAAGATCTTGGGTTCTGTAAAGGACACAGGTATTTATGAAGGTATGAAAATAGATTATTCCGTTAAACCACTTTGGGGCTTCCCTGTTCACTGGCAAACAGAAATCTGTAAGGTGGACGATAAAAATTACTTTACTGACCGACAATTGATAGGACCTTATACCTCCTGGGAACACACACATACCTTTTTAGAAAAAGACGGTGGTGTATTGATGCAGGATGTAGTGAATTACAAAATTCCTTTAGGTCCCTTAGGAAAGTTATTGAATTCACTGCTTATCCAAAGAAAAATAAAAGAAATATTTGACTATAGAAGAAAAGTACTTGAAACAATGTTTGTTTAAAATGGGAAATTTAATCTTCAATATAAGTATCGTATTTATCTCATTTATCAGTATGGAAGCTGTCGCATGGTCAACTCATAAATACATCATGCATGGCTTGTTGTGGACATTGCATAAAGATCACCACAAACGAGAATCAAAAGGCTTTTTAGAACACAATGATTTTTTCTTTTTGATTTTTGCCTTGCCTGGTATTGCAGGCTTGTATTTTGGCATGAAAAACAATTACGATTATTTATTCTGGATTGGATTAGGTATCACATTGTATGGCCTTACATACTTTATAGTGCATGACATTTTTATTCATCAGCGGTTCAGGCTGTTTAGAAATACAAAAAACTACTACTTAATAGCTATACGAAGAGCACATAAAGTCCATCATAAGCATTTAGGAAAGAAGGAGGGTGAATGTTTTGGGATGCTCTGGGTACCCTTCAAATATTTTATGAATACTAATAATAGAAACTCAACATGATCTCAACTTACTTGTGGGTTAATTTTCTTTCGATAATCATTCCATTGATCTTTTCGTTTCACCCTAAACTGAACTTTCACAAAAATTTCAAGGCTTTCTTTTTGTCAAACATCATAACTGCGATATTATTTATTGCATGGGATATCAAATTTACAGATATGCAGGTATGGGGATTTAACCCCAATCATTTATCCGGTATCAATATTGTCAATTTACCGATAGAAGAAGTCATGTTCTTTTTTTGTATTCCTTTTGCATGTATGTTCACCTATCATTCACTAAATATTATTTTCAATGTCTCATGGAACCTAAAAATTGAAAACATATTTGTTCTCAGTTTTTCCGGCATACTTCTTTTTACAGGGGCTTATTTTTATGACAAACTCTATACTTCAACAACCTTTATAAGCCTTGGAATCTTACTGCTAATTTTGAAGTATTATGCGAAAGTAAATTGGCTGGCTAAACTTGCCTTCACTTATCCTATACTGCTCATTCCCTTTTTTATAGTAAATGGTGTTCTTACTGGGAGTTGGATAGATGAACCGATAGTTTGGTATGACAATTCAGAAAATCTTGGTATCCGGCTTTTCACCATACCAATTGAAGATGTTTTTTACGGATTCGAGCTTATAATGCTGAACATTTATTTTTATGAACTAATAAAAGTTAAGCTCGAAACTATGCAACTTAATAAGCAATATATTTTACAGTAATTTTCATTCCGGAGAAGATCAATAATTTTATAATTCGGCTCAGGTCCTTTTAATTTCAGGCAGTAGCGGCTTTTTAAATGTTTATCCCTTTATACTCGTGAAAATTGCCAAGAAAATGATCCTTTCATTTTAAAACTGACATTGCACCTACCGGTTAGTTGTTAATATCAGATAAATTACTAAATTTAAAATTCCAAATTGAGATCGAATGAAAAAAATACTACTGTTACTGAGTTTTTATTGCTGTTTGACCATTCAGATATCCGCTCAAACAAGCATTACTGTTATGGAGAATATTATCTTTTATGATGGTTACGCTTCCATTGTAACCAGTCCACCTCCTCCGGCAGGAGTAATACAACATCGCAATGATTTATTCGCCCGAAAGCTGACCAGTTCTGAGCTTTCATCTATAGGTACTACCTTACAAATGGATGTGATGATAGGGGCACTCTGTGATAACTATGATCGGATTGGTAGTGTGAATATGGCTTTGGTGCCGGTTGGTTCAAGCACTTATCATCCGGACAGTGTGCAACGTATAGAATTAGGACGATTCATCACACCTTTCATGAATAAAAATATTCAACCTGATTCTGTCCCTTATACTTTTAACATTGATAATATTTCCATGCTTTTGAAAGATACTGTAATCACCAATAGTTATGACATCTGGATCGAGTTACAGGTATTTGGTGTTCCCTATGCAGCACAGACACAGGTCGCAGGATGTTCCGGTCGCAATGATGTGTTTAAGGGCAGAGTGAGATTTGTCACCAATACTTCAGCTCCCGGGCAAAACAACAATGTGCTAATGCCATTATTCTTCTATCAAAATTTTAATAACTATCAGGTTGGAGCAACAGATGTTTTAGGAACTACACAGAAAACACTGGTATTTGACGTTCCACAAGACTTAACAGACGTTACTCTATATCTAATAACATCTAACCATGGTGCCAATGCCGGTGGAGAAGAATACAACAGAAGATATCATTACGTTTATTTTGATAATGTATCTCAGCTTTCTTACAAGCCGGGCCGTACAAGCTGTGAACCATTTCGACAATACAATACTCAGTCGAACGGAATATATGGCACTACACCTATGAGCGATTCACAGTGGCAATCATTTAGTAATTGGTGTCCTGGTGATGTGATCGATATTCGTACAATTAACCTCGGTGCAGTGAACGCGGGGAGTCATACTTTTTTTATCCGTGTTCCGGCAGCAGTATTTGCAGGGGGACAAGGTAACTTTCCTATGTCATTATATTTGCAGGGAAAAAATAATGGTATTGCTTCAGGGTTGAGTCAAAGTGAAAATCATTCAGAAATTTTTTCGGTCTACCCCAATCCTACACAGGGACAATTTACACTGGAGCTCGATAACGAAAGTGCAGAAATAACTATCTCTGATGTCCTTGGAAAGGAACTTTTGAAAAGAGAGACAATCTCAAAAACAACAAATTTTCAAATTGATGCGGCAGGTGTATATGTACTGCAGGTTAAAACTGACAAAGGCATGAGCAGTAAGAAAATTGTTGTGAATTGATCTATTCCAAAGTTCAACATTAATAAATGCCTTTGAATTTATTAATATGTTATTATGTTTTTTAAAGCTGTGAAAAGCAAAAAGATTTTGATCATGTATTTGATGACATGGAAATTAAGTATGACAAAATTGGCATAGGATATAACACTACAAGAAAGGCTGATCCTTTTCTTTTAGATAGATTATACTTTTTCTTAAATCCGAAATCCGGACAAATGTATCTTGATGTTGGATGTGGAACAGGAAATTATACCTGTTCATTAGCTGACCGGGGAGTACAGTTTACAGGATTAGATCCTTCAGAAAAAATGCTCAATGAAGCCAGAGAAAAAAATCCAAAACTTAACTGGGTGCTTGGTACAGCTGAGCAAATTCCATTTGAGGATAAAACTTTTGCCGGAGCAATCGCAACCTTGACAATTCACCATTGGACGGATCTCACAAAGTCATTCAAGGAGATCAGCAGAGTATTGACCGACGAAGGAAGATTGGTGATCTTCACTTCTACTCCTCAACAAATGAAAGGCTATTGGTTGAATCACTACTTTCCGGAAATGCTTAGGGCATCAATTATTCAAATGCCTTCTTTAGAGCTAATACATGAAGCTTTGAATAATTCAGGGTTAAAAATAAGTGCTCAGGAAAAATACTTTATAAAAGACGACCTACAAGATTCCTTTTTGCAAGTCGGAAAGAACAATCCGGAATATTATTTTGACGAAAGAATCAGGGCAGGAATTTCATCATTCTCTGCTTTGGGGAATATATCGGAAGTAATAGAAGGATTAACGAAACTCCGGAACGATATTGATGATGGCACCTTTGAAAGAATTAGACAGGAATATGAGAGCGAAGAAGGTGATTATCTATTTCTTCGAATTGATAAAACGAAATAAATCAACGAATCGAACCGTATTGAATCTTTATACACTGAACTAATCATTAAAAATATGAAATCCACAATCCTCCTGATCACAATTTTATTTTTTACTCAAACTGCATTTGGACAAGAAGTTCTTTATGACAAGTTCATCAGGGAAGCAGACTCATTGTACGATGCGCAGGATTATAAAAATGCCGCACTCACCTACTCTAGGGCATTTGAGAAATTAGAATGGAAGGGATATCAATCTGACAGGTATAATGCTGCATGTTCCTGGGCTTTGGCTGGTGAAGCGGACAGTGCCTTCTTTCAACTTGAAAGGATTGCAAATAAAAGTGCCTTTTCTGACCTTGATCACTTAACATCTGATCCGGATCTCAACTCATTGCATTCCGATGATCGTTGGGCTACCTTGCTTGAAAAAGTAAAATTCAATAAAGAAAAAGCCGAAGAGAATTTAGACAAACCATTAGCAGCTCAACTAGACTCGATATTCGAATCGGATCAATTTTACAGAATTCAGATAAAAGAGATCGAACAAAAATTTGGACGTGAATCAAATGAGATGAAGTCACACTACAGATTAATGGCTGAAACGGATTCTTTAAATCTTATTAAAGTAAAATCTATTTTGGATTCCAGAGGCTGGCTTGGAGCTGACATTGTCGGAGAAAAAGGAAATAGTTGTTTGTTTCTTGTAATTCAACATGCAGATCTCAGCACACAAGAAAAATATCTACCTATGATGAGAGAAGCAGTTAAATCCGGAAATGCCGGGGCAAGTAGTCTGGCTTTACTGGAAGACCGTGTAGCTTTAAGGCAAGGAAAAAAACAAATTTATGGCAGTCAAATTGGATGGAATAAGGATACCAAGCTGTATTTCGTATCCCCTTTGGAAGATCCCGACAATGTTGACAAGAGACGAGCAGAAGTAGGCTTACAACCACTGTCAGAATATGTACAGCAATGGGAAATTATTTGGGATTGCGAGCAATACAAAAAAGATCTTCCTAAATTA
>DAOQWA010000024.1:0-43005 GCA_035341855.1 Bacteroidia bacterium
TGTGACTCCTACTTCTGGGCACAGAATGGTCAGACTTATACTGCAAGCGGTACTTATACTGATGTAGTTGGATGTCATACCGAAATTCTTGTCCTGACCTTAGGCCAAAGCTCTTCATCAACTCAGACCGAATCAAGTTGTAATAGCTATACATGGCCACTTGACGGCATGACTTATACAACGAGCGGTGTGTATACACATGTAGGGACAAACGGTTCCGGTTGTAACCATACAACTACTTTGAACCTGACTATCCTGTCAGCTCCACCGGCATCAAGCATCCAGACTATAATCGCACCTGCAACAGCCTGCGTGGGTTCAAGTCATCAGGCATCAGTGAATGTTTCACCGGGAGCTACTTCATATATATGGAGTGTTCCTCCTGGATGTCTGATCAATGGAATGGCAAGTCCGGTTGTTACAACAGATACATTTGCTACTGTTACCTTTGGGCCACTGCAATCAGGAGCCTCAGGTTATAACATCTGTGTTTATGCAAGCAATGTTTGCGGGTCTACAAATACCAAGTGTTTCTGGGTTCGTGGAGGATTAAGTACTCCGACATTTGTCGTTGGATCAGTTGTAGCCTGTCCGGGAACAACAGGAAATCCATATGCAATTGACCCAATTGATGGAGCGGCTACTTATACATGGACCGCCAATAATGGAGCAGTGGTAGTTGGTTCAGGAAATAGTGTCACTGTGAATTTCCCTGGTGGCTACACAACAGGAACAATTTGTGTATATGCGACAACCTCTTGTGGTACAAATAGTGCTTCCCGTTGTCTTACTTTGACGGGTGGACCGGGAGTACCGGGACTCATCAGCGGATTGGCTAAAGCCTGTCCGGGATCCACAGGGAATTACACTATTGCACCGGTAAACGGAGCTGTTTCATATAACTGGAATGTAACCGGTGGAGCATCGGTAGTTGGAGCCGGAACATCGGCAAGTGTAACTTTCCCTGCCAATTTTGTTTCAGGCTCTCTGACAGTTGCAGCCGTTGGAATTTGTGGAACACCGGGACCAACAAGATCATTCACTCTGGGAACAGGCAAGCTGCCGACACCTCAAAACATAACCGGTTCTCAAACTGCAGGAGTTTGTGGTGCAACTATACAGTATTCAATTCCTTCATTGACCGGTGCAACTTTGGGTTATCAGTGGACAATTCCTGCGGGAGTGACTGTCATCGGACCGAATAATCTGAATAGCATATTATTGACCTTCCCGGGCAACTTTGCTGCAGGAGTTATTAAAGTTGGAGGATTGAACGCATGCGGATTAGGCTATGAACGTTCTGTGAACGTCTATGGTAATCCTTCTACGCCTGCCGCAATTTTCGGACCTGCCGGAGTTTGTCCTTCTTCTGAAGAAATCTACACATGGGATCCGGTACCGGGAGCAACTGCATATCAATGTATAGTTCCACTGGGAGCTACCTTGTTGTCAGGGACACCTACCACCAATACATTCATGGTGGTATTGTGGGGCCCAAGTTCTGCAGGAACACTGGGTGTTAAGGCAACGAATTCCTGTGGCGTTTCGGGTACAAGAACTTTGCCGGTCAGCTTGATATCTTGCAGACTTGCACAAACGATAACTGCGTCGAATTTAGTTGATGCAACATTGTTCCCTAACCCTGCTCATGGTAAATTCCAAATACGATATAATATCGTTGAGGAAGAAACTTCTACAGTAAAGGTGCTTGACCAGACAGGCCGTATTGTGAAAGAAATCACGGTATCATCGTTTGCAGGAGAGAATCTTGTTCCTGTTAATATTGAAAATCTGGCAGCAGGAGTATACCTCGTATTGCTTGAAAGCCAATCAGGCGGCATTAATAAATTCCCTCTGATAGTTCAATAAGCTTCAATTAACCACCCTTAAAAGCCCTCTGATCTTTGTTCAGAGGGCTTTTTTTATGATGTATGCACACAATATGAAACAATTTAATGCTTAAACAGTAAACCATTTATTCAGTAGGTCGCAAATTTACTGGGTTAGGTATTTTAAGAAAAGCATGAAAATTATTCAAAAAGCAGCATTTTTCCTTTTGTGTTTGGGCATATTTTCCTGCACATCTCAAAAAAAGATCGTTTATTTTCAGCCGGGTGATACTCCCGATTCTGTCAGAACCTTCATTGACAGTTCTTATGTCGCCCTGATTCAGAAAAATGATATCCTGAATATCTTCGTAGCAAGTATCAGCTCTGAAGCCAGTCAGTATTTCAATTATTCTGATAATCCTAATGATGATAACTCTATGGCGAGTGGCTATCTCGTAGATTCTTATGGTGATATCCAAATGCCACTTGTAGGTGTAGTGCGGGTTGCCGGCCTGACATCGTCAGCTGCTCGTGATACTATTATCAAGCGTCTTGAAAAATATGTCATCAATCCTTCCGTTAAATTAAGTATTCGAAATTATCGCGTGACTGTCATTGGTGAAGTGGCTCATCCCGGCGTGTTTTCAGTTCCGAATGAAAGGTTGACGCTGCCGGAAGCGCTTGCGCTTGCCGGTGACCTCACCATTTATAGTAATAGAGAGAATATTAAAGTTGTACGCGAAATAAATGGGAATAAAGAGTTTGCAGTCATCGACCTTACCTCAAGAGATCTTTTTAATTCACCATTCTATTATCTGCATTGCAATGATATTATTTATGTGGAACCAATGAAGAACAAGAGATTCCTCACGCAGAATTATTATAGAGTGTTACCGGTTATTTTTGGAGGATTTGCTGCTATGGTAGCAATATTCCAATTGACAAAATAAGTGAGAAAGAAATAAATTATCATGGAGCAGAATGTGATACAGCCTCAGGACGATCAGGATTCAGAAGAAACCGGACTGGATCTTAAAGGCTTTTTCTTTAATTATATCATTAGATATTGGTATCTGTATATTGTTAGTCTTGTGCTTGCAATGTTGATTGCCTATTACTATACATGGTACGCAACTCCTGTATATTCTGCATCAGGAACTGTCATGATCAAGCAACCAAAGAGTAGCACAGATGCTGCTGATATCTTGAAGCAGTTAAATGATTTCACTACCGACAGAAATATTCAAAACGAGATAGAGGTTTTGAAGTCAAGAAGCATGGTAGGCAGAACAGTTCAAAAGCTTGGCTTCGAGATTTCGTATTTTTTAAAAGGAAGTATCAAGACAAGCGAATTGTATAATACTTGTCCATTTGAATTTGTAGATGATTCATTACGCTATTTTGCCTACTCTGTACCTATCAGGATTAATATTCAGAATAGTTCAAGATATACCCTCACATTTTATAATCCTTCCTTGGATTCTGAAGTAAAAACAACACATAGATTTGGTGAGCAGGTTTCCAATGCCCTGGGTTCTTTTCGTCTTGAGAAGAGAGATTTTTTTAATGGCAAAGCATTTGACAATCCAAATTATGATAAACGGTCTTTCGTGGTTCGCTACAATACCCTGGACGGATTGATCAACAGATATCAAAAGGCTATAGACGTTTCCATAACTAACAAGCAATCATCTATTCTTAGAATTGCATTGGAAGATCCTGTACCTGAAAAGGCGGTCGATCTGATCAACACATTGATAGAAGTCTGGCTAAAAAGTAACATTGATGAAAAGAATGAATTGGCCAAAAACTCATTGATGTTTATTGACGAACAACTTGCCTTGATCACGAAAGATTTAAATGCAGTAGAAGAGGAGTATGAATTATTCAGATCTGAAAAGGGTATTACAAACGTAACTGCTGAGGCACAAACTTATTTAGAGAGTGCCAAGAACTATGATGCAAAAATTTCGGAACTTGATCTTAAGCTCAGTTTTCTAAATTATCTTGAAAATTATGTAAAGGAAGGGAAGAACCTTAAAGGCCTTTCGCCTTCCAGCTTAGGTATTGATGATGCACTTTTGTTAAAGCTCATTTCTTTGCTCAATGATCTTGAGGCACAAAGAAGTCTGTTGTCAAACAGCGCTACACCGGATAATCCAAGAATGGTAGAACTTACCCTGGCAATTCAAAATACAAAAAATGATCTCCTGGAAAATGTAAAGAGTATCAGGGCAGGTTTGCAGGTTTCTCAGGCTGAAGCTACGTCACAATTGGGCAGGGTCGAAGGTAAGATCAAAATGCTTCCGGGTTCCCAGCGTATCATGGTTAACATAGAACGTCAGAGAGAGGTTAAGGCAGGACTGTATACTTACCTGATGCAGAAAAGAGCAGAGACTTCTATCATTCTTGCCTCAACCATATCAGACAATAAGCTGGTCGACAAAGCCAATGCATCCTACCGACCTGTTCGTCCTGTTAAGACAGAGATCTTTGCCATTGCATTTCTTGTCGGGCTTGTCTTACCGGGAGCCTTCGTGTACTTCAGGGATATCATGAACGATAAAGTACGTGACAAGCTAAGTCTTGAGAAATCAACCAAAATTCCTCTCTTAGGTATTGTTGGGTACAGTAATGTTGAAACTGAACTTGTTGTTAAGGAAAATCCCCGGGGGTATATAGCCGAAGCTTTCAGATCCTTAAGAACTAATTTAAAATACTTCAACACCGGTGCCGGAAAATCTTCCGTCATCCTGGTAACCTCGTCGATCAGTTCAGAGGGGAAAAGTTATTGTGCGCTGAACCTGGCAGGGATCATTGCTATGTCAGGCAAGAAAACTGTTCTTGTCGGCCTGGATCTAAGGAAACCTAAAGCGCCGGAACGATTTAGCCTGCAGAGTGAAGTTGGCGTTAGTAATTATCTAATCGGAGCAGCAAAGATTGAAGAGATAGTGCAGAAATCGGGAATCAAGGACCTGGACTTTATTTTGTCAGGACCTAAGCCTCCAAATCCTTCTGAACTCCTTCTAAGCGAAAAGATGGATGACTTGATGAATTATCTTAAAGATAATTATGATTATGTGATCCTTGACTCACCTCCAATGGCATTGATCACTGATGCAATGATGCTTACTCATTATGCGAATGCAACTATTTATGTTGTGCGACAGAATGTAACACGTAAACATCACCTGGACATCATTAATAAAATATACAGAGAAGGGAAGGTAAAAAACCTGAGTATTTTGTTGAATGCCGTAAAAGCGGGTAGTCTGCCTTATGGCTATGGTTACGGCTATGGCTATGGTTATGGCTATGGCTACGGTTATGGAACCGGCTATGGTTATTATGAGGAAGATAATGCCAAAAAGAAAAAACGGTTCTGGAAAAAGAAATCTAAGACTGCGGAAAACGAGCATAAAGATTCCGGGAAAAAAAGGAAATCCTGATAAGAATCAGGAGCGAGTGAATTCTTTATCCATTCTTTTCCCTGTCTGAATTTATAATGATAAATTTTCTTAAGAAAAAACTTGATCCGGAGAGTAAAATTCTCTTCAGGAATAGTTCATGGGTTTTCTTTTCTAATTTTTTTAGTACCGGATTGGCTTTTCTTCGTTCGATTTTGATCGCAAGAGGATTAGGGGTCAGTGTTTATGGTACATATGTAGTCGTTGTAGCATTCGTTGGCCTGATACAGGAATTTCTCAATCTTAATATTGGTACTGCACTGATTAGGTATGGCGCAGTGTATCATGCTGAAGGTCGTAAGGACAAGCTGATGGCCCTGGTAAAGGTTAGTTTGTTTTTCAGCTTTGTTATGGCAGCCGTTTCCATTGTTCTGATTGCTTTGCTAAGTCGCATTTCTTATTCCACTTTTATTTCTGAGCCCGGGCTTGAATGGTTTATTGTAGCCTATGCTGCTGCTGCAAGTGTAACATATCTGAATTCAGTCAGCCGCGGTTTGCTTAGACTTTATTATAAGTTTCGCCTGAGTTCCATCATTCAGATGATCATGGATGTGATGGAGACCATCGCAATAGCCATAGCAGTTATTTTTTATCCACGTGATCTGAACATCTTCTTCGTTGCTGTGATCATAACAAGATTTCTGAACGGTTTTATATGTAATGCTCTTGCTTTTTGGGAGCTGAGAAAAGAACTGGGAGTAGTGGAACATTCTCCCGTAGCCCTTATCAAAGGTGATCTTACTGAATTCAAAAAATATGTTCTAGGGAATTCATTGGGTAACTCTCTGAAGACCTTGATTTCACAGGGTGATATTGTGCTTTTGCGTGCCTTGACCTCGGCAGAACAGGTAGGCCTATACAATGTAGCCAAAAAGCTAGCCTATGCAGTGCTGACTCTTTCAGATCCATTGGTTCAATCTGTTTTTCCTCAGTTCTCCCGGATGCTGGCAGAAAAGAAATTTGCCGAAACAAGAAAGATGATCCTTCGTATAAGCTCATTGGCACTGGTTCCTGCGATTTTATTTATGGTTTTAGCTATTGCCTTTAGTCAAAGTATCATTGGATTGGTATACGGCGCAGAGTATCTCTCAGCAGCAGGATCATTCGGGTTCTTTATCATTGGAGCAACAACAGCGTCGGTGACATTCTGGATGTTGCCTCTGGTTCTAAGCCTTGGTTTGATCAAAGAGCGATTGGGAATTTATGTTATTACTATTATTGTTGGTGTATTACTTAGTATAATGATTGTACCATCTCAACAAGCACAAGGTATGGCCTTGGTTTTGTTGATCACTAATGTTTTAAACCTGGTATTGTTCGGCTATCTTGCAAACAAAAAAATTGCTAATGCCATTAGAACAGAAGAAGGTGCTTTATAAAGATCGAAAAAATGATTGTTCAGTTTTCAAGGATAAGTTTTATCAGTCGCCCCATTGCATTATTGAAGTTTGCCATGGGGAAGAAAGAATCTCTGCACGATATCATGTTAATGAGAGCAGGGAAAATGTTGCTGGGGAATCGCTTTGAAATTAAGTTGGCAGAACAGGTTCTTAAAGAGATCAATGGCAATGATTTTGTTCCGATGAACCGGCTTGAAGGTGTTTCTTTGCCCGGAAATAAACCGACTTATTTATTCGGAAAATTTTTATATTTCATCGTGCGATGTGCACAGCCGGATGTAATGGTTGAAACAGGAGTAGCACATGGTGTTTCATCCTGGACCATTCTCAATGCCTTGCAAAAAAATCAGAAAGGTAGATTATACTCTATTGATTTGCCTAATCAGGATCTCAGAAGTTATAATCCGGAAAACATTCAACAAGGTTCAGGCTGGGCCGTGCCAGATCTGCTTCGTGATCGTTGGGAATTGAGACTTGGCTCCAGTAAAAAACTTTTACCTGAATTAGTGAAAGAGTTAGGTTCTATAGATATCTTTTTTCATGATTCGGATCATAGTTATGAGAACATGATTTTCGAGTTTGAGACCGTATTTGATGCGATCAAGCCAGGAGGTTTATTGCTCTCTGATGACGTGCATAAAAATGCAGCCTTTTCGGATATCATAGAATTAAAAGGAATAAAGGGCTTACAATTTTATACTAAAGGCGGTGCTGCCGTTAAGTCTGTTTAAAAGTCTGAATAAACTCAATTCGGGTAACTTTTAGTCTGATTTTCAGTAAAAATAACATTCAGAACAGGCTAAAACAGGGTAAAATCCTACTATTTATGCTTCCGATCTATCAGCCTTACTTGCCCAAAGAATGTCTTAAGTATGCACATGATGCACTTGATTCCACATGGATATCGTCGCAGGGAGTGTATATTGATAAGACTAAAGATTTATTGAAAGAAACATTTGGAAGCAAATATGTTATTCTCATCAACAATGGGACATGTGCGACGCATATGCTTGCCCTTGGCTTGAAGTTCAAGTTCCCGCACATAAAAAAAATTATTGTTCCAAATAATGTCTATGTCGCGGCATGGAATTGTTTTCTTTTTTCCGGTGGCTTTGAACTAATTCCTGTTGATGCCAACATTGATACATGGAATATTGATACTGATAAAATAAATGAAATAGGAAAAGACACAGCCTTATTGGCTGTGCATAACCTGGGTAACATCATCAATATACCTCAGTTGCAACGCAAGTTTCCTGATCTGCTCATTGTGGAAGATAATTGTGAAGGGATCTTTGGGAGGCATGAAGGTAAATTTTCAGGCACCGGCTCACTTATAAGTTCAGCATCATTCTTTGGTAATAAGACCATCACGAGCGGAGAAGGTGGAGCTGTGTTCACACAGGATGAAGATCTGTTTGAATACCTGAATTCAGTCAGGGGTCAGGGACAGTCAAGTGTAAGATATATTCACGACAAGCTAGGATATAATTATCGAATGACGAATGTGCAAGCTGCACTACTTTACGGCCAACTTCTGATGCAAGGAGAGATCAGAGAGAGAAAAGCAGAGGTATTTGAATTGTATCGTAAGGAACTTGAGAGCATAGAGGAGATTTCACTTCAAAAAGAGGAGCCGGATACAGAACATGCTCAGTGGATGTTTGGCTTGCGCTTTACGAATTTTGATCTGAATAAGAAAAGAATGCTTGAGTTATTTTTATTTGAGAACAATATAGAAACCCGTCCGATGTTTTATCCCATTGGTACACATACTCATTTGAAACATCTGAAAGGAGATGATAAGGTTGCCACGCAACTGAATCATCAATGTCTTTTACTTCCTAGTTTTCCGGAGCTTACAAGGAGCCAGATACTTACAGTATGCAGGAAGATAAAAGAGTTTGTATCAATGCAAAAGCGTACATGATCCTCTATGACATCTTCATCTTCACTTGTGGAAGTGCTGAACAGCTCGCATCAAGAGCGTTGGAACGAGGCGTTCGCCAGCCTTCCGCATGAGCTGAGAGATATCAATTTTACCTATTTTTATAATCGCTTGTATGAGTTAAACGGTGAAGGAGAACTACAGCTATTTCTGTATAGAGAAGATAGTGAACTGTTTTATTATCCTTTTTTGTTGAGAGAAATAAAGCATGAAATCAGTGCTGAAATCTATCGCGATATAGAAACGGTTTATGGTTATTCAGGACCTATAAGCGGATCCACAGATCCATCCTTTGTTGAACGTGCCACCATGGCATTCAAAGCGTATTGTAAACAGAAGAACGTAGTTTGTGAGTTTATCCGGTTTCATCCTATCTTAAAGAACCATAGCATGAATTCTGTTGACCCTTTGTTGAAGATCGTTCCATTACGTGATTATGTTTATGTTGACCTCAAAAATGATGATGAAGTAATTTGGAATGAATACTCATCGCAAAACAGGAATAAGATCCGGAAGGCTGAAAAGTCAGGTGTGCGGGTGATTGCCGGATACAACGAAAGGGCATATAAAGAATTTGTAAAAATGTATTTGGAGAATATGCATCAGGTCAATGCCGCTCCAATGTATTTTTTTTCCGATATATTTTTCTCAGAGTTAGCCAAGCTTGTTCAAGCTGAAGGTGTATTTTTAGAAGCAAAGCATGAAGGAGGTTCTGTTGGCGCAGCTGTCTTCCTGGGTGGTATAAGTATTGGCCAATATTTTTTAGCCGCCGCATCAGGCGAAGGAAAAAAAATAGCCGCCGGGAATCTGCTCTTGCACCATGGAGTGATGTGGGCAAAACAGAACGGGCTGAAGAAACTGCATCTTGGGGGTGGAGTTAGTGCCGACCCCAATGATCCTTTGCTGGTGTTTAAAAAAAATTTTTCCGGTCACATGGAAAAGTTCTATATTGGAAAAAGAGTTCACAATAACGAAGCATATCAAGCCTTGGTATCCGATTGGGATACCCGTTTTCCTGAAGTTGCCGGAAAGTACAAAAATATTCTTCAAAGATATCGCTGGACAAAAGCAGATATAATTTGAATTTATCGGTGAAAGATGACAGACAAGATACGACTAAGAGAACTTACAAAGACTGATACTGCCACAAGCTGGAAGTGGAGAAATCAGGATGCAGTGAGAAATCATTTTGCAGGACATCCTTACGCTGTAAGCAAGGAACAGGAAGAAGAGTGGTTTGAAAAAAGTGTCTTGGGAAATGCCTCAATGTCTGCACTGGCAGTTGAAGTCATCACAACAGGTCAGTTTGTAGGTATCGTCTTCCTCAAGGATATTCATAAAATCAACAGGAAGGCAGAGTTTGCCATAATGATAGATCAGTCCTTTGCCGGATTGGGTTATGGAAAAGAAGCTTGTTATAAAATGCTTAAGCATGGTTTTACGAGTTTAGGTCTGCATCGTATATTTTTACACGTAAGGGTTGATAATCCGGCAGCAATACACATTTATGAAGCTTGTGGGTTTAAAAAAGAAGGCGAATTAAGGGATGATGTATTTAAGAATGGTGCTTTCATTAATCAGTATAGCATGGGAATTCTTGCCACGGAGTTTAATGGCTAGTTAAATATTGAATTATTAAATCAGATCATTTTTTGAGTAACAGCGATAGCGAATTAGACATTTTTATTTTCTCACCATACTGTCTCCTGAGGCCGACAACCAACAGGATTTTCGATATGCGCCTTTGTGATGCATTTGCCGGCCATAATCAACGGGTTACTATTGTATATCCGTATACATACATGAAAGATAACATTCATGCAAAGGACATTCCTGCTTATTATGGGTTGGAGAATCGTGTTAAAACCAAAATGCTCATTACCCCGCTGAGAGAAAATTCAGGCAAGATCAGCCGTTTTGTTCTGCTGTTACTCGGATTTACATTCAGTACAATTAAGCACGGCCTTAGAAATTTATTTAAAAAAAATCAAATCGTCTTTATCTCAAGAGATGCAAAGTCAATTCTTCCTGCACTGGTAATTAGAAAAATGCTGGGATCTCTCTGTTCGTGGAAAGTATTTTTTATGGCTGCTGAGGTTAAAAATAGCAAGATATATAAATATGTGGTCCGTGAATCAGATGGAATACTTGCAGGAGTGACAACAACACGTGAAGCTATCAGAAAAATTGTAAAGAAGGATGACGAAAATTTTCTGCTTTCTCTTGCTCCTGTTCCGGTTTATAAAAACGAACCTGATAGGGCTGAAGCCAGGAGAAGAATTGATTATAATCTCAACAACCCACTGATAGTTTATACCGGAAAGCTGGGGCTTGAAGTTCAGGAGGTTCAGTATTTACTTGAAGCAGCAAGCCAACTCCCGGAATATAAATTTTTATTTACAGGTGGAAGAAAAGCTGTTGTAGAATCTGTAAAGAGTTATTGTAGGGACAGGAAGATAAACAATATCATACTCACCGGTTTTTTCGAAGATTCAAGAAAGATAAGAGATTATCAGATCGCAGCCGACGTGCTTGTTTCGTATTATACTTCGAAAGACCACATGGTAGAATTCAATTATCCTCAAAAGATTAATGAATACATGTCGACACATAACCCTGTCATTACACCTGATTTTCCTGCAACGCGAGATGTGTTAAATGATAGAAATGTTCTTTTTGTTGAACCGGATAATGTAACTTCTCTGGCAAAAGGAATAAGGCAACTTGTGGAAGACAAGGTGCTGGCAGAAAAATTAGCCCATCAGGCTTATCTTGATGTACAGGAATTAACTTTTCACAAGAGGGCCGGTGAATTCATTCATTTTATCCGACGCAGATAATCAACGATTGATTTGTTTCTACCCGGCTGCAATAGAAGACTTTTCTTTTTCTAGTCTATGATAATGAATGATTGATAGTGGCTGTATTGGCTTCTTTGTATACTAAATCTATCCAAGCCGAATACTTCTTTCAAGGCAACTGTCTCCCCGGGGAAAAGCGGTTGGTTTAATTCATCAAAGGCAATCACACTCCCTTTAGTGAGATGTGGTTTGATCATGTCCAGACATTTTTTTGTTGGCTCGTAAATATCAAAATCAAAGTAAGCTAAAGAAATGATCGTCTCCGGATGTTCTTTTAAATATTTTTTTAATTCCACAGAAGCATCACCTTTTCTCAGCTCAAATTTCTTCATATGGCCAAGGGGACTTTCTTTCTCTTGTGCTCCCAGTAATTTATCGAGAAACTCTTCATACTTCTTGCTGACGGAATAAGCACCTGTTTGTACACTGGAGCTTTTCCCGTCTTTTTCATGTACTGATGGAAAGCCTTCCCATGTATCGAATCCTATTATGCGCCTGCTATAGTTGTAAGGCTCATAAATAGATCTCAAAGACTGGAACAATGCTAAATTTTGTCCCCACCTGACTCCAAATTCCATTATTACTCCATGAATTGATGTGTTACGTTGATACAAATCATTCATGAACAGAAATTTTCTGAGGTCTGCCGGGTTAAGAAAAAGTCCCAGATTTCGCATGAGTTCCTGATCAGGAAGAGGGTTAGTCTTGAAGAAAGTGATCAGATCTTCCCTGTTTTTTGCCTGTTCTTTTGAAACTATGCTTGAAGTGATCTTAAGGTCCTTTGATTTCATTTGTAACGGATGAATTTTATTGAACTTCAGGAGTTGCTTCAGGGTTTCAATTTATTGATTATTTATAGTGCATTAATTTATTGGATGTAACCTTTCATCTGTCAAAGCATATAAGATTAATAAGCTTTTTTGGAAATAGGGGATTAAAGGAGCGAATTCTGAATCATGATCCTGACAGGCTTGTGTCAAAATTGATATCAACTGTAGATGCAAAACCGGAATTTTCAAACCCTGCTGGGAAAATATTTTGCCGGAGGCTGGTTTACCATCACAGATGGTCTTCTATCTGCTTTGTTCCCGTCTTTTATTCTCGATAAAAATGCATCCAGGATCATTGAAGCCTATGAATCCGGAAAAATAATCGAAGGAAATGAGCCTGTTCAAACGCTTACTATTCCTGCTTATGATGGGAATAATCAAGACGTAAGAACTATGATGGAGAGCTTAAAGGAGATGGAAGATGATATATATGCTGCATTCGTTCATGGAAGCATCGCAACGAATGAGGAAATAAATTTCAGTGATTTCGATGGACTTATTATTATTCGGAATGAAGTTTTCGGAGATAAAAATCGTTTGAAGTTACTTGCCGGTAAAATAAACAAGACGCGTGCTATCATGCACAGGATAGACCCCTTGCAACATCATGGATGGTTTATATTGGCAGAAAGAGACCTTTTGGATTATCCTGTCGGTTATTTGCCACCGGAAGTACTTGCTTATTCAAAATCATTGCTCCCTGCTTCTGATTTTGAGCTTTCATTCGTTGTCAGGACCAAGGCAGATTACTTTGGCCCGGTTAAAAATATCTGCCGGCGAATTCGGAAGATCTCAAAAGTCAGCAATCGGCCAAAAACGCTTTATCAACTGAAGAGTGTGCTGAGTGAATTTATGATGTTGCCTACCTTATACATCCAGGCCAGAGATCAGCGTGGTATTTTTAAAAAGTTCAGCTTTACTGCAGCAGCAGCCGACTTTAACCAAAACACCTGGAGTATAATGGAAGATGTATCGAGAATAAGACAAGAATGGCCAAAGTTTGAGAATCAGGCGGAATTAAGAAAATTCAGGAAAATCGGTTATATTTGGATGAAATATAGGAAGAAAATGGGCCCTCCGATACCGGGGCAATTTGTTGCCAGATTGAATGATGATTTTTATAACAGAATGGCAGAATTGGCAAATCAGGTTGAGGTAAACCTATTTCGCTAGCTGCTGAGAATCAATATACCGAATGTCGACATCACCATATTTATTTGTTAAAAAGAAAGTCAAAAAGCGACTAAAGAAATATTATCGTGCCTTGCGCGGTGATCATTTTGACAATGCGGGTGCTGTTACTGACTTAGATTATCAGGTTATACAAATTGCCATTGATGAGGTTAAGCCTCGTTCTTATATTGAAATTGGAACAGGGAAAGGCGTTTCTGCGACGCATGTTTTCAACTACCTGCATGAAAAATTTCCTGAATGCCATTTCTATACCTTGGAAATATTCCAGGAACATTATGATAATATTGTTCGCAAATACAAAGACTACCCAACATTTCATGCACTACTCGGCTTAAGCGTTACACGTGATGAGACAACCAGCCCTGCATACGATGAGTTGGCAAATTACAACGGACCGGTTGATACTTTAAGAAAACTTTTGAAGAGCAATTTTTCTGATCAAAAAGTTGACATGGTATTTATCGATTCAAGAAAAGGTTCAGCACTGGCAGAATTTAAGCTGGTAGAACAATACATGTCGAAAAACGGAATCGTATTCTGTCATGATATTCTTAACAGGGGGAAGGGCGTTGAGGTGCTTTCGTACTTACAGGAGTTTAGAGAGCGTTATTATTACGATGTACTCGACACAGGGCCTGCGGGAATTATCCGTATCAGCTTCCTGAATAAATAAAAGGCAAGGACAGTTTTGAATTTAATTATTGCAACCTTGATCTCCACCCCGACATGAAGATCTGCAAGAGCATAAACAAACCAATGAATTCCGCAGGACGATTCTGCTTATGGGCTACTATACTGTAGATATACCAACCACTCTGGTAGAGTCTGATTACAACAGAATTCTTAAGAGCGTAATTTCTAAACTGTCTGCTGTTAAAGGGATCGAGGCTGTGTATCAGATAGGTGGGATCGGCACTCCTGGAATTTCTGATTTGGACCTCGTGGTCATATTCTCTGATGATCTTGTTTGTAATTATAATTTACATGAACATTTATCTAAAGAAGAAAAGTATCTTTTTATACACAGACTCTATGGCTGTTCTGAAAAGAATTTTCATGAATCTTCACGATTTTCTTTTTTTCATAATTATAACTTGTTGTCAGGTAAGGAAATTCAGCGGGATCATGGGAGAAATGAGACGGAGATAAATTTGATCAAAACACAGATCGCGCTGGAGTATATGTTGAAGATGTATATCAATATTATGCTCCAAAAAGAATATGGGATTTTGCAGGTGCGTAGTTTGTTATTGCATGGTAAAGCACTTAAGTTTGACCTTGATTTTTTAAGTGTTAATGCTCCGGTCCTTGAAAAGCAGGTTAACACACTGCTTTCTATTAGAAACACCTGGTTCAGTAGTGGAGACAGTATCAGGAATTTGACAAAATGGTTTGAAGAGTTTGTGGTAACTTATCCTGAAGTCCTTTCATCAGTATTGGATGTGAGAGGAGTTTATATGCACGGAGAAGGTAATTTTAAAATTGCCGGAAATATCACAATGAGTGGGGCAGAGTCGCTTGCTTGTATCAGGCATGGTGTAAAACTGCCGGCATTTGCAGCTTTGTTCCTGGGAAAAAAATACTTCAGAGCTCAGAATAGGTTCAATACCTTTGAGATCAAAGTGCCGTTTAAGAGTAAAGGCTTTCCGGAATCCTTATTGAAATATTTTAAGTTTCAATCTCAACAGCGTGAGTATAATCGCAAATTTCTTCCGCATTTTTATCCACTCTCAAGTAGTCTTCTGGCATGAAGAAAGTAATTTGGCAAACTCGTTCAGCCTTGGTAGCTGATTCAATTCGCTCCGGTGTTTTGTCGCCTGATGCAAATGGAGGCAATGCCTATGATGTCCATGCAGCAGGTGTTTTGAAGAAAGAATTTATTCTTGAAGTATCGGATAGCGCAATACTGAAAAAAGAAGAATCGCTTATCAGGTACTGGCAACGTATGCGTCGTGATGTTCCGAAGGCCGATGTTATTATTCGTGAGCCCTATCCTATAGTTTTTGCAGCGCCTACCGGTAATATTCCATGTATCGGGATGATACATCATATTGATGATAACCTCGGTAAATCTTCTTTAAAGCATTTGTGGTATTTTGAACGCTTAAAAAGAAGACTGAAGAAATTGGATATGGTTGTCACCGTTTCCAGCTATTGGAGAGAATACCTTGAAAAGCTTGGATGTAAAAATGTGAAAGTTATTTATAATGCCTTTGAGCCGGGGGATTACGTAGTTCAAAAAAATGCAGTCTCTGACTTTAAAAAAAAGTACAGTATCCCGGAAGGAAAAAAATTGATATATGCAGGAAACGCCAATAGGCAAAAGGGTGTTTATGATGTTTATGATGCATTAAAAGATACGGACTATCATTTGATCATGACAGGTACAAAGAATCTTGCTTTGGATATTCCTGTGCAATACATGCATCTCGACAGGTCAACTTACATTGTGATGCTTCATGCTTGTGATATTGTAATTACATTGTCAAAGATGACTGAAGGATGGAATAGAATAGCTCATGAATCTTTGCTGTGTGGGACACCTGTGATTGGCAGTGGTATTGGAGGCATGAAGGAGTTGTTGAATGGTGCAGGGCAAAAAATAGTTTCAAAAAAGGAGGAACTGAATGAAACAGTCAAAGAGGTATTGCATAGAAGATCATGGTATGCTGAGAATGGAATAAGGTTTACGTCTCAGTTTGATATGAAGTATTTTAGAAATGAATGGACTAATGCAATCCTGGGTTTGATAAAATAATTGCGAATCAAGATGTGTGGAATTAACGGTTTTATTTCATTGCATGATTCACCTGTCCGGCAGGCGGAGCAGCATATTGCAGCGATGAACAACAGACTGGCACATAGAGGACCGGATGACAGCGGACAATGGTCGGATATGAACCGAAATATTTTTTTAGGTCATCGCCGATTAAGTATTATTGATCTGTCTGCATCAGGTCATCAACCTATGATCTCTGAAAAAGGTAATGTGATCGTTTTTAATGGAGAGATCTACAACTATAAGGAACTGAAAGATAGATTTTTCCCTGGCTATCAATTCAGATCAACCAGTGATACTGAGATTCTGTTGTTGCTGTATGAAAAGCTGGGCTCAGCTTTTCTGGAGCATTTGAATGGTATGTTCGCCTTTGCTATTTGGGATAAGGGTAAAGAAGAGCTTTTTATTGCACGTGACAGAGCCGGAAAAAAGCCATTCTATTATAGTGTTCAGAACGGAATTTTTGCATTCTCATCAGAACTGAAGGCATTATTGGAGCTCCCATGGATAAAAAAGGAAACTGATCCTGAATCATTGTATCATTTTCTTACCTACAATTTAATGCCACCTCCGCTAACAATGTTTCGGGGTATCAGTAAGATGCATCCCGCTCATTTAATGCGCGTTGATAAAACAGGCATCCTGGAGTACCGAAAATATTGGGACGTTAATTATGAGGACCTATCAGGGAAAACGGAAGAACAATTGAAGCAGGAAATATTTACCGGCTTGCAAAATGCTGTTGACTACAGGATGGTGAGTGATGTTCCTGTAGGTGCCTTTCTTAGTGGTGGCGTCGACTCCAGTGCGATCGTAGCACTCATGGCCCGACAAGCCGGATACCCGGTTAAAACTTACTCCATAGGATTTGAAGGTCAACCGGATTATGATGAATTGGCCTTCGCTTCGCAGGTATCACGAAAATTTGGTACTGATCACTACGAACGAATAGTAAGTCCGGCGGATATTATTGATTTTCTTCCGGCAATAGTAGACGTATTTGATGAACCTCTTGCAGATGCTACTTGCATACCGCTTTACTTTCTATCTCAAAAAGCCAGAGAGAATGGAACTATTGTAGTGATGACCGGTGATGGAAGTGACGAACTCTTTGCAGGTTATAGGAGTTGGCAACGATATATCAGATTCTATCCCAGGTACCATAAGTATTTAAAATTACCGGGTTTTATACGCAAGTCAATTGCAGGACTTTTCGGACAATGGGATGAGATGTCACCCTCGTCTGAAATAATGCAAAGGGCAGCTGCGAACCAGGAATTTTTTTGGGGAGGAGCAAAGAGTTTTAAAGAGAGTACAAAGAGGAATTTTCTTAGTGATGATTTTAATGAGGAATGCAGAAACTTAAATTCTTATAGTGTAATAAAAGAGTTTAAAGATCAATTCGACAGCATCCCCCGAGGCAACAGACCATTTAGCGATACCGACTGGATGTGTTATCTTGGTTATAAATTTAATGTGCCAAATTACTACCTGCACAGGACGGACAGGCTTGGAATGGCTCATTCAATAGAGATCAGATGTCCTTTTTTAGATACTAATTTTGTGAACTTAGCCCTGTCAGTTGATGGTTCCATGAAGTCCCGTGGCTATGAGCCAAAGTATATCCTTAAGAAAAGCCTGGAGAAAATCCTCCCTGCTGAAGTGCTTTACCGAAAGAAAATGGGCTTTTGTGTACCGCTAAAGGAATGGGCAGGAGATCTGATGCTTGATTATATTGAAACAAATCTCCTTGATTTTTGTAAAGATAATCCGCAGTTTGATTACAGGGGTTTGAAAAAACAGGCTGAGCGTTTGAAAAAGGGTGACAAAGGTGTAAGTAATACCCTTTGGACAATCTATTTTCTGATGACCTGGTTTAACCGCTGGATGAACGATACTCATGAGCATTAAAAAAGTAATCATTGTTACAAATGTTCCTAATCCATACAGGATACCTCTGTTCAATGAGATACATGCTCAGTTATTGAAAAAGAACATCGCCCTGAAAGTTGTTTTTGGCTCTGAAAATTATTCGCGAAGGAAGTCAAAATTAAATTTGGCTGAGTGTTCTTTTACCTATGTGTTTCTGAATTCCGTCAAATATGATTTTGGAAACTCTGAAAAAACTTACTTTACCTATAAAGGTTTGTTGAAAGTGCTCGAGTCGGAAAAGGCAGACTGTGTTATCATGAGTGGCTTTTCCATTGGGACTTCAAAATTATGGTGGCGGTCTCTATGGAAAAAGACTAATTATATTATTTGGTCCGGAGCTGTGAAAGCTCCCGGAAGAAATGATTCACTTCTCAGAAGGATTCAGCGTCGCCTGATAGCCGGTAGCGCAAAGGGTTTTATTGCTTATGGATCAAAAGCCAAAGATTATATTATGAGTCTTGGCATAGATGCGGAGAAAATTGAAATAGGAATAAATACAGTTGATACCGCCTTTTTTTCTGCTGAAACAAAAGCATTAAGAAGCGTTCTCACGCCCGACAACGTTGCGCGTTTGACCTATATTGGCTATCTCTCGACAAGAAAAAATGTACTTCGCTTGTTAGAGATAATCCATGAGCTGAGTCTGGAACGTAAAGATTTTGTACTTGATATCATTGGTGATGGTGATGATAAACCTAATCTCGAAAAATTCGTACAAATGAACAGTTTGTCCGAAATAGTCCATTTTCATGGATTTAAACAAAAATCTGAACTTCCTGCATATTTAGCCGGAAGTGCCGGGTTTTTGTTTCAGACTGACTTTGATATTTGGGGCCTTGTTCTGAATGAAGCAATGGCAGCGGGATTAGCTTGCATAAGTTCAACTCAGGCCGGAGCTACTGTTGATTTAATCAAAGACGGAGAGACCGGTTTTATTGTTGATTATAAAAATAAAGACCTTGTAAAATCAAAGATAAACTGGATCCTGGATAATCCTGACCAGGCAAGATTGATGGGTGAGAAGGCAAGAAATTTTATAGAGCAGGAAGCGTCGCTTCACGTGAGTGCTTCCGGTTTCGTCAGGGCAATAACAAGAAGCTTATCTTTATAAGTTGAGCTTGTTGAAGAGATAGCATGTCGTTTACAGATTGGAAAAAATATTGGATGAGCCTGGATTGGACCCGAAAGTGGTTCCCATTCTTTATTCTGATACGTCCACTGGTAGACAATTTTTATTTCATCAAGGAGATTTCTTCAATTCTGTCACCTCTGTATATCGTAGGGGTATTAACGCCTGTCCTCATTATTGCCAGTATGCAATCGGGGAAATTAAAGAGACCTGTAAAGAATTCATCCGATGAGTTTATGAGGTTTTGGGGTATCGTGATTTTAATCAACTGCGTAGTCATGTTGATATCACGATTTTCACTCGATAATTTTGGCGATTCTATTAAATACATCACGCCCGTACTTCTGTTCTTTTATGCCAGATATTTTATTCAGCGAAAAGAAGATCTCCACTTTATACTCCAAACATTTTTATATTCCTGCCTGTACCCTTTTGGCATGCTGGCATTCGAAACCTTCGTTCATCCTCTTGATCCGCATCACGTATCAGAAGGTAGAGGAGGGGGTACCCGGCTAAGAGGTGAGTATGGCGATAGTATGAGTTATGCGGTGTATTTTATCGGATCGTTCCTTGTGTATTCATATTTCTATCTTGATAAGGTTTTCGCCAATGTGAAAAGGGTAAAAGTAAAAGTACCGACAACAAAGTTGCTTCTGATGTTTTTACTTTGTCTTTATGGTATCATCAATATCCGCCACGTATCGACATGGTCTGTTTTTCTGACTATTCTTATTCTCTTTACATATTTTAATTCGAAGAATATAAAGGGAGTAATGGTCGTCGTGTTTGTTGGTCTGATTATTCTGCCATTTTTCGCACGTCAAATTTATGAATCACAGATCCGGCCGCTCATTGAAAAAGAATTTGCTGTCATGTCCGGCGATAAGGATGTTGAATTTGCCTTCAATGGACGCGTTCAACGCTGGGAACGATATTTTGATATATGGTACAAGATGCCTGGCTTTGCACGATTCTTTGGTACATCATTTTCCGGATTTAAGGAAGTCCCGACCATGATTGGAGGTGGGATGCATAATGATTATATTCGGATAACTTTTCTTTCTGGTATATTCGGAATTGCATTGTACGTGTTGTTCATTATTTCTGTGTTTCTTCAACACAACCGGTTTCGACCTCCGGAAAGATACCTCATTCTTAGTGCCTGCGGTGCTACATTACTTTATTCCATGAGTACTTTGCCGACTCTGTACCTGGCTTTGATGAATTACACCTTCCCGATTTTTGCTTTCGCTATGTTGAGCAGGAAGTCGGCCTATTCTATTCTGGTAAAAAATACACCGGCGACCGGGAATACACAGATCCAGGATGCAGCATGAGAAAGAAGAAAGTTTTAATCCTTGGAAAACTTCCTCCCCCATACATGGGGCCTGCAATCGCTACGGAAATTATTCTTAATTCTTCCCTGAATAGGAAATATGAATTATTGCATTTGCACACGGGGACGAATACCTCTTTAACCTCTATAGGCAAGTGGAGTTTGGCAAAAGTCTTTCGAACGATCAGGATCTATCTGAACATGTTCAGGATTTCTGTTTTCCATAAACCCGACCTTGTACTGATCCCTTTTAGTCAGAGTACACTAGGATTCATGAAGGACTTTTTTTTTATTGCTATCGCCAGGCTTTGTGGAAGAAAGGTTTTGCTTCAGTTACGTGGTAGTAATTTTCAAAATTGGTTGCAAGGCAGATCGCCATTTCTTAAGCGCTTTGTAATATGGAGCCTGCGACTTAGTCGTGGGGTGATAGTTCTTGGAAATAATTTAAAACCGCTATTTCGAGGCATTTTTGAAGAAAAAAAGGTCTTTGTTGTGCCAAATGGAGGTAACTATGACCTCTCATTTAGAGTAAAAAGAAACGACATACTACGTGTTCTGTATCTGGGAAATCTTCAGTCTTCCAAAGGTATTGAAGACGTCATTGATGCTGTTTCACTGTTGGCTGATAAGTTTGCCGGAAAATTTGCTGTCGATGTTGTTGGAAATTGGCGTGAGGATAAAACTCGTGAGCTGTGTATGAAAAGAGTTGAAGAGAAAAAATTACCGGTGAGATTTCATCCGCCTGCCTCAGGTAAAGATAAATTGAAGTTCTTATCTGATGCCGATATTCTCGTTTTTACTCCAAGGGCACCTGAAGGCCACCCCTGGGTAATCGTTGAAGCAATGGCAGCCGGCTTGCCAATAATTTCTACTGACAGAGGAGCAATCGTCGAGTCGGTGCGGGATGAAGAAAATGGTTTTATTGTTAAAGCTGGGAGTCCTTCAGACATTGCCGCTAAACTTGAATTATTATTATCAGATGAGCTGCTGAGAGAAAGAATGGGTGCCTCCGGCAGAAAAAAATATGAGGAGAATTTTACAGAGGAGAAGATGGTTCAAAATCTATCTCTTGCCTTTGAAAGTGCTATTGATTCTGGAAAATAATTATGGAACAGCTAACACAAAATTTAAAAGATGGATTTATGCAGGTGCTTGAAGTACCTTTTCCTGCATTGTCATCCGGTTGTGTGTTGGTACGAAATCATTACTCACTTATCAGTGCAGGTACGGAAGGAAAGACAGTTAAAGATGCCAGGCTGGGTTTATTAGGAAAAGCCAGAGCTAGAAAAGACGAAGTAAAAAAAGTTATAGCAGCTGCCAGGACATTTGGTGTACTGGATACGTATAAAATGGTGATGAATAAATTGAATTCACCATCACCTTTGGGATACAGTTGTGCGGGAGAAGTAATTGCAGTAGCGGATGATGTTAGCGATTTTAAAGTGGGCGATTATGTAGCTTGCGGAGGAGGAAGTGCCAATCATGCAGAAGTAGTCTCTGTACCGGTGAATCTCTGTGTTCATATAGATAAATCAGTTCCGCTGGAATTTGCAGCTTTCACCACATTGGGAGCTATTGCTTTGCAAGGTATCAGGCAGGCTGATGTGAGATTGGGTGAAAATTGTGCAGTAATAGGATTGGGGTTAATAGGACAACTCAGCATGCAAATGCTGAAAGCGGCTGGGGTGAAGGCTATTGGTATTGATATGGACGAGCAGATGGTGGAGCTAGCCAGGAAAAATGGTAGTGATCTTTCGTTTGAACGTAAGAGGGAAAATCTCGAACAGCTTATACTTAACATTACTGATGGATTTGGCTGTGATGCTGTGATTATAACAGCCGGTACAGATTCACTCGACCCTATTGATCTAGCCGGAAAAATATCAAGAAAAAAAGGTACAGTCGTCGTTGTTGGAGCCGTGCCAACAGGATTTAAAAGAGAGCATTATTTCAAGAAAGAAATAAGTTTAAAAATGTCCTCCTCGTACGGTCCGGGAAGATACGATCCGGAATATGAAGAGCATGGTATAGACTATCCTTACGCCTACGTTCGATGGACTGAAAACAGAAATATGCAGGCATTTGCAGAGATGCTCAGAACCAATCAGGTTAAACCGGCTAATTTGCTCACACATACTTTCCCGTTTAGAGATGCGAGGCAGGCATATGAGCTCATCCTCGATAAGTCAGAAACCTACGCAGGTATAGTGTTAAAGTATGATACGAATAGAGAGATCAATTCTGTAGTACGTCTTGATAAAAAATCATTTAATCCTGCAGAACCGAATATTGGTTTAATAGGCGCAGGTGGCTTCGGACAAAATTTCCTGATTCCTGCTATGAAGGATAATGGAAATTTTGTGACTGTGGTAACTGCCAGACCTCAAAATGCTCGTAACATTGCAGACAAGTTCAATTTTAGTAGTTGTTCAGGTGATGCGAATGATATTTTTAATGATAGTCGGATCAACACAATATTTATTGCAACGCGACACGATTCACATGCTGAGTATGTTCTGAAGGGACTTAAAGCAGGTAAACATGTCTTTGTAGAAAAGCCATTATGCTTATTTCGAAATGAGCTGGATGAAATCAGATCCCTCTATGAAAAGTCGGATGTGAGACTCATGATTGGATTCAACAGACGATTTGCTCCACAAATTACTGAGTTAAAAAAAGTCATTTCTTCTGACATGCCATTGTCAATTAATTATCGTATCAATGCAGGTGCGATATCAAAAGACCATTGGATACAGGATCCCAAATTAGGGGGCGGCAGGGTAATCGGTGAAGTTTGTCATTTCATCGACTTGTGTACCTTTCTTACCTCTTCAAAGATCATTTCGTTAAATGCTGTATCGATGGATGATAATTCAAAATTGAATGACACTCTTGCGGTTTCACTGCAATTTGAAAATGGAAGTATCGCACAGATATCTTACTTCTCGAACGGAAATAAATCATTGGCTAAGGAACGTATAGAAGTATTCGGTTCCGGTTTAATAGCAATTCTTGATGATTTTAAATCATTGACAGTCTATGGAGCTGAAACCACTAAAACCCCGGGGAGTCAGGATAAAGGCCATAAAGCAGAAGTTAAACTCTTTCTCGAAGCAATTAGAAATAATACTGCAACACCTATACCCTTCGACGAATTATACCATTCGACACTGGCAACATTCAAGGTGTTGGAGTCGCTGGCATTGAATGGTGCTTCAGTCCGGATGTAATACTTCTTTTTTTTGTTCGAAATTTGAAAGGAATACCTGGCATGAATATTCAGATAAGAGATACAGTATTAAATTTGATCCCGGAAGAGTAGAATAAGTATGAAGCTGGACAATGCAATTTCCGACAATGAAATTATCTCTTCTATTCACAGACTCAGGGAGTATATTGAAGCGGAAGAATTTAAAGGTTATGATCCTTATGATACTCTGAAATCTTCGTTTCCATTCAGATCATTTGGCAACTGGACTGCTGCAATTGCAACGCAAATTCAAAAGCGTAACCCAATCAATTTAAGGCCGCTTCTTGGAATTAAAAAAGATTACAATCCGAAAGGTATTGGTTTATTGCTTCATGCTTACGTGCATTTGCAGGAAAGTTTTCCTGAGGAAGACTATTCCAATCAGATTGGATTTTTGTTCAATTGGTTGAAAGAGAATCCTGCAAAAGGTTTTAGTGGTACATGCTGGGGTTATAATTTTGCATGGTCAGGACCGGGGAAGCATTTGCCCGCATTTGCTCCAACAGTAGTAGCAACAGGCTTTATAGCACAAGCGATACATGCCTATTATTTGTTCAGCAAAAATGAACAAGCCAAAGAATTACTCATCAGTATTGAGCCTTTCATAACTAAGGATATCCCAATCACAAAATTCGATGTCGGGATATGTTTCAGCTATAGTCCTTTCATGCAGGATTGTTGTTACAATGCCAGTTTGCTTGCTGCAGAAACACTGGCATCCGTATATTCATTGAACAAAGATGAATCTTTAAAGGAACTGGCTTTCCGTGCTGTTGAATTTGTTGTATCAAAACAGCATGCTGATGGACATTGGAAATATAAGATAGATCCGGATACAGGAATTGAGAGACATCAGGTTGACTTTCATCAGGGATATATAATTGACTCTATAAAAGCTATCATGGAGCTGACAGGAGAGTATCCGGTGAACTGGAAAAAGGCATGTGACAAGGGCATTGATTTTTACATGCGACAGCAGTTTTTTCCTGAGGGTAGAAGTAAGTGGAGGTTGCCACATGAATATCCTGTCGAGATACATAATCAAAGTCAGGGTATAATTACATGCTGCAAATTCAATGACACAAACAATAAAAGCCTTGAGTTTGCATCTACGGTTGCAAATTGGACGATAAAGGAAATGCAAGATGCAGACCGGGGTTATTTTTATTATCGCAAATTGAAATATTATAAGAATCGTTTGTCTTTTATGCGATGGAGTAATGCATGGATGCTCCTGGCACTTGCTGAATTAATTTTAGCAAGGAAAAAGTCGAAAGGAGTAGAGCATGCGTGATTTTACTCTTCAAATCTATGTGGAGCTACTCAAGGCTATTAAGAAGGCAGGCTACAATTGTCTTAGCTACGAAAACTTTGTTCAGCAGGGACAGACCGGAAGGAGTTATATTCTGCGTCATGATGTAGATGATCTGCCTGAAAATTCTTTAGCTACAGCCCGTTTGGAAGCAGAAGCAGGAATGCAAGGCACTTATTATTTCCGGATCGTCAAACAAAGTTTTTCTCCGGATATCATTCGGGCTATTGCCGATTTGGGACATGAAATTGGCTATCATTACGAAGATCTTTCGCTCTGTCATGGAGACTATGATAAGGCTTATAAGCAGTTTCTGCTTAACCTGGAGGCCATAAGAGCTTATTATCCGGTGAAAACCATTTGTATGCATGGCAGTCCGTTATCACGATGGGATAATAGACTTCTCTGGGATAAGTTTGATTATAAAAAATCAGGTATACTTGCAGAACCATATTTTGATACTGACTTTAGTAAGGTATATTACCTGACAGATACTTCAAGAATGTGGAATGGTTCCGGTTATAGTGTTCGTGACAAGGTGCGATCTTCATTTAATATATCAGTGACCTCGACAGAAGACCTGATCCGTAAAATTAGGAATGATGCATTACCATCCAGGGTGATGCAAAATATACATCCGCAAAGGTGGACAGATGATATTTTACCCTGGACTAAAGAGTTGTTGTTCCAAAATGCGAAAAATGTTGTGAAAAGTATTGTAAGACGTTTTAATAAATAATATGCTGATCAGAAAAAGACGTATTCCGGTTCTGCACATGCTCCTAATAGGTATGCTACCATCTTTTTTGAAAAAGATTGTATATCGCATGAAGGGGTATAGCATTGGAAAAGGGGTTAGTCTTTCACTTGGTAGTGTCATTATTGGCAGAAAGGTGGAAATTGGAGATCAAACTAAAATTGGATTTCTAACCATCATTCGCGGTCGTGAAATTGTTATTAAGCGTTTTGTGAAAATTGGCTCTATGTCGGTTATTGATACAGAGAAGGTATTTATTGATGATGATGCAAGACTCAATGAGCAAGTTTACATAGGTGGAATGCGTACTCCGACTTCTTCATTCCATCTTGGAAAACGTGCAATCGTCATGCAGCTTTCCTATATCAATCCAACTTTACCGGTGTTTATTGATGATGATTCAGGTATAGGTGGACATTGTCTTTTGTTTACACATGGAAGTTGGAATTCTCAGATCGAAGGATATCCAGTTAGGTTCGCTCCCATTCATATCGGGAAGAAAGTATGGTTGCCATGGCGGGTGTTTATCATGCCCGGTGTAACGATCGGTGATAACGTTGTCATCGGGGCTAATTCGATGATCAGCACTGATCTTCCATCAAATTGTTTTGCTGCCGGTTCGCCTGCAAAAGTGATCAAACAGAATGTGCCCGTTCTGCCCGAAGAGAATGTGCAGCAAGAAATGTTGAAGAATATTTTCAAGGAGTTTTTCGAGTTTCTGCGATATGAAGAATTCAAATGTGATATTCATGATACTGAACATGGATTTGTTGCTGCAGTAAGTGGAGCGAGGAGTGGAGGCATCCACTATTCATCTGCTCAGAATATACCGGATAAAGGAGAACATAATACCATATTGATTTTATTCAATGCAGATGAAGCTGTGTTGAAGGAGTCGATAAAAAGAGGCTTTGGTATGGCTGTTTCAATCACCAAGCGTATGCGTATTGGATCTACTGCATCAGGTGAAGAGATGCTCACATTTTTTTCCAGATACGGACTAAGGTTTGACCGATTAGACTAGCAAAGGGTTTTCAGGAATATTTATAGAGTATGACAGAGGCACTTTTTTATTTAGGACATCCCGCCCATTTTCATTTATATAAGAATGCAATTCTTTCATTCAGGCCTGAACAGGTTATTGTCTGCATTAAATCAAAAGATGTCCTAGAAAAGTTATTGAATGAGTCCGGTATATCATTTATAAATATTGATAGCAAGACTTCTGCCGGAAAGAAAGGAAAGCTCATCATTCTCATGAATTTTTTCAGAAGGATGCTGAGGCTGCAGGGGATAATTCTGAAGAATAAACCTCTGCGACTTGTCGGTAGTGCGGCAGAACTTGGAGTCCTCGGTAAAATCCTCAACATTCCGTCGTTTATTTTATTTGAAGATGATTTTGAAAAGGTAGGTTTCTTTGCCAGGATAGCAGGCCCTACAGCCAGTTATTTGATCTGCCCGGATTGCTGTAGTGCCTGGAAATGGAATCATAAGAAAATCGGATATCCATCCTATCATGAGTTGGCATACTTGCATCCCAATCATTTTTTCCCTGATAAAGCCACAGTTGAAAAAATATTTGACCTTTCGAAGCGAAATTTCATTCTGCGATTCTCGGAATTGGGAGCATATCACGACGTTGGTAAAACCGGAATAACAGATGCTCTGGCAAGAAGATTAATTTCTAAGTTATCTGAGCATGGAAGAGTTTACATAACATCAGAAAGAGCTTTGACTGAAGAATTCGAACAATACCGCATACACATCCGTGCAACCGACATACACCATGCACTTTATTATGCCGACTTGTTTATTGGTGACAGTCAAACAATGACTGCTGAAGCAGCAGTGCTTGGTACGCCTGCGATTCGCTATAATGATTTTGTAGGTGAGTTGTCTTATCTCGAAGACCTTGAAAAAAACTACCAACTTACTACCGGCGTTTTAACCAAAGATGTTGAACGCTTATTCTTAGTTGTGGATCAGTACTTATCGCAGGATGATCTAAAAAAAGTTTGGGCTGACCGCCGGCAGCACATGCTGGATCAGAAGTCAGATTTTTCAAAGAACATAAATTGGTTGCTTTCCTGCCATCCGAAGGATCTTAACTGCCTGAAGAAGATAGAAATGCGGCAGGGATTTGAATAATTCAGCACTTGAGAATCACCTGCAAACCGGCTCTGATGGCGGATTACGGCTTTTTAGAGTATTTTAAAAGTTTCAATATTATTTTTTCAACATCTTTTCAATTATTGGCCGGATTATTTGCCTAATCCAATTGCTTTCCTACATTTACGTCACAATTCAGGAAAACGTAACACATATCAGAAACACACCTACTTTCACACTAAGTAGTCTGATGCTCCCGAATTTTTTGTACCCCAATGATTAATAACCACTGCGGGGGTACTTTGTAAATTCGGTAATTTCATGCATGTACATCCTTTTTAGCCTTGGATTCACCAAGCATAAGGGAGTATTCGCCAGATTTTTGTTCGTTTTCACCGAATTAACTTCTTTTCCAGCGAGGTGAGAAGTAAATTGTAGAACATCCCTGTCAGTTGGGTAACGGTGAAAAAATGAAAAAAGTTAATATTCTTAAATCTGCCAGCACCAGAATTGGTGGTCGTCTGAAGATGACTCCCGTATTGGCGGGTGAAGGAGCATTGGCAATTTCATTGCCGAAAACTACCAAGCAGCGTCGTCCAAAGTATTATCCAAAACCACATCTTGAAAAAATTGGTGGTATGGATAAGAGTGTGAGAGCATTTATTTCCTCACATTGTAATTTAAATGAACCCGGGACATCAATTCTTCGCACATCTATTTCAGAAAGTATTCAGCAGCTTCCTCAAAATTCAACGGCTATTGTTAATCTGAAGAGGGTGAATGATGTTAAAGAAATAAACAAATTCTTTTCCTCAGTAAATCATCAACTAGCTGATAACGGTAAGTTCATAGGATGTGTTGAAACCAAATATCAACGCAGACAAAGGATTATGAAAAAGTTCCCTCCGGGACTAAGTCACATTTATTATGTTCTGGACTTTATCTTAAAGCGTGTCTTTCCTAAACTGCCAATAACAAATATAATTTACCTTAAACTTACCGGTGACCGCAATAAAGTATTGTCCCGCACCGAAACATTTGGTAGATTATATGCAGCAGGTTTTAAGATCATTGACAAAAAATTTATTGGTCATAATCTGTATTTCGTTGCAACGAAACAAAAGGACCCGCTATTTGATTATGAGCCGGTTTATGGAGCAATATTCAGAATGCGACGCCATGGGAAGAACGGACGTATTATCCATGTGTATAAGATGCGTACGATGCATGCCTACTCTGAGTTCATCCAGCAGTATGTTTATGAACAAAATTCACTTGCCGATGGCGGCAAACTCAAAGATGACTTCCGGGTTTCTACACTGGGTAAATTCTTCAGAAAATACTGGGTTGATGAGATACCGATGATCATTAATTTGTTGCGTGGAGACTTGAAAATAGTAGGTGTAAGGCCACTTAGTGCACACTATTTGAGTTTATATACACCGGAGCTTCGAGCTAAGCGTCTTCAGCATAAGCCCGGCTTACTTCCTCCATTCTATGCCGACTTGCCAAAGACTCTTGAAGAGATCATGGCTTCAGAAATGAACTATCTTACAGCCTATGAAAAATATGGTTGGATGACAGATATAAAATATTTCTTCAAAGCGAGTTTTAACATACTTATTAAAAGTGCTCGTAGTAAATAATTCCCCGCAGGGTTTTATTATTCAATTCCAATTCTATTTTTGTAGTACCAATTAACGGATCATGACAATTTCCATCCGAAGGATTATCTTATGTCTGAGTTTTAACATGCTGCTAATTTCTTTTGCAAGCGGGCAAGAGGTATATCAGCATGTAAGCAGTACAGGTATCTATGATTTCCTTGATGAGCTAAGCAATGCTCAGGTAATCGATTTGAATAGCGCTATTAAGCCATATGCACGGATTTTAATCTCTGAAAAACTAGCTGAAGCAAATAACAAAAGAGCGCAGCTCAACGCACGTCAACAAAAAGAACTCGATTTTTATCTCAAGGATTTTTCCAAAGAACTTCGACCGGATAAAAAGTTCGATAAAAGATTAGATCTTTTTTATTATAAAGACACCCTCTTCACATTCAATATCAATCCTATCCTGGGAATGAGTTATTTTAGCAACGACAGCGGGAGTTTTTATCACCGCTGGAATGGGGCAGAGGCTTATGCCTACGTTGGAAAGAAATTGGGCTTCTATGCCAGCCTGCGTGATAATCATGAAAGTAAGCGTCTCAGTGACCCTGCATACCTTAATCAGTTTGATGGGTCAAATTATAAAGTTGATACCGAGGGCGGAGGAGATTTTGATGAAATGCGGGGAGGTATAACCTATACATGGAACTGGGGAAGCATCGGACTTGTAAAGGATCACATCGTTTGGGGAGATAATTATCATGGCTCTAATATCTTTTCAGGACATCAACCAAGCTTTGCATTCCTGAAGTTTCATCTCAAACCTGTTTCCTGGTTCGACTTCAATTATATTCACGGATGGTTAGTTTCTGACATCATAGATAGCAGTAAGACTTATGTCAACGGTAATTCTAATCGTATAAACTTTCGTCCGAAATATATTGCAGCCAATATGTACACTTTCACTCCTTTGAGAAGGTTGCAGGTATCATTGGGTAATTCAATTGTATATTCTGACCAGAATGTACATCCTGCTTACCTGATCCCTTTCTTCTTCTTCAAGACAATTGACCATTCATTGACATCGACAGGCAGCAATTTTCTTGGCCAAAATTCTCAGTTCTTTTTTAATATTAGTTCAAGGAATATCAAGAACACCCATTTATACCTGAGTGCCTTTGTGGATGAGATCGCTTTGGGCAGAGCGACGGATTCTGAAAAACATTCCAATTTTTATTCACTAAAAGTAGGAGCGAGGTTGAGTAATCTTGGGATCAAAAATTTGTTCCTCACTGCCGAGTACACTCGAACCAACCCTGTTGTTTACCGACATTATATACAAACCACCACTTTCGCTTCAAACAGTTTTAATATGGGTCACTATCTGGGAGATAATGCACAAGAAGTGTATATGGCTATAGCCTATAAACCTATCGCAAAATTGCATGTTGAACTTTCATATACCATGGCTCAAAAAGGTTGGGAATATCTTTATACCGGCGTGTCTGCCGATCCTCAGGGAAATGGCCTTGGCCATCCATTTATCGATAGAGTGTACTGGCAGGGTTCTGATATATCTTTCAAGACCAAATACCAAGTTGTAAATGATGCCTGGATCTTTGCATCATTATCTTCTACCGATTACAATGGTATTAAGAACGATGTTTATACGATGCCTTATTTCAGGGGTAAGAAAACAACGATTAATGTAGGTGCTAACTTTGGGTTTTAATTTTTTTTTATTCCAATGGAATTAATGCAGGTGAATTTCTCATTATATTTTAAGCTACTTGAGAAAATTTAACAATAAACTGAATTCTTCATCTTAATTTCTTTAATTTAGAAGAAATACAAAAACATTTGTAGGTACTGAGGTCCTCCCAAAATAACTGGACCATTTTAAAGTAGAAAAAATCGGGTGATTGTATAATTTTAAAGTTCAATCAATCCCCATGAAAAAAAAGCAAATTTACAGTTCGAAATTTTATTCAACTAAAATAAACGTCACAACACTTTCATCAGGGCTATATTACATTAAATTAATTTCAAATGAAATCGTAAAAGTCGAAAATTTTATTGTTTACCATTAATGGAATTTGTCTTAATCAAAAGCCGATTATGCGACGAAATATTACTATCTGTGCTATCTGTAGTTTTGCAATGATGTTTCTGAGTACAGTCAGTTTTTCTCAGTCAACCTGGAAAAATTACAATGACTCATCAGGCTTAACTGTTAATCATGTTTATCAAGTCGCATCAGATAAATTTGATAATATTTGGGCTAGTGTTCGAGATAATGGTGATGGCCTTGGGCTAGATAAATTTGATGGCTATAATTGGATGCATTATGATAGCAGTAACAGTGCACTTCCTTTTAATGATGTGTTGAATATTAAAGCTGATAGTAATGCAATACTTTGGATTAATTCGTTTTCAGGAGCAGGATTAGCTAAATTCGATGGGCTAAATTGTCAAGTTTATAATACTTCTAATTCAGGAATATTGTCCGATGCAATCTATAATCTAATAATTGATAGCTTAAATAATGTGTGGACAGTTTCCGAAGACGGGCTTTCTAGATTTGATGGAAATTTGTTTACAAATTATCCTATTCCATTTCCTGTGGCCTTTCCCGGACGTTGCATGACAATTCAGGATTCAGCAAATATTTGGATTGGAGCTCAAGGGCTTTGGCATTTTAATCCTATTAGCATTGTAACTACAATTTACAACACGGCTAATTCAAATATACCCAGTGACTATTGCAGTTCCATTGCCATCGATAGTCAAGGGCTTATCTGGATGGGATTTAACTATGGATATAACGGAGGTATAGGAGGTGGCGGAGGAAATGGCGGCTTTGCAACTTTCGATGGTACTTCATTCACTTCAATTATGCCATTCCAAAGTAACTATACAGGAGTTGAGGATTTGATAATTGATGGTTATGATAATGTTTGGGCATCGACACGGTGTGAAGGGCTGTATAAATTTGACGGATTAAGTTGGGTTCAAATAACCGGTCCTCCATTAACAGGTTGTTCGTATGGGCTTACTTCAGATAACAATAATAATATTTGGTATGCTGAAGTAGGCAGCGGTATCTGGACTAATAAACCAACTGTTGGAATTGACGAACTTATTCATGGTAGTCAACTAAATATTTTCCCAAATCCAACTTCAGATAAGCTTAATGTTAAGATCGACGATCAAACTATTCTGAGTTACAAACTTTTTTCAGTTCTTGGAAAGGAAATAAAAAAGTCAGATAAGATTAATTCAAATCAATTGACAATTTCACTTGAAGATGTTTCAGCAGGTGTTTATTTTGTTTCTTTGGAAACAGATAAGAATGAAATTATAACCAAGCCTATTATAAAAAGTCAGTAAATTATGGCTATTAGCTTGTGCAAAGTTCAATTTGATTCAGGTTTTTTAACTCATAATCCACGCAATGATTTACTGCTTTGGATAATTATTAATTAGCTAATAGTTTATACTTGAAATTAGGCTTTGAATATTTGAATTGCCTACACTTGATGCACGCTCAAGACTTTTTGCCAGGAATGAAAATTCCTTTTATCAGGAATGGGATTTAGTCATCTACCACTTATCCATCGATACTGCCATCTGTACATGAATTGTTCCACTTATACATTGCCTCTTCGTTTGTATAGCTAGCAATCCGTTCTTTGATCTCAGAAAGTTCATTGAAAGGATCATTAGCAAAACGAATACAAAAAAGCTGCGATCTAAATTTGATTAAGATAAAGAACCCAACGAAAACATGAGCAAAGATCATTAGGTTCTCATCTATAGAAGTTCCGTAAAACTTCCGACACAAGCCTGTATCCCGTAAGATACAGGCTTGTGTATTTATAAGCTCATAAAAGCTGTTCAAAATTCAGGACTTAGTATTTGAATGGTGATTTTTGATTTTTGATCTATGAATAGCGAAGTTTTTTGAAAGTCGATTTTTGAAGAGTGATTCTATGATATACAAACACAAAAAAAGCCGGATATTTCCGGCTTTCTCAATAATATTCTTGATAGATTAATTATTCCTGGTCAACTACTTCGTTCAGGTCAACAGGAACCACTTGGGTAACTCCTTGTTCTACCATTGTGATACCATATATGATATCTGTAGCAGTCATCGTTCTCTTGTTATGTGTGATGATGATGAACTGAGAATCTTCAGAGAACTTACGTATGATATTGTTGAACTTGTCGATATTCATATCATCAAGCGGTGCATCAACTTCGTCAAAAATACAGAATGGAGCAGGCTTGAGGAGGTATATACCGAATAACAATGCGGTTGCAGTAAGTGTTTTTTCTCCTCCTGATAATTGTGAAATCGATAAAGGACGTTTGCCTTTTGGCTTAGCTATTATCTGCACATCACTTTCAGTAGGATTTTCCGGGTTGATCAACACAAGGTCACAATCATCATCTTCTGTGAAGAGTGAACGGAATACTTTTATGAAATTCTGACGGATATCCGTGAATGCCTTCATGAAATTCTCCCTGGCGGTAATTTCAATTTCCTCGATTGTTTTCAGAAGTGACTCTTTCGCAAGAGCGAGATCGCTTTTTTGAGTATTAATGAAAACATAACGCTCGTTGATCTCGTTGAATGCTTCAACAGCTAGGGGGTTTATCGGACCGTAATTATCAAGCTGAGATTTTTGTTTGTTTACTTTTTCTCTCAGTTCATCTTCGTTCCATTCAGCATTTGGTTCCTTGTCAATGAGGTCGTTGATATCGATATTAAATTCAACAGAAAGTCTTTCTTTCAGAGAATTCAACTGCAATTTCAATTCATTCGTACGATCCTTAACTACCTGAGCAAGTTGTTCAGCATGTTCACGCTGATGTCTGATAGTCCTTATTTTTCCTTCAAGCTCATCTGTCAGTCCGCGGGATTTGAAATATTCAGTTTCAATGACCGCTACAGACTGATCCATTTCTTCTTTCTCTGCGTACAGGTTGAGAAGCTGATCATCAAATCCTGTTGATGTATCAAGCAGTTCTCTGATCTGAAGCTGACTTTGCTCCAACTCTAATGTGTTTGATTCAATATTCTGGTTCAATGAATCCAATAAGTTCACTTTGTAGGCATGATCCCTTACTATAGTTGCAATCTTATTTTGTTGTTGGATACATTGAATATTGTGGTTGTTGTACTCATGACTCTCTGCAGTCATTCTCTCAGTGATATTTGAGAATTCTTCTTGCTTTGTAGCAAGCTGAGAAGTAATTGTTTCGTATTCAGTCCTCAGGTTGTCTAAGTGCTCATGGAAGCTCAGGTCATTTTGTTGGTTCGAATCGTCAATGGAATTTCGCTGTTGCTGAAGATCTTCCAGGATCTTCTTATTGTTTTCCATTGAAGACACAAGGTGCTCAGCTTTGTTTTTCAATGAGCTGAATTCATGAACAGCTTTGTTAACTTCCTGCTGTAATCGGTTTTTATCGGCCGTAAATCTTTCCTTTTGCTGTTTGTTAAGAAGTAGTTGCTGTTGAACCTCGTCTCTTAGCAATTTCGTGTTATCCAAAGATGAACTTAGTTGTTCTATTTCTTTGGCAAGACTTTCAAGATGTTTTGCGCGACCGATCCTTTTGCCATCGAATAAGCCTACAGAGCCTCCGCTTAAGGAGTGTTTTGTACGGCAATATTTACCATTCTTTGAAATGAAGACGTATGCACTATTTGACTCCTGTAAATATGGAGTCTGATCCTGATTCTCTGCAACTACAAATACATTTTTTAATAAATGCTGACAGAGCGGACGATAGCGGTCTTCTACATCTATTATAGACATTGCAGGTATGCATCCATTGACCGGCTCTGTTTGTTGATATGTATTGTTTTCGAAATTTTTAAGTATGAAAAAGTTTGCTCTTCCCTTTGAAGCTTCGCTCAATAAATTAATAGACTTGCTCGCTTCTTCAATACCATCGATGACAAAGTAATTCATATATGGATCGAGGAAGTTCTCGATGGCAGTTTTGTATTCCGCCGGACAGCTCAGGATTTCAGAAAATAATGGTGCACTGTTCGTTGATGCATTTTTACGCAAATAGCGAAGTGATTCCGGGTATCCCTCCAGATTTTCTACCAGGCTTTTCGTTAGGTTGTATTCATTCTGTCTGGCGTCTAATTTTCTTCCGTCACTGATAACTTCTTCAGTCATCTTCTTCAGTTCCTCATCCAAACGGATAATCTCAGAGGCAATATTTTCCTCAGAAGATAACAAGGTATTAAGCTCGCTTTCCTTCGCCTCTTTATGGACACGACTTTTTTCGGCTTGTTCATGAAACCGGGAGTGCTCCTCTTCTTTTACTGAATTGTCTGTCTTCAGTCTTTCTATTTCACGCTCAAGAGAATCTTTCTTCGCTTGCGTAACCGCCATGCTCTTTTCCGATTCATGCATGCTTGCCTGGATCGATTGCGCAGTTCCGGTGATCTGAGAGATTTCACTCCTAAGTAAATCGTGTGCGCTGCGTGTTTTGTCGAGTTCGGTCTTGAGTTCCTGCAATTGTTTTTGCAATTGTTCAAGTAAAGCCTCTTCATTAACCTTTTCTTCTTCATTCAACCGGATGTGATCCTGTGTAGAAAGAAGTGTAGTTTTATCCTTGGTGATTTGTTGTGTCAGACTTGCTTCTTTGTCCTGTAAAAATTTCAGCTTTTCATTGCTGATCTTTTTATCATTCTCCTGTTGACGGATAGCGGCGATCTTGTCGTTCAACTGCTTCTGCGATTCAGAAAGTTCTTTTTCTTTATCAAGAGCTAATAATTTTACCTGTTGCAGTTCGGCCTCTGCTTCACCCAACTGTGCATCAAGCGAAGTTTTTTCTGCGATTTGTTTTTCTTCCTGTTGCTGAAGTTCAACAAATGTATTTCGGCTTCCACTCAGCGTAAATAATGCAAGTTCTCCACTCAGTTCCTTATACTGTTCTTTTAAACGGTAGTATCGGTCAGTCTTCTTGGCCTGTGATTCCAGCGTTTTCATGTTTCGCTCGATCTCAAACAAAAGGTCATTCACCCTGTTCAGATCCGCCTCGGTGTCTTCAAGCTTTTGGAAGGTTTGCTTTTTTCTGATCTTATATTTTGATATTCCCGCAGCCTCTTCCAAAAGACTCTTGATCGCATTGTGTTTATCATTCAGGATCTCGTCTACCATCTTCAATTCAATGATAGCATAGGAGTCTGATCCGATGCCGGTATCCAGAAAGAGGTCAGTAATATCTTTTAGACGGCAGGAAACATTATTCAATAAATATTCTGATTCGCCGGTGCGGTAAAGACGTCTTGTGATCGTAACGGTAGAATATTCTGTCGGAAGAATATTTTTAGTGTTCTCAAATGTCAACGAAACTTCGGCCAGATTGGATTGTTTACGGGTTTTTGTACCATTGAAAATGATGTTTTCCATCTTTTCAGATCGTAACATTCTCGTTTTTTGTTCGCCGAGAACCCAACGCATGGCATCTACAACATTGGATTTTCCACTCCCGTTAGGACCTACGATCGCCGTCACACCCTTGTCGAAATGGATGATGACTTTGTCGCCAAAACTCTTGAACCCTTTGATTTCCAGACTTGATAAGCGCATAATTACAGGAGATGTTGAATTACGGCAAAAATAGATTATTTCGGTATATTGTCCCAATATGTTAATAACTCATTCCCGGATAGCGCAAATTCAAACAAAACTTCATCTTCTAATTTGAATTGACTCAAAACTGACAGAAAGAAAATTTAACATAACGATATTACATCCGGATTTCTAATTGTCCTAATAAACAATTATCAAAGTTCTGATTAGCTTATCATTAGTGATTAATAAATATAGGGTATCGGTGAAAGAAAATTTGTTTTGGTTTTTATCATTCAATTCATACTTTTACCACCCGCATTAACTTTAACTTAACAATAAACTGAATCCTATGGGACGGAAGTTTTACTTACCACTCTTCGTATTAGTATTATTAGGCACAAGCAGCTTTGCACAAACCGGAGAGATCCGTGGAAAGGTGACTGAAAAAGGAGGCAATGAAGGAATACCATTTGCCAGTGTTGCCGCTTTGTTGAACGGTACTCAGGTACAGGCGACTGTCACCGACTTTGAAGGAAATTATTCCATCAAACCACTGAACCCGGGTAAATATGATGTGAAAGCTACCTCTGTAGGTTATCAGGCTTCGCAGATCTCAGGTGTGATCGTATCATCAGACAAGATGGCCTTTGCAAATTTTGAATTAAGCAAGGGAATTGAACTCGGCGAAGTTGAAATTGTTGATTACGAAGTTCCATTAATTGACAAAGGAAGTCCGGCTACTCAAAGAACCGTAACCTTCGAAGAGATACAAGCGGCACCAACACGTGATGTAAATTCAATTGCTTCTCAAACTGCAGGTATCTATCAGCAAGATGAAGGTACTGCTTTGAATATCAGAGGATCGCGGTCTGATGCTACCTCATATTATGTTGACGGAATTAAAGTACGTGGTGGAATTGGACTTCCACAGAAAGGAACAGAACAGGTTACAGTAATTACCGGTGGTGTTCCTGCACAATATGGAGATGCCACAGGTGGAATTATTTCTGTTACTACACGAGGTCCTTCAAAGAATTTTGCCGGAGGTATAGAACTGGCTACTTCTGAGTTATTGGATCCATACGGATATAACCTTGCAGCTTTTGACGTGTCCGGTCCGATTTTTACAAAGAAGGATTCAACGGGTAAAAAATCCGGGCAGCCTGTGGCAGGATTCTTCCTTGCCGGTGAATATCAATACGACAAAGATCCAAGTCCATCTAACATTCCTACCTGGGTTGTTAAAGAGGATATCCTAAAATCTATGGAAGAGAATCCATTACGTCCGGCACCGGATGGTACGGGCTTCGTAAAACGTTCTGACTTTTTCACTTTTGACAGTTTGGAAGAAAGTAAAGTGAGGCCGAATATGGCTTCTAAAAATTACCGCGTAAGTGGTAAAATTGACATCAGACCTGCTAAGAATCTGACACTTTCATTGGGAGGTTCACTCGAGCGAACCGATAACCGTAACTTCACGGATATATATTCTTTGATGAACTACTCCAGTAACTCACAGACTATTACAACAAACTGGAGAGCCTTTGCCAAAGTTACTCAGCGCTTTACTTCTGAAACTGATGACACCGAGAAGAGTTCCGGCGGAATTAAAAATGCATACTATACTTTGCAGGTTGACTACAGCAAAAACAATTTGACCAATCAGAATCCGGAACATAAAGACAATATATTCGACTATGGTTATGTAGGGAAATATGAAGTTCTGAGAACTCATGGTGGGTATGATGGTACATTCAACCTTACCGGAGATACTATCTTTTTTGATCCAAGAAATCAACTCGATACCGCTGTGATTTTTACTCCCGGTACTCAAAATCCTATAACAACAAACTATACCGAACAGTATTATGCTTTGAGTGAGCCATTTGGAACTTTCGGGTACACATCAAGCCTTTCAGCAATTGAAGCTAATGGTGGATTGTTGAATGGTGACAATCGTACTAACCTGAATACATACGGACTTTTTGCCACTCCCGGTCGTCTTCCTAATGGTTACACGAATACTGACAATCAACAGTTCAGGATCAGTGCATCAGGATCAGCAGATATCAAGAACCATAACATTGTGATCGGACTCGAATATGAACAACGTACTGATCGTGGCTATACAGTTTTTCCTAAAGGACTTTGGACTCTGATGCGTCAGTTGGGTAATCAAAATATTACCGGCTATGATCTGAATTCTGCAATTGTCACTAATGGTGATCTTGGAGGGATACCTACTGTAACGACAGATTACACTCGTGCTGACTATGACACTACAAGAAATGTAGACGGAGATTTTGCATATGGTTTTTATGAAAACGTTCGGGAGCTTCTTGGCCTCAATGCATGGGATACTGTTCAGGTTGATGCTATAGATCCTTCTATGTATTCATTAGACCTGTTTACTCCTGACCAGCTCATTGACAACGGAATGGTAACCTACTACGGCTATGACTACCTTGGAAACAAACAAACCAATTCTTATTCGATAGAAGACTATTATACTAAAAAGGATGCCAGCAATAATTTCACGAGAAATATTGATGCGTTCCGGCCTAATTATATTGCAGGATATATTCAGGATAAGTTCACGTTCAATGACCTTATCTTTAACGTAGGTGTACGGGTGGATCGTTTTGATGCAAATCAGCAGGTACTAAAGGATAAATACCTGTTGTTTGAAACTTACAATGCAGGCGAGGAAAGAGCAAATCCAACACTAACCTCAGGCGGGACTTATCGCATTCCTGATAATATCGGGAATGATTATTATGTCTATGTTGATAATATTGCTCAACCCGGAGAAATTCTTGGATTTAGAAATGAAGATGTTTGGTACGATGCTAACGGAAATGTAATCACTAATCTTGATCCATTGACGCAAACAGGTGGTGCATCAGGTGGAATTCAGCCATATTTGAAAAATCCTTCTGAGTTACAGAATAGCAAAGTCTCTACCAAAATTTTTGAAGACTATACTCCTCAGGTAAATGTAATGCCACGGATAGCCTTCTCTTTCCCAATATCGGATGAAGCATATTTTGCAGCACACTATGATGTACTTACTCAAAGACCTCAGAATTTGAATTTGATTCGTTTTGACCCGACTGATTATTCTAATCTGGCACGTGGTCAATCAGCTAATATTAGTAACCCAAATCTTAAGCCGGAAAGAACAACTGACTATGAAATTACTTTCCAGCAAAAGCTTAGCAAGAGTTCTGCCTTATCTATCTCTGCATTTTATAAAGAGCTGAGAGATATGATACAGTTTATAAACGTTCAGTTTGCTCACCCTATCACATACACTACCTATGGTAATATTGACTTTGGAACTGTAAAAGGATTAACCTTCGGTTATGATCTGCGTCGTACAAGTAATATCCGTATGAATGTAAGCTACACTTTACAGTTTGCCGATGGTACAGGATCAAGTGCTACCACCAGTGCGGGGATTCTTGCACAACAAGGTCAGACAAACTTACGTGAAGCAAAGCCGCTTGATTTTGATCAAAGACATACATTTGTGACTTCCTTCGACTATCACTACGAGTCAGGAAAGAATTATAATGGTCCTATTCTTTGGGGCGAGCAAATCTTGGCTAATGCCGGGGCTAATTTTGTGATCCGGGCAGGTTCAGGAACTCCGTACACGCGTAAGTCAAACATAACACCGGAAGCTGATTTCACGACCACTGCTAATTCACGTTCGGTGATCAGTGGTTCCCTGAATGGATCCCGCCTTCCTTGGCAGTTTAAGATCGATGCTAAATTTGATAAGAGGTTTGAGATCAAATATGGTAAAGGTGCAGATGGACAAAGTCGTAAAGCGATTTATGCTACAGCATACCTACAGGTACTTAACCTTCTGAATTCATTGAATGTAAATACTGTTTATACTGCTACTGGAAATCCGGATGATGACGGATACATCACATCACCGGGTGCACAACCTGGAATTGCAGGGCGACTGAGCCCTCAGGCGTATACCGACTTGTATACTGTTGCTGTAAACAATCCATTTCATTATAATTTGCCACGTAGAATTCATCTTGGAATTCAGCTTAACTTCTAAAATAATTATTCACCTATCATAAAGAATAGCGATACAATGAAAAAATTTGTAAAAGCAACACTTCTCTTGTTTTGTTTATCACTTGCTTTACCGGTTTCGGCTAAAGATAATGTCGATCAGCAAAGAGTTGCCGCCCCGGGTGGTAAAGGTAAGCGGGTTTATGCCGGCTGTACACCATCCAAAGCCAGAGCAGACCTCGACATCAACAATGTTCGAACACCTATTTTTATCAATGGTGATATGTGGTGGGATCTGGTTGGTAACGCTGAATACGAGGTGCCTTTCGGTTCCGGGAAACACTCTTTGTTTTCAGGTGCTATATGGATAGGTGGTAAGGATGCTTCGCAAAATTTACGTGTGGCTGCACAAACTTATCGTCAGTCCGGAAACGACTTCTGGCCGGGACCATTGGATACAACTAATGCTACAATTGGTAATGACGTTTGTACTGCTTATGACAAGCATTGGAAGATAACTCTCTCAGAGGTTAAAAATTTTGCTGAGTATTATGCTGCCACCGGAAACGCAGATGATTACCCTGTTCCCGATGTTATTAAAACCTGGCCCGCAATCGGGAATGACTCTGTGCTGAATCAGGCCAGATACCTTGCTCCATTCTTCGACTATAACATGGATGGAAGATATAGCTATCAGGAAGGTGATTACCCAAAATTCAATCTTTCGGGTGTAGCTGAATGTGGTGAATATCTTTTGGGAGACCAAACCATTTGGTGGGTATTTAATGATGCAGGTGATATCCACAGTGAGACCGGAAGTCCATTCAATATTGGTATAGAAATACAGGCTCAGGCATTTGGTTTTAATACCAATGATGAGATCAATAACATGACTTTCTACAGATACAAGATCATAAACAGATCGTCACTCTCCCTGAATGAAACTTACTTCGGATCATGGATCGATCCGGATCTGGGAAATTATCTTGATGACTATGTTGGTTGTGACGTTGCACGTGGATTTGGATATTGCTATAATGGTGATGCCGATGATGACGGAGCATTAGGTTACGGATTAAATCCGCCTGCAATTGGTGTCGACTTTTTTGAAGGGCCCCTTGCAGATCCCGGTGATGGAGTCGATAATAACAGAAACAATATAGTTGATGAGCCCGGTGAGCAGATCATCATGTCTAAGTTCGTTTACTATGATAACAACAGTACTGTAACAGGAAATCCGAATCTGGCTAACCATTATTATGATTACCTCAGAGGTGTCTGGAAGGATGGTACAAAAATGGTTTACGGTGGTAATGGTCACCAGACAGCGGGTGCCGACACCTGCGACTTCATGTTCCCGGGTGATACAGATCCAACAGGTTGGGGTACGAACGGCGTAACCGGATTGTTCCCATGGTCAGAGAATCAGCCAACAGCCGGCGGAGGCACACCAAATGAGCCTTCTGACAGACGTTTCATTCAATCAGCCGGTGCCTTTACTTTATTGCCGGGTGCAGTTAACTTTATTACAACAGGTGCAGTATGGGCTCGTACATCTTCAGGTGGACCTCTAGCATCTGTGAAACTTGTTCGCCTTGCAGATGATAAAGCTCAGATCCT
>DAOQWA010000025.1:0-42468 GCA_035341855.1 Bacteroidia bacterium
TACGATGCATCGGTAAGATGTATTCATTTGGATCAAGAGCCAGTCCGCAGGCAACAGATATCGCTTCTTGTCCAATTCCTGAAAACCATTTGGCAATTTTTCCTTGTCTTAATAGAACCAACATTTTCTCCTCGATCAATCTTGGCCGGAGAAGTTCAGAATAAATTATTCTAAGTTGGTCATCACTGTAGTCTGATCTGTTATACTGAATCACAGGAATGAAATTAGCTGCAAACTTATTTAAAATAGACCGTATCTTTGTATAAATTAATTGGGATGGATGTTCAATTATTTCTGGTGCTGGTTATTTTCCTGATTGCCTTATTTTTTACAGGTCGGAAAATATATGCCGGGCTTCGTGATAAAAATGCGAAGACATGTGAGAAGTGTCCGGCCTCTTCCCTGGCTCCGGAAGATAAATCAAGTTAATAGGCATAAAAAAAAGGAGCTCTTTGGGAACCCCTTTTTTAATGACATTTCAGAAAGATTACTGAGCCATTGCAGTGTCAACTGCAGTCTCCATAGCGTTCATTACTGAATCTTGCATAACAGCTTGCTCAGCAGCAGCTTGTTGTGCTTCTTCAGCAGCAGCGATAGAATCTTGTGTTGCTTTTTCAGCAGCAGCTTTTTCTTCAGCGCTAGGACCACAAGCAACGATAGCGAACATTGAAGCCACTAATAAGGTAGAGAATACTTTTTTCATTTTGTTGATAATAATATAGGTTTGTTTATAGTGGGCGCAAAAGTAGTCACTTTTAATGGATTAACAAGGGGAAATGTGAAAAACATTAACATCTTTCAGTTAATAAACCCTTGAACCCAAAAATTCATATAAAGAACAAAAAAAGGGTAAAATCATGTGATTTTACCCTTTTTTGATTTAACCTCTGCCTCCGGTTACTTTTTTAGTTTCTTCAATTTTCTTTTCTTCCTTAGTTTTTGGCTTAGGCTTCGATGCCGGTTTTTTAGCAGCAGCAGCCGCCTCAACAGCAGCAATAGAATCAGCTATCATTTTTTCTGCAGCCGCAGCTGCTTCCTGAGCAGCCATTTCTACTGCAGCTAGTGAATCAGCCTGCATTTGTGCTACGTTAGCGATAGAATCCTGAATTGCTTTCTCAGCTGCAGCTTTTTCTTCAGCACTTGGACCGCAAGAAACGATAGTTGCCATACCGGCAACTAAAAGGAGGGATAATACTTTTTTCATTTTTGAAATAGATTGGTTGATTAGTTTGATTTGCAAAGTTATTACTTTATTTATATGTTTTGGTTTCATTTATTTAGTAATTTCGCCACATAGATAAAAAACCTCTAACCTATCCAAAAAAATCACCAATGAAAAAATTAATTATTTCCCTTTCATTTGCTACTATGATGTTGAGTATCGCATTTTTTACTTCCTGCTCAAAGGACGACACTACTCCTCCAATTGTCACTTTATTAGGTGATGCTTCAATTGAACTTTCTTTAAATACAGCTAGCTGGACAGATCCTGGTGCTACAGCTACAGATGATGAAGATGGTACTGTCAGCGTTAGTTCTGATAACAGCAGCAGCAATCCAAACTTAAACCTGGTAGGTACTTATAGCGTAACTTATACAGCTGTTGATGCAGCAGGAAACGTTGGTACTGCCGTTCGCACAATCCGTGTAAAAAATGATGCAGAAGGATTTGCAGGAACTTATGCGGTGCATGATACATGTCCCGGCTTAGTATTTAACTATACACAGGTAATCACCATAGACGAAACATTAAACAACAGAGTGCATTTCAACAAGTTTGCTGATTATGCTAATAATACCGGCATTTATGCAAATCGTCTTGGAAACGGCTCATTGGACATCCCTGCACAAATTGGTACTTCAATCGGTTCAGGTGCCGGATCATGCGACATTGTTGACCATAGATTTACAAGCGTTTCGTACACAGGTACAAGCACTGGTTTTATATTGGTATATAATGATGAAGTAATTACTTCAGGTTGCACCGGTGCTACTGTATGCACTGCTACATATACACTTCAATAACCAGAATAATTTTCTAAAAAAGCCGCCTATCTGGCGGCTTTTTTTATTTCCATCCAGCCCTTACATTCGTAGCTGTGAAAAAGAAAAGTAATCTCCTTCTCTTGATAAAAAGAATAGCCTTGCTTCTTCTTTTTATGTCTGTTTGCAGATTATTATTTCTGATTTTTAACTTTTCCTACTTTCATGAATATGCTTTCTTGTCGCTGGTAACAGCATTTTTTTACGGACTTCGTTTTGATATTACCGTTACAGTCATACTTTGTCTCCCCTTTATTATTTTACACCTTCTCCCCTTTCAATTTTTCTATAGTAAGATATACCAGGCTGTAGTAAAAGTTTTATTTTTTGTTCCTGCTTTCTTTATGCTTCTGATGAACTGTATCGATATGGGTTTATTTCGATTCGCAGGAAAGAGAATCACTGCAGATATTTTCGGAATAATGAATTATGGGGAGGACATTTCAAATACCATACCTGCTATGGTACGAGATTTTTGGTATTTGTTATTGATCCTTCTAGGATTGTTTTTATTGCTCTTCTTACTTTATAATAAAATAGCAATTTTTGATCAGGGAGCAATTGGTCAATCGTCAGCTAAAAGGAATAGCTTTTACACCTTCAGTCTTCACATCATCGTTGTAGCCTTAGTATTCATAGGTTTCAGAGGAGGAATACAGTATAAGCCCATTCATATTCTTACAGCTACAAAATACGGTACCGGCCCGATTGCCTCTTTGGTACTAAACAGTCCGTTTACATTTGTAAAGACTTTTGGCAAGTCCACTTTAAACAAAGTGGAATATTACGATCAGGAAACTCTTCAGTCTATTTATCCGGTTGTGAAATCTGAATCTGATAGCAGTAAATTCCAGGCATTGAATGTTGTACTGATCATAATGGAAAGTGTTGGATCAGAATATATCGGCTCATTAAATAATGAAAAAGGATACACTCCTTTTCTCGATTCACTCATGGAACATAGCCTTGTCCTGAAGAATTCTTTTGCGAACGGTAAAAGATCGATCGAAGGCATCCCGGCGATACTTGCCGGCATCCCGGCATTGCTGTCGGAGCCATTTATTACCTCTTCTTATTCAGGCAATTCATTCGAAAGTCTTGCGTCATTACTGGCAAAGCAAGGATATAGCAGCGCTTTTTATCATGGAGGGACTAATGGCACCATGGGCTTTGATAATTTTAGCAGGTCATGCGGATATGAAAAATATTTTGGCAGATATGAATACAATAATGACAAAGATTTTGATGGCAATTGGGGTATTTACGATGAACCCTTTCTGTTAAAATTTGCCGAAAACATGAATACAATGAAAACACCATTCATTACGACGGTCTTTACATTGACTTCACACCATCCTTACAATATCCCTGCAGATTTTGAAGGAAAATTTGATGGGGGAACTTTACCCATTCATAAAAGTGTTCAATACACTGATCATTCACTTCACTCTTTTTTTAATTACGCTTCCGGGCAAAAATGGTATCAGAATACTTTATTTGTCATCACCTCCGACCATACGGCCTTGGCTGAGAAAGCATTTTATCACAATCGGGTTGGAATGTATTCAATACCACTAATCTTTTTCAGGCCTGATGGCTCATTGAAAGCTGTCAGCGAGAAAGTCAGTCAACAGATAGATATAATGCCGAGCGTTTTGGATTATCTGAATTATGAAAGACCCTATTTTTCTTTTGGGTCAAGCGTATTTGACACCGGAGCAGAAGGATTTGCAGTAAATTATATAAATGATACTTATCAGCTCATTGATGATAAATATTCATTAATTCTGGATACAGTACAAGGAAATTTTCTATTCGATTATAAATCAGATTTGACTTTACAAAAAAATATTATTGCAACTCAGCGAAAGCATGCTACTTTAATGGAAAGAAAAATAAAAGCGATAATTCAAACGTACAATAACTCTCTTATCGAAAATCAGATGATCCGTTGAACTTATGAAAAAGAAGATAAGGTTCATCATTAACCCGAAATCGGGATCGCACAATAAGCTGCATTATGTGCAATGGATAGAATCCGGTATCGATCATAGTATTTATGATGCAGATATCAGTTTTACCGAAGCACCACTACATGCCACAGTATTAAGCAAAGAAGCTGCCGGTCAAAATTATTTCGCCGTTGTTGCTGTTGGTGGCGATGGCTCCGTAAATGAAACGGCAAGCGGATTGATGGGCTCTGATACTGCGCTGGGCATCATTCCGACAGGTTCCGGAAACGGAATGGCAAGACATCTCAAGATTCCAATTGATTTTAAAAGGGCGATTGATCTGCTAAATTTTTCGAGATCAGACCGGATAGATACGCTTAGAGTTAATGAACGCTTCTGCATAGGTACCTTTGGTATTGGCTTTGATGCTCATATTGCACATTTGTTTGCTGAAGCCGGCACACGGGGATATTCAACCTATGTAAAACTTGTGCTGTCAGAATTTTATAAATATCCCTCTCACCAATATAAAGTAGTCATTGACGGAAAAAAAACTGAGCTTAATTCCTTCCTTTTTACCTTTGCGAACTCATCACAATTTGGAAATAATGCAGTAATAGCACCTTTTGCAAATGTTAAAGATGGGATAATCGACATCTCAATAGTGCGGAAGTTTCCTGCGATCATGGCACCAAATCTGATTTTTAGATTGATGAACAATAATTTGCACAAGTCACGTTATTATACCGGTATGAGTGGTAAGAGTATCCAAATTGAAAATAAGACCGGCATAAAAGGTCATATTGACGGTGAACCTGTGATGTTATATGGTGATATAGATGTTCAGATCTTTCCACTATCAATAAACGTACTTGTGGCAAAGAAATAATGATATTGATGAGTAAGCATATAAAGCGTATTGTAAGAAGTATTTCGTGGGCATTGTCAGGTATCTCATTTGCCTTCCGGACTCAGTTCAATTTTCGCTTTCATATTTTTAGTGCCTTGCTGGCCCTAATTCTTTCAGCCCTCTTGAAGCTTAATCCCCTCGAATGGTCTGTCATTCTGTTTTGTATTGCCTCTGTTATCACTGCCGAATTATTGAACACCTCACAGGAATTAAATACCGATTTGCTGGCACCGGGCTACAATGAGACTGCTAAGAATGCGAAAGATCTGGCGGCCGCAGCAGTGCTTATAGTTTCGATCGTATCTGCAATCATAGGATGTATTATTTTCATTCCTAAACTGATTGACTTGCTCTAGAAGAAAATATGTGCTCTTGTTCAACCGGTAATTTGTAACTTTACGACATGTCAAAGAAAAATAAATCGACAGGTGGAGTGATATACTCTACCAATCCGAACTTTTCTTATTCAGAAAAACCACTTCAGGGAACAGTGACCTTAGCTCCTGCTCAGCAAGATCTGCGTGTCTCTCTTGATAAAAAGAATCGTGGAGGAAAAGTCGTTACACTTGTTTCCGGCTTTATTGGACGAGATGAGGATATCGAAAAACTTGGTAGAGAATTAAAGTCTAAATGTGGTGTTGGTGGCTCAGTAAAAGATTTTGAAATATTGGTGCAGGGAGATCATCGGGACAGGATCTTGAAAATACTTCTTGATAGTGGATACAGGGCAAAAAAATCAGGCTGTTAAAGAAGCCGGATTTTCAAGATCATTTATTTTTTCTCTCTCAATCGCTGATAGATCTTGATCCCTAGAAGCAGTAAAAGAGAAAATAGAATTAATCCGGCAAGACCTAAAAACCAGTTTCCTTGTCCTTTCAGCACTACAATAAAGACAATGGCAACTAAAAAAACGGTTGCCACTTCGTTCCATATTCTCAATTTAGAACCTGAGTAACGTATGATGTCTTCTTGTAACTGAGAATAGATCCTGCCACATAATAGATGATACAAGGTCAGCCCTGCAATAAAGAGTAATTTGACTATCATCCAGCCGGGAAGATGCCAACCGTAGGTTAAAGTCAATAACCAAAATCCAAAGATATAAGTACCAATTGCTGATGGCCAGGTTATGCCGAGCCACAATCTTTTTGTTGCAACTTTAAAGTGATTCTGCAAAATCGCTCTATCCGGTTCCTTCGCCTGAGCTGATTCAGTGTGGTAGATAAATAGTCTGACAGTATAGAACAAGCCTGCGAACCAGGTCACAATAAAAATGATATGCAGTGCTTTTATATAAAGTATATCCATGCTTAATAAAGCTCGGGATCAGTTTGTGCTGAAAAAGTCAATACCTTTTCATAGAGTTTTTCATACACAGGTAATATTTGCATGATATCAAATGTCTTTGCATGCTCCAAAGCTTGTTTTTTGAATTGTTGCAAGCGATCTTCATTTTCCAAAATCAGAATGGCGTTTTTTGCCATATCATCAATATCACCGACATCACTCATAAACCCTGTTTTTCCATGTACGTTTAATTCAGGAATTCCTCCGGAATTAGATGAGATCACGGGAACCTGACAAGCCATTGCTTCCAATGCGGCAAGTCCGAAACTTTCGGTTTCAGAAGGCAGAATAAAAAGATCACTTATTGAAAGTATTTCTTCTACAGCTTCCATTTTTCCAAGAAAACGAATATGATCACATGCTGAACATTCACGGCATTCTTTTTCTATCATATTCCTGTCAGGACCATCACCAATCAACAATAACTTTGCAGGTAATTTCTCAAGTATCTTGAAAAATATTTTAACGACATCTCTCACCCTCTTTACCGGCCTGAAATTCGAAGCATGAACTATGAGACGTTCCCCGTTTGGTGCAATTGCTCTCCTGAAATGATCTTTATACTGTTTGGAAAATCTTCTTAAATCTATGAAGTTTGGAATGACTTGAATTTCATTCTTGATCTCAAAATTCTTGAATGTATCGTCTTTCAGACTTTGTGAAACGGATGTTACCGCATCACTATGATTAATCGCAAAAGTTACGACAGGATTATAACTGGCATTTTTTCCTACTAATGTTATATCAGTTCCATGCAATGTGGTAATGAAAGGAAGCCTGAGCCCGTAGCTTTCCAGGATCTTCTTAGCCATATAGGCTACCGATGCATGTGGAATCGCATAGTGCACATGTACTAGATCAAGTTTTTCGAATCTTGCAACATCAACTAACTTGCTTGTTAAGGCTGTCTCATAGGGAGCGAATTCAAACAGGGGATAATCTGCAACGCCGACTTCATGGTAAAAAACATTTTCAGAAAAATGCTCCAGTCTCACAGGCTGGCTGTATGTAATAAAATGTATTTGATGTCCCTTCTCGGCTAAGGCTTTGCCAAGCTCTGTAGCAACTACTCCACTTCCACCGAAGGTAGGATAACACAAGATTCCAATTTTCATAACAGATGCTCGTTCATTCAATAAATGTGTATATCAACAAAGATAGCTATTCAGTTTTGTTAGAAGTATATATTGCATTTATTTAGCAAGAATTGCATCATAAACAACTTGTTGAATGTCTGTTCTTACGTTCATTTTAGCCAATTTTGTATTACCTGCATCAGGGTTTATTCTATTTGAGAGGAAAATAAAAATCAAATTATGTTCGGGATCTGCCCATACGCATGTACCTGTAAAGCCTTGATGGCCGAAAGTTCGAGGAGACGCACTCAAGCAAGCCGGGCTCGATTTGCGTTTATCAGGTTCTGGTTTATCAAACAACAAGGCTCGTCTGTTTGTTGATTCCGGAAATTGTTGTCTTGTGAATTCTTGAATTGTTGATGATTTAAGGTATTTTTTTCCTCCATAAATTCCCTCATCGAGAAGCATCTGCATGATCACTGCCAGGTCATTGGTATTGCTAAAGAAGCCTGCATTACCACTAATACCACCAAACATAGCAGCTGCAGGGTCGTGTACATAGCCTCTTATCAATTGATGGCGAAACGCAGTATCATTTTCAGTCGGTATCAACCTTGATAGTGCATATTGATCTCTTGGTTTGAATCCTGAATTTGATAATTGTAATGGAATATAAAAGTTCTTATTCAGATACTCCTCGAATCTGTCATCTGATTCCTTTTCGATAAGTTCTTTCATGAGAATCGGGCCCAGATCACTGTATACATATTTGTTGATTTCTGTAAGTGGTGATAGATAGATCCATTGCATAATACTATCTGCATATTCATTTTTCATATACAAGCTATCAGCAACCTGTAAAAAATAATCTTCCGAAGATGTCTTATGGTAGATTGACGAATCGGGCATGCCGCTTGTGACCGTTTGCTTCCAGAAAGGAATCCATGATTGCAATCCTGCCTGGTGAGTCATTATATCTCTTAAGACTAATGATTTTTTATTCGTAGATTTTAATTTGGGAAGATATTGTGAGAGGGGTTTATTCAAATTCAACCCTTCATCTTCATAAATCTTCATTACACCCAGTGCTGTCGAGACAATTTTTGTCACTGAAGCTACGTCATATAAATCTGAATTCCTGACCGGAACATTTCCTGAGAATGATTGCGTCCCAAAGGCTTTGTCATAAACTACTTTTCGATCCTTTACAACCATTATTTGACAACCAGGCATTGCTCCTTCTGTGATTGCCTTGGCTACCAGGGTGTCGATTTTGAGCAACTTTGAACTTGAAATCCCTACATCTTCAGGAACGGTATACTTCAACCTGATCTGTTCTGTGGTATTCGTGCCGGCTCCGCGGTGAAATAATTCTGTACTATTTACAGGTAGCCTGCCTTCCATTGTTGCCCCTCCCATCACTGCTTGTGCTGCCAGATCATGAGTGAGTGAAAAATCCTCATAGGCAATGACCACCGCTTTTGCTTTAGATAAATTATTAAATTGACTTAGAGTATAAGCATTTCCAAAATCGACAAAAATGGTGTTATAGCTCTTTAGTATAGTGTCAATAAAATTTCTTGCAGCCGGCGGGATGCCAAAATTAGTTTGAGCTTTCATAGTAGTACCATGAAGGCTTAAAATGATCAGATCATAGTTAGCCATGAACCCTGCCATTGCTTCAAACATAGAAACCGGCGCATCTTTATCTTCAGAAAAGACATCTATCTGTCCATATTGCAAAAGTTTTTCCTGAAATACATTATTTTTGTCGTCGCCTATCACTATTGAGGCGATCCTCATTGATTCAAGATCTTTTAGAGGAAGGATAGAAGATTTATTTGTAAGTGTGGTGATCGACTTTTCATACATTTTACGCTGGAGAAATACCGCATCAGGTGTATTTAGATCCGCAAGAAGGTTTGTAGTGTCAATTTGTGGCGTTTTTGACAGACCGGCCCAGTATTTGGCCATAAGTACTTTCTTCACTCTTTCGTTAACTTCTTCCTCCGTGATCTCACAATTTTCAATGGCAATATGTATTTCATAGACAGCCTTTCTGACGTCTTCACTATAAAGGAGTATGTCATTTCCTGCAATGAGAGCAAGCTTGTCTAAGACTCCGGGTTTATAACATGTACTAACTGCTTTCATGTTCAATGCATCAGTAAATATCAGGCCCTTGAAGCCCATCTCATTTTTAAGGAGACCTGTTACTATATGCGGCGATAATGTTGACGGAAGTTCCGGTGTGCTATCAAGAGACGGCACTGAAAGGTGTGCAACCATGATAGATCCCAAACCCTCTTCGATTAACTTTCGAAATGGGTATAGCTCTGTTGAATCAAGTTCTGCCTTGCCTTGATGAATCGTTGGAAGTGTGTAATGTGAATCACTGTCTGCATTTCCATGACCGGGAAAGTGCTTGCCATTTGCCAGGACACCCATCTCTTGCATTCCCTGCATGTATTTAAGTGATTTCTTGTAAACTTCTTCTCTATCATCCCCAAATGATCTGCTGCCTATAACCGGATTTCTGAAATTATTATTGATGTCGATATCCGGGGCAAAATTTACATGCACACCCATCCTTTTGCACTGACGACCAATTTCCCTTCCCATCTCATAGATCATTGAGTCATCCTGCATTGCTGCCATCGTCATCTGCCGCGGAAAACGAACCGTACTGTCTAAGCGCATTGACAGTCCCCATTCACCATCTATTCCGATCAATAGTGGAACTTTTGAAAGTTTTTGAAAATCATTCGTAAGATTAGCCTGTCGTACAGGTCCACCCTGAAAAAAGATCAACCCTCCAATCCCCCAATCCATGATCAACTTCCTTATTTCAGCAACATGAGCAGCATCTTTATTACTCCAGGCTGCAACCATTATCAATTGCGCTATTCTTTCGTGTCTGTTTAGCGTTGACATTACTGAATCAGCCCAAACAGAAGCTTCTTCAGAATAAAATGGCGGAGCGGTTAAGGCAGCAGAGTCTTTCGGTAAGCTCAGCGTAACTAAAGATAAGAATAGAAATAAATAGGCTATTTTGCGAATCAATATTGGATTAGGTTTTAATATCATAATGTACAAATTTACGATATGATCGAGTCGGACGCAGAGAAGAAAAGCCATCTTCTTAACAAAGAGAATTCATAAATTGTCAATTATTTTCATTGTTGTCTTAAGGGATAAAACTCATAATGCCTGAAATATTTGATAAGTTAAAAGGAAACGGCATCATAATTCCATTGCTGGCTTTCACCATAAGCATGGTGCTACGCAAGCTTGGCTGGTTGCTTGGACCTTTCATGGTGATATTATGCGGGATCTGGCTTTTTATACATTGTATCCGGCCCGGAATCAAAATTGTTATTTATACAAGAAAGACCGAATCACGATGGCTGCTGACAGACGTACTGTTATATAGTTTTTGCTTTGGTCTGATCTTGTTTCAACAGCAATACTGGATCCATGGGCCCGGTTTAACAAAACTGGCAGGATTGATCTTTATCATAGGGATCATACACAAAAATTATGCTGCTTCTGATCAAAGTAAGATTCAATGGTTGCAATTGATGCCAACTTTTCCAAGACTTTATTTTGCCGCTTTAATTGGAATACTTTTATTCACCGGAATATTTCTCAGCCCGAAGGACTTTCATAATTTTTATAGAGTGAGTACCTATGAAGAATTTCTGAGAAGTCAGTACCCTCGCATAAGTATGGAAAAAGCAGATGAACTTTTAACCGAATACAATGAGCAGGATTCTATTTTATCGATAAAGGCATTAAAACTTGCTGACACGGCAAAACAAAAAGAAAAGGAGAAGGACTTTAAAAGTGCATTAAGGTATTATAATTTGGCTATAGACATGGATCCGTTTAATCCAATACTCTACTATCAGAGAGGGAGGTTTAAAATAAGCAGGTTGGAGCTGAACGAGGATCTGGCGAATTCTGCAATAATAGACTTCTCCGAATCTGCCAGGATGAGGCCTTTACATGCAGAGTCTTACTTTCAGCGAGGAGTGATCTATGCTTATCTTGATAAAAAGATCGAAGTCTGCGAAGATATGCAACGTGCATATGAGCTTGATCCTGGTATGGCAGTTTTACCTTTTGTAAAAAAATGTTGCCCGGAAGACTCATCTCGATTTATGCCACTTCACCCTTGATTCTTCTTTGCTGATTAGTCTTTCGATGTTCCTTTGATGGGTTACGAGGATGATCACCGCAACAGCCAGAGAGAATATATTAATACTGGAATTGGTTGAATAAAAAACCATTATCACAATCGGGAATGTGATGCCTGCCATCATACTGCTCAAGGAGATATAACCACTGAGTAATAATGTGACTGCAAATACAATTGCACAGAATAATGCAGCTTGCGGGTGAACTCCGATTAAAATTCCCAGCATGGTAGCAATACCTTTTCCACCTCTGAATCCGACATAGACTGGAAAAATATGCCCCATCAATCCACAAACTGCTAATGCCAATTCGAAATCAATAAATTCGGGAGAATCAGAACTGTAGTCACCTACTATATATGCAAGTTTTACAGCCAGAAAACCTTTGAGAATATCCATCAGAAGTACAGCCAGTCCGGGTTTTTTACCAAGTACTCTGAAGGTATTTGTTGCACCGGCATTTCCACTGCCGTATTCTCTCACATCGATATTGTAAAACCTTCTTCCGACCCAGACCGCTGAGGGAATTGAGCCTACCAGGTATGCCAACACAAGACCAATAATATTTGAGAAAGTAAGCAAATCCTGTGCTAATTTATCCTGATGATTTAGAATTGGTGAGTAATAACTTCCGGGATCAGAACAGGAGCCGATTAATTAGTTTTCACTCCGGAGATGGCTCATCTGAAACCCATTTGCAAGCATAGCCAAAGAATCCCAAATATTCAATACGCTCTTACTTATCTCCTTCAGGTTCGGGAGGTTGCATTCTTTTGAGAAAATTTCTCACAGCCCGGTCAGTAGATAGAATGTACTCGAAATCAGCCTTATCTTTTTCTTTCCTAACTCTTTTCTCCGGCTTGATCTTCTCAATTGCTTCATTGAAGGCACTATATGAACTGATACTTTGCAACAATCCTCTGGAATAACTGAAGTAGTACCAGGCACCATTTTCCGGTTCCAAATATAAATTAAAGACATCACCACTACGCTTATGAACTATTTCTACATATCCGGGAACCCTTCTGTTGATACTTGTCTTTTCTATGTTACTGATGCCTATGGTGCCGCTCGACCGGTAGGTCCGTGAATCATTATTCCAGGCCATTTTTAATTCTGTGATAAAGAAAGTGTGTCGCAGTTCATCCGGGATCTTTTTAAAGGAACCATATAGATTTAGTTCTGTGATAAGTTTATCAGCCTTGTCCTTCCCGGCTATCTCTGTTAGACCACGTTCAAATGTCTGCCGACCGATATCTTGAGTTGCCTGCAACATAGGATTGGTTGAAAGATTGTCACCCATAAATTTAAGAGCATCATCGTTGAAAAAGAAATTTAAAGTCATCAACAAATCAAACTCAGTATGATGATTGTTTAAATTATTTATAACATTTCCAACTGTCTTGATATCCAGTTGTCCAAAGTCGGTCCCGAACTGGATGGTTCCTTCACCGTAGACCATACATTTAGAATCGTCAAGACTAAGAAAATTCCCTGCGGCTCCTGGTTTCTCGAGTTTATCTTTCGTTGTAATTCTGTATTGATTTGTTGGCTTATCAAAATACAATACTCCTTCTGCATTGATGATCTCCAGATCCGTTGGTTTTTGTTTAGGCATCAGAAAAGCAGCATAAATACCTGTACTATCTGCGGTTTGAGCGACGGCCGCTGCCAATGTCACACCTGCATCAGTAACCGGAGACGAAATTGGAATAGATACATTTGAAGGATTGATCTCTCCACTAAAACGGATCCAGTTCTTTCCGATCATTTCACATTGAATATTTGGCTTTGTATAACCTGAAAAGTTCAGATGTTCTTGTGATGCGATCAGGCGGACATCACCTTTAAATAAGAACTGTGGACTGAGAGGAAAGCCTTCTGCTTTATTCAATACGCCATCTGCAATTGTTTGGAATGTTGAGTCTACTCCAACTTTATCAAAATGCAGGTGATGCTTAACATTATTTTGATCTACATAGTCGTAGTCTCCATTACCTTCATAACGTTTTCTTCCCAGGATATCAACCCTTGCATTATAAATAGTGTGATATTTTGTAATGTTGTTGGCAACTATCCTGGCTTCTTTTAAAGTTTGCATCTTTGCATAACGTTCAATTATGACCTTGCCACTATCAGGGATCACTGAAGCGTCTGCTGTACGGATGAGTGCTACTTTTTCTGCCTTAATTAAATAATCCTTCAGTGAATATCGTGCAAATGGGGCCTTAAACCTTAATGAGTCTTGTCTTGGTTCAACACTGATAAAATCAGATCCTGTGAGATTGATACCGGTATTTACACTGTCTTGTTCTACTGCTGCAGTAGAGGATGAACTCATTTCTATTTCCTTGGCATCCATGAACCATTTGAACTGGTCGATATAACAGATATATTGATTTAAAGGAAAACTAACATATGAGCCACCACCATTTGATTTAAACTCTCCAACTCTTTGTATAAAATCAATATGGGAATTGACATTATTTGTTGAAAAAGCAAGAGCTGCAGTATTATCCGAAGTCAGGCGGAAGTCAGACGTATCAGCATCAAATATGTCAGATTTATATTTGAATAATTTCGATTCAAGTTCGCTTGCTGCAAAGGTCATGATTCCGTCTCCAGTGAGTCCTTGAGGTCGCAACTGGACATTGCCATTCAGTAAAGCTTGTCCTTCAAACATGTTCATGTCAACATCTTTCTTATTGACATACATCACATCATTTTTAGGTTCCCAGTGCACATAAACATTTGCTGCATCAACGGCAGGAAACTGCACTCCATTCAAAGTTTCCTTTCGATTGGTCCAAAGCTGCATGCTTGAATTCATGGAATCAGGAAGGAAAAGAAAATCGTCAGAATTACTCACCGAGGTTAAGTAATCAACCCTTCCTTTGCCATGCAAGCCTTCATTGCTCAGTTTAACCGTACTTGTAAAAGTACCTTTGCCTCCATAGGCAGGCCAGCCATCCGGACCGGTTTCACGTATTAATCCCAGTGAAAGATCCTGTTGAAGCCGTAAGGTATCTCTAAAGTCAGGGAAAATACCTGCACTCACAAACTCACCATCGAATCTTAGGCCGGCGTTACTGAAATTATCAAGTGAATCGATCGTATACGGGTCAAGGTGAAAATAAAAATCATCTCTGGAATAAACTCCCTCCTGAATGTATGGTTTATCATAGTAGACATAAGAATCTTTTTTGGAATTGAAGATCGGATATTCAGGATAATTATGAAGTCCGGATTTGTTTCCCTGGTTGTCAATAATAAGATCTCCATTGACATTTTCGAGAACAGAACGCACTGCGACTAATCTTCTGTTCCCGTAATTATCTATGTCATTTGGATCAGGGCTTTCAACTTTAAGTCTGAGAGAGTCAACATTATCAAGGTTGATCTTAAAATTATGATAGTCGAAGCTGAATTGTTTTCCGAAAAAATCAAATCGCCCTGCTTTAACACGACCGGCAAAGAAGAATTCTCTGTTCTTCTGGACTTTGATCTCCTGATTGGCAGGATAGATTACGACGTTTTGAGAGTCACTAAGGACTATTGGCGCAAGTCCTCTCAGGGTCAGTTCAAAGTTCAATAAATTGATGCTTGCATTCGGTTTTGCATTTATGATGGATTCAAATTGAATGACATCATAGTCTATCTTTCCTACATTTGCCAGCAGGTAATAATTTAAACGTTCTTTTATAACTGCCCTGTCTTCTTCACTATCATAAGTCACAAATCCCTGGTTTGAAAAATTGATGAGCATAGTACGGACTTCATTTGCCGGAAGTCGCATATCTTTTGCCAGTTCCTCTGTATAAATTACAGAACCACCACTCTTTTCGGCGAATTTTTTTACTGCGTATAATGGATGCGACTCACTCAAGCCCTGCAATTTTAAGAAACGCTGCTTTCTGAAATAATTGCTCGATTCAAATGTGGCCTTACTTTCACCAATACCACTGATCATTTTCAAGTCGATGATAGGGTCGTCAATTTTCCAGTATAGACCATCAAAATACATATCAAGCTGGTGAAAGGAATCATAATACGGACTTTTTGATTTGCCATCTTCTCCCCTTATCAAAGCAAGCTCTCTGTCATTTACAATATATTTAAACGATAGTCCGGGATGAAATATAGAGTCTCCTTCAAAGAGTATTTTCACAGCGGCATTGTCGGAAGTAATTTTATCCTTTCTGATCACAAAACCCGTGGAGTAAGCAATGAGGAATGGTTTGTTGTCTCTGCTGAAAGTCAGTTGAGCAGGTTCATCCCCTGCGCCCGAGCCGATCATTTTATTTCCATTCATAGAGAATCCACCACGATAGTTTATATCCGGAACAATATTTTTTATCTCCAGCCCTGCAGTATAAGACTCAAAGCGAGGGTAACTGGCAGTTTCAGGACTGACATTGGCAAGAATTTTATCCTTATATGCTCCAAGTAATGGTTGCTGAAAGTATACGGTGTTTGTAAACCAGACCGAGTCTGCCGAATATTCGCTGCTGCGCACATCAATTTTATAATTATTGAGCCTGACATTGATCGTATTCTCTTCAAAGCCTGCTCTCAGCCAATTTACTTTACCTCCTTTTCCTGCAAACACATCAAGCGTTGGATAAAGAGCTCCTTCTGTTTCGTATATCACCGAAGAGTCGCCTTTGCTCAGGCATATTAAGTCCATTTTGGTAAATACAATTTTTGGTACTGAATCAAATTCAAACGTATAGTTCTTGCTTAAAGTATACCAGCGTGTTGAGGTCGATGAGTACAAAGAGTTTTCACTGAACAGATCATTGCAGCTAATGATATAGTTTGCAAAATGTTTTGAAGCCATTTGCAAAAGCTTATCCTGACTTGTTTGCCAGGCAGTGAAACTTTGTGCCGATTGATTGCTTGCTGAAAAACTCATCAAAGCATTCAGGTAGTTTTTAAAATCAGGAAATGCTTTCATGCGTTTTTTCAGCATGGCATTTGATGTTCTGTATATAGCTTGCTGCTGCTCTGAATTGAAAGCACCCCCATTCCATAGAAGGGCAAATGCTTCGTGAATTTTCTCTCCTTCCTTTTTATCAGTCTCGATCAAAAAGCTTTTCATCTCCGATAAAAAAGCATTCGGTTCAGAACTGAAACTTTTAAGTCCTTGTCCAAAAGCTGAATTTGAAAGGAAAATAATAATTGCAAGTAAATACTTTTTAATGTTAAAGTTCATTCGTTTAAAATTTCCTGACCTAATTATGCAATTTACAGATCCTACAAGATATTTAATAATCACGCGAATAGTTTAACTTTCAAAATTAGTTTCAAGCAATCTTTGTAAACTGAATTGCTTTCCAGTTTAATTTTTCCAATTCTTTTTGCAGTTGCAATCCCTGATCCATTGCTGCTTCACAGATGATTCTGTGATCCTCTACTAAAAACCCGCTCAATAACAATTGTCCACCAACATTCAACGTATCAGAGTATGTTTTCATGTCTGTCAGCAGTACATTTCTGTTAATATTGGCAAGTATGATATCAAATTTTTTGTTCTGAAGGATATATGCTTCGCCTTTTAAAGTTTCGATCTCTGTAACATTGTTCCTTTGACAATTTTCAATGCAATTTTCTATAGCCCAGTCATCATTGTCTATTGCAAGAACACTTTTGGCTTTAAACTTCCTGGCGAGGATTGCAAGAATACCACTACCGCATCCCATATCAAGCACTGACTTACCTTCTATGCTTAGGTCAAGCATTAGTTCAGACATCATTGATGTTGTTGAATGATGACCGGTTCCGAAGGACATCTTTGGCTCAATGATAATTTCTGTCTCATAATTTTGAGAGGGATGAAAAGGAGCTCTGATGTGCAGTTTATTTGCAATAGTAACCGGTTCAAAATTACTTTCCCATTGGCTATTCCAATTTTTCGCAGGTATAAATGTTCTCACTGCAGCTAAACCTTTCGCACCGGGAATGGATTCCAATGCTTCATTAAAGGATGATTCGGAAAACAAGTTTGAAGGAATATATGCTTTTAGTCCATCTTCTGCCTCTTCAAACATATCAAAGCCGGCATCACTCAGCCATGCAATTAAAATCTCATTCATTGCCGGCTGACAATAAAATCGAATCTCAAGATATTCCATGGTTAAACCATTCTGGAGCTAAGCGTTTTTTCCAATTCACTTATGATAGCAGTAAATTCTGTTGATTTGAGTGAGGCTCCACCAATTAATGCACCATCAACATCTGCCGATGAAAAAATCTCTGCGGCATTAGAGCTGTTAACACTTCCACCGTAAAGGATTGATATTTTGTCTCCAATGTTATTTTTATAATGATCACTGATAAGCTTGCGTATAAGAGCATGCATTTCCTGAATTTGTTGGGTATTTGCATTAAGGCCTGTGCCGATAGCCCAAACAGGTTCATAGGCAATGATGCAACTCAGTAACTGTGCCTGATTTAGATGAAAGAGACTTTGTTCTAACTGTTCTTTAATGATACTTCCATGTTGACCGGCCTTTCTTTGCTCTGCAGTTTCACCACAACAAAAGATTGGTATAAGGAATTGTTCAAGGATATTGTCAACTTTTGTTTTAATTATTGAATTTGTTTCATTTTGCTCGGCCCGTCTTTCAGAATGTCCCACAATGACACATTCTACACCGACCGAGCTCAACATTGAGCTGGAAATTTCACCTGTGTGAGCACCGTTTTTGTACTGGGAGCAATTTTGTGCAGCAATGGACAATCTCGTGCAACCTTGTACCCTCGATACGATATCTCTTAAATAAATGAATGGAGGTGCAAGCACCAATTCTATCATGCCTTCATCTTCCATTTGGTCAACAATCATATCAACCAGGGAAAGTGCCTCTGCATAATTCAAATTCATTTTCCAATTGCCTGCAATAATCTTTTTTCTCATGATGTATTTGAAATATTAATCTAATTAACGAATCTTATGTGGTTCTGGCAAGTGTATTATTTTCCGCTCTCGAAAGACCGTATTCTTGGGTCTAAAACTCCGTTGAGTAGATCTGCTAAGATGTTTAAAGCAATAAATACCAGTGAAATAAACAGAACAATTCCCATCACAACCGGCATGTCATAATTTTCGAGGGCTGTTACTGTTAATTTGCCAATTCCATTCCAGCCAAATATAAATTCTACAAATACCGCGCCTGCCAACAAGGATCCCAGCCAACCACTAATTGCAGTGACTACAGGATTCAAAGCATTCCTCAATGCATGTTTATTAATAATGGTGATTGCATTTAGCCCTTTTGCTTTGGCAGTTCTGATATAATCCTGAGATAGTACTTCCAGCATAGAACTACGTGTAAGCTGGACAATGATTGCAAGTGGCCTGAATCCTAAGACCAGTGCAGGCAGGATAAGATTTTTCAAGGCAAGATATTCGCCTTCAAAGGGATCGACAGCAAATAAACCACCCGTCATGTCCAGTCCGGTATAATCTGCCAAAACGAATCCGAAAATCCAGGCAAAGATGACAGAAGCAAAAAAAGATGGTAATGATACACCTGAAATCGAGATGCTCAGAGCCAATCTGTCGATCCATGTGTCTTGCTTCAGAGCTGAAATGATTCCCAATGTGATCCCAAAGAATGTTGCAAAGAGTATTGCAGCAAATGCCAAAATCGCCGTATCCGGTATTTTCTCTCTGAGAATACTGCTTACTTCAGATTTATTTTGATAAGATCTCCTTAGGTATGGACTCTTAAGTATCAGAAGCTTATCATCACTTAGCTCAAGAAGTTTTCGTGCACTTTTGTATTTCTGCGGGTCAAAATAAATATGGCTGTTTGAAGACGCAGAATGCAAAGAAAGCGGGCTGAGATCATTGAGGTAATAAAAGAAGCGTCTGTATGACGGTTGATCGAGTCCAAGATCTTTATTGATAATAGCCACAGAGGCACTATCTGCTCTCTGACCTAACATCATACGTGCGGGATCTGCAGGAAGTACGTTAAACAGGATGAAAATGATGAAAATCACTCCAAACATCACTAACAGTCCGTTGAATAATCGTTTGATTGCGAATTGAATCATTTTGCTGGCAAGTTGATCTGGGTGAGCTTAAATAAAAAGCATAGTTAACTAATTCAAGCTTTGGGAAAGTGATTATGAACTTCATTTTTAAAATAATTTCCAACAATCCTTTGTTTCCGGCAACAGCATTTCATTGATTTGTTAAAGTGTTGAATAATAGAGCGGATAAATGACGATATCCTTACTAAACTCCCTTTATTATTGTGTTTTTTATTTTACATTTGAATCCCTTTGAAATAGATTAAATTGAACATACCTAAGCAATTCATGAAGAACATTTTTACTCGCTTTAATCTGGCCTTGACGATCCTTTTCCTGGCTTGCAACTATGCATTTGCCCAACCAACTGCAAATTTCACCTCAAACATCACTTCTGCCTGTTCACCTGCCATAGTGAATTTTACGTCAACCTCTACAGGTAATCCAACATCTTACAGTTGGGATTTTGGTGATGCCGGGACTTCTACATTACAAAATCCATCGCATAGTTATAATGATCCCGGTGTATATACAGTTACATTAACTGTATCTAATGGAATAGGAAGTGACACCGAAACGAAAACAAATTATATCACTGTTTGGAGAAACCCTACGGCTTCTTTTAGTGTAAGTGAAGACACGGTATGTTCCACTGCGTCTATCACATTCACCAGTACTTCTACACCGGGTGACGCAACGATCAATCAGTATAACTGGACTTTTAATGATGGTACTCCCCCTGTAAGTGGTGTAAGTACGCTTTCACATCAATTCATTTTTTCCGGTTCAAGCATGCAGGTTTATTACCCAAACCTGATAATTAATGATGCAAATGGATGTAACAGTGATATTTCTGATACCATTTATGTTTTCCCTGAACCGATAGCTTCATTTAGTGCAAGCCCGACAGGCTCTTGCAATGCTCCTGCGACTATTTCATTCACCAATAACTCACAGTTTACAAACCAATACACCTGGGACTTTGGTGATACTGCAAGCGGAGCCAATAATACTTCCACTCTGCAAAATCCATCACACACATTTAATAGCATAGGTAGTTTTAATGTCACATTGACCGCAGGCGTTTCCGGTTGCAGTTCAACTACTACATCTGTTATCAACATTTCAAATCCTGTTGCCGATTTCACTGCATCAGATACTGTAGTTTGTTTAGGTGATGCCATCACATTCAGTAACCTGAGTACGAGCGGAAACTATTTATGGGATTTTGACGATCCATTAAGTGGCGGAAATAATACAAGCACCTTAACAGATCCCAGTCATACATTTATCGCAGCCGGGACTCACGATGTGACTTTACAGGTAAGTGTTGGCGGATGTCTTGAAGTTATAATCAAAAGAATAACAGTTCGTCAACTTCCTGTATTGAGTGTTTCAGCTCCGGCGACTCAGGCCTGTGATACGAGCTTCACCGTAAGCTTCTCTGATACGTCAAGCACGAATGTTGCCTGGACATGGAACTTTGGAGATCCGGGTAGCGGTTCACAAAACACTTCAACGCAACAAAATCCAACTCATACCTTCAATAATTTCGGGCTTTATAGTATAACGCATACTGTAACGGATGCTTTTGGATGCACCGATAGTGCAACATTAATTAATTATATTAGAATAGTTCCTCCGACTATTGACTTTACGGAAACGGATAGTGGTTGTGTCGGATCAACGTTTACATTTAATGCCCAGGTAAGCTCACCGGCAGATCCGGTCATTACTAATTATAGCTGGCGTTTTGGTGACGGTACAGGATTACATGATGGAGGTACTTCTCCAACCATTGATCACACCTTTAACACCGTAGGCATTTTTCCTGTCACTTTAATTGTCACAACATCTACAGGTTGTACTGCTACACTCATCAAGCAAAATTACATTTTGATTGGAACACCTCCGGCGGCGAATTTTAGTGCCACACCTTTGTCGATATGCTTTGATGAAAACGTTCAGTTCACGGATCTTACCCCATCTCCCGTCACCGGTTGGCAATGGAGTTTTGGCGATGGCGGTGGCTCTACTTCTCAAAATCCGAATCATCAGTATAAGTTAGACACTTCCGGAACTGCTGACCCGTTTGATGTACAGTTGATCGCATATTACAACGGTTGTCCTGATACAATAGATATGCAGGATCTTATAACAGTCCTTGGCCCGATACCGAATTACAGTATTCAATATAATTGTCCTAGTCCATACCTGGTTGCTTTCACTAATCTTTCAGGTGGCGCTACCAGTTATTCCTGGGATTTCGGCGATAGTTCTCCCTTGTCGACTCAAACTGATCCTACACACACTTATGCAAACCGGGGAGATTATCAGGTTGTTCTCACAGCGACAAGCACTGTTACAGGATGCACAATTGACACCGTCTACACCGTACGGGTCAGAGATCCGCTTGCATTGATAGTTACGGATACCACTATTGCCTGCAGACCAGGGGTGATCAACTATACAGGAAGTGGTTCCACAGATGCCATCTCTTATTTATGGCATTTTAATGATCCGGGATCAATCCGTGATTCGTCACTATTTGCCGACACCTTACATTTATACAGTTCCACCGGATTTTTTGATGCGCAATTAACTGTGACAGACATTCACGGCTGCACCAATACCGCCACCCAACAAGTTCACATCATTGGTCCGAGTGCAGGATTCACTGCATCCCCATTCACGGGTTGTGCTCCCATTACAGTCACTTTCACAGATACAAGCAAGACCGAGGGAGGAGCTATTGCACAATGGACATGGAATTATGGCAGCATTACGCGGACAATAACGACACCACCCGGTACGGATACTCTCACATATTCTGTCCCAGGAAATTATACCGTGATACTTACCGTTACAGATGTGAATGGCTGTTCAAATTCTGTGACTGCAACTAATTACATAAGACCTACGAAGCCTGTCCCTGTAATTATACCTCCTGATTCAAGTTGCAGGAATGTTGAACAAACATTTACTGTTAATCCCGGACCATTTGTTGCTTCACCTGTAACTTATACATGGGATTTTGGTGATGGAACAGGCACGACAGGAACAACGAACCCGGTTAATCATACCTACCCGGATAATGGATCTTATCCATTGAGAGTAATTGTTACAGATGGAAATGGTTGTGTAGACTCGACCACAAGTAATATTTTTATTTATACTACTCCGGCGGCATTCAGCACTACCTATTATAATGATACATGCGTGAACCAGGGTGCTTTCAAACAAGCTCAAATTCAAACAACCTTTACTATCGATGATAATAGCTATGTGACCCGTTCTCCGGCTACCTATATCTGGGATTTCACAGAGTCAACTGCACAGCATTTGTCACTTAGTTCAGCATCGCATAATTTCTATTCAACAGGAAACTATGGTATAGGTCTGATTGTTATTAATGATTTCGGTTGTAGTGACACGGTATACAAACCTGATCTGGTAAATCTGGGAGGGCCAACCGGTTCACTGACTTTCACCCCGGATTCAGGATGTCGGCCTTTGACAGTTAATTTTCAAGGATCAGGAGACAATTTTAATTATTACGCGTGGGATTTTGGCGACGGAAATGTTATACCAAACACTCAGGACTCAACTCTCAGTCATACTTATACAAGTGTCGGAGTTTTCAAACCTGTCCTCTATCAGGCATATTTATTTGACACACTCAACAATGAAGTTTGTCTGATAAAAGTTGCTACAAATGATACCATTGTCACAGTGACATCGCTTGGAGGCATTGATATTCTTGAAGATTCTATTTATGTCACAGATGGTGAGCGCGACACCTTGCATGTTTTTGCAACTAATCCAAGTTCACAGCCACTGACCTATGTATGGACACCTTCAGGATATGTTCTTCCTGATGTTGGCAACGATAGCATTTTCTATGCAACAACTAATGGTACAGACACCTATTATTATGTGGATGTTGTCTATGGTATAACAGGTTGTTCCGGTCGGGATTCAGTACTTGTATTATACAGACCTTGTGAAGGTGATTTCAAGATCCCAAACGTTTTCACCCCTAATGCCGATTCAAAAAATGATACCTACCACATAGATGAACTTTGTGACTATGAAGGCTTCCATTTTATTATTTACAATCGTTGGGGAAAGATCATTTTTGAAAGTACAGATGCTGATTTCCATTGGGATGGTAAGACAAATGGTGGAACAGAAGCATCAGAAGGTGTTTATTACTATGTTCTGCTGACGAAGACTAAAGAGGTGAACGGATACATTCAACTCATTCGGGAATAGTTTTAATAAAAAACCGGAGTTCAGTACTCCGGTTTTTTTTTGTTTTGTATCCTTAAAACAAATAGGCATAAATCTATTCCGGATCCGCTACATTGGATCCACATCGATATGAAGAATCACCCTTTGATATGTTTTATCCAAAAAAAATTGAGAGATTCCTTCTTTAACTAACCTTTTTGCTTCCGTTGACGATTCGTCTCTTTCAATTTTGATAAGAAATAACTTTAAATACAAATTCTTTATTCTTGATACTATCGGGATATGCGGGCCATAGACACGCTTTCCAAGTTTTTTTATCATGATACCGGCAAAGACACCTGCTGCATCATCAAGAAGATCCTTATCTCTGTGCTTTAAAGTTATTTCGATCAATCTGGAATGAGGAGGATATGAAAATTTTCTACGTTCCTCCAGATCCCTGTTGAAAAAAGAGAGGTAATCGTTTTTCACTACATCGGTGATTACCCAATGATCCGGCTGCTGTGTTTGAATTACTACGTTTCCTTGTTTTTGTTTTCTTCCTGAGCGACCACTCACCTGTGCCATCAACTGAAAACTGCGCTCGAAGGATCTGAAGTCCGGAAAGTTTAATAATTGGTCTGCATTAATAATTCCGACTGTGCTGACATTATCAAAATCCAGTCCCTTGGTCACCATCTGTGTTCCCACAAGAATATCGATCTTTCTTTCCTCAAATTCAGCGATTATTTTTTGAAATGCATTCTTGGTTCTTGTAGCATCCAGATCCATGCGTGCAATTCTTGCCTCAGGAAATAAAACAGCGATCTCCTCTTCTATTTTTTCGGTGCCAAAACCGCGCACTTCGATCTGATGGTCGCCACATTGCTGACAAGTTGAAGGAACTGCTTGCAGATAACCGCAATAATGACATTTGATTTGATGACTGCTTTTATGATAAGTAAGGGTAACCGAACAGTTTTTACAATGAGGGATCCATGCACAACGATTACATTCCAGATAAGGTGAAAATCCACGCCTGTTTTGGAAAAGAATTACTTGTTCCTTTTTCACGAGGGCATTGCTGATAGACTGCATTAGCTCAGGTGTGAAATGGGATTTCATGATTCGTTTACGTTTTGCTTCACGAATATCAGCGACCACTATCGAAGGCATTAACATGCCACCGAAGCGTTCTTTCATGTTGACCAGGCCATAGCGCCCTCGCTGTGCATTGTAATAACTTTCAAGGGACGGTGTCGCACTTCCAAGAACAACTTTAGCACCATGAATTCCTGCAAGCACAATTGCAGCATCTCTGGCATGATATCTTGGTGCAGGATCAGTCTGCTTATACGATGCATCATGTTCTTCATCAACGACGATGAGCCCCAGGTTGCTGAAAGGCAGCAACAAGGCTGAGCGCGCACCCAGAACAACTTTTGCTTTCTCTCCTCCTGCACTCTGCGTGTTGAAGGCAAGAACATTATTCCATATTTCTACCCGTTCATTGTTGCTGTAACGTGAATGGTATACTCCAACAGTATTTCCGAAATGCTTTCTTAACCTGGTAATGATCTGTGTTGTTAATGCAATTTCCGGCAATAAGTAAAGAACTTGTTTGCCTGCCTTGAGTGCTTCTTCAATCAGGTGAATATACACTTCTGTTTTACCGCTTGAAGTCACACCATGGATGTAGACAACTTCTTTTGTTTTCCATTGAGTCAGTACTTCTTTATGAGCTTTTTCTTGCATCTCATTCAGCTTGAGAAGCGGAAGTTTATCCGTATCAGGACTGCTAATCCTGTCGACCCGTACCATTTGCTCTTCCAGAACATTATTCTTTATCAAGGTGTTCAATGAAGAATCAGAAAAGGATGGATCCGATCGCAGATCTGTTTTTTTTACATACTTTTTTTCTTTGTCGGCATACAAAAACTTCAGAAAGATCATTAAAGACTCTAATTGCTTTTGCTTTCTTTTATCCTGATCCAGTTGAAGGAAAAGATCTTCCAGCGCTTTTTCAGTATTGTATACACTTGAAAGTACAATTCTTGACTCCAGCTTAGGCCGGTAACTTTCTTCAATCTCTTCAGAAAGATATACAGCACCTTTTGCTAACATCAGGTTTAGAATCCTGTAGACATTTTTCTTTTTAAGTATACCAGAAACATCTTGAAGTGATAGTTCATCCCTTGATTGAAGAATTTCGAAGATTAAAAACTCTTCGTCTGTCAAATGTGATTGTTCAGGATCAAATTCAGGATTTATAATTACAGACGTTTCACTTTGTAATTTGAATGCAGATGGAAGGGCTGCATTCATCACCTCTCCGGGAAAACACATGTAATATTTTTCTATCCAATCCCAAAACTCAAATTGTAGTTCATTCACGATAGGCCATTCATCAAGCACACCTTGTATGTCCTTGATGTTTTCTGACAAGGCATTTGGATGCACCTTTCTCACCAATGCTGAATAGATTTTTTGCTTTCCGAACGGAACCACTACCCTAACTCCTTTACGAACCTCTTCACGGTATTCAGGAGGAATACGGTATGTGAATAAATTGGGGACCGGTATAGGGATGATGACATCAGCAAACATGTCCTTATTTTCAATTGTGCCCTGATCCATTAGAAATAATCCCTATATAAATACGTTTGAGTTGCTAATTAGGTAATAAAGAAACACTTGCACTCATCGTCTTTAGCACCGAAGATCTCTTTACCCGCTAAAATTAATCATTTTTCCATGTGTTTAATATGGTTCGGGCTCAGATTCCTTTCTTATGTTTGCAAAATATGATGCGGCAACGATATATACTTTTTTTCCTTATTCTTATCAGCATAATTTTTCATTTTCAAAATACCTTTGGTCAGGAAAGCAAGCGAATTGAGCTATTAAATGCTGATGTGAGCGAATTTGATCAGGATGTAAATCCCAGAGCCACTCGTTTGATAGGGCATGTAAAGTTTAAACATGAAAATGTTGTAATGACCTGTGACAGTGCATATTTATATAGGGAAGATAATAAGCTGGAAGCATTCAATAATATCCGAATAACTCAAGGTGATACATTAACGCTGACCGGTCGCCGTCTCATCTATAGTGGAAATTCAAGCCTTGCGAATGTGTATGAAGATGTTGTGCTGAAAGATAGAAAAATGACTCTTACTACCGATCAGCTTGATTATGACATGAGTCAAAATCTGGCTTCATACCGGGAAGGTGCGAAAATTGTTGATGGGGAAAATACACTTACGAGTATCCTTGGTAATTACTATAGTAAATCGTATGATTTTTACTTCCGCAATGATGTTGTCTTGCTCAACCCCCGTTACAAAATGACATGCGATACTTTACGTTATAATTCAGTCAATAAAATTTCTTATTTCCTTGGACCAACATTTATCTTTTCAGACAATAACACTATATACTGCGAAAACGGTTGGTATAATACCATAGATCAAACTTCATTTTTTCAAAAGAACTCATACCTTGAAACGCAGGGTCAGTTGCTCAGGGGAGATTCCGTGCTCTATGATCGTGTGTCGGGGATTGGAAAAGTTTACGGTAATGTTTCCATATATGATTCAACCAACAAGGTAGCAATAAGTGGAGATTATGGAGAGCATCATGGACTGACCGATTCATCATGGGTAACAGGAAGAGCGCTACTGACACAGTATTATGAAAATGATACTATGTCGCTCCATGCAGACACATTGATGGCAATAGGTTTCAAAAACAAAGACGATTCTTTGAAGAAAGAAAGAAATCTTTTTGCTTTCCACCGGGTTAAACTCTACAAACCTGACTTGCAGGCATCATGCGATTCCCTGGTTTATTACAGACCTGATTCCACTATCCGATTGTATAAAGAGCCCTTATTATGGTCGGGTGCCAATCAACTTGTTGCTGATTCAGTTACTATCCAGACTGAAAATGATCAGATCAGTAAGATGTATCTGGTCAACAATGCGTTCATCGCTTCCTATGCTGATAGTATCAATGATAAAACGATCGACTCATTGCGATTTAATCAGATTCGCGGGAAAATCATGACCGGTTTTTTTCATGAGAATCAAATGTATCGTATAGAAGTTGCCGGCAATGGACAAACGATCTATTATGCAAAAGATAAGAATCAAAAAAACTTTTCAGTGAATCGGGCCGATTGCAGTGATATGGTAATTTTGGTTGATTCAAATAAGGTCAAGAGTATTACACTTCTAAATGCCCCTGACGGAACTTTGTACCCCATCAAAGAACTATCTGTTGCCGAACTTCGGCTTAAGGGTTTTATATGGATGGATCAAAAGAGACCGAAGACGAAGGAAGATATATTCCGGCGCGACTAAATGAATCATTCTTTACCGCTTTCAATGAACTCTTGCTTAAATATTTTCAAGAGTATAATAAAATATGAAATTAGCAGTGGACCGAATATTATTCCGGGAAAACCAAAAAGTTGAAGTCCAACGATCACTCCGATGATTGTGACAAGTGGGTGTACATTTGCAAATTTTTTCTGAAAAATGAACCTGAAGATATTATCTATGGAAGAAATAACGATTCCTCCAAAAAGTAAGATGGCAACTCCCTGCCAGGTCTCACCTGTAGAAATTTGAAAGATTGCTGCCGGTAGCCAAATGAGCATCGAACCGATGACAGGCACAAAGGAAAATAGTCCGGTCATGCTTCCCCAAAAAACCGGTTCCGGCAGGCCGAATATCCAGTATCCAAGGATGGCAACAATACCTTGCAAAACGGCCAAGAGTGGTGCTCCTAAGGAATTTGAGAAGGTTTGAACTTCCAGTTCCTTCGAAAACTTATTTATGTTTTGCTCGCTAAACGGCAGATGTCTTTGTAGAAAAGATTCCATATTACCCGTGTTTATCAGGAAGTAAAACAGGAACAGATACATCAAAGCAATTTCGGAGAGAATAAGCATAGAGCCACTAAGAAATCCTGTAATAAACCCACCTGCTTTTTCACGTAAGCTATCAATAGTATCCGATGTGATCAGGTTATATCCGGTGAGTTCATTGATCCTGGCATCAAGGCTGTAGAAAACCTGCATCGTCATAGAGCCATCCCTGAAGAAAAGTGTGAGCTTTGGCACAATCATAAAACTGGTTAAGAGGATCGGTGTAATAATCAATAAGAAAGTACTCAGGATGATTCCGATCGCTACCAGATTTTTATTCCAATTCTTTTTTCGCGTAAAGCGCTCCATGAATGGTCTGAATAATACATACAGTATCACTGCACCCAGAAAAGAACCCGTAAAAAGTTTCATCGAATAAAAGATCATTGCACCAACCAAAAAAAGTGAGATCAGAAGAAATTGTTGTGCAAATCTTTTATTGTGTTGTTTATCAATCATGATATTTTTTTAAAATCTTTACGAAGATACTGAATGAAATTATTGATATGATTTGAAGGAATGAATAAAGAAGAAGAATTTTCGAAGATAAGGGTCGATAAATGGATGTGGGCTGTGAGGCTCTTTAAGACCCGGTCACTTGCAACGAAAGCCTGCGATGAAGGAAAAGTTATGGTTAACAATACTCCTGCTAAAGCTTCCAGGATTGTGAAGGTGAATGATATTATCAGTATCAGGCGCACAGGTATTATTCGCATTTATAAGATTTTGCTGCTTATCAGTAACCGCATTGGAGCCAAATTGATTGCTGAACATTGCGAAGATCTTACTCCCAGGGAAGAACTGGAAGCGTACAAAAACAGGTCTAAACGAATGTCAATATTCCGGGAACCGGGGACAGGAAGACCAACCAAGAGGGACAGACGTGATCTTGATGATTTTATGGAAGATATCTGATGATTTCAACAGTATTATTATCAAATCTTTATCCATTTTTACCGTTCCGGTAAATGTTGATATTTCATGAATAAAACAAGGCTTTGACAAGTCTGTTCAAATGCATAAATGAGGTATTTTTACCATCTCAAACTTAAATTATTAAGCATGACAATTGAAGAACTAAAGCGCATAGCAAGTCAGGTACGCAGAGACATTATCCGTCAAACTAATGGATCAAAATCCGGGCACCCGGGTGGTTCACTTGGTTGTGCTGACTTTTTAGTAGCCCTCTACTTCGGTGTGATGAAGCATAATGCTTCTGAATTTTCTATGCAAGCAAAGGATGAAGACATATTTTTCCTTAGTAACGGACATATCTCTCCACTTTGGTATAGCGTGCTGGCAAGAAGCGGCTACTTTGACATAAAAGAGCTTGCAAGCTTTCGTAAGATCAATTCACGTTTACAGGGCCATCCGGCGACTCATGAAGGTTTACCGGGAATTCGTGTTGCAAGTGGTTCTCTTGGACAAGGACTGAGTGTATCTATTGGCGCAGCTCTTGCTAAGAAACTTGAAAATGATGATAGACTTATCTATTGTCTTTGTGGTGATGGTGAAATGGAAGAAGGACAAGTTTGGGAAGCAGTGATGTATGCCGGCGCCAAAAAGGTCGATAATTTGATAGCGACGATAGATGTTAATCATCAGCAAATCGATGGCTCCATTGAAGATGTTATGCCTTATGGAGACTTAAAACCAAAATTTGAGAGTTTCGGATGGCAGGTATTAGAAATGGATGGGAACAATATGAATGATATTATCAATACACTTGATAAAGCAAAAGCAGCATGCGGCAAACAACAACCTGTTGTTATACTCATGAAAACGGTAATGGGTCAAGGTGTTGATTTTATGATGCACACGCACAAGTGGCATGGCGTGGCTCCAAATGACGAACAAATGAAAACGGCCCTTTCACAACTGGAAGAAACCCTTGGAGATTATTGATCAATGCTTCCGCATAACTTGTTTTCTGTGATCATCTATTCGTTTAATAGTATCAATATTAAAAGCACATTGTTGTTCAAAGGTATCTTCTTTACTCTATTGTTGATATCCACACAATATGGCTACGCACAACAAAGTTCGAAAGCCAAGACTCCTACTCTCACCCGTATTGAGTTTCTGTTCGACGGCTCTCAAAGCATGTATGGTAAATGGCAAAGTGGCGCCAAGATCGACGTAGCAAAAAAGCTAATGTATCAATTGCTCGATAGTTTGAGGTATTTGGACAATATAGAATTAGCTCTTCGTGTTTATGGGCATCAAAAACAATTTCCACCACAGGATTGTGATGACAGCAAACTTGAAGTCCCATTCAGCAGAGGCAATATTCCTTTAATGAAGCAAGTACTAAAAGGTATCACACCCAAAGGGACTACTCCTATTGCCAGGTCCCTTGAGCTCTGTGGTGGGGATTTTCCTGATACCCAAGCCAGAAATATTTTGATCCTGATTACGGATGGAATTGAAGAATGCGGTGGCGACCCTTGTACTGTTTCTCAGGCCTTACAAAATAAAGGGATCTTTCTTAAACCTTTCGTTATAGGGATGGGTATTGATGATTCCTGGAAGAAAACATTTGATTGTGTAGGAAAATATTTTGATGCAACAAATGAGGTGAATTTCAAAATGGCACTAGACGTGGTGATCTCTCAGGCTTTGAATTCAACTACCATGCAGGTGAATTTATTGGATATAAACCAAAGGGCAACAGAGACCAATGTAAACATGACATTTTATGATATGAATTCCGGTGCAGTAAAGTATAATTTCATCCACACATTAAATACAAAGGGGAATCCTGACACTCTGGTCATAGATCCTTTGCCTGTTTACAAGATCGTAGTTCACACCATACCACCGGTTTCAAAGGACTCTATTATTTTTACACCGGGAAAGCATACGACGGTTGGAATTGATGCACCGCAGGGATATTTATTTTTGAAATTTGATAATCCCGCTGAATTTAAAAAACCTCTGGCTATCATTCGTAAGCACGGAGAAATGAAAACCCTCGATGTTCAGGAGTTTCACACTACCGAAAAATATTTAGTGGGCAAATATGATATTGAAGTGCTGACTCTTCCACGCATTAATCTTGAAAATATAGATGTCTCACAGAGCAAAACGACAACACTTCAGATTCCACGTCCCGGAATGGTTACTTTAATGACAAATAATCAGGGTTATGGAAGTTTATATGTCGAGGAGAATGGAATTTTAAAATGGGTCTATAACCTTGATGATAATCTCACTAAGGAAACTGTTGTTCTCCAACCGGGCAGATATCATGCAGTTTACCGTCCTAAGAACTCAAAAGAATCTCTTTATACGATTGAGAAGGATTTTTCGGTAGTATCCGGTGAATCTAATATTGTATTGTTATATTGAAAATAAATCAGCATTTAAATAGATATTATCATGAACACACTCAGCTACACCGACAAAAAAGATACGCGATCCGGATTCGGAGCAGGATTACTTGAATTAGGCCGATCAAATCCGAATGTAGTAGCACTTTGTGCAGATCTCACCGGGTCATTGAAAATGGATGCATTTGAGAAAGAATTTCCAAAACGTTTTTTTCAGATCGGTATCGCTGAGGCAAACATGATGGGAATTGCAGCAGGATTAGCTATCGGTGGAAAGATCCCATTCACCGGGACTTTTGCTAATTTTTCGACCGGTCGAGTGTATGATCAGATCCGTCAATCCATTGCATACTCAGATAAGAATGTAAAAATTTGTGCTTCTCATGCCGGAATAACCCTGGGTGAAGACGGTGCAACACATCAAATCCTCGAAGACATAGGAATGATGCGAATGCTACCGGGAATGGTAGTTATCAATCCATGCGATTATAATCAAACAAAAGCAGCTACAATAGCAATAGCAGAGCATCACGGACCGGTATATTTACGCTTTGGAAGACCGGTTGTACCTGTGTTCACACCAGCAGATCAAAAATTTGTCATAGGAAAGGCGATCACATTAAAAGAAGGATCGGATATAAGCATTTTTGCAACCGGGCATATGGTATGGAAAGCCCTGGAAGCTTCGCTGCTATTGGCAGAAAAAGGAATACATGCTGAGATAATAAATATCCACACGATTAAACCTTTGGATCAGGAAGCGGTCTTACGTTCTGTGCGCAAAACAGGATGTGCCGTGAGTGCGGAAGAACATCAGGTTTTTGGAGGTTTGGGAGATGCAATTGCACAAACACTTATCAGAAATTTACCGGTACCTCAGGAATTTGTAGGTATAAATGATTCCTTCGGCGAAAGCGGAACACCGGAGCAACTTATGGTTAAATACGGACTGGAAGCAGTAAATATAGTTTCTGCCGCTGAGAAAGTTCTTGAAAGGAAGAAAGCTGAACTTTCTACATCAGGTTGAAAATTCTGAATTTTTCTCCTGCGATTTTTTTATATGAAGGAATTCACAGACATCGAATTACTTAATCAGTTTCGCAAGGAGGAAACCAAGCATTATGCATTTAATATGCTGGTACGACAGTATCAACAGAAAGTTTATTGGCACATTCGTAGAATACTTATTGATCATGACGATACAAATGATGTCGTTCAAAACGTATTCATTAAAGTGTGGAAATCGCTCGAAAATTTTCGTGAAGATTCGAAATTATTTACCTGGATTTACCGTATTGCAACGAATGAAGCAATCACTTTTTTAAATCAGAAGAAAAAGCGCTTTTTTGTTCCTATGGTTGATGTTGAACAGCGTTTGTCAGCATCTCTAAATGGGGATGTGTTATTTACCGGGGATAAGATTCAACTCATCCTTCAAAAAGCTATTTTAAAATTACCAACACAACAAAGAATAGTGTTCAACATGAAGTATTTTGAAGGTATGAAGTATGAAGAGATATCAGAAGTTCTAGGCGTAACAGTAGGCGCTTTGAAGGCCTCCTACCATCATGCAGTTAAAAAGATCGAGAAATTTGTGAGTGAATATTAAACCATTGCAATTCAGATCTATCATAAACCCATAGTGCAAGCAGGAAAGCTAAAAATGAAGGAAAATAAGAAATATAGTACTTTCAACTTGTCTGATCAGACTCAGAATAGTACCGGGCAAGGTATTTTCTCTGTTCCGGCCGGCTATTTTGAAGAACTTGAAACTGAAATCACTTCCAAAGTTACACTCCTTTCATCATTAGAACATTCCGGCCAAGAAAATCACTTTGCTGTACCGGCTAATTATTTCGAAAATTTGCCAATAGCCGTGAGTGAAAAACTAGCTAATGAAGCACAAAAATCAAAAAAGTTGTTTCATGTCTCACTACAGCCTCAACAGGCACTTACATTCGCTTCCTTTTTGCTGCTCTTGTGGTTCAGCATTAATACAAGGACAACAAGAACAATTTCACTCACCGATACTGCATACAGCATCGAACTTTCAAATGAAACTGAATACCTTCAATACATTGACGAATATACAATTGTCGACCTGTTAGCAAATCAAACAGAAAGTCAAAATTCGTCAAGTAGCTCCGACTCTTACATCCAGTACCTCCTAGATAATGATATCGAAATTTCACAAATAGAAAACAATCTATGAAAAAGATAATATTTAGTTTAATCGCAATCCTGTTATTCACAACACTTCTCTCAAGTGCGCAAAACAAACGTCCTGTCCGGGAGAATGTAGAAGCTATGAAAATTGGTTTTATAACCGATCGCCTGGATCTTAGTCCTGAGGAAGCACAAAAATTTTGGCCAATCTACAATCAATACTCTAGTGAGCTTGATAAGATGCGTAAGTCCAGAAGAGAAAATATGAAAGATGCCAGAGAGAATATGGATGAAATGACAGATGCTGAGGCAGAAAAGTTTATTGATGATGAGATCCTTCTACGTCAGGAAGAATTAGATATCCAAAAGAAATATCATCCGCAATTCAAGAAGGTTTTGTCTGTTAAGAAAGTGGCGAAGTTATATCGTTCTGAAGAAGATTTTAAAAGAAGACTCTTAGAGATGCTCCAGAACAAAAGAGAAAATCGACAGCCGGGAATTGATAAGGAACATCGCAGACCTGAGTAATGCAACGGTGATGTTATATTAACTTACCTTGACTGCATATAATTCTTTCAATTTCTCAAGTACTAAATCTATTTCTTCTTTAGTATTGTATTTGCTGAAAGAAAAGCGCACTGAAGGTCTGTCGACATCTCCATAAATGGCCCGAAGGACATGTGAGCCGGTATTGCTTCCGGATGAACAAGCACTTCCACCTGAGCAAGCTATACCATTTATATCCAGATTAAATAAAAGCATTTCTGAACTCTCAGAAGGCGGAAATGAAGCATTAAGAACCGTGTATAAACTATCACCCTCAGGATCTCCATTGAATTCTATACCGGGGATTTCTTTTTTGAGCCTGTCGATCATGTAACTTTTCAAGCCCTGTATATACATCATGTGCTCATTCAAATGCTCAGATGCAATTTCTAATGCTTTAGCCAGACCTACAATCCCGTAGACATTCTCAGTACCGCCACGCATATTTCTCTCCTGAGCACCACCATGAATGAATGGATGGATCTTTATACCATGATTGATATATAAAAAACCTATGCCTTTAGGACCATGGAATTTATGGGCTGCGCAGGTTATAAAATGTACAGGAATTTCCTGCAGATCGAGGGGATAATGTCCCATGGTCTGAACAGTATCACTATGAAATACGGCATTGTACTTAACACAAAGTTCAGCGACCTGTTTCAATGGAATAAGATTCCCGATCTCATTATTAGCATGCATTAAAGACACCATAGTCTTCAGATCCGATTTCAGGAGATTTTCCAGATCGCTGAGATCAATCCTTCCTTTATCATCTAATTTTACAAGACTCAGTTTGATCTTTCCTTCTTTTTCAAGTTCCTGTAGGGTATGTAATACTGCATGATGTTCGATTGCTGAAGAGATGACATGTTTTACAGCAAGATCCCTCACACTGCAAAAAATGGCTGTGTTATTCGCTTCAGTTCCACCCGAAGTGAAAAATATTTCCGCAGGAGAGACGTTTAAAAACCGGGCTACACTTTTTCTTGCCTGTTCAATAGCGCTCCGGACTTCACGACCGTAGGAATGAATACTGGACGGGTTACCAAACTGGTTTTGCAGGACAGGTATCATTGCCTTCACCACCTCCGGATCGATGGGTGTGGTTGCAGCATTGTCAAGATAAATTTTCATGTAATTCTATTGATGATTGAGAGAGAAACTCCAACTTTTCAGGAGGCTATTATTTTATTGGTTTCAGAGTGATCATGTCTTTGATGTCGCTGATAATTTTTTCCGCAAGATTATCTGCAGTAGTTCGGGACTGGCTTTCTGAATAAATTCGGATAATAGGTTCAGTATTACTTTTTCGTAAGTGAACCCACTCTTTATCAAATTCGATCTTTACGCCATCAATTGTATTGACCGGCTGTTTCTGATATTTCTCCTTTATCCCTTCCAGTATTGCGTCCACATCAAGGTCCGGAGTGAGCTCGATTTTATTTTTTGAAATGTAGTAGTTCGGATATGAAGCACGTAGTAAAGAAGTGCTTTTACCGAATTTAGCCAGGTGTGTTAAAAATAGTGCAATACCGACGAGAGCATCACGACCATAGTGAAGCTCCGGATAAATAATACCTCCATTTCCTTCACCCCCGATGATCGCATCATTTTCTTTCATTGCCTCTACAACATTGACTTCACCAACGGCGGCAGCAAAGTACTTCCCTCCTGCTTTTTCAGTGACATCACGCAATGCTCTTGTTGAAGACAGGTTCGAAACAGAATTGCCTTTTTTATTTTTAAGAACATAGTCAGCAACTGCAACCAAAGTATATTCTTCACCAAACATTTCGCCATCTTCACAGACCAAGGCAAGGCGGTCTACGTCAGGATCAACGACAATTCCCAGATGGGCTTTTTTCTTAACCACTTCCTGAGAAATATCTCTAAGATGCTCCGGTAGAGGTTCAGGATTGTGGGGAAATTGTCCGTTAGGCTCACAGAACAACTCAATAGTCTCTTCTACGCCCAAGGCTTTCAGTAATGGTGGTAAAACTACTCCACCTGAGGAATTGACACAATCAATAACTACTCTGAATTTCTTTGCTCTGATAGCTTCCACATCAACAAGAGGCAATGCAAGAATTCTATCAATGTGCTTTAGGTGAAAGTTCGGCATGGAAGTGAATCTGCCAAGCTTGTTCACGTCAGCAAAATTATAAGCATTCACGTCAGCGATTTGCAATACTTCTTCTCCATCAGCAGCAGAAATAAACTCGCCTTTACTATTGAGAAGCTTCAATGCATTCCATTGTTTAGGATTATGGCTTGCAGTGATGATTATACCGCCATCAGCATTGAGTTCTGTTACGGCCATCTCAACCGTAGGAGTTGTTGACAAGCCCAGATAGATAAGATCAATACCAAGACCTTTCAAGGTTCCTGCAACCAAATTTTGCACCATCTCTCCTGAGATCCTGGCATCTCTTCCGATGACAACCATTGGTTTTTTACTGTTTGCCGGAATATCTTTTAGAAGCCAGGTTCCATATGCAGCAGTAAAGCGTACTATATCAGGAGGAGTTAGTCCTTCTCCCGGTTTACCGCCAATGGTTCCTCGAATGCCTGAAATAGATTTTATGAGTGCCACAATATTTTTTTCTAAGATGAATTTTCGGCTACAAAGATAATTTCTTTCCTCTGTTTTTCTTGTGTTTACGGTAGTTTCAGACCTATATTTATTAACGGTGATATCACTATATTTTCTTTCCTCCGGTTATTTAAGCGAAATTACTACAGCTGATCACAAGTGGATTTCAGTAAAGGCAAGCGAGAAATTATAATTTTCAGTCATGATTTCTATGAAAAAAGGGCTATCCGTAACAACGTATAACCCTTTGAAAATCAAGTGAACCCGAAGGGAGTCGAACCCCTAACCTTCTGATCCGTAGTCAGATGCTCTATCCAGTTAAGCTACGGGTCCATTCTTTGAAGGGCGCAAAGATAGTTTAAATATTATTTCTACAAATTCTTTCTAAGAACCTCTTTTATAATATTTCAAGGCTGTAGGCATGAACTCCGTTAAATTCTTTATCCGGGTCTGATCGCTTGGGTGAGTACTTAGAAGTTCAGGTGGTTTAGCACCACCCTTGGAAGACATTCTTTGCCAAAAGGCGACAGCTACCCGCGGATCATATCCTGCCATGGCAGCAAAAATAAGTCCCATCTTGTCAGCTTCTGTTTCATGAGTACGGGAATATGCCAACACTCCCAATGTTGAACCTACACCATAACTTGTTAAGAGAATATTTCTTACCTGAGGATTTTGTTGTGCTGTTCCAAGATCTAATCCGATTCCGATACCGGCAGCTATCAGTTGCTGGCTCATTCGTTCGTTACCATGTCTGGCTACGGCATGTGCTACTTCATGTCCCATCACGATAGCCAAACCTGCTTCATCCAGTGTTAAAGGTAAAAGTCCCTTGTAAACAACGACCTTTCCACCTGACATACACCATGCATTGGCTTCCGGCGAATTAACAAGGTTAAATTCCCAGGCATATCCCTGTACTCTTTTTCCCTGGCCATTTTGATTCATGTATCGAGTGACAGCACTTGATATCCTTTGACCTACATTTTTCACCATCGCTGCCTCCGCTGTATTTACGACGGGAGGATTCGATTTTAGAAAATCGCGATAGCTTGTCAGGCTCATCGACATAAGCTCACTTTCAGGCAACAAATTAACCTGATTTCGCTTTGTTATCGGCACCCTGCTGCAGGCGCTAACAAGCATCACTAGCAATAGTGAATAAAGTATTTTCTTTTTCATAAAATATGGATTAGGCAAGCTTTGTCTCAAAAGCAAGGCAAAAGTTAATATGCCGGGAATATCAATGGATAACAGCGGAAAGTCCGCGATCACACAATGCGACCCGCATCGGATGAAGATTTTTGTAGGTGCCGTTTTTTACAATACATTTTCCGTTATTGTGCACAATGTAGGTACATTGTTCAGCTTGTATCAGATCATGTTTGCAAATTTCAATGAGTGACTCAATTACAAATTCAAAAGTGTTTACATCATCATTGTACAGCGTCAATGCTCTTTCTCTTGCGGTAGTTTCATCAGTTACTTCAATTTCCTGAAATTCGAAATCACCACCACCGTTAAATCGAATCATGTTCTTAGTTTTTAATGTAGAACAAAATTAACGAAAAGAACTGAATGATTTTCGAATTACTTGATTTTTTTTAACCAAGGAATAAATTCTACGAAACTTTAATGTACTATTTGATTTCTTTTAGTACATCTGTAAGCGGAATACGTTTTCCACCTTGAATAGCGACGACAAATGCATCGCTGACGCCTTTGATCACAACTTCTTCTTTAAGCAAACGTGCAGATTCAAAATCAGAGAAGTCCCCGGCATAAAAAATATTTAAACCACGTTCGTCGGTTTCTCTCACGATTCCTTTATCACTCACTTTTAAAAAGGCATCTACAGTTTCAAAAGGAACATTTTGACGGAAAGCTCCCAGTTGAACTTTGAAACGTACACCTTCCGAAAGTGGATTATTTTTAACATTTTCGTTAACAGCATCAGAAGCTATAGTATTTTCAGATGAAGCAATCCTATTTTCAGTATTGCTTGTTCTTGGCGACACAGTCGACGGCATTGCTACATTTCTGCTTCCTTTCACTGCCACCACGAATGCATCTTTAATTCCTTGATTGATCGCATTCGACTTTGCTGCTTCTGCATCACTTCTGTTTTCATAACGGCCGGAAGTGAATCTGTACAGACCACGTGATAAAGCCTCTGAATATATTGGCTCAAGAGAACTCAGTATCGCAGGAGGGTTTGCTGTTCTGTAAACACCAACCTGAACTGAATATTGAAGAACTAAATTTTCTTCCACATTGTCAATAGCAGTTACAGTTTTATTACCATAAAATAATTGTTCATCATGGTCTTTCGGACCGGTCTTTGAAACAGCCGGAATCACATTTAGCTGCCTGAGAGCTCCGATCTCTTTTTTCATCTCACCACTATATGCAAGTTGATTTTCCTGTCTGTTGATTATTGAATTTGCTTCTTGCAGGGAAATACGCTTGCCGTTTAAATAAGCAACAACAAATGCATCTTTATAACCTGTTTTTCTCAATTCCTTTTTCACCAGATTTGCCGGTTCAAATGTCTTGAAAAGACCAACACAATATCGCAACCAACCCGGACGAGTTGTTTCTGCACTGACAGGTTGTAAATTCTTAAATGTATTATCCGGAATTGGCTTACGGAATGCCCCTATCTGCACTTTGAATACAAGTCCTTCAGGCAAACCGGGATTTAAAGGGATCGGGTTTACTTCATTGTATGCCGGTCCTCTTCCAATACTATACATTTCTACGGAGAGTTTTTCTAACTCTGCTTTTTCAAAGGTGACAGGACTTGATAAAATATTTGATTTGCTTTCAGCGGTACCTGATGTTTTAGCCATTGCTGTCTTTTCAATCAGACTTTGTTGGTTAGCACCCGTTGAGAAGCCTTCAGAACTTGCATTTTCCAGATCGGTATTCTGATTTGCAGCTGTAGGTTGCAGTGTAATTTCGTTTTTAATTTTCTGCAGTTCTGATGTGAGTGATTTTACGTCATGCGTCTTTGCCTGAGAAGCATTCAATTTTACTTTAGATTGTTCCTGATGTTCTGCAGATAGTATTCCAAGTCTCTCTGCTTCCTGCAATACTGTTTCACGGGCTGAAGTGTCAGAAATACTATTTGCACTGTCTAGCAAACTGATTTGTTGCTGCTTCTCTTCTACTGATAATTTATTTAGATTAACTCCTTCAGCAAATAGATTGATCGTCTCTACTTGTTTCTCGGTAATCTTTTCCTGAACCTCACGATATGCTTCGTAACGCGGATGTGTCACATCAATTCCGGCATCAATGGCCTCTGCATCGGTTGTTGATTTAATATTTGGCAAATTAATATCTGCCGCACCGGGAGATTTTGACTTATCGGTTGAGCTGATGGCTTCCTCTTGCTGCTTTGAAGTTGTGACTCCCACGCCGGTAGAATAGTCATTTTCATTTTTACCGAGATCTGATTGTCGATTTTCGGTAGTCCTTGTCTTCTCTTCATTCGTTTCAGGTTCATTCACTCTAAGCTCATCACCTGCTCTGCGCAATGGTTCATTTGGATTAGCCACGTTAGACTTTGGCTTCGCTGCTACAGAGCTGCCTGCCATTGTTCCATCTGTCACTGCAGGAGATATCTTTGATTCGAGATCAATCTTGCTTACTTGTGTATTTTCCTGATCTGACTGTATGGCATCATTTCCTGAAGAATCATCGGTTCGGCTAGCCGGAGTACCCACGTCCGCAATCATTTCCGGCTCTGCATTTTTTGATATAGGTGCATTTGAAAGAACGAGCATATCAGCAATTTTCGGATCCAGTTGCTTAGCATCTTCCAACTGAGATTGAGCAACATCATATTGTTCAGTTGACTGCCGGCTCATCGCATTCGACACTTCAACAAGGCTATCTCTTTCAGGACTCCTTGGCATTTCAAGTATTCTGTCCTGCAGTGTTCTGCTCATATTGAACAATGCATCTGATCTTTTAACATTATTTTCGTATGCCTCGTAAACGACTTTTGCTTCAGGGTCCAAGCTCTCTTGTTGCTGCGACGGGATAATATATTTTTCCCTTAATTGAACTTTGGATACTCCTGTTTCGCTCATGACAACAGAATGATCCGGGTTGATTGTTTCGGATGTGTTTTCAATCTTAGCTTCTGGAGATTGCTCGCCTGCAGTCTTGTTCTCAAAAGTCTGTGCAAATCCTTTCTGTTCATTGCTTTCAGGAATGTTATCCACTGCAACTGTCGTTTCGGTATTTGAATTCTGACCACTGTTCTGATCTTGTTCAGTAATCAGATTATAAACCGGCTCTGAATTTGAACCTGCACCGGAATCAGGGTTGACCTGTGTTACTAAGCCATCATTGACATTAAGAGATTCATTATTCTTCGAAGAAGAGGACAATACTTTACTTTCATGAACTTCCCGACCGGCAGAATCTAGTTGTATTATTTGATCGTTTGAACTTATGTCCGTGATTGAATTCTCTGCAATAGTTTTCTGGTCTTCTGAAGCAACAGTTAAATTTGAAACTACATTTTTCTGTTCTTGTATTGAATTTTTATTTGATGGAGTCAGGTCAGAAGTTTCCTTTGATGTTGAGACCAAATCAGTGTCAGCTTCTTTATTATCATTTATTGAAAGGGCAGTAATTTGTGCTAAATCTCCCTTATTGTTCTGTTTGATTTCAGTATCAACTGTGTTTGATGATATAGTGCCAGAAGAAGATAGTTCAGGGTTGGCTGAATTTTGTGCAAGACTTGAATCAGAATCATAAACACTTTCTTTTAGATCAGCATGTGTTTTATTCTCCTCAGAAGGCGAAAGTGCCGCTGAAGATTTAGAATCCCGGACTTCTACCTGCTTAGATCCATCTGAGTCCTTAACACCGAGATCAGAAATGACGGCATCCTCCCCTTTAGTTTGGTCAATATTCGTATAAATAACTGAGTCCTGTTTAGCGGTTGAACTTCCATCATTCTTAAAATTCGCATCCGTAGTCAAGGATGAATTCATTAATTTCGTAGGAGAACCAACGTTGGTGTTTTCATCTGATGCAGCCGGAGTTTGAGTACTTTGCAATTCTTCATTTC
>DAOQWA010000026.1:0-42004 GCA_035341855.1 Bacteroidia bacterium
CAATGAAATTCATAGTATCCAGCAGCACTCTTCTTCGTCAGCTTCAGATGATTGGCGGTGTCCTTAATTCGAGCAATCCATTACCGATCCTCGACAACTTTCTTTTTTCTGTACAAAAGGATGTTCTTACCATATCTGCATCTGATTTGGAATCTACGATGACTACCGAGGTAAAACTCACCGAGGCTAAGCAAAACGGGAAGATAGCAATACCTGCCAGGCTCTTACTGGATACCATGAAAACATTTGCAGAGATGCCATTGACTTTTTTAGTTGATGATAAGACAAAAAATATTGAGATCGTATCAGAAAGTGGTAAATACAAACTTTCAGGTTTCGATGGCGAAGAGTTTCCAAAAACTCCTTCAATGGATGGATCTAAGTCTGTTGAGATCCCTGCTGAGGTGATGTTGAATGCCATTAACAAAACCTTGTTCGCTACCGGCACTGATGAATTACGACCGGTTATGACAGGTGTATTTTTTCAGCTTTCAAAAGATGATATAACATTTGTTGCCACTGACGCACATAAACTGGTTCGATATAAACGAAGTGATCTTAAGTCAAAGAATGAAGGAGCATTTATTGTTCCCAAAAAACCACTGAACTTACTGAAGAATATTCTTATGAGTGGTGAAAATGTCGTGAAAGTAAATTATACGGAGAATAATGCATTCTTCGAATTTGAAAGCAGTTCCCTTATTTGCCGTCTTATCGATGGGCGATACCCGAATTATGAAGCCGTTATTCCTGCTGAGAACCCTAATAAACTAACTATTGCGAGAAAAGAATTATTGGAGTCTGTTCGACGGGTATCATTGTTTGCAAATAAGACTACACATCAGGTTAGATTAAAAATTGCCGGAAGCGAGTTGCAGATTAGCAGTGAAGACACAGACTTTTCCAATGAAGCAACAGAACGCCGAAGCTGTGATTATACCGGAGAAGATATGGAGATCGGTTTTAATGCACGATTCCTAAGTGATATGTTAAGCAACCTTGATGTAGACAAGGTAATCCTTGAGATGTCTGCTCCAAACAGAGCCGGAATCCTTATTCCGGCAGAAAACAGCAATCAGGCGGAAGACGTACTTATGCTTGTTATGCCGGTGATGCTGAATAATTAATTTTTTTGTTCAAAATAAAAATGCCCGGTATATTAATCCCGGGCATTTTTATTTAATTCTCATTGTTGTTCCGCTTGGTTAAAGGAACCGGTGAACTTAATTATGCTTCATGTGGGACAGTCATGATGATGAAAATGATGAGCACCACACAAAGAATAATGAATATCTTATTGAATAAATTTATCCTTTTCATAAGTTCAATTTTAGTTCAATATTTCTGCGCTTCTTATGTCCTCAACATTAATTTGAGTTCCCAACACACGGTGAGCATGTAGGTCTTGATGAGATTTAGCACTTTGATAGGCTATGACGTTTTCTTCCGGAATGAAGTAATATTCAATTTTACCCTCTGGTATATTGTAACGGACAATAATCATTCCTTGATTTGCTTTTCCGTCATTAAATGTAAATAGTCCCGGGTGATGAATGAATTGTTGAATTTCTCTTCTACTCATGTTGTTTCGAAATTTAAGTTTAAATGAACAATTCAAAAATAGCCTCTGAGCCCCCGGAATGCCATTAAGTTTGGTAAAGGGATTGAATTAGGTGCTAAACGGCATTGATATTCTTGGTAAATGTTCAAATTTCCCCAAAAGAGAACCCCGCAGGTGTTAACCTACGGGGTCTCTTGTCTAACCAAAAACCACTCTACTTAACCACTATCTTAGAATTTCAACGAAAAGCCGTTTTGAAGCCCAATCATTAAAATTTATATAAATCGACACTCTACTCAGAAAGGATCAATTTAATTGATTCTGATCATCTATCTGAGATTTGGTTATTTATATGGTCATGGAAGAATAATGTTAAAAGCTAATCAGAAGTATTCTTACAGATGAATAGATGATGCCAATGCAGGCAAATTGCCGTTTAGATTAAATCGGAGGTGATTTTCAATAAAATTTCAGCACTTATTTTGAAAATAAGTTGAAAAATGTTCAAAGTCTTACTGAATAGACTTCAATATTTATGTGAATTAGCACGAAAAAATTGTTCAAACTAAGTGAATTCAAAATGTTATTCGATAAACAGATCGGAAAAGGAAAATGAAGACCCATCGAAAAGTCCTTTATCACTTAACTTTAATTGTGGTATCACAAGTAAAGCCATAAACGATAAAGTCATGAATGGTGCACGAAGTGTAGATCCTAACTTTTTTGCTTCCAGATCTAAAACGGAATAAAGTTCACCGACTTCTTTACAACTCTTATCGCTCATTAGTCCAGCCACAGGCAATGGAAGAACATTATTGTTTTTTCCGTTAACGACTGCTAGTCCGCCTTCTTCTTCAACAAGAAGATTTACTGCTTTAGATATTGAATCATCATCAGCGCCGACAACAATTATATTGTGTGAATCATGAGCAACACTTGATGCAATAGCACCGGATCGCAAACCAAAATTTTTGATGAAAGCAATCGCAGGAGCTTCATTTGAATATCGGTTAACTACAGCAATTTTTAAAATATCGCGAGAGACGTCAGGAACAACTTTTCCATCTGATATTTTTGCATCAACATGAAATTCAGAAGTGATCAATTGTCCGTCGAGTGCTTCAATGACACGAATCTTATCCGACTTAGCAAAAACTTCGAAATCCTCAATGCTTTTTTTATCTGTTTTAAATTTATTAATTCTTTTATGTTCCCTGGCAGGCAGCAGGCATTTGCCTTCATGATAAACACGATCCCCGTCAATATATGTTGAACGCACGTTAAATGACTTCAGGTCATCTACAAGAATAAAATCAGCAGGATCGTTTATACGAAGTAAACCAACAGGCAGATCGTAATGTAAAACAGGGTTCACGCAGGCAGCTCTGAGAACATCAAAGACGTCGTGACCAAGGCCCACAGCACGTTGAACATGCTTGTTAATATGACCGGTAAGTAATTCATCCGGATGTTTATCGTCACAGCAAAGCATACACATATCCGGATGTGTAGAAAGTAAAGAATGTAATGCATCGAAGTTTCTGGCTGCAGAACCTTCCCGGATTAATATTTTCATTCCGTAGTTTATCTTTTCCAATGCTTCTTCAAGAGTGAAACATTCGTGGTCGGTACTGATTCCAGCCTGGATATACTTTTTTGCATCCTCTCCTCTCAATCCGGGTGCATGACCATCAACCGGCATGTTATACTTTTTTGCAAGAGCAATCTTTGCCATCACCTCCGGATCTTTGAAAAGGACTCCCGGATAATTCATCATTTCACTGAGGTAAAATATATCAGGTCTTTTAAGAAGAATATCCACAGCTGCAGCATCAAGGCTATCGCCGGCAGTTTCAAAATTGGTTGCAGGAACACAAGATGGTGCTCCAAAACAAAATTTTAGATATGCACCTCGTGCATTGTCCAGCATATACTCCACCCCTTTGATACCATTAACATTGGCTATTTCGTGTGGGTCACTTACTGTTGCAACGGTTCCGTGTGTCAATGCAATGCGGGCAAACTCGTATGGAACCAACATCGAGGATTCGATGTGGATATGTGAATCAACGAAGCCGGGTAATATGAACGGACCATCAATGGAAGGGTCTTCCTGAAATGACTTCACTTTTCCATCGACAATGTTTAAAGTACCAAGTTTGATCGATCTGTCGAAGAGATCAACTAATTTTCCGAGTATTGTAGTTGTAGATGCCATTATGGTTGAATCAAGATAATTAATCTTTTATAAAGAGTTAAACTAAAAAACCCCGCCATTTTGGGCGGGGTTTCGATTCGTGCCCGAGGTGAGACTCGAACTCACAAGGATATGACTCCAACGGCTTCTGAGACCGCAACGTTTACCAATTTCGCCACCCGGGCAGGTATATTCGGCTTTACAAGCCGGGTCGATCTGTTTAGAAAATCAACCCCGGTAAACGGTGTGCCCAGGACGAGATTCGAACTCGTACGGTTGCCCGCCACCCCCTCAAAGTGGTGCGTCTGCCAGTTTCGCCACCTGGGCATTATTGTTACGGTTTTTAGGCCGAGAGATACTGAGGATGCGGGCTGCAAAAGTATAATATTTCCTTAAAAAACAGAAATATATTAGTCTCTTATGCTGATGTCATTGTCTTGCAAATGAGACTCTTTCTATTTAAGGTATGAGTCGAGCCACTTAAAGAATTCTCTTTGCCACATGACACTGTTTTGTGGTTTTAAGACCCAGTGGTTTTCATCAGGGAAGCTGATAAAACGTGAAGGAATACCCATTGATCTTGCTGCTGTGTAGGCTTCTAATCCCTGTGTGTAAGGTACACGATAGTCTCTTTCATTATTGATGATGAGGATTGGAGTATCCCATTTATTTACAAAACGGTTTGGAGAAAATTCAGCATAGCTTTTTGGAACTGGATTCTTCCAGTAAGGTCCCTTGAATTCATATTCCTGAAAAAAGAGTTCTTCTGTTGCAGCCATGCTTTCAAGATTAAATACTCCGCAATGCGAAATGAATGCTTTGAATCTTTTTTCATGATGCCCTTCTAACCAAAACACTGAGAAGCCACCGAAACTCGCTCCTACTGCACCGCGACGACTTGTATCCACATAACTTTCTTTGGATACATCATCAATGGCACTCAAGAGGTCTTTCATCGCTTGTCCACCCCAGTCACCACTTATCTCATCGTTCCATGCCGATCCGAAGCCCGGTAAGCCCCTACGATTTGGAGCAACAACGATGTAACCATTGGCAGCCATTAACTGAAAATTCCATCTGTAGGAAAAAAACTGACTCAAGGGAGATTGTGGTCCACCCTGGCAGTATAGTAAGGTCGGATACTTTTTCGCCGGATCGAATCCGGGAGGAAAAATAACCCAGGTTAGAATTTCTTCATTGTCAGTAGACTTCACCATTCTTTTCTTAACCTCACCCATACTGATCGTTGAAAGAACTTCCTTATTATTAAAAGTTATCTGCTTACTTATACCGGTTTTCAGGTCAACAGAAAACAAATCACTTGGCGCAGACATCGACATGCGAGAACATACCATCACATCTTTTTTGGATGACGTCCCGGCCAAAGTCATTTCTGTATAATCTGCAATATCCTTAGTCAGTTGCTTAATCGGACTTCCCTTTGTGTCATTAAAATCATATACAAAAACCTGCTGTGTACCTTGTGTTGGTGAAAGGAAGTAGATCCTTTTACTATCTGAACTCCAGATTGAGGACTCAGCATTGTCATCATACTTTTCTGTAAGTTCCAATTTGGTTTTCATTTCACGATCATAAAGAAATAAACGAATACGATCGGCTTCATTGCCATCAGTCTTCTGACTTTGCCAAATCAAGTATTTACCATCAGGTGAAAATTTTGGCACCTTATCGTATCCCAACATTCCCCCACTTACATTGATCGTTTGTTTTGAATCTAGATCATACAGATACACATCCGAATTTGTATGAGTAGCATAATGATATCCCGTTGAACGTTTGCAGGTATAAGCAAGGGTTTTTCCGTCCGGGCTCCAATCAAGTTCCTCAGAACCTCCGAATGGTTTCATCGGCGCATCGTATGGCTCGTCAGGCATGAGGTCAATTGGTTTTGACGTAATTTTACCGTCAGAAAAATTAGCGACGAAAATGTGACTGAAGGAGCCATCTTCCCAGCTATCCCAATGACGCATCATAAGGTCATCATATACCCTACCGGTTGCTTTTGGCAGATCAGAATAAATTTCACTTCCTGACACAGCCTGGATTTTTACATCCATAGCTATCCAGATATTATTACCTGTTGGTGAAATCCCATATGCATTTATGTCTTTGTCAAGGAATGATTGTTGAACCGAACCTGAGCCATCCGGATTGATACTCCACAATTGAGAACTACCACTCTTGTCATTCAGAAAATAAATTCTTTGTCCATCGCGGCTCCATCTCGCTGATGATTCATTTGATTTTTCATCGCCAGCCAATAAGACTGTCGTATTAGTTTTGAAGTCATAGAGATAGAGATCGGTATTTCCTGAGTTAGATTGAAGGTCATATGATCTGGCACTATATACAAGCTTCTGCCCATCAGGAGCTAGAACGGGTTCTGAAACTCTTTTAAGTTGAAACAACTTTTCGGGGCTTAGTACACCTTGAGCATGTATTAAGACCGAGAGCAAGATTAGAAATCCAATAGTGAAGAATGACTTTAACATAGTATTCATTTATAGATTGTATTGTGTTAAATATTATGAATCAGTTCTGTCTTTCAGAACTTATAGAACTGAAGAAATTCGAATCAGTGCTAAACAAATAAAAATTGTATGTGGCAAGCAATAAAGCCGGGCAGCCTACGTTAGCATACCTCCATTGACATGAATAACCTGGCCGGTGATGTAAGCAGCCATATCTGAAGCCAGGAAAACAACTGCATTTGCAATATCATCAGGACTTCCACCACGTTTCATAGGTATTGCCTCTCTCCATTGTTTGACTGTCTCTTCCGGCAAGACATCAGTCATTTCTGTCTCAATAAATCCCGGAGCAATAGCATTGCAACGAATATTTCTGGAACCTAATTCCAGAGCAATAGATTTGGTAAATCCAATAATACCTGCCTTTGATGCAGCATAATTTGATTGTCCTGCATTTCCCTTTACTCCAACTACGCTGGTTATATTAATGATACTTCCACTTTTTTGTTTCAACATGGGCTTCTGACAAGCTTTGGTAATATTGAAAACAGAATTCAAATTGGTTTGAATCACTTCGTTGAATTGCTGTTCTGTCATCCGCATTAGAAGACCATCTCTTGTAATACCTGCATTGTTCACAACAATGTTTAAACCTCCAAAGTCTGCAAGAACATCATTGATCAGTTTTTCGGCAGCATTAAAATCTGAGGCATCAGATTGATATCCTTTTGCCTTAATACCGAGTGCTGCTAACTCACTTTCGAGTGCTTTACCCTTCTCTACAGAAGATAAGTAAGTGAATGCAACGTTTGCACCATGTTTGGCTAACTGAAAAGCAATACCACGACCGATTCCCTTAGAGGCACCTGTTACCAGTGCAGTTTGACCTTTTAAAAGTGTATTCACGGAATAGTATTTAGAGTTTTACAAAAAGATATTCTGACCAGAACTTCTTAGGCAATAACTTTTCCTAATACCTCAGCCATTGTTTTACCTATGATGGCAGGTGAATCACAAACATGAATTCCACATTCACGCATGATCTTCATTTTGGCTTCTGCAGTATCATCCGCTCCACCAACAATAGCACCTGCATGACCCATGCGTCTTCCCGGAGGAGCTGTTTGTCCTGCAATAAATCCTACAACCGGTTTTTTGCTGTTGGTTTTTATCCATCGGGCTGCTTCTGCTTCTAATCCGCCACCTATTTCACCAATCATAATAATTCCTTCAGTCTCCGGATCGTTCATGAAAAATTCAACCGCTTCTTTAGTGGTAGTACCAATGATAGGATCACCACCAATACCAATAGCAGTTGATATTCCCAAACCGGCCTTTACAACCTGATCTGCGGCTTCATAAGTTAAGGTTCCCGACTTAGAAACGATTCCGATCTTACCCGGCTTGAATACAAAACCCGGCATAATTCCAACCTTACACTCCCCGGCAGTGATAATACCCGGACAGTTAGGCCCGATCAAACGCGCAGGTTTGTCACTTAGATATTCTTTCACAAGGATCATGTCCTTAGTCGGTATCCCTTCAGTAATTGCAACGATAAGTTTAATGCCGGCTTCTGCAGCTTCCATGATTGCATCTGCAGCAAATGCAGGAGGAACAAAGACAATTGAGACATCTGCCCCGGTCTTCGTCACAGCATCACTAACCGTATTAAAAACAGGTTTGTCAAGGTGAACAGTTCCACCTTTTCCGGGAGTAACACCACCAACTACATTAGTTCCGTATTCGATCATCTGGCCGGCATGAAATGTACCTTCACTTCCCGTGAACCCCTGCACAATGACCTTACTCTTCTTGTTTACTAAGACGCTCATGTTCTTTTATCTCTTTTGTATTTGAATGAATTTGAATTTGTTTGTTTACGAAATCCTAATCAGTTAATAGATACAGACTTAACATTATTAGAAGCTATTATTAAGCATGGCGAAGTTAGTTTTTTTCCTTGAATTGCCATAAAAGCCTAAATTTGAACAATAGCCTTGCAAATGCTTGACATACAAAGGAAAGACAATATTATTGCTATAGCCAGCGCTGCCGGTGCAGGTGCAATCGCATGCATCCGCCTTTCGGGTGCAGATGTAATTTCCATGGTTGACAATGTGTTCTTTTCAGAAAATAAAGCAAAAACATCATTGGCAGATAGTAAAAGTCACCGTCTCCACTATGGTACATTAAAAGATGGGGAAACTATTATTGATGAAGTATTAGTCTCTGTATTTCGGAATCCACATTCTTTTACAGGAGAAGATATCATTGAGATATCATGTCATGGATCTATATATATACAGCAAAAAATTCTTGAATATTTTTTGATGCATGGCGCCAGGCTTGCACAACCGGGTGAGTTCACACTCAGAGCTTTTCTAAATGGCAAAATGGATCTCAGTCAGGCCGAAGCAGTAGCAGATCTGATTGCGGCAGATTCGGCTTCATCACATCGACTCGCAATGAATCAGTTGCGGGGTGGTTTCTCTAATGAAATTGCACAACTGAGAGAAGAACTGATCCACTTTGCCTCGATGATTGAATTAGAGCTTGACTTTGCAGAAGAAGATGTAGAATTCGCAAGTAGAAATGATCTTTTGAAAACTGTTGATCACCTAAGAAAGCTTATTAAAAACTTAATAGATTCCTTTGAAGTCGGTAATGTTCTAAAGAACGGAATTCCTGTTGTCATAGCAGGTGAACCTAATGTAGGCAAGTCCACACTTTTAAATGCTCTGCTTAATGAAGATCGCGCAATCGTAAGTGAGATCGCAGGCACAACACGTGACACCATCGAAGAAGAAATTGTATTAGGTGGAGTAAAATTCAGGTTCATAGACACAGCAGGGATAAGGGACACAAGCGATACCATTGAAAGGATTGGCGTGGAAAAAACTTACGAAAAAATGCGTCAAAGTCCTGTGATCATTTTTTTATTCGACATCAATGAAATGACAGGAACCGCACTTGAGAACAAACTGGAAGAATTAAAAAGTAAATTATCTCCGGGTTTTAGAATAATACCTGTTGCGAATAAAATTGACGGCAAAGACCTTGCGATACTTCAAAATGAGTTTAAGAATATACCTTCAGTAATCTTTATCTCTGCTAAGCAAAAAATAAATTTATTCGCGATAACTGAAACACTTATTGAACAGGTCAAAACAGGAGCTCTTGAAGGTAAAGACATAGTTGTGACCAATGCTCGTCATGCAGATGCTTTGAGGAAAACTTCTGATGCGCTTGAAAGAGTACAGGAAGGTCTTAATAATAAAGTAACCAATGATTTTATAGCAGGAGACCTGAAGCATGCACTATATTATCTGGGTGAAATCACTGGGCAGATATCCAGCGATGATCTTCTGGCGAATATTTTTTCGAAATTTTGTATTGGAAAATAAAAAAAGCGCCCCTCATTCAAAGGGCGCTTTTTAATTCATCAGAAAGATTTAGTTTATCACTATTTTTTTAGAGAGGATCTTTTCACCTGTGTTTACCTGCAGGAAGTAAATCCCTGATGGAATATTGAAATCAAATTTTAGGTTATTGTCCATAACTATTGTTTCGGTTTCATAAACCAGTTTACCCAGGCCATCAAAAAGTTTGATTGCTTTTATACTACCCTTTTGATCCATGAGTTTAACTTCAAATGATCCGTTTGAAGGATTAGGACTCAATAATAAGTCATTATTAAAATTAGATTCTGGTCCGGATATTCCGGTAATGACAGGAAGTTCCGAGAGTGAATTAGAATAAAGACAATTATAGTCCGTTGACACAAATACTCTGGTAGTGACAAAAGTGATCTTCTTAACATTAGTATAGCTCGGAAGATTAAACTGGTTCCCTCCTGCTATCCAGTTTTGTCCATTGTCTGATGTGGCCAAGAGACCACCCAGGTAACTTGCAAAGACATAACCTGCATAAGTAGCCATGGCCTGAATTTTCGTTCCATCTAATCCTATCAACGTTGTATGTGAAATAGAAGTCGGTGCTGTTGCAGACCAGTTCAAAGATGCGATCTCTGAAGTAAAGACGCCATTGCCATCTGTTCCGGCGAACAAATTGGTGGTATTCGTAGTCACCGAGGTAACATTCAGATCTGTCAGGCCGGTATTGATAGCCGTCCATGAGCCACTTGCCTCAGGACGCATAAAGACCCCATCTCCGTAAGTTCCCAGCAGAATGTTTCCTCCGTAGAAAGCCATCGAAGTTGGCATTGCAGCCAAAGGAAGACCGGTTTGGATCAGTGTCCATGAAGCAGAAAGATCGGATTGAAATACATTTCCGTTTGCATCTATCAGATAAGCATAAAGATCAGAAGCAAAGAGCTTGGATATATCCATCATCATTAAATTTGTATTAAAAGCGTTCCAACTCATTCCGGTATCCTGACTGATATATACTCCACCTGTATGTGTTGATGCCATTAACGTATTTCCGAAGAAACAGAGGTCGCTTACATAGAGACTATCTGTAAGTCCGTTATTCGAAGGTGTATAACTTGAGGCAAGATTTGTGCTCACAAAAACCCCTTTTTCAGTCGCAGCGACAACGAGTGTTGAGTCTTTTGTAAACATCGCATAGGTTTGTTGATTATTAAAATTAGTATTTACTGAAACCCAGGCAACAGAAGCTGATGGAGTTTTATAAATTCCGTCTCCATTGGTACCTGCAATCAGAATATTCTGATAACAAACCAAAGCATTCACATCTTGTGTACTCAGTCCGCTTGACTGCATTGTCCAGTTAATAGAAGCAGCAGCAGTTGAGTATACCCCATCATCACTCGCAAGGTACCAGTTCGTTCCATCGGTGGAAATGCTGCGAATCACCGGTAAGGATGAAAAACCTGTATTAGCTGATGTATACACCGGATTCGCTGTTGTTGAAACTGACCCTGCAATGAACAGTCCCATGTGATTCAGGATGATCAGCTCATCCGTAGCAGAATTATAGGACATCACATGATTGCCTGGCATACCTTGTGTGTTCACATCATTAAAATCATTCCAGGTATCTCCATCATCATCCGACATGAATACCCCCCCCGCCTCTGTCAGCAAAAATATTCTGCTTCCGGCACGTAACATTGCTGTAATGATCTGACCATTCAGGTGTACACTGTTGATCGCATTCCAGTTTGCACCATTGTCTTCCGTTTTAAATAAACCATCTCCGTCGGTACCTGCAAGAACGGTAATGCTGTCTATGCTCACCAGAGATTTTACACTTAACTGTGTAAGCCCATTATTAACTTGTTCCCAGTACCGGTCACTACCAACATATCCGGTAAATCGGTAGATCCCGCTGTCTGCTGTAGATGAAAACAGATAAGAGCCTGTGTGCGTCAGCGCTGTGATCTTGCCACTTTTTAAACCGACAGGTCTGGCTCTCCAGGACAAGATCTGGGAATTAACACTTTCAAAAACACCACCATTTTCAGTACCGATGTACACAGTGCTGTCATTGACTATCATGCACGATGGAGTCCCTCCAAAAGGACCTTTTGAACCGAAATGAGCATAGGTCAATGTGGAATTCCAGGAATTAATCAGTAAAATTAATGCTGCTAGTTTAAGAATTGAATATAGTTTTTTCATATAGATTTAGATTTGATTTTTTGAATGAATAATTTTTAATTGTTTGGAGCTGATTGCCCAATCCATTTCATGATCAGATTGATATTACAGTCGTCCAGATTTCCTGATGGTGGCATTGGATCTGAAACCGACCTCATAGATGCGATCAGTACACTTAGTTCCGGATTTACAGTGTCAACATACCCTGAAGATCCGCTGGTAAGCTGAGCATAAGCATTTGTTGTGGTCAGGTCGAGATTTCCTTCCGGAGAAGATCCGGAATGACATCCGGACAAGCCGCAGTTAGCATTGAAGATCGGTAGAATATCATTCGAAAATGATACAACATCCGGCAGATCACACACAGGTTTGATCTGTTCTTTTTTATAGCTGCAGGAGATCAGTAATGTCATTGTAAGAAGTTGACAGATCAATTTCATCACTCGTATCTGAACATCAAAGGGATATTGTTACTGACTGTCTGACCCGGCAAAGTGCTGTTATCCGACGGGTCCAGAATAGATAGATTGGCCGGATCATTAAGCCCGATCCCGGAGAACAATTTTGAATAATCGATGATGATGTGACTAAACACCACCTGATTTTCAACAACTGTAAAGTACTCAAGAGGCATGATAACCTGTTCATAATTTGAATTGGTTCCAATCCTGAATTGAAATGGTGTCATGTTGCCAGAAAGTGTTGAAGATGTATCAATTTCTCCTGAAACATGAAGAAAGCAATAACCATCAGGCTGAGCTGTCGAACCGAACCACATTTCAGGATGATTTAAGCTCACTGAATCCGGAGAATCTGATGGGATGGAAGAATTTACGGCTGAAGGCAATCCTACCTTGAATCGTACAGATTTATACGTGCCAACAGCAAGCTTGCCTACCACCTAAGTTTCCTTATCCAACACTTTAAGTACGACAGAACTTTCTACAGGATGAAATGAACCATCAGTATGTTCTGCTTCTATCTCTGAAATATACAGTTGTGCCAGACTCAGTGAAATGGTGCGACCATCGAGAGTTTGATATGGAATATTATACAGATCGACTTCTGATTCATCAATATAGCTGTGAAGATGAAAGGCAAAAGTCCCTTTCTTGATCTCGACCGGTGTTCCCGGATCCATAGGCTCCGGATCATCCTCCTTTTCCTTGCATGCAATGATTGTCAGCGAAAGAAAAAGTAAGACGATCATTCTGAATTGTACTCTATTGGTCAACATGATTTTTCTTTTTGAATATTGAACTTCTCCCGGATTGAAAACAATATGTTTCTAAAGTTACATTACACACAAAATCTGCCAGAAACATGATTTACATATAGATCATGATCCTGAAACCTGAGCAGATCCTGGTATCATCCACCACAATGATTACGAATTATAGTTTCGTTGTAGTAGAAATATTTAAAGAAACAGAATTGTAAGATGGAAAATCTTTAGCACTCAGGCGGATGAAAAACTGAAGACAATATTTGATCTTTGTAAAAAATAATATACGGCGTGTCTGAAATTAAAATTTCTTTATCAAAAAAATATTTGCAATTTTCTGTTTCAGAAACCAATGGGATCTCTGCTTTCAGATAGACAAATTTCTTCGTATCTGAATTATTTTGTTCTTCTTTTTGAAGTTCTAGTTTAAGTTGGCATTTCCCTTCGCAGTGCATTGCAGGAATCTCTTTGTTGATACAGAGTACGGTGCTTATAAAATCTTTATTTAAGTTAAAAGCACAAAATACCAACAACTTGCTTCCTGCCTGAAAAAATATCAGCAAAGCCAAACAAATTGAAAGTATTTGTTTTATTCCCTTCATACGCCAAAAATAGGACAATAATTGCAAAAAATTATATCGTTAATTGAAAATTGCAAACAACAGGTTTCACGTAATTATGGCATGACAATTCTGTGACTAAATCCGGAATCAGGTATTTAACAGGATTTATTCTTCAAATTCAAAATTTTTAACAACTATTCGCATTTTATTGAAATATCTTATCAATAAGGAAAAGATCAAAGAGATTAATCAAAGAATTGTTGGAAGTGCAGTTTGCAGGGCGAAAAATCCAACTAATTATATTATCTTTGTATAAATACTTTCGCACGTGAAGAAGTACTTGTCTTTGCTCTTTCTGGGATTATTCCTTTTTCCGCTTATATCAGAGCAGGTACATATTTATGAGCACAGTAACGATGAACGATGCAGTACGAAGGGGACTCACTATTGTATAAGTGATCATCATTGTACCCTGTGTGACTTTGTGCAGCTAACCTCCTGCGATCCAAAATCTGAAGGCGACACACAATTAATATTTGCATACTCGGTCCCCTTTGTTGAGTTTTATCAAAGTGTAGTCCTTTCACAAAATTCTTTCAATTTTTCTCTCAGGGCCCCTCCTGCTTTGGTCTGAACCAACAGTTAATTTAATTTCTTCTTTCAATTTTATGTGACAGATAGTTCTTATCTGTAGCTTCTTGTCTGTTTACGGTTATCATCGAATAAATTATTCATTTTATGACCATGAATAAGGTGTTTTCTGATATCCGGTATCCGGATAGAACGAAATGAATTCAATTAAACAAATGTCCGCTTCTACTAATGAATAAAATTATTACCATCTTACTTGGATTGCTATCTCAGTTCGTTTGTCTCGCACAATCGGATACCTGCACCTCGGTTTTAAAAGGAAGGGTCATTGATGAACACGATAGCACCGGTCTTGATTTTGCAAATATTTTTCTTCCCGGTCATGCCATAGGTGCCTTGGCTGACAGCCTGGGCTTTTTTGAAATAAGGAATATTTGTAGCGGAAACTATTTAGTCCGGATCTCTCACCTTGGATGTACCACTATCGAAGTCCCTGTAAAAATTGAAGGACTGACGCAACGTAATTTCTATCTGGAACACCATTCTGAATTATTAAAGGAAATAGAAATAATGGCCGAGCAATTAAAGGATCAAACCACGCAAAACAGTAATATAATATCGCTAGAAAAAATTGATCAGAGTAAGGGCATGGCATTAGGAGATGTATTGAAAAATGTACCGGGAGTGTCTTCACTGAATACAGGTAATTCGATCTCTAAACCGGTTATTCATGGAATGCATAGCAATCGCATACTTTTGCTGAATAATGGTACAAGACACGAAGGGCAGCAATGGGGTGTTGAACATGCTCCGGAAATTGACCCTTTTATAGCGAATAATATAACTGTGATCAAGGGTGCCAACAGCGTTAAATATGGTTCAGACGCAATTGCAGGAGTTGTCCTTATAGATGCAAAGCCTTTACGCTATTCGCCAGGTATTGAAGGTGAAATGGATCTTGTTGGAATGAGTAATGGACGCAGTGGTACTGCTTCTGTTAATGTGGATGGAAGTTTCAATAAATTGAGTGCACTTGCCTGGCGTATCCAGGGAACTTTAAAAAAATCCGGAAATATCTCGGCGCCTGAGTATATTCTTAAAAACACAGGCCTGAAAGAGTATAACTTTTCTTACACTCTTGGATGGAAACGAAAAAACTACGGTGCCGAAATATACTACAGTCAATTCAACAGCACTTTTGGAATTTTCAGTGCTTCGCACTTTGGTAATCTAACGGATCTGAAGAAGGCATTCGATTCTCCGGTACCATTGGAGACTGCAGATTTTACATACAATATTGAAAGGCCATACCAACATACCGAACATGAACTATTCAAGATTAACTCATTTATTAATACCGGCGCCAAAAGTAAACTGTCATTGACCTACGCAAGGCAGTACAATTTACGCTACGAATATGATAAACATGCTCCCTTGAAAGATTCATTAGAAAATCTCAATAAACCTGAACTACAATATGAACTCACAACACATACTGCAGATATCGTATGGGAGTATAATCATGTTAAAAAACACACGGGACAATTAGGAGTATCGGGAATTTCGCAGAGTAATACTTATGCCGGAAGGGCACTCATTCCTAATTTTCAAAACTATGGAGGAGGTATTTTTATTATTGACAGAGTAAAATTAAATAAAGTTGAAATTGAAGGCGGGTTGAGATATGATAATAAATTGATTCAAATTTACAAATATCAGTATGTTGCCAATTCTACCTATGAGCTAATTAAACCCGAACACAAGTTTGAAAATTTTACCGGAAATCTGGGCTTTATATTCAAACGGGATACGCTCCTAAATATTTCATTGAATATTGGAACAGCCTGGAGAGAACCCTCTGTGAGTGAATTATACAGTGACGGTTTACATCATGGAGCAGCAGCCTTGGAATTTGGGAACAGTGAGCTAGAGTCCGAAAGAACCCGGAATATACTATTCACTGTTAAATACCATCCTCACGCCCGGCTAAAGATCGAAGCAACACCATATGTACATTTCATTCAAAATTTTATTTACCGACAACCTGCCTCTGCTCCTATGCTTACAATTCATGGTGCATTTCCTGCATTTTATTTTAAGCAAACAAATGCAGAATTAAAAGGTGTTGACCTTTACCTGAATTATAAATTATTGAATAAACTTGAAGTAATTGGAACAGCATCCCTTTTGAGAGCAAGGGACAAGACACATAATGAGTGGTTGGTTACGATGCCATCCGACAAATACGGTGTAGAATTTCACAGGCAGTTTAATAGCTCAAAAAAAATGAATTCGGCATATGTTTCAGCTTCTCTCCTCTATGTCACTAAGCAAAAACGTGTGCCTGATAACAGCGATTTCGTAGCAGCTCCGGATGAGTATTACACAGTAAATCTTCACTCCTCTTATACATTTTATATTAAGACACAAAAGCTTGAAGTGGGTTTGAGTGTCTTCAATTTGTTAAACAGGTCCTACCGGGATTACTTAGACAAGTTTCGCTACTTCACTGATTCGATGGGAAGAAATATTGCTCTGCGGATCAAAATCCCTTTTGATTTCCGTTCAAACCCATCATAAATGAATGAGAATACTATTCTGACAAATCAATATATAAACAATTAAATAATTGAACAATAATCCAAAAAAAAACATCGCTATGAAAAAAACAACTCAAAAAACTGTACTTATCCTTGTAACACTGTTCACCTTTTTTATTGGATGTAAAAAAGATGAAGACCCTGTTCCGCAGCCACAACCGCCTTCTAATGAAGAAGAGGTCATAACAACTATGAGGCTTACATTTGTAGATTCTTCTGACCATTCTAATGTTATAACAGCCAGCTTCCGTGATCCTGACGGAGATGGAGGACTTGCATACGATCTGTTTGATACCATTAGACTGGAACAGAACAAAACCTGGGAAACAAGTATTTTGCTTCTTAATGAAACAGTTGTTCCGGCTGATACCATTTCGAACGAGGTGCTGGATGAAGGAGATGAACATTTATTTTGCTATACACCATCCGGGACAAGTGCAGCAGTAATTATAACAGACATGGACAGCAACGGACTGCCAATAGGACTGCAATCGAAGTGGTACACAGGCGCAGCCGGAAACGGAACAATTCAGGTTGAACTCAGACATCAACCGGGAGTTAAGGACGGAACTTGCATTCCCGGCGATACTGATATAAGTGTTGTATTCGAAATAGAAATTCAATAATATAAAATACTAACAAATGTCCGGAGCCAATAATTTAACATATTGGCTTCGGATATTTATGATCTAAATTTCAGAAAAGGTGCAGATCTCAAACATCAGGTCTGCATTTTTTTTTCTTAAAAAGATTAACCGGGTGAGACAACCTTCAGCCGTCCATGCATCCTGACCGCATGTCCCGGATAGGTACATATAAATTCATAATCCCCGGGTGAAGGTGCCGGAAAAACAAGTTCGGTTTTTTCACCGGGACTTAGCAATTTACTATGCACTAAAACTTCACTGATGTTAGGATATTTTGAATTTATAAAGGGAATCGTATATATTTGATTCAATAATACTGCATCATGAAAATTTCAATATCTGCCGTAATATCTATATTTTCTCTGCTCTTAATTCTATTTTCCTGTTCAACAACAAATGAAGAGCCGGCACCAAGTGGTCCTTGTACCACTTGCGGCAATTGTTCAGATGGAATCAAGAATAATGGTGAAACAGGAATAGATTGTGGAGGACAATGCAGCCCTTGCTCTGACATTTGCAATGGAATAGGCCAATCTATGCTCTTTCCACTCAGCCTGAATAATGTGTGGAAGTATGATTCAAATGGAGACAACATTGCAGAATTTGAACTCAGGGTTACCAACGTAACTTCTATGGGAAGTGACAAGGTTATTGAATTCACCCGCGATGATTATTCTGCACCTTATAGTTATAGTGTGCGTCAGTTAAGTAATGGAGATCTATATACGCATCCGGGTGGCATGCTTCTGCTTCCGGACAATCCTACATTGAATCAGACATGGCTTGAATATGCTCCATACTATTGGAAGGTTGTATCCCTAAGCAGCACGGTTGTTACGGCATCATGTACTTATTCCAATTGCATAAGGATAGATGAGTATGATGGTACAGATACTCACACCGGCTTTTCACAATATTACAAGCGTGGAATAGGAATAGTACAATATTCTAATCCGGGTTCAGATCAATTGATAGAGGTGACTTTGAACTGATTTTGAATTAATGCACCCGGAGATTCTACAGGTTTTTCAAGAATGTAATTAGTGAGTTCCTGTCTGCTTTGCTCAGCGATTTCACATAACTGCTTGAATTAGCAGCTTCACCACCATGCCATAAAATAGCTTCCATAAAGTTTCGGGCACGGCCGTCATGCAGGTAATTGTTGTGACCATTCACCAATTGTGTTAAGCCTATCCCCCACAATGGAGGCGTTCGCCATTCTGTTCCACCGGCATTGTATGCAGGTCTATAATCAGCTAATCCCGAACCCATATCATGAAGAAGGAGGTCAGTATAGGGATGTATAAGTTGATTCGATGCTTCAGGAAAAGTGACATCAGTTTTAGTTCTAAGCTTCGGAGTATGGCATTTGTCACAACCCGCCTGTGAAAAAATTTCCTTCCCTCTTTTCACTTCAGGATCGGTAACTCTTCGTCGAGCAGGGACTGCAAGGGTCTTTACATAAAATACGACAGAATTAAATATACTGTCAGGAACCTCCGGTTCATCAAGGATATGATCATGTTGCGGCTGACCAAAACTACTTTCTGTTTTAAATATATAACTGGTCACACCCATGTCTTCGTTGTATGCCCCTGCAACCTGCTGATCTAAAGTTGCAGCTTCAGCTTTCCAACCAAATCTTCCGGGCATCATCTTTTGGTTTTTCTCATCCCATACATAATTCATTTTCCCTGAGATCCCATCATTATCCAGATCGTTCTCGTCAGTAAGTGCGCGTATAGTACTTTCATCTACTTGCTCAAGCAATCCCAATCCCTGCAATGGAGGAGCAACTCTTGCTGAATACATCATTCCTGCAGGAGGACTGGTATAATGATTAAAAAAGTTCCAAACCGGCTCACGAAGTATGATCGAATCTCCGTCGCTGAAATATTCTGTGTGTTCAATCCAATTTACACTTACCGAAGCTTCCGGACTATGGCCAAAAGTGGCTTTGTCCTGCAACTGTCCTCCATATCCGGGCGCAGCCAAAGGTCCGCCTCTTGGATCTGTCCCGGGAATGCTGACTCTGAATAACATACTTGACAATGGTTCATTCGCTCTTATTGGTTTTCCTCTTCCATCATTAACGTGACAATTGAAACAGGAATTGCTGTTAAAAATGGTTCCCAGTCCTTGGAACTGCGGTGCAGGTGATGTGACGAAGGTTGCTTCAAAATGAGCATCTCCAAGGTCATGAAATTCCAGACGGGAACCGCTGAGTGTAGGAAATGCTTGTGAAAATGCACCCACTCCCTCTGCAAAGACAGTTTGAGATCCACCACTCATTCTTTCATCACTTTGCTCATCATCCCATTCTTCAGCCTTCCGGCATGAAGCCAGAAAGATTGCCACACCAATGAAAACGGCAAGTACACTTAATATTTTGTTTGTCCTTTTCACTTATTCCATGATTGATTGCTGTACAAAAGGCAGCAGTTGAGATTCCAGGGTATTTTGAAGAGTGTTTATCTGGTTGATGACGTTTTGGATTTGAGTACGCTGACTAAATATGGCATCACCGAAAGGGACAGTTATCCCATCGAATGAATGCAAGGCATTATCAATTTGTGATGATATGCTGGAATGAAGCGCCAAATTATTTTTGGAGATGAAGTCATTCAATCCATATCCATCAACTAAATAATTCCCAAAATACACATTTTTTATTCCTTGTATATTGCTTCTGAAATCTGTCAGTGAGTTATTGCTATAAGGCGATTCTTCAAGAGACGGATCCATACCTGCAAAAGGTTCGTAGATTTTCCCATTGGCAACTTCATCGCATATTCCCGCCATTGCATTTACTATTTCTTCAAAAACAGCCCTCTGTGATGAATAAATGCTAGTCGCCTGACCGGCAGTGATCACTTCCTGAAAATAATTATCAGAAACTGCCGGGTCCCAACTTGCCCTCAATATGGTCGCCTTGAGTTGCAGATCTGTCGCAAGAGCAATAAGATATTCTCTTTCTCTTACCGTAAAATCAGAAAAACTCTTGTTGCCGTCTTCACCCCATAGGATATACTCTGCAGGATGAAATCCTTTCAGTTCATCACCTAAGCTATTCATAAAACTTTGTGTGAATGAGTTTCCGGTATGCAGCAGCGAGTCTAATGAAAGGAAATCAACCGGCCATGTGTCAATAGATGGATCAATATTTTCAGTAGATACAGGACCAAAAAGGAATGCTTCACTCTGCTCCCATACCCCACGAACATTTTTCCAGGCTGTTCTTGCTTCATCCAGCTTTTGTTGATCTTGTGTTACATCAAACTGTTGGCACGCTGTATAAAATGCGTTCATTTTATTTTCCATATCCTTGTACGTACCTAGTGCTATATGCATACTAAAATCGTTCAGGATATTATTTTGAATTTCCTGATTACTTAATCCTGGATTTATGGGATCGTTGTCCTTATCTTTCTTGCATGAGATACTTGTCAGTAAAATGATCACTACAGGGAGTATAACAGAGAGTTTTTTCATTTTTAATTATTTCAAATTTATAAGTATTAAATTATTTTCTTCGCTAACTTTTAATAACTCAAGTGGTTTTGATGCCGGTCCTCGTGTCACCATACCATTAAGATCATACTGAGTTCCATGCAGATTGCATGAAAGTCCATTTTTATTGGCAACAAGAATATTATCCTGGTGTGTGCAACGCATCAGAAATGCCTTGTGAGTTTTGTTCAATCCTAAGATCAAAAGCACATCATATCCAAGCGATTTTGATCGTATGATCTTCATGGTTTCTTCCGGCAAGATGTTATCCTTCGGAACCTTTAATACATTATTTTCAATGCTCGTTGTGAATACAGACAAAGAAGAGCAACTGCTAAGTAAGGATGCAATAGAACTCCCTGCCAGAATTGCTAAGCAGGCAGTACAGCTTTCCTTAACAAATTTTCTTCGTGTGTGCATTGTTTAGATCAGAAACTATAGGCAAATCCGAGTTGATAAAAATTATTTACAGGCTCATAAGCCGGCTCATTAGGATTTGGAGCAAATATTAATGCCGGATTAGGATCTCCGGTCTTCACATGTTTCCAGTCGAACTTGATGGCAACATTTCTGATCGGTAGATATGTAAGTCCTGCAGTAAGGTAATTTTGTTTGTATAATTCATCCTTTATACCATTCTCCGGAACGGTTTTCATGAGATCTATCATTTCATACCTGGCAAAAAGAATCAGTTCATGTTTTTTCGCGGAACAGCTTTCAAGGAGATTATAGCCAAGCTCTGCAAAGAAGCCGTACATTGATTCGGGCGTGTTTGCCGCATAAGCTGTATTCAACTTGTCTGCATCAGGTATATTACAAATTGCTACAAGTGCCTTTGCAGTGATTCCTTTATATGAATACTGAGCATTTACCTCTGCCAAATTCACCGGCGTGCCGAATGGTCCTGAATCCAATCCTAAACTGTCTGCAGCCCTTGGAGTCAAACCTACACTACCACCTGTATAAGCACTTGCCTGCAATCTCAATCCGGAATTAAAGTACAATAGCGAGGCAGTCGCTGCGAGATTAGAAGCTGTAGCATCACGACCCGAAAAGCGAGCGGATCTTAATCCTTTTCCGCCGGCAAGGCCTTCAGCATTCAATCCGTTCATCAAAGCCAGGCTCCAATTCAATCCTGCAACTTTATTACTGTTGCCGTAATAGGCGATTCCTAATTCCCTCCATGTACTTGGGATTACCATTCGTTCAACCACATGTCTGTCATTTCCATTAAATGTAGTAGGAAGATGATTCTCATTGATTATACCTATTCTTGGAATGAACAGTCCGGCTAAGAGGTAATTATTTTTGTTCAGGTCGAATTTAATGAGACACTGCTCCATTGCAAGTTCTCCACCATGCTCATCTACCTTGGCATCTTCTATTTCAATTTCAGTCAACAAACTGATCTTACTGTTAAATCGATAACCGACAAACAGCACTGTTCTGGTCAAATTAAAACTTGCAGTCTCAAAATTTGAATCGTAAGAATATTTGGCTTCACCATAACCGGAGATGATAACATTATTTCCAACCGGATTCAACCCTGCCAACATTGAATCTTCCTTGTTCAAATACTGCCCTTTTGCGTTGATACTTAGTAAAATAGCTGTTGTGTAGAGTATGATTATCTTCATAGGAATGCAAATTTAGGAAACAAAAGTATATTTAGAATCATTCTAAACAAATACCTTAAATGAGGTAATTCACCGTTATCTTCAAATTCAATCCAATTACTCATTTTAGCAGAAAAGTTTCAGGAAATAGTACTTTTATGACGAACTCTGGAATATCCTCATGACAAATAGAATTGACCTCCTGAATTTTGGCTTGATTTGGCTTTCCCTATTAGTGGCCTTCAGTTTCCCATTTGAGTTGTTTCTTTTCTCATACATTGTTCTTGGTCCATTACATTACATGACCGAAATAAACTGGCTAAATCAGAAAAATTATTTTCTCGATCGAAGTGAAGATAAAAGAGGTTTCTTGATCGTTGCGGGAATTGTACTTCTCCTCATCGTAACCGGATATTTCGTGAATGAATTAGGCCGATGGGAAGTCACCAGGGATATTCACAATTCACTTCTTCAATTTACATCGAGCGCTAACATTGATAAGTACATAGAATGGAGCAGCACAACTTTGTTTATAGCAGTATTCTTCACCTTCATCTATCATTTGACGAGTTCATGGAGAAACCGCATTCTTCTCACAATTTTATGTTTTGCTCTTTCATTCGGCTACTATAAAAATCCAACGGTATTAATTTGGTTAGGTGTTTTCTTACCTACAATTATTCATGTCTACATTTTCACGATCCTTTTTATGTGGTTCGGTACCAAAAAGACAGGTTCCGGATGGGGAAAGGCAAATCTCGTTTCTATGTTCCTGATCTTATTGATCATTGTAGGATCTGATCTGAGACCCAAGCCAAATTCTATCGACCCATTCATCCTGGATATGACGATTGCAAGTAATTTCCATGCTGTAAATTACACGATCAACGAAATGTTTGGACTGGTAAAAGATAATAAGATGAATTTTTATGCTCCCTTTATTTGGAAGGCACAAATTTTCATTGCTTTTGCTTACACATATCATTACCTGAACTGGTTCTCAAAAACTTCAATCATCAAATGGCATAAAATTGAAAAGAGAAAGCTGATTGCAGCACTAGCCGTATGGATCATTGCCGTCACTCTCTATATTGTAAACTTTAGAGCAGGATCAGTTGCACTGTTTGTCCTGAGTGCTTTACATGTTATTCTGGAGTTCCCGTTGAATATGTTATCGATAAAAGATGTTACCGCTCCTATTAATCCATTTATAAAAAAAGTACCTGTTAAAATTCAAGGTAAAAAGTGATTTTGAATTATTTGATGTCGATGTTGATCTTATTCGCAGTTCCTTTGGAAAACTTATTCAGCCTAAATTTTAAATTCAGCATTAGAAATCGTCCTATCGTATTACTACGCTGTTCTCTGAGATAATTTAATTCGCTGATCCTGCTTATGCCGGTATTTTTATCAAGTATATCATTCAGCTCAAGCCCGATTACCAGACGGCCATTTTTTAACAAGTACCTGCTTACAGATGCTTGTAAAAATGGAACGGTATATTTATTCTGAAATCCCTCATTCTGATATTCGGTTATCTCTGCGCTAAAATTTATATGCCATTTATCTGATGGCGTATAGCTGGCATCTATAAAATAATTGATTGAGAGGTAATTGTTGTCCAGTTCATTACCTATAGAATATTTTACCTGCGAATAATTTATTCCCGCCCCTATTTCCACATCCCATTTTTCTTTTTTTCGATTGTCTAATTTCAGAGAAAATGAATGTTCAAAATTTGTATTAATGTTCTCGGTATTGTTAATGATACTTATACCTCTATTCCATTTCTCCTGCCAATCAATTGAAACATTCACTTTTAGTTTTCTGATTGGAGTACTAAACTCAACATTAGAACCGGCATTGTAATCTTCTTTAACATTCGTTAATGTCATCACTTGATTCAGTTGTTCATCAACATCCCTTTTCCAGTTGATCTTGTCTCTTGTATATTGGAAATTTATCCCGGTAAATATCGACGTGAAAGAAAATTGATCAAAGATCATTGAATGAAGATGAAGAGCTTGAATATATTCTGCTTTCAGATCCATATTACCATTAAATCTTTCGACAGAGTTACTACCTGAAGAAATGGGGTTCAGTTGTGAAGCTTCCGGTACATTAACAAATGATTCATAAGACACATTCAAATGTCTTCCTTTTCGATACTCATTATCCCAGGAGAATTGAGGTGTAAAATGAAATATTCGCTGTTCAGTTCGTCTATTTGCGCTAGCTTGACTGCTCCTGGCCCCGGTTTCGATTTGAGCACTGAAGGTCATACGAGTTTGACCGGTGTTTCTTCTAAAGGTCAAGGCCGGACGAAACCAGGAATAAGTATTTTGCAACTTCCCGGTTAACGAATCAATTGCTATGTTTTCTGATTCAGGTATACCAAGCTCCTTATCAGTTGTTTCAGATTGATATCCGGCTTTGATTCCGGGAATTAAATAAGCCTTCTCTCCTATACTCCGGGTGACAGAAACATCTGCTGAATAGTTATGCATTTGTTCTGTCGTTAAAAGATATCTGCTTTCTGAAACTTGACTATTTGGAAGATAGTAAGTAGTCAAATTTTCCCATGCAGAGTTTTGTTCCTTTCGTGATGACCTGACAAGGGTTCCAATTCTAAGCAATTTCCATTTTCCATCACCTTTAAGCAGGTAACTTAAAGCTGCATTCAGATCATAACCATCTGCAGAATTTTGTTTTGAGCTGCTTAAGAAATTTACCGGTGCATTCGCTTGCTTTCCGGTAGTCATAAATTCTGCATAAGAATCAGCATTACGCAGCACTACACTACCATTCATCAATAGATCCTGCCTCCTATTGATTTTTTTTCTTCCACTCAAATTCAGTCGATGATTGTAATTTTTATTTTTTTCAAAGAGAGTATCTGAAACCAGAAATGTATTTAGATCAGTATAATTAGTCGTTGATGTAATCTGGTCTAGTTTTTTGTCGGTACCATTTCCCATATACGATACTGCTATTCGATCTTTTTTATCATTTTCATTTGAAAAATTTACTCCAAATGCTCCTGATCTTATAAGTCCATTAACAGCTTGTCCGAAATTTATAGGAAAATTACTATCGTCATTTATTTTCAGATCAAGATTTCCATCTCCATTTGAAAATGCCCTGAAACCACCACTGAAATCAATGTAATCCTGAAAAGAGAAACCAAATTGATTGATATCATTGAGCATCCCAAGTGTTGCAAATTGATTGTTCTTTGTGAACCGATAAATTTTTGCAGAGCCTTGGTAGTGCTCATCGGTACCAATTCCGGCGCTAACATCGCCTAACCATGCGCTTTTCTTGTTCTCTTTTAAAAGTAGATTTACTGTTTTGGCTCTAATCCCGTCATCGACACCGGTAAGTTCTGCATCTTCAGATTTTTTATCATATACCTGTACTTTATCAATAGCATCGGCAGGCAAGTTCTTTGTTGCTATCTTAGGGTCGTTTCCAAAAAATTCCTTTCCATCGACCAATACATTCCGAACGTTCTCACCCTGTGCTTTGATATTTCCGGAGCGATCAACTTCAACACCGGGCAATTTTTTCAGAAGATCTTCAACTGCCGCATCAGGTTTGGTTTTAAATGCAGCAGCATCATATTCTATAGTATCCTTTTTAATCAGCAATGGAATTCTTTCAGCATCAATGACTGCTTCATCCAGCTCTACTGCTTTTTTTCTTAGTTGTATCGCACCAAAATCCGAACCTGTTCCGGGTATATCTATGGTTTTATAAAATGTCTCATAACCTAAAAAGGCAGTTTGCAAAAGATAGCGGCCTGCTTTAATATTTTTGATCGTAAAAATGCCATTATTATTGCTGATCCCATAATAAACGAGGGTTGAATCTCCTGTATCAAGTAAGGCAACGGTTGCATAAGCAAGATTAGATTGTGTCTCATCCAGTACCAGACCGCTCAGATTGTTAGTTTGTGCCTTGAGGTCGTAAATGAAGACTACGTTGGCAAGAAGGACAAAGACAAAACCTAAAATATACCCGGCAATTTTATTGTGGATCATCTTTTAATTTCGGATCTTAATAATAATATTCCCATCGCCTCCATTTTCTTCCTGCATCTCCTTTCGCTTCTCTTCAGATATTTTGACGAAATCTTCTTTGCTTATCTTTTTACCACCACCAGGTTTCTGAAAGACACTTTTATCTACCGGTGCCAGGGAGATACCAATGGCAGTTATAACTGACTTCCCTCCATCCCTTTCACATTCCAGGATCATTCCCGGTAAATTGCTATATCCATTAGGCCCGGTGGAAACAGGGATAGCCGGACTAAACCATACCCGAAGATCAATGAGGCTATCTTTGAGAATCGCTTCCTGACAAGGATAGCCAAGTATGACTTTTTGATTGTTTGTGAGCTTCCATTCCAATCTGTCCATTTTCGATTCGATAAGGAAAGTTCGTCCCATCAGATCTCTTTTCTCTATCATAATATTATTTTTAATATCACAATAGACCTGTTCCTCCGGTTCATCAATCTTCATAACCATCATCGGACCTTCGCTTTCCTGATTCACTTCTACTCTTCTTGCATCTTGCTTCTTTGTGTTATCTGTGATGTAAATTGAATTCTCCTGATCAAAATATAAAGTTTTGTAAAACCTCAGCTCATTTGGAAAATGTTCTGAAAGATCACCCATGTCTGCCTGATCTTCAGTTTGAAACTTCATTTTTACTTTCTCTTCATAAGTAATTGTTCCTTGCTCCTGAGCATATAAATTGCTTCCGACAAAGATCAGTGTGATCAATAATCTTATATTTTTCATTTTGTAGCTATTTATTTGTTGATTATAATTTTAATACTCTCATTAGTTTCTGTTCCCTTACATTCTAAAATATACACTCCATTTGCCAAAGTGCTAATATCAATGGCATGACTTATCTCATCAGATAGCATCATTGATAATTCCATATGTTGTTTCCCGTGAATATCACGAATAATATAATTCACCTTTCCCTTGAATTCCTTTGAATGATGGATGATCAACTTATCTTTTATCGGATTTGGTGAAACCCGGATAATCGTTTGATTTAGATCATATTTATCGATTGAAGTTGTTCCCAATTCAACAATAGCAGTCCCCCACGTAGATGGCTGACTGCCAAGGACACTTTGGTTTGGCCAGTAGTTCCATACTGAAAATGTATTTGTCACATCAAAGACTAACCCGATCGTATCCGTATTTGTAGAATTAAAATTTACTTTGGAAAATGGAATTTGAATTTCTACAGTGTCTGTGACAGGCGGCCCGGAATTGAAATTATTAGCTGCGATCCAATCAGGTTGAACGATTTGGCAGTTGCTATAATCATTTGCTGCTGTGTTCGATTCGCAATCGGTAGCTGAGACATGAAACCACCAGTCGTCCGATAGCCATACCGATGATTTATCATTGTCGATATCAAACATAATTTCAGGAAAGCGTATGTTGAAGGACTCAAGATTATTCAGGAAAGCAAAATTGAAATTGATACCATCATGTTTATATTTTACCGTGACATCATTGGTCGCACTTAGAGGTATCACTATAGAATCTGCATCAGACCATTCGCCGCCTGTAACCTGGCCATCGACAATAACAGGACCACCCTGTTTAATAGTAATTATCTGTGCTCCGGTCTCAACTGAGCCGATTAGTAGAAGAAAATAAATGTGGCAGATAATTGATTGAATGATTTTCGACATGGATCTATCTTTCCACAAACCTAGGTAGAAGGAACCGGAAAACAGGTTAATCATCCCCTAATTAAGGTTAATTAAGGTTAATCGATTGCCACAACTACGATATGGATGTATATTTATGGTTTGAAAACAAGGTCAAAAAATACCACCGGCATTGGTTTGCTGATGCTTTGCAGTCAGCTTGTCCTGCTTGCCTTTACAGGTCATTGGTTATACTCTCAGTATCTTGAAGCAAAATCACAGTTAACCAAAGATATTGAAAGACAATTAACTGATGCCAAGCTCGAGGTTGTAGATTCCATGCTGGTTTTGCATTTGATCAACCCAATTTTGAATGATGAAAAGGGATTTAAATTGCACATGGCATTCGATGACGAAGATTCAATTGAAACTGATACCCTTCGATCAAAAGACCGTGTTCGTTCTTTTACTTTTGTCCAGGCAGGTGACTCCGGTATGTTACCAGGAATGATCTCCGGAAAAGTTGAAAAAAAAATAGAGTATAAAAATCTTGGAGATTCAGCCAGTGATATTTTTGTAAAGGGTGTTAAGCTGATCTTTGATGAAGTCAGATCTTCGGTAGAGGAAAATGAATATGTCAAGTTTACCGAATTTCAGGAGACAGATTCTGTACTTCTAAAAAGAATTTTTAATGAAAATCTGGCTAAAAATAAATTAAGTCTTCCAGTAAAATGGGTACAAAAGGATAGTTTGGAACCATCTGGATCAAATGTGATCTTCTTTGAAACCCGGCTTTATCCTTTCTCCTACGGACCTGAAGTGAGTGAGTATCGTAGTTTTCTTATAGGAAAGATCTTTCCTCAAATTTTATTTGCAATTATATTGGTGTTGCTAACCGGAGCGGCATTTTATATATCATTTCGAAGTCTTCAAGATCAAATGAGGCTAAGTGCATTGAAGAACGATTTTATCAGCAATATCTCACATGAGTTAAAAACCCCTGTAAGTACAGTAAAAGTAGCAGTAGAAGCCTTGCAGGACAGAAAAAGAAATAATGACCCTGAGAAAGTACATGAATATCTTGGAATGGCTTCTCTTGAGATCAAGCGACTGGAATTGCTCATTGATAAAGTACTGGATACTTCGACACTTGAAGGCAGGAAAGATTTTATTCAACCCGAGGAAGTAAACCTGAATTTACTCATAACAGAGGTCTTGAATTCCTTCCAGCCAAGAGTTGAATCGATGAATGCTCAGATTGAATTTGTCGCCGGCTCTGATAATATAATTGCTCATGTTGATAAGTTACATTTTCAAGGAGTTATCATAAACCTCATCGACAATAGCATAAAGTATTCAAATGGTCCGATTCGACTGAAAATTGAATTGCAGAGTTCGAACGACACGGTGATTATTAAAATACAAGACAATGGACCCGGAATTCCAAATGAGTATCTTGATAAAGTTTTTGAGAAATTTTTTAGAGTGCCTAGTGAGAACGTTCACAATGTAAAAGGTTCGGGACTCGGATTAAGTTATGCATCGATGGTGATAGAACAACATGGTGGTTCAATAAGCGTTAAGAACCTGAAGCCTGTAGGATGTATTTTTACAATAAAGCTACCGAAAAAATGAAGGTCAGGATTTTATACATAGAAGATGAGCCATTTTTGGGAAAGATCGTCAAAGAATCTCTCGAGCAGCAGGGCTATACCCTTCTGCTTGAAACAGATGGAGCCAAAGTGATTGATGCATTCAGATCATTCAAACCGGATCTTTGCGTGATGGATGTCATGCTCCCTCATGTCGACGGTTTCTCTTTGGCAAAAGGAATCAGGTCCATTGATCCTGTAGTACCTGTAATATTTCTAACGGCAAAATCTCAGACGGAAGACCTCATAAAAGGATTCGACTCCGGTGGAACTGATTATATTAAAAAGCCCTTTAGTCTTGAAGAACTAATTGCAAGAATCAATAATCAACTGAACATCACCAAAAGAAATGAAACTTCAGAATCCGAACCACTGAGCTCCATCCGGATCGGGAATTATGTCTTCCACCCTGACCTGTACCAACTCGATTTCGATGATCAGAATGTTCGGTTGTCGCATCGCGAAGCACAACTCCTCATGCAATTTTGCAAGAACCAAAATCAGGTGATCGAGAGAAAGAATCTTCTGTTGGCTATTTGGGGAGATGATTCATTTTTTAATTCCAGGACGCTTGATGTATATATTCGCAAATTGCGCGATTACTTTTCTGCTGATGATAGTATTCAAATAATCACCCTCAAGGGAAAAGGATATCATTTTCGCGTAAATTGATCTCAGGATTATTTCAGAATTATTGCTGCGTTGTAAGATTGCTTCCATATATTTGAGCAATTCTAATAAAACAAGCTATTTATTTGCACAAATTATTGCATTCATGAAGAAATTTTTAAAGATCACAGGTTTAGTATTAGTTGCACTAGCTATAATTTTCTTTTCTCTAGGACTAGTCAGTCCTAATGTTACATACACTTCAGAGATATTGATAAATAAACCTCTTGCAGAAACTTTTAGAAAGTATAACGATCCGGGTACTTTAAAACAATGGATCCCGGAAATGAAATCTTTTGAAATAGTAGAGATAAAGCCCGGCATGGTTGGAACGAAATTAAAAATGATCATAGAGAACGATGGTCAGACCATGGAGCTTAATGAAGAAGTGATCGCTTTCGAAGAAAATAAATTAGTTGGTTTAAGTTTCGATGCAGGCATGATGCATAAAACTGATATGGTTGAGTTTGTTCAAACAGAAGATGGAACACTTATAAGGGGCAACTACACCTGTACGGGATCAAATCTTTTCTACAAATCACTTTTCAGCCTGTTCAAGACACAGTTTAAATCTATTGATGAAGGCTATTTGAAAAATTTCAAAGCATTTGTTGAAAAATGACTTTATGTGATTCATCTGACTATATCCCTATAATTCATGTCAGGAATTCAAATTAAATATTCTACAGCTAAAGAGGCACTAAGTGTGATTCAAAGCAACCAGAGGGTCTTTGTTCACGGTAGTGCTGCCACGCCAACTTTTCTCATAAATGAACTCACGAAACGTGCTGCAGATTTGAAAAATGTCGAGTTGGTTTGTATCAGTGTCTTAGGAGAATTCCCACCTGCAAAGCCTGAATTAAGTTCTTCATTTTTTATTAATAGTCTTTTTGTTTCCAAACCCATAAGAACAGCAGTTAGCGAAGGTCATGCAGATTACGTCCCGGTATTCTTAAGTGAAATTCCGGACTTGTTCAGAAATGATGTATTGACTCTGGATGTTGCCATAGTGCACGTATCTACACCGGATGCTCATGGTTACTGCTCACTTGGTGTTTCTGTAGATATTGCCAGAGCAGCAGTAAATAATGCAAAGCATGTCATAGCACAGGTAAATCCCCAAATGCCAAGAACTCATGGAGATGGGATGATACATATATCCTCTTTTGATGCAATGGTAAAAGTTGATGAACCTTTGTATGAGCTTGCATACTCCGGGAAAATGAATGAGGCATCAGACGTAATAGGCAAATATATTTCAGAATTAGTTGATGATAGAAGCACCATACAAATGGGCATTGGAAGTATTCCGGATTCTGTTCTTAAATTCCTGGGATCACATAAAGACCTTGGAGTTCACACAGAAATGTTTTCGGACGGAATTATTCCTTTAATAGAAAATGGAGTGATTACCAATAAGTATAAAAATGAATACCGTGGCAGATCAGTTACAGGTTTTTGTCTTGGTTCAAGAAAGCTCTACGATTTTGTAAATGACAACCCTGCTTTTGCCTTTTTGGATATAGACTATGTTAATGAAATCTCAGTAATTCGTAAGAACCCCAAAATGCATGCGATAAATAGTTGCATTGAAATAGATCTTACCGGACAAGTTTGCTCTGACTCGATTGGTATTAAACAATATTCAGGTGTTGGTGGTCAGATGGATTTTATGCGTGGTGCAGCCCTTTCTGAAGGGGGAAAAGCAATTATAGGCATGCCGTCAAGAACCAAGGATGGTCAATCCAGGATCGTTAGCTATTTGAAAGAAGGTGCCGGCGTGGTTTCAACAAGAGCACATGTACATTATGTGGTTACTGAATATGGTTATGTAAATTTATTCGGTAAAAATTTAAGGCAAAGGGCTCATGCACTTATATCAATAGCACATCCTGACGATAGGGAAATGCTGGAAAAAGAAGCCGGTGAGCGATGGAAAAAATTCTCAGGCTAAATTAATAGTCGATCATTTCTATACTCTCATTTTGCTGGGATTTCTGGTTTCTTTTACGTTGGAACAGACTTGAATCTTGCTTTCCAAATCGATAGCTAAGCGTTAATGTAGCAACGCGGGATTCACGAGTACGTGTATAGTCTGAAGTATAGTAAGAATCAAAATGTGATATTTTGAATTTTCTTGTATCAAAAATATCGGATATATTAAAGCTAAGTGATCCTTTACCTTTCCAAAGATCTTGTTTGACACCAATATCTACACCACTCATACCTTTAAATTCACTCGTCGGCGAAATGCGGGGTGACATATAATTCGCTGTAACCTGAAGAGAGGTTGTCTTTGTCGCTTTAAGATTAAAATTTAATCTTCCATTCCATTGTCTGGATTCACTTTGCAGATCTGACTCTATATTATCAGCTTTTATTGTGTTCTGATATGCATTGATCGTTCCCATCACGCTAAAGGCTGATCTATATTCATACCTCAATATTAATTCCGCACCAATATTTTCTGAAGTATTAAAGTTTACAAATGTCAAAGTTGAGACGGCACTTGCAGTATCTAATGATCTATAACGCGATATCATATCATCAGTATGCCGGTAATATACAGTTGTAGTTAAATCTAATGGTCCGATCGGTCCTGAATAAGCCAACTCAAAAGACTGAATATACTCCGGTTTAATGTACGGATTTCCTGTCCTTAGAAAAAGTGAATCTGAATAATCAATATTGGGATTGAGTGCCCGGGTCTCAGGACGGTTTACCCTTTTACTATAACTTAGCTGCAGCTCTTCCCTTTCCGACAAATTATACCTGATAAATGCACTTGGAAAAAATGACAAATAGTCATTATTGAACTTTTTTGACACAGTGAATGATTCACCATCTGCAAGAGTTTGCTCAACTCTCAATCCGGCATTGTAATCAAATTTATTTAATTTTCCTGTATACATAGTGTATGCTCCAAGCACCTGCTCAGTATAGCTAAATTTGTCACTTTTATAAGTATTGATTAAATAAGCATCAGTTCCCTGGTCGTACGAATAAACATGTTGATCATTATCAATTTTTCTTAGTGTACTTTTAAGACCGGCCTCCAGCTTACCAAGCGTTCCGATTGGTTGTACAAGATCTGTCTGAATTATAAGTGAGGAATATTCATTTTGATTATCATCCTTCTGATAGGGAATAAATCCAATTCCGTAATTTGAATTTTGAATTTGACTTTTGTCTGATCTCTTGTTTATTGAATATCCTCCTGTTGCACTGAATTCTCTGGATGAACCTGTCCAGGATCTTTTATAATCTAAGTTAAGATCCATACCGTCGTTTTTTTCATCTTCCAATGAATTACTTTGATATTGATCAAATATTACTCCCTCATCATCCATGAAGATATACTGCTTTTGATCTGGATCGACACCCTTGCGTGTAGTTAAAGAGCCGTTGATACCTAAGGTATTATTCTTGTTCAGATAAAAATCTGCACCAATTTTTCCTGTATGATAATCGGATTCTCTTGTACTTTGTGAAAAGCTTGTATATGTATATGGATCCTTCAACGGGAAAAAATTCGACTGACTCCCCTCTCCTGTTGATGCTCGGGAATCATGTCTGAATGAGTAATTCGTATATAGGTTTACCTTTGAAGCACGATTGTTCAGTCCGATTGAGAGGTTATATTTATCATTGGTAGATATACCTGCAGAAATCGACCCGTTCATTCCCCGCATTTTTTCTTTCTTGGTCTTAATGTTGATAATGCCTGCCATTCCGCTTGCATCATATTTGGCCGAAGGGTTTGTTATAACTTCGATCTGTTCAACTGCACTTGCAGGAATCTGACTTAAAACGGCTTTCCTGTCAGAACCTAACATTCCCGATGGTTTCCCATCGATCAAAATAGTTACATTTTCACTGCCTCTCAAACTAACATTTCCATCTATGTCAACAACGACTGATGGAATGTTTTGCATCGCATCAGTAACTGTACCACCGAGGTTTACAATATTCTTGTCAAGGTTATAAACTTTTTTATCCAGAGAATTTATCAATTCCAATTTTTCCGCACTCACCTCTACTTCTTTGAGCCTTTCAGAAGATGCATTCAGTCGAATGGAACCTGCAGAAAAGCTTGGTTGCATCGGACTGAGTATAAATGGTTCCAGATTCATCGTTTCGAAACCAACAAAAGTGATCCGGAGTTTTAGTCGCCCCATAGGGAGTTCTGAGATAGTAAATCGACCTTTCTCATCAGATAAAGCCCCGCCCACGATCGTGGAGTCTCTAACTGAGATCACCGCAACAGATGCATAACTGACCGGGTGAGATCCGATTGCATCTACCAACAACCCTGAAACAGATCCGATTTTAGGTAAATTCTTGCGAAGAGAATCCGGGACATTTCCCATCCGGTTTCCCTGTCGGTCTTGGCCGAATGAATTGATATTGAGCAATATGCCAATAAGCAGGATAATTCTGAATTTGTGCATAATCAGGATTTTCTTGGGAAATGATGTTGGTCATCAATGCAGTTTCATCGATGATCCTGTAAAGCTAAGAAATGCCAGACTTTGGAGACAACTGAGCCCGCTAAAAGTTTAAGTTCAGCTCAAAAAAAGAATTATGTCAGGCATTAATCACTACAATTGGTCAGAACTGCAATTCTACAAAGATGTATCTTTACCACGATGATACCATTGGCTGAGAGACTTCGTCCGACTGATCTGGACCACTACATTGGACAAGAACATCTTGTCGGACCAGGGGCTATTCTGCGCAAAGCTATAGAACAGAACGCAATTCCTTCCATCATACTGTGGGGTCCGCCAGGTGTAGGTAAAACTACATTAGCGGGGATAATTGCCAAATCGTTGAAAAGGCCATTCTATGTTCTTAGTGCCGTGAGTTCAGGCGTAAAAGATGTCCGTGATGTCATTGACCGGGCCAGGCAATATTCAGGAGAATTAAAGGAAGTTCCCGGTAGTCCTATCTTATTTATTGATGAAATTCACCGCTTCAGCAAAAGTCAGCAGGATTCACTGTTAAGTGCTGTAGAACGAGGTATTGTCACACTGATAGGTGCAACTACCGAGAATCCGTCATTCGAAGTGATCTCACCACTTCTTTCGAGATGTCAGGTTTATGTCCTGAAGGAATTGTCGAAAGATAATCTGCTAAAATTAATTGATCAGGCTATTAAGGTTGATGAAGTTCTTAAACGCAAAAAAATCGTTTTGGCAGAGACCGATTCATTGCTTCGGCTCTCAGGTGGTGATGCGAGAAAACTACTTAATCTCTTTGAACTTGTAGTTACATCAAATACCAAGGATGGCATTTCTACAGTTGATAACAGTTCTGTTCAGGAGATAGCACAGGAAAAAACTGCGCTATACGATAAAGGTGGAGAACAACATTATGACATCATCAGTGCATTCATTAAGTCGATGCGGGGATCTGATCCGAATGCGGCTGTTTATTGGCTTGCCAGAATGATAAAAGGTGGCGAAGATCCTTTGTTCATAGCAAGAAGAATGCTGATTCTGGCATCAGAAGATATAGGTAATGCTAATCCAACAGCCCTTGTAATCGCCAATGCGTGTTTCGAAGCTTGTCAAAAGACAGGCTATCCGGAATGCAGAATAATTTTATCACAAACGGCTGTGTATCTTGCCTGCACAGTAAAAAGCAATGCAAGCTATTTGGCAATCGATGATGCATTGGCACTGGTTGATAAGACAGGAGATCTCACTGTACCACTACATATACGAAATGCACCGACGAAACTAATGAAAGAATTAGGCTATGGAAGGGATTATAATTACGATCATTCGAATGAAGGTAATTTTGCGGGTCAGGATTTTCTTCCAAAAGAAATTAAGGGAACTGTACTTTATCATCCGGGAGTTAATACACGTGAAAATGATGTTAGAGAGTATCTTCGGAAATTGTGGAAAGAAAAATACCAATATTAGTTATTCTTAGTAAATTATTGCAAAATTTGTCGATAGCATCTATTCCTGTTGAACATTGCTTAAATTAAAATTAAATTTGATACTTCAGGTATTTCCCAAAAATGAAAAATCACATCGCAAAAATATTGACGCTTTTTATCTTTCTTAATACGGCTTGTAAGAAGATCAATGATAACCCACAATGGGATATTGAAGTGCTGGGACCTGTGCTGTTTGCAACACTAACTCTTGATGAATTGTTGGCCGATACATTAAGACAAAATAATGCAGATGGTACTGTTAGCATTTTAGCCGAACATTCATTCTATGATTTCAATATTGATTCAATCTATAATATTCCTGATACTACAATTGACAATGTCGTAGTATGGCCAATTTTTTCTACATCAATTACTGCCGGTACTCCATTCTATTCTACAGATAATAAGATCGCTCTTGGAGTGGGTGCTGTTAAACTCACCAAGGCCTTAATGCAAAAGGGAAATATTCAAATACAGCTAAAAAATACTTTACCGGTAAAAGTCATTTATACTTATAGCATTCCTAAGGCAAAAAAGGCAGGAGTAGTATTCAGTTTTGTTCAGGAAGTTCAGGCTGCCGATGCCAACGGACCCGGTATTTATTCCGGAAGCTACGATCTTGCGGGGTATGAACTGGATCTTACAGGTGTCAATGGAAACTTATTTAATACCATCTCATACAATGTCGAAGCTCAGTCAGATCCCTCGGGAAATGCATTCACCATCAATCTAAACGATACAGTCATAAATCTGAAATCTGAGCTTAGCGATCTTGAACCTGTGTATGTTAAAGGATACCTTGGTCAAAATTCAATTGCAGAGAACTCTTTTAGCACCACCGGACTGGCCAGATTTATTGAAGATGGTTTTATCCAACTTGATAGTGTTACGATGGATATTACCCTGAAGAATTTTATTGGAGCTGATGCACAATTTTTCTTTAGATCACTCGGTGCTTACAATTCACGCACAAACACATCTGTTAGCCTCAGTGCACCATCATTTCTTAACAGGTCACTGAATGTTAACAGAGCTCGTGAAAGCGGCCCGGTACCTTCTCCTGTCATCAGCTCCAATCATTTATACCATTTAGATAATTCAAACAGTAACTTAAGATCTTTCGTAGAGAATCTTCCTGAACGTATTGTCTATAATGCAGACCTTACACTGAATCCGCTCGGAAATATTTCTTTCTACAATGATTTTCTTTATAGCGACAAACTTGTCGATGCTAAACTGAGTTTAAAAATGCCTTTTCGATTTGCAGCCAATAACCTTACGCTCGTGGATACTCAAAATGTTTCTTTAGATGCCTTAACAGACCTTGACCCAATCGGGCCTTTAACCTTAACTCTTATTGCTAAAAATGGCTTCCCCGTTAATTTTAATATTCATTTATATATACTTGATGAGAACAAAATCTTGAAGGACTCAATTTTGATACCGGGATTCATTCGAAGTGCAAATGTCAATCAGCAATACGATGTTATCTCATCAACAACAACTAAATTTGAGATCCCTATTGATGAGAATCGTAAAGAGAATTTTCGAACCGGAAAGTATATCGCAATACGAACCATTTTTAACACACCGGATTATGCACAACTCATACAACTAAGATCAGATCATAAGCTTGACCTGAAGTTGATAGCTAACGGAACCTATTATATACGTTGATCTGTGAAAAAACTATTTTTGATTATTTTCTCCTTCTTCATCACTAGTCCTTCCATGGCCTTGTATTCTGTTACTGAACTATTCAGCATTGGTTCCGGATTTAAGTATGTCTATAAAATTGATGCTGATTACTCATATAGTTCAGATGCAATAACCGGACGGCTTGCAAAGGAATATTTCAGGAAAGGTTTTATTAATAATTCTATGAAAGATGAGGTTAGTAAAAATCTCTCTACCATTAATAAATTTTCAGGTGAGTTTAATTCGAGTATTACCATTGGACAGAACCTTGATACTATATTCGGGTTATTGAAAGGAAGTTCATTCATAAGGCTTAGTAACAGATCTTTTATTCACTCAAACTTTACTAAAGACCTCTTCGAACTCTATTTTAGGGGAAATAAAAATTATGCGGATAAGGTTGCAGAACTAGGGCCTTTTCAACTTAAATCATATACTTATCAGCAGTTCAGCTATGGCATTGAAAGGCACCATCAAAAAAACAAGAAAAGCTATTTTTGGTCGGCAGCATTTTCTGTAAATATCGGACAAAAATATTCCAGCTACGATTCTCCGGCTTCTACACTGTATACTGCGTCTGATGGTTCCTACCTTGATGTAGATCTGGATCTGCTTATTCGTACAAGTGATTCTGCTCAAAGCAGTCTTGGTTCATTTAATGGCTACGGATTTTCCGGATCAGGAATGCTGGTAATAAAAGATGAAGATCAAAATGCATGGGCATTTTCTGCCGATAATTTTGGTTATATACGATGGACGAAGGAAAGTGCACAGATTCCTGTTGACAGTGTTTTTCGTTTTGAAGGAATTGATGCTACTGACATTTTCGATTTCAGCGATACTATTCGAAAGGAAATAACAAGTGATAGTGCATATATTCAATCGTTTGTTACTGATCGGCGAAAAAAAGCATTCAATGATATGCTGCCATTGCACTTATCTGCCTCTTACTCGGCGCAAGTCATGCCCGGAAAATTAGTTTTAATGATCGGTGCTGAACAAATATTATTTTCAGGAGCCGGATTAAGAGGTTATAGCCGACTGAAGTACAATTTCAAGAGGAAGCATCAACTCGCATTAACAGCAAGCTATGGCGGCTATACATTCTGGAATCTGGGAATTGCATATAATGCACAGCTAGGTAGATCATGGGTTTTTGGAACCGGTACTGACTACCTCAGTGCAATGTTGAATAGTAGAAAAGGACTTGCATCAGGTGCTTTTGTAACTTTGGAGAAATATTTCTAATTAATAATGAAAATAGTATAGTAGATGATTGATCAAATTCCATATATCAAAAATACAAGTTCAGGTAATTTTTTCCTGCTTGCAGGTCCATGTGTTGTAGAAAGCGAAGAAATGACAATGGGCATAGCAACAAGAATCAAAGAGATAACTGAACGATTAAAAATACCCTTTGTATTTAAAGCTAGTTATCGTAAGGCAAACAGAACCAGAGTCGATTCATTTACAGGAATTGGTGATGAAAAGGCATTAAAGATTCTTCACAAAGTAAGGTCAGAATTAGAACTACCCATTGTTACCGATATACACGAAAGCTATGAAGCAAAGCTTGCAGCCGAATTTGTCGATGTACTGCAAATACCTGCTTTCTTGTGCCGGCAAACAGAGTTGTTGCTTGCCGCGGCTGCCACTGGGAAAACTGTGAATGTAAAAAAGGGGCAGTTTCTGAATGCAGAATCAATGAAGTTCGCTGCGGATAAGATACGAAATGCAGGAAACCCTCATGTCATGTTAACTGAACGAGGAACCATGCTCGGATATCAGGATCTTGTTGTTGATTTTCGTGGAATTCCCGTGATGAAATCTTTTAATGTTCCGGTAGTATTGGATATCACACATTCATTACAACAGCCAAATCAAAGTAGCGGCGTTACGGGAGGAAAACCTGAACTTATTGAACTCATTGCCAAAGCCGGAATTGCATCAGGTGTAGATGGTATCTTCATTGAGACACATCCTGATCCGAAAAATGCTTTGTCAGACGGCGCAAACATGCTCGATCTTTCAAAACTGGAAGAGCTGTTAGTCAAGCTGATAAAAGTCAGACAATCTGTTCTATGAAACGTCTAAGAATTTGGATCAGTTTAAAGAAACAATCCTAAATTCAGTCCTCCTGTTTTTTGTCCGGCCTTCTTCTGTAGCATTGTCTGCAATCGGCATAGAATCTCCATATCCTTTTGATTGAATTCTGTCAGTTGCAATACCATTTGAACTAAGGTATTCTAAAACTGCATTTGCCCGTTTTTCACTTAACTGCTGATTATATGTTTTGCTTCCTATATTATCCGTATGACCGGAAATTTCAATTTTCATTTTTGGGTTCTTTCCAAGAAATGAAATAAGTTTCCCCAACTCAGTTCTAGACTCCTTCTTTAAATCGAATTTATCAAACTCAAAGAAGATATTGTTAAGCACAACACTCTCCCCTATTTTGATTGGCTTCAAAGCTACATCCTTATGATACGGATCTTTGGAAGTTGCAACATTCTTCAACTCAAAATTCTCACTGTAAAAAAGATAACCATCCTTACTCACATTTAAGGCATAGCTTTTACCTATTGGTAGGCAAACCAGGAACTCACCATTGCCCACATTTGAAGTTGAACTTACAACCGTTTTATTCGTCTCAAGATCTATCAACTCGAATGATGCTGACAGCGGTCGCTTGGTTTCTGCATCAAACACTTTACCCTTCATATAGGACACCGGCCTCGGACGCATTTTCTCCGGAAGTTCGAATTGATAGAGATCAAGACCCCCAAATCCATCAGGACGATTAGACGCAAAATATGCTATGTCACCGGATGGACTCACCAACAAAGAATTCTCATCAACGCCTGTATTGATAGGATAACCCAGATTAATTGGTTCCTCCCATTCTCCTGTTGCAGATCGTTTACTCATGAAAATATCTAGTCCGCCCAAACCGGGATGACCATCCGATGAGAAATATAAGGTTTGATCATCCGGATGAATGAACACAGACATTTCATCTCCACTTGTATTTATTTTATCCGAAACAGAAACAGGTTCACTCCAATCTGATTTATCACCAATGCTTGTCACCAGAATATCCCTTTGTGTGCGGCCATCACTCCCTTTAATAGCCCGGACAAAATAAAGGGTTCTTCCATCCGAAGAAAATGAAGGCTGACTTTCCCATACACCTGTATTAATAGGCAGTTCAAGATTGCGGGGTGCATTAAATTTATCCCCAATTTTTTTGGCTATAAAGAGATCACAACTTCCCTTAGTTTTACGTGCTCCGTAACTTTCCATCATCTCCTCACATGCAGTAAAAAAAAGATACTGGCCGTCTGCAGACAATGAAGGTGCACCTTCATTTCCGTTTGTATTTATTTCTTCCAATGGCCGTGCCAAGTTCCATTCTTTTCCCTGCATTGTACTGACATAAAAATCTTCCTGCATATTAGATCGTATTGATGTCAGACCTTTTCCTCTTCGTGTAAATAAAAAAGTTTTACCATCTGCCGTGATTGCAGGGAAATACTCCTCGAAAGACGAATTTATCTTGTCACCCATATTGATCGGGTTAAAAGGAACAGGATTTTTTACTGCTTGTTCGGCAAAGAATGAATTACGAATCATCTTTTTTGCATTACCCGATAATACGGGACTTATCTTAGGTATGCTTACATATTTCTCATAGTTCGCCCGTGCACTTGAATAATCTCCACTTTTAAATTGAGCCTGAGCCAGTGAATAGTAATT
>DAOQWA010000027.1:0-41864 GCA_035341855.1 Bacteroidia bacterium
CCTGATTTGAAAACCGAGTGTTTGTCTGTCAGTGATAAAATAGTCGAGCCCTCCCCTAAAATTATTATTGATATATCTTCCTTTATCAAAATTATTCTGAATAAATTGTGAAGTATGGTCCGTTTCTATAAACCTCCGGTTTAATTCAATCTCTTCGAAATAATACCCATACATATAGTTGTAATTCCCAAAAAAATTAAAGCGTTCATTTCTATAATTCAAATTAACCCCTCCTCCAAAATCCGGATATCTGCCTTGACCGTAACTTAATGTTGCGGATCCATTCATCCCAAGGTTTTGCTTCTTTTTTAACCTAATATTCACAATGCCCGAATTTCCAGATGCATCATATCTTGAAGATGGATTAGTTATGATTTCAATACTGGACAATTGATCAGAACTCATATTCCTCAACATATTATACAAGTCATTTGCTGAGAGGTATGTAGGCTTTTCATCGATCAACACTAAAACACCTTGCTTGCCCTTCAGGCTTATATTTCCATCATTGTCAACAACAATTCCGGGAGAGCGTTTGAGTATTTCAAGTGCTGTTGATCCTGCATCAATAATGCTGTTCTCTATGTTGACAATAGTCTTATCTACCCTTCGCTCTATAAAGGGACGAAGTGCAACAACATTAGCTTCTTTCAATTGCACTGTGTTTTCTAAAATTATTGCAGGAGAGACTTGTTGCTCCTCTGTACCTGAAACAAAATTGATCTTTTCAGAGTAATGCTTTGAAAAACCAACCTGTGAAAGCATAACAATGTAATTACCCGCATCAATATCTTCAAATTTGTAAATACCATTTGCATCTGAAATAGCACCTTTCACTAAACTTGAATCAGAAAAATTCAGGAGCATCGCATTCACAAATTCCATTGGTTGATCATCAATATTCTTAACCGTTCCTGATAGTGTAGAAGAATCCTGTGCATTCAGCTTCAGGGTCATTAAAAATGGAATTATTAGGAGTAAAAATTTGCGCATGAAGAATTAAAAAATAGTTATTGCTTCCTTAGTCGAAAGTAGGACAATAATTATAGCCGACCAGTTAACAACTAGTTAAATCTTGTTAATTCTTAGTTAAACCGATAACGAACTACATGTCATTCATAAAAGAAATGCTTCCCATCAAACTAGAGTCTTTCTATTTTGGATAGCATAAAAAGTGCTTTACCACCGGTTCGCTTAGTTCTTTTATATTTAGTGTGTCGGCGGCTTGACTAATGTCCAGAACTGAACCATCTTTTCTTAAAATATTAATCTTATCGACAGAAGTATTATATGCATTATTGACTATCGTATCCTCTATCATATAATATCCAAGCTCATGATCCGAAACTTTAAATTTCTCCAGAATCTGCTTTTTAATTTTACTCTTCATCTCTTCTGATATTTCTGTATTTGAAATATGAATTCTATACAGTGATCGGTTCATCAAACAACCTGACAAAAAAGCCAACACATCATCTTCTGAGTCTCGCCATAGCTTTACTGAAGTAGTTATATCGCTATCATCCAGATTGGCAAACGTTCCTAATAAAGCCGGATCTTTTCCAAAATCCCCGATAGACAAGTCACTTAACAAAAAAGTTTTGAGAGCCGGCGTTGCAAACAGCTTATTATCCTTTCTTGCAATTTCGCGTGCACGCTTCAGTATATTAATAAGCATACATTCAGCACTAACAACCGTCTTGTGCAAATAAACCTGCCAATACATCAACCGACGTGCCACAATAAATTTTTCAATAGAATAAATCCCCTTCTCTTCAATAGCAAGTTGGTCATTATGCACTTCGAGCATCTTGATAATACGTTCATGACTAATCACCCCTTCTGAAACACCCGTAAAAAAACTGTCTCGTCCAAGGTAGTCTAACCTGTCCATATCGAGCTGACTGCTTACTAATTGATGCAAGAACTTTTTAGGGTATTCATCTTGAAAAATGGTTATGGCCAAACTGAGTAGACCTCCAAATTCTTCATTTAACCTATCCATAAAAAGTTTACTCACCTCTTCGTGACTAATACCTGGAACAATACTGTCTTCGAGTGCATGTGAAAATGGACCATGTCCAATATCGTGTAACAATATAGCTATCGTTACAGCTTCTGCTTCTTCCTGTGAAATCTTATGACCTTTGGACCGAAGAACATCTATGGCCTCACCCATAAGATGCATGGCTCCGATTGCATGGTGGAATCTTGTGTGGTGTGCTCCCGGATAAACCAGATGAGTCATGCCTAATTGCCTAATTCGCCTCAAGCGTTGAAAATAAGGATGTTCAATGAGCCGGAATACAATTTCATAGGGTATTGTAATGAAACCGTACAAAGGGTCATTAATAATTTTTAAACGTAATGCTTTCATAAGATAAAGTCATCAACATTAGTGGAATGCAAATATCGACATCAATATGCATATTTCGATATAAAACTTGAAGCAAATAACATCTGTATTAGCGTTTAGTCATTTAAGGTTCAGGGTCGAACCATTATTAAGGATTCTTATTTGAATTTCCTCTGCCATCCGTATCGACAAGCTGAAAGAACAAATATAATTTGAACACAAGAATAAAGCCTCCATCTCCTCGTTCTAATGGTACCTGATCCTGAAGGTCCCGGAATTTTAATCCTTTAAATGAGACTGAAACTATATGAATCGAAACAACTTTGCTACCTTTGAAAAACAAAAAAACTTCAATACAGGAATTCTTACTATGGATAAAATAAATATTCTTTGGGCAGACGACGAAATGGACCTGCTAAAACCCCATGTTTTGTTTCTGAGAGAAAAGGGATATGAAGTCACCACTGTTACTAATGGTGAAGATGCCTTAGAAGAAGTTCGAAATAATAATTTTGAAATTATCTTTTTAGACGAGAACATGCCGGGATTATCCGGACTTGAGACGCTTTCAAAAATAAAGAGCATAAAGCCGGGAATTCCGGTGATCATGATCACTAAGAGTGAAGAAGAGCAGATTATGGATGAAGCAATCGGAAGTAAGATTGCAGACTATCTCATAAAACCGGTTAACCCAAATCAGATACTTCTCTCTTTAAAAAAGAATCTTGAAAACAAAAGATTAATAAGTGAAAAAACGACTTCATCCTATCAGCAAGAGTTTAGAAACCTAGGAATGACCTTGAGTGACAAGCTTAGCTGGGATGAGTGGAAAGATATTTATAAGCGCCTTGTTTATTGGGAATTAGAATTGGAAAAATCGTCTGATGAAAGCATGTACGAGATCCTCACTTCACAAAAAAGTGAAGCGAATAATTTGTTTTCAAAATTCATAGAATATAATTATCTCAAATGGCTCAAAGACCCCGGCAAAGATTCGCCTACGATGTCACACCAGCTCATGAAAGATAAAATTCTTCCCTATGTAGACTCATCTGAAGAGCCAGTCTTCATGATTTTGATTGATAATTTACGGTATGATCAGTGGAGAATCATTCAACCGGTAATTAACGAATTGTTCAAACTACAGGACGACGAACTTTACCTGAGTATCTTGCCTACTGCTACACAATATGCACGTAACGCAATTTTCGCAGGACTCATGCCTTCAGAAATAGAAGCACGTTTCCCTAAATTATGGATGAATGATGAGGACGAAGGAGGAAAAAATAAGCATGAGCTTGAATTCCTGGAAGATACTTTGAAGAGACATCGAAAAGATTATAAATATTCCTATACTAAGGTGACCAACAATACAGATGGAAAAAATCTGGTTGATGACGTGCCCAACCTATTACAGAACAAATTTAATGTGATTGTTTACAATTTCGTAGACATGTTATCGCATGCTCGTACAGAAATGGATATGATAAGGGAATTAACGGATGATGAGGCAGCCTATCGTTCCTTAACACTTTCGTGGTTTGGACATAGTCCTCTTTGGGAAGCACTTAAAAGGCTTGCAGAGAAAAAAGTCAGGTTAATTATCACGACTGACCATGGCACTATACGCGTAAAAGAGCCAAGCAAAATTGTAGGTGACAGGACTTTAAACACGAATCTTCGCTACAAGCAAGGAAAAAACATGAACTATGAAAAGAAAGAAGTTTTTGAAGTAAAAAATCCGATTGATGCTTTTCTGCCAAGACAAAATTTATCGCAGGTTTTTGTATTTGCCAAGCAAGACAAGTTCTTCGCTTACCCAAACAATTTCAACCATTATGTAACCTATTATAAAAACACGCTGCAACATGGTGGGATTTCACTTGAAGAAATGATCGTTCCGTTTGCAACACTTATTGCCAGGTAAATGCCCTGTTCTCTGCCCGGACATTCTATCACCTGCTTTGACTTTTCATCCTAAGCTCATACAAGATAATCAGCCAAAACACCTCGTTTTCGCAATAGTTTTATAGGTTTTGTGTTAAAATAGCATTTTGGGATTCAATTTTGAACCTTTTATACCCTTTGTAAAGTTATTATTCATAATACCTTCATAGCTCAATTCTATTTTTGGCAGTAATATTGCACTAACAGCGATGCATTATATCCATTCACTCCTAATCTTTATCATTTATTTAAATCACTAATTACTATGAAGACTATAAAATACTTGTCATTACTTTTTTCACTACTTGTGCTAAACCTAGTCAATTTACAGGCTCAGGATGAAAAAAAGGTTGATAATCCGAATGCACCTGAGATTACGTTTGAAAACGATGTTCACGATTACGGAACTATAAAGGCAGGTGCAGATGGCAATTGCGAATTTAAATTTAAAAATACCGGAAAGGAACCTTTAATCATTTCTGCAGCTAAAGGAAGTTGCGGTTGTACAGTTCCAACCTACCCGAAAGAACCTATAATGTCGACGCAAACAGGAGTTATAAAGGTACATTATGACACTAAGAGAGTCGGTGCTTTTACTAAGACAGTAACCATCAATTCAAACGCAAAAACTGATACAAAAGTACTCACTATCAAAGGAGTTGTAGAAGCTGCTGAAGAGGCACCGGATCAATCACTTCCGGTAAAGAAGACTAGCGGACTGCCATTAGAAGATTCAAAATAAAAACACCTAACAAAGAAATATTAAAATCAATTCATCATGAGAAACAAAGTCCTACTAATATTAATGCTGGCTTCTTTTTCACTGGTTGCCACAGCACAAAACACAGATAAGAAAGTACTAAGCAATGTTGGCAATGAAAATTCTAATCAAGCTGAATTTTCATTTAAATCCGACGAGTTTGATTTTGGTACAATAAAACAAGGTGAGTCATCAACTCATGAATTTGTATTCACTAATACCGGCAATGAGCCATTGATCATTTCTAAGGCAGAAGGATCTTGCGGTTGTACAGTTCCTGTGTATCCTAAAGAGCCTATTATGAAAGGTCAGAGTGCTACCGTAAAGGTAACATTCAACTCGGCAGGTAAGATGGGCGTTCAGGATAAAACTGTTACAATCACATCCAATGCAAAACAAAACCCTATGGTCCTTCACATGAAAGGCATTGTAGAAAAACCTGCAGATCCTGCAACTAGTCCCGGGACCGATTCAAAAAAATAATCATACTCACTCTTAACCTATAAAGGAAAAAAAATGAAAAAAGTCCTAATGTTTGCAGCCCTGTTATTCACCATTGGATCATCAAATGCACAAGATTCAAAATCTGCCGGCGCAGCCCAAATGCAGGAGAATAAAAATGCTCCTGAAATCAAGTTCGAAGTAGAAACATATGATTTCGGAACGATTAAACAAGGTGACAAGGTAGTTTATGACTTTAATTTTACGAATGCAGGAAAAGAACCATTAATCATCACTAATGCTCAGGGAAGCTGCGGTTGCACTGTGCCGGTATGGCCAAAAGAACCAATAGCTAAAGGTGGTAAAGGCATTATTAACGTTGAATTTAATTCTGCCGGGAAAATGGGTACACAAGACAAAACTGTCACCATTACTTCGAATGGGAAAAATAGTCAGGTTGTGCTTCATTTGAAAGGGAATGTTGAGGCCCCTGCAGCTACTGAAAGTAAAGACGATAAAAAATAAGCCAAAAATATTTTTGTACTTTTGAAGCCCTCCCTCATGGGGAGGGCTTCTCTTTTTATCAGAATTTAAGCACTTGTTATCGAAAGCAAAGAAAACATGCCACACATCTCGACCAAAGGGCGCCAGATGCCTCCATCCCCAATCAGGAAGTTAGTTCCTTTTGCAGAAATCGCCAAAAGTAAAGGTCGTAAAATCTACCATCTGAACATTGGGCAGCCTGACATCAAAACACCGGAAGTAATGCTCAATGCTATCCGTAATTATTCTCAAAGTATTATTGAATACAGTCATTCTGCAGGAAATGAATCTTACAGACGAAAACTGGCAGGTTATTACAAAAAGAATAAAATCGAAGTAGACTATACTGATATCATAATCACTACCGGGGGATCTGAGGCCATTGAAATTGCAATGATGAGCTGTTTGGATCCGGGCGATGAAATAATTATTCCTGAACCATTTTACGCAAATTACAATGGCTTCTCAACACAAGCGAATCTAAAGATCATCCCAATACAATCAACGATTGAAAGTGGCTTTGCTCTGCCCCCTATAGAAGAATTTGAAAAACTTATCGGAACAAGAACAAAAGCTATTATGATTTGCAATCCAAGCAATCCAACAGGCTACCTTTACTCAAGAGCTGAGTTGGAATCTCTTTCGGGCTTGGTAAAAAAACACAACCTGTGGTTGTTTTCTGACGAAGTTTATCGCGAGTTTTGCTATGATGGCAAGACATATACTTCTGTTATGAACCTGGAAGGTATTGAGGAGAATGTAGTCATGCTGGATTCAATTTCGAAAAGATATAGTGCTTGTGGTGCCAGAATTGGTGCTCTGGTGTCAAGGAACAAAGAGGTGATGAATACTGCACTAAAATTTGCACAAGCCCGGTTGAGTCCCCCCTCCTTTGGTCAGGTAGCGGCCGAGGCAGCAATCGATACTCCGGAAAGCTACTTTACAGAAGTAAAAAAAGAATATTTAGCAAGAAGGAATTTTGTTGTTGATTCTTTAAATAAAATGGATGGAGTATTCTGTCCTATGCCGAGTGGTGCATTTTATTGTATTGCCAAACTTCCTATTGACAATGCAGACAAATTCAGTCAATGGCTCCTTGAAGATTTTCACTTTGAAAATAAAACGGTAATGCTTGCTCCCGCGACGGGTTTTTATTCACATCCCGGACTTGGACTTGACGAGGTTCGTATTGCCTACGTTTTAAACCTTGATGACCTCTCAAATGCTATGACTTGTCTTAAAAAAGCATTGGAAATTTACCCGAACCGTAAAAATGTTCCGGCAGAAGTCAGCAAATCAAATAACTAATAAGCAAAAAACTACTATCATTCAATCGTCTTTTTGTCAATTTTAAATTATTCTGTTATTCAAAATCTTCATAGAGTAAATGCTTTTTTCTGATTTTCTTAAAAGCGGACAGTTCGGGTTCCCAAGACTTTCTTATCATTTCCTCTGACTCAGAATTAATGATTTGATACCTTAGTTCATTTGTGCCACTAAGTTTTTCAAAAAAAGGATTGAAGAATTTATTCTTGTCAGGAAAGAGCGAGTATGCTGAAATGAGAAAATCTAATCGAAGTTTAGCCGGCAAATTTGAAGGCCCGGTAACTGCTTTTCTCAAATCGATCCCACTGCAAACGGTGTCTTTATAAGGCGGGTTAGTTGCAACTCCGGGTATTGCAACCGGTTTGAACTTGAAATCAGCACCGTCCATTCCGGGAAAACCATAACATTGAAAAGGGAAATCGGTACCTCTTCCAATACTAACTGCAGCACCTTCGAAAAAGCAAAGTGAGGGATACAAATAAACAGATTGCATATTCGGAAGATTCGGAGATGGACGGATCGGCAATTGATATTTGTCCTTGTGTGAATAATTTGCAACTTCAACTATATGCAAATTTAGCTTCTCCGGTCTTTCAATCCACGATTCTCCGATCAACATCTTTGAGTATTCCCCTATTGTCATACCATGTACCACAGGTATCTTTTGCATTCCTACAAATGAACGAAATGATTCATCCAAAACAGGACCATCGACATAAAATCCGTTAGGGTTGGGTCTATCCAGAATAATTAACGCTACTGAATTCTCAATACAAGCCTCCATCACATATTGAAGCGTAGATATATAAGTATAAAACCTTACTCCGACATCCTGAATATCAAATATAACGACCTCCACACCTTTTAAATCATCAGCAGTGGGTTTCATATGCTTACCGTATAAAGAAACGATAGACAATCCAGTTTGAAGATCTTTTGAATCCTGAATCTTATCACCTGCACCGGCTTCTCCCCTGAAACCATGTTCAGGAGCGAAAACGCATTTAATTGAGACTCCCAGGCTTAATAAAGTGTCTACCAAATGCCTCGTACCGACAAGAGAAGTTTGATTTGCTACAACAGCTATGGTCTTATCCTTGATGATCGGCAAATACTTAGGGATCCTCTCTGCACCTACCTGCAAACCTGAAGACTGTTGAACCAGACTATCTACTGTGCCTGTATTACCTTGAAGACAAGAAATATTTGAGAAAACCAGACAAATTGAAACGATTGCTATAACTATTTTCGATGTAATGTTCATGAAACGCTTAGAAAGGAATATATTTAACCACGAATTTATCAATAATATTCATTCCGGCTTGAACTATGAACTACTAATTGCTCGTCGTATTGCCTATGCGGAAAGAAAAGGTAATATGATTGCAAAGCCGATTATAAGGCTTGCATTGATTGGTGTTGCACTTGGCTTTGCTGTCATGGTAATCGCCTTGTCTATCGTCACCGGGTTTAAAAAAGAGATAAGTGAGAAAGTCATAGGATTCGGTTCTCATATTCAGATCAGTAAATATTCTGAAAACAATTCATTCGAAACTCAGGCTATTCAAATCGATTCATCGTTAGTCGGATCTTTAAAATCAAATTCTGAAATATCACACATTCAGGTTTTCGGGACAAAGGCCGGCATATTAAAATCCGGTGATGAAATTGTAGGTGTAGTTGCAAAAGGGATTGGACCTGACTTTGACTGGAGTTTTTTTAATACTAAAATGGTTGAAGGAGAAACTTTTTCACTTTCTGATACCGGAAAAACCGACAAAATAATTCTTTCATCCGCTATAGCACACAAACTAAAACTTCACCATGGAGATAAAGTACTTATGTATTTTATCCAACAGCCACCCAGAGTTCGAAAGTTCGAGATTGCAGGAGTTTATGAGACAGGTTTAGAGGAATTCGATAACCTTTATATTATTTGTGATATTAACCACATTCGAAAACTTAATGACTGGAATAACGATGAAGTTGGCGGTATTGAAATATCTGTCAAAGATTTTAATAATTTATCAAAGGTAACAGACGAGGTATACAACGAAATTAGTGTTGACCTAAACGCTAAATCGATTATCGAAATATATCCACAACTTTTTGACTGGCTTGGATTGCAAAATATTAATGCTGTTGTTATCATATTTTTAATGATACTGGTTGCTGCCATTAACATGATCTCCGCATTAATCATCATAATTCTTGAAAGGGTTCGCTTTATAGGCACTATAAAATCAATGGGAGCATCAAATGCATCTGTCAGAAAAATTTTTATTTATGTAGCCTCCTTTCTTATCTGGAGGGGCTTGATTTGGGGAAATGTCATTGGGGTTGGCTTATGTCTCCTTCAACAATATTTTGGAATTGTAAAATTAGATCAGGCTTCATATTACATTTCTCAAGTTCCTATCGACCTTTCAGTGCTAAACCTACTCATCTTGAATATAGGCACAATTTTAATTTGTACACTAATGATGATTGTACCGACCATGATGATCACAAGAGTTTCCCCATTAAAAGCCTTAAGATTTAATTAATCTCTGCATCAGAGAACAGCCATAACCCAACACACATTCTCCGGGTGGATTTTGTCATGAACGGAATTATTGTTCATATTTCACGATAGTTTGTACCTTTGTGCTGAAAAATTAAACACAAATGATTGAATTTAAAGTAGTTATTATGTTTTCTTTTGTGTTTAACTAATACTATCCTTCATAATCCAAAGAAATGTCTGCCAATCCAACGAAAAAAATCTGTGAAAATGTTCTGGAAACAATTGGAAATACTCCTCTTGTCAAATTAAACAATGTGGTTAAAGGAGTGAAAGCAACCGTACTGGCCAAAGTTGAAACTTTCAATCCGGGAAATTCCATCAAAGACAGGATGGCATTGAAAATGATAGAAGATGCAGAAGCTGCCGGAATTTTAAAACCGGGCGGTACAATCATCGAAGGAACTTCAGGAAATACGGGAATGGGTCTTGCAATTGCGGCGATAGTGAAAGGTTACAAATGCATATTTACCACCACAGATAAGCAATCAAAAGAAAAGATGGATGCACTACGCGCTTTTGGAGCAGAAGTCATTGTTTGTCCTACGAATGTCGCACCTGAAGATCCTAACTCTTACTACTCCGTCGCAGCAAGACTAAACAAAGAAATTAAAAACTCATTTTATCCAAATCAATACGACAATCTTTCAAATTCCAAAGCTCACTATGAACAAACCGGTCCTGAAATCTGGGAACAGACTGATGGAAAAATCACTCACCTAGTCGTAGGTGCGGGAACCGGTGGAACTATAACCGGTACGGGGAAATTTTTGAAAGAAAAAAACCCGAACATTAAAGTGTGGGGAATTGACACATATGGTTCAGTTCTTAAAGTATATAAAGATACAGGTGAAATGGATCAAAGTGAGATTTACTCCTATGTTACGGAAGGTATCGGCGAAGATTTCATACCAAAAAATTACGACTTCAGTCAGATTGATCACTTTGAAAAGGTGTCGGACAAAGATGGTGCAGTAATGACCAGGCGAATTGTACAGGAAGAAGGTATCTGGGTTGGAAACTCCGCAGGGTCTGCAATTGCGGGATTGTTACAAATGAAAAATCAACTGACAGAAAACGACTTGGTCGTTGTCATCTTTCATGATCATGGCTCAAGATACCTTGGCAAAATTTTTAATGATGAGTGGATGAAAAAAATGGGCTACATCGATTAATAGCTATGCTCATCGATTAATGAATAAAAAGCACGATAAAAGCCTTTTGTACCAACAGAAGGCTTTTATTATTTTTATCAATTATGGAATTCAAAGATCAGTTAAATCGTAATATAAAATTAAACACTACACCTACAAGAATTGTATCTCTTGTTCCGTCACAAACTGAACTCCTCTTTCAGCTTGGACTGGAAGATGAAGTCAAAGGAATAACAAAATTCTGTATTCATCCTATTGAATGGCAGCTGAGCAAAACCATCGTTGGCGGCACAAAAAATATTAATATTGAAAAAATAAGATCTCTCTCTCCGGATCTCATCATTGCCAATAAAGAAGAAAATGATCGAGAACAGATCGATTTGCTTTCTAAAGAGTATCCTATTTGGATTAGTGACATTCATGATCTTCAAGATTCATTAGAAATGATCGAAGCTTTGGGAAATGTCACAGGAAAACAGAAGCCTGCTCAAGAGATATGTCATTTAATAAATAATAATTTCGAAAGACTCCAAAAATATCAGTCCGACAAAAGTCAAACTGTTATATACTTAATATGGAGGAACCCATTCCTTTCTGTTGGCAGAGACACATTTATTCATGACATGCTTTGTAAATGTGGCTTTACAAACCTGGCAGGAGATGAATTGAGATATCCTGAGATTAGCAAGGATAAACTCAAATCTCTGGATCCCGACATTATCTTTCTTTCATCTGAACCCTACCCCTTCTCCCTAAAGCATGTTCCGGAAATCTCCTCCCTGTGTCCAAAAGCCGATATCCACATCGTTGATGGCGAAATGTTTTCCTGGTATGGTTCACATCTCATAAAAGCTCCTGAATATTTCCATTCCATCATCCAAGAAGTCAATTCTGCTTCGTAATTTTACGGAATCTCTAATTCAATATTGCATTGAGAAGCCTTTGTCGACACATTTTTATTGTTTCAATTCTCCTTTTTACAGGAGGCACATTGTCTTATGGTCAAAAAGTCGGACTGGTATTAAGTGGTGGTGGGGCTCGAGGCATGGCACACATAGGAGTAATTAAAGCTCTTGAAGAGAATAATATCCCAATCGACTACATAGCAGGCTCCTCTGCCGGTGCAATAATCGGATGTTTGTACGCTCTTGGTTATTCACCGGAAGAAATGGATTCGCTTATCCAAACGTCAGACTTTTATAATTGGGCTACGGGGATCATTGAAGATGACCTCACCTATTTTTTCAGAAAAAATGATGAGAATGCATCATGGATCAACTTAAAATTTTCAGTTGATTCAACCATTCAGACAAGGCTGCCTACACATCTTGTAAATTCAATCCCATATGATTTTGCTTTACTTGAATTAACTGCAGCCCTTAACGCACAAACAGGTTACAATTTTGACTCATTGTTTGTCCCGTTTCGATGCGTAGCAGCTGACATCTCAACAAAACAAACTGTAATTTTTAAAGAAGGAATTTTATCGGATGCAGTAAGAGCATCATCAGCCTATCCGTTTTATTTCAAACCAATTTTAAAAGATGGCAGATTACTTTATGATGGTGGAATGTACAATAATTTTCCCGCCGAAATTGCCTTGACAGAATTTCAACCTGATATTATCATTGGTGTAAATTCCGCAGGAGATAATCCGGAAACCTCAGAAGACAATGTTTTTTCTCATATTCGTGCGATGATGACAATTCCTACTTCCTTTTCTGTCATCTGTGAAAACAGTATTTTAATTGATGTAAATACCAACGAATTTCCTGCTTTTGATTTTACAAAGATCCCTGAAATTGTTGACGCCGGATACCAACAAGGACTCAGGCAAATTGATCAGGTAAAATTTTACACTCAAAGAAGGGTTGAAAAGAAAATCATTGATCAAAGACGTAAAGAATTCAGGGCAAATGCTAAAAGTATTTTAATTGACCACGTGGTGATCGAAGGTGTTACCAGCAAACAAGCTGACTATGTCAGACAAATAATTAAACCATCTTATGCTCCAATTTCATTTAATCAGTTTAAGGCAAACTATTTTCGATTAGTAGCAGATCCGAATATTCGTTTTATTTATCCAACCTTAAAGTATAATACCGTTTCTGGTTTATTCGATGTGAAACTGCGAATTGAGAGGGAAAATGATCTCATTGTTCAGTTCGGAGGAAATTTATCGTCAAGACCTGTTAGTGAAGGATTTGTAGGAATCCAGTATAAGCTGTGGAATAGACGATCATATTCACTATTTAGTAATTTTTACTTCGGAAAACTTTATACATCCGGACAGCTAAAATTAAGAATGGACGCGCCAACAAGACTTCCTTATTTTCTTGAAACCGATATCACGCTTAATCAGTATGATTTTTTTAGGAGTAGTAATGCATTCTTTTCGGATCAGAAACCTGCCTATGTAGTGAAATCAGACTATAATTTTGGTCTCAATTTCGGAATTCCTGTTAGGAATAAAGGCAAACTTGTTACCTCTGCATCTTACATTCGAATTGCAGATAACTATTATCAGACACAAGATTTTTTGCAAAAAGATACAGCCGACAAATCTATTTTAGATGGCGTCACGGGATCACTTTCATTTGAACGCAGCACGCTTAACCGAAAACAATATGCCAATCAAGGCACTCACCTGGCCTTACGATTACGCTATGTAAATGTAAACGAAAGCACCATTCCCGGCTCTACTTCTATTGAGAGAAATAAGACAGAGACACATCATTCATGGTATCAATTTAAATTTTCATATGACAATTACTACAAGCGCAGAGGGATATTAAAACTTGGTGTTTATGCAGAAGCTGCCACTACAACAATGCCTTTCCTGACCAATTATGTTTCGACAGTCCTTAATTCCCCTGCCTTCGAACCTATTCAGGAGTCTCAAACACTATTTCTTACCAATTTCCATGCTCACAGCTATGCAGGGTTTGGACTTAAAAATGTGATCATGCTTCGGCCGGCATTAGATATTCGGATTGAAGGATTTGTATTTATGCCTTACAAGGAGTTAATACAAACAGCAACTTTCAAAACTGAATATGGGAAGGCATTTTCAAAAAGATATTACCTGGGCTCAGTCGGTGCTGTTTACCACAGTCCGGTAGGTCCTGTCAGCCTCTTTCTTAATTACTATGACGATAGAGAGAACAAGTTTTCTGTCCTCTTCCATGTTGGCTTTTTTATCTTTAACAGAAGTGCATTAGACTGACATAAAAAATCCGGGATAAGATCCCGGATTAAAACTTAAAACTCAATAAAGTAAAGCTTAGATCAAGCCTGAGCAGCCGGCCCCCCAAAGTTCATTGGAATTCCGATACCTTCTGTTTGCTTAATAGTACCATGTACACTTTCATACTTGCTGACATTATCCTGTATGGCAGCGAGCAAACGCTTTGCATGCTGAGGGGTTAAAAGAATTCGTGCTTTTACCTTTGCCTTAGGTACTCCGGGCATCACTTTCACAAAATCTAACACAAACTCAGAATTGCTGTGTGTGATAATGGCTAAATTGGAATAAATTCCATCTGCAACGTCTTCAGTTAATTCAATATTCAGCTGATTAGCTTGATTCTGATTTTCGTCCATAATCGTTGTAATATTAATGTTTGTACAAAGTACGTGAAAAAATGGCTATATAAAACCAATTTATTAAATCGATAAAAAAACCGCTTTACACAGTGTGCAAAGCGGTTTTTAAGTTTATTTGTTGCCCCTTAGTTAGGACTTAATTCTTCCTCCTGCTTGGAAGCCATCAATAAATCATATTCCTCCTGAGAACCAACGATCAATTTTTCGTATTCGCGAAGACCTGTTCCTGCCGGAATCAAATGCCCGACAATTACATTCTCCTTCAATCCCAGCAAGCCATCAATTTTACCATTGACTGCTGCTTCGTTTAGAACTTTGGTAGTCTCCTGGAAGGATGCGGCAGATATCCAGCTCTTCGTGTGCAAAGAAGCTTGGGTTATTCCCTGAAGTACAGGTGACGACGTAGCTGAGATAGCGTCTCTCGCCTCAATTGACTTCAAATCCTTCCGCTTCAAAATTGAATTCTCTTCACGAAGTTTACGTAAGGTAATGATCTGTCCAACTTTCACCTCAGTGCTATCTCCGGCATCAAGAACAACAACTTTGTCCAAAATTCCATCGTTCTCTATCATGAAGTCCACACGATCTACATATTCTCTTTCAAGGAACGATGTATCACCGGGATCATCGATAACAACCTTACGCATCATCTGACGAACAATTACTTCAAAGTGTTTATCGTTGATCTTCACACCTTGCAAACGATAAACTTCCTGTACTTCGTTAACCAGATATTCCTGTACCATTGAAGGACCTTTGATCGATAAAATATCACTTGGAGTAATCGCCCCATCTGACAATGGATCGCCTGCTCTAACAAAATCATTATCCTGAACCAGGATATGCTTTGAAAGCGGGACAAGGTATTTCTTCACCTCTCCATCACGGGAAGTAATGATCACTTCACGATTTCCCCTTTTAATACCACCATATGAAACTATACCATCAATTTCAGATACAACTGCAGGATTACTAGGATTTCTGGCTTCGAATAACTCAGTAACACGTGGTAATCCACCGGTGATGTCACCTGATTTACCTGTTGCTCTAGGAATCTTAACAAGAATCTCACCTGCTGTAATTTTCTGTCCTTTGTTTACCATGATATGAGCTCCAACAGGAATGTTATACCCCTTTAATTGCTCCTTTTTATCATCCATGATCCTGATCAATGGATTTTTTGTTTTATCTCGCGTATCGATGATAACCTTTTCTTTATAGCCGGTTTGCTCATCAGATTCTTCACGGAAAGTCACCCCTTCTTCAATGTGATCAAAATCAATTTTACCGGCTACCTCTGAGAGGATAACGGCGTTAAATGGATCCCATTCACAAATTATATCACCCTTCTCCACAATAGTACCTGATTTCGTATGAAGCTTGGCACCATAAGGGATATTAGATGTAGCCAAGACTGTTCCGGTGCTGGTATCAATGATCCTGAATTCGCCGGACCGTCCGATCACAACTTCATGCGATTTAGCGCCGTCTTTCTTGGTTACAGTTTTTACTTCTTCAAACTCAAGTTTTCCTGAGAATTTAGCTTTAAGTTCTGATTCAGTTGCACCCTTTTGGGCAACACCTCCAACGTGGAAAGTACGAAGTGTTAACTGGGTACCCGGCTCTCCGATCGATTGAGCAGCAATTACTCCTACTGCCTCACCTTTCTGAACCATTCTGCCGGTTGCAAGATTTCGTCCATAACATTTTACACAAACACCACGGCCCGACTCACAGGTCAGAACAGATCTGATCTCAACTGTTTCAATAGGGGATTCTTCAATAACAGTTGCTATCGCCTCTGTTATCTCGCTACCTGAAGAAATGATCAGCTTATTAGTAGAAGGATGGTAGATATCATGCAGAGATACTCGTCCCAGGATTCTATCATACAGAGATTCTACAACATCTTCATTATTCTTCAAAGCAGTTTCTGCAAGCCCGCGCAATGTACCACAGTCCTCGTCAGTGATGATCACATCCTGCGCAACGTCAACAAGTCGGCGTGTGAGATAACCTGCATCGGCAGTCTTAAGGGCCGTATCGGCCAAACCTTTACGTGCACCGTGTGTTGAGATAAAATACTCAAGAATTGATAAACCTTCCTTAAAATTAGAAAGGATCGGATTCTCGATGATCTCGCCACTTGTAGCACCGCTTTTCTGTGGCTTAGCCATCAAACCACGCATACCACCTAACTGTCGGATCTGCTCTTTTGATCCACGTGCACCGGAATCCAACATCATGAAGATTGAGTTGAATCCTTGGCGGTCTGTAGAAAGTTGTTTCATCAAAGTCTCGGTGATACGAGAACTTGTACGTGTCCAGATGTCAATAATCTGGTTGTATCTTTCGTTGTAAGTGATGAATCCCATATTATAGTTGCTCATCACTTCATCTACCTCAGCGTTTGCCTTAGCGATAAGTTCCAATTTAACTTCAGGAATCTTAACATCTTCCAGGTTGAATGATAGTCCACCCTTGAACGCCATTCCAAAACCCAGATCCTTAATATCATCAAGAAACTTTGCAGTCTTAGCCACACCGCAGCTTTTCAATACATCTCCGATGATATCACGAAGCGCTTTCTTTGTAAGTAACTGATTGATGTATCCAGCCTCTGCAGGAACAACCTGATTAAACAAGATTCTACCAACGGTAGTCTTAATTTTCTCGATTTTTGTAACACCGTTTGTCATTACCGGCACATTGACTTCGATGGCTGCATGAAGTTCAACCCGACCCTCGTTGTGCGCAATGATGACTTCCTCAGGCGAATAAAACTTCATACCCTGACCTTTTACGGTCATTGTCGCATCGCTTACTCTTTCTTTGGTGATGTAATAGAGTCCTAATACCATGTCCTGCGACGGTACACTAATAGGTGCACCATTTGCAGGATTAAGGATATTGTGAGAAGCAAGCATCAACATTTGCGCTTCAAGAATTGCAGCATGGCCTAACGGCACGTGTACAGCCATCTGGTCACCGTCAAAGTCAGCGTTGAATGCCGTACAAACTAACGGATGTAATTGAATCGCTTTTCCTTCGATCAACTTTGGTTGGAATGCCTGAATACCTAGTCGGTGAAGTGTCGGGGCTCGATTTAACAGAACCGGGTGACCTTTGAGCACATTCTCCAGGATATCCCAAACCAGCGGATCTTTTCTGTCCACGATCTTCTTCGCTGATTTTACCGTCTTTACTACACCACGTTCGATCATCTTACGGATAATAAACGGCTTGAATAACTCTGCTGCCATGTCTTTAGGCAAACCGCATTCGTGCAGCTTCATTTCCGGCCCAACGACAATTACAGAACGTGCAGAATAATCTACACGCTTTCCTAATAAATTCTGACGGAATCGTCCTTGTTTTCCTTTGAGTGAATCAGAAAGAGACTTTAGTGCGCGGTTTGATTCTGTCTTTACAGCATTCACCTTACGTGAATTGTCAAACAGGGAATCAACAGCTTCCTGCAACATCCTCTTCTCGTTACGAAGAATTACGTCTGGAGCTTTAATCTCAAGGAGACGCTTCAAGCGATTGTTACGAATGATAACACGACGATACAGGTCATTCAAATCTGACGTAGCAAAACGACCGCCATCCAGTGGAACAAGTGGTCTCAATTCAGGTGGAATTACCGGAACTACCTTTACGATCATCCATTCAGGATTATTCTGAATATGTTGATTTGCACTACGGAAGGCTTCAACAACGTTCAACCTCTTCAATGCTTCATTCTTACGTTGCTGTGAAGTTTCATTACTTGCCTGATGACGCAGGTTGTAAGAAAGCTCATCCAGATTAAGTCGGGCTAACAAATCATACAACGACTCAGCTCCCATCTTGGCAATAAATTTATTCGGGTCTGAATCATCAAGATGTTGATTGTCTTTTGGAAGATCTTCTAAAATCTGCAGATATTCCTCTTCCGTTAAAAAGTCCAGATAATGGATTCCATCAGCCTCTTTAACTCCGGATTGAATTACTACATACCTTTCGTAATAGATAATCATATCGAGCTTCTTCGTTGGAAGACCCAATAGGTAACCTATTTTATTCGGGAGTGAACGGAAATACCAAATGTGAGCCACAGGAACAGTAAGAGTTATATGTCCCATTCGCTCACGACGTACTTTCTTTTCTGTAACCTCTACTCCGCAGCGATCACAAACTATCCCCTTGTAGCGAATACGTTTGTACTTTCCGCAATGACATTCCCAGTCTTTAACAGGACCGAAAATGCGCTCACAGAATAACCCGTCACGTTCCGGTTTATAAGTCCGGTAATTTATTGTTTCAGGTTTCAAGACCTCTCCGCTCGACTGCTCCAGTATATGTTCCGGAGAAGCCAGACTGATGATGATCTTGGTAAAGTTTGACTTGATTTTTATTTCTTTTCTGGTTGCCATCTTTTTAATTTTTTGGATTTTGAAATTACTGGCAATGGAATGCCATTGCCAGTGGACCCTGATCTAACTAACCTTAGTCAAGCGTGATCTTAAGTCCTAATCCTCTAAGTTCATGAAGAAGTACATTGAAGGACTCCGGAATTCCAGGTGTAGGGAGGTTGTCTCCTTTCACAATAGCTTCATATGTCTTTGCACGACCAATAACATCGTCAGATTTGATGGTAAGAATTTCCTGAAGAATATTTGCAGCACCGAATGCTTCCAGTGCCCACACTTCCATCTCTCCAAAACGCTGTCCTCCGAACTGTGCTTTTCCTCCCAATGGTTGCTGAGTAATCAATGAATATGGTCCGATAGAACGGGCATGCATCTTGTCATCAACCATGTGACCAAGTTTCATCATGTAGATGATTCCAACTGTTGCAGGCTGATCAAAACGTTGTCCGGTACCTCCGTCATATAGGTAGGTTGATCCGAATTTCGGTAAGCCTGCCTTGGAAACATACTCGTCAATTTGTTCAATCGATGCTCCATCAAAAATCGGAGTCGAAAACTTCATGTCCAATTTCTCACCTGCCCATGCCAGGATCGTTTCATAGATCTGACCAAGGTTCATTCGGGAAGGTACACCAAGTGGATTCAATACGATGTCAACCGGAGTACCATCTTCAAGGAAAGGCATATCCTCATCGCGGACGATCTTGGCTACGATACCTTTATTTCCGTGTCGACCAGCCATCTTATCACCAACTTTCAACTTACGCTTCTTGGCGATATATACTTTGGCTAACTGGACAATTCCTGCAGGTAATTCATCTCCTACTACAAGTGCAAACTTCTTACGTTTATACAAACCGGTTACATCATTAAACTTGATGTTGAAGTTGTGTAGTAATTGTTTAATCTGATCATTCTTATCCTTATCAGTAGTCCACTTATCCGGATTGATAGTCTCGTAGTTTATTTCAGAGAGCATCTTTTGAGTGAACTTCGCTCCTTTCGGAATAATAATTTCCTTAAAGATATCAGTTACACCTTGTGAAGTTTTCCCGCTAACAAGCAAGAACAACTTGTCGATGAGCTTCTCTTTCAGTTCAGCACTTTGCTGATTATATTCTTTGTCTAATTTTTCAAGTTGAACCTTTTCATCACTCTTCTGGGATTTATCCTTCGTGAGTACTCTTGAAAACAGCTTCTTGTCAATTACAACTCCTTTAACAGAAGGAGGAACCTTTAAGGATGCATCTTTCACGTCCCCGGCTTTATCACCAAAAATCGCACGAAGTAATTTTTCCTCCGGTGATGGATCTGTTTCTCCTTTTGGAGTAATCTTACCAATCAAGATATCACCTTCCATCACTTCAGCTCCTACACGAATTACTCCATTCTCATCAAGTTCGCGTGTTGCCTCTTCACTAACGTTAGGAATATCGGCAGTAAGTTCTTCCATACCGCGTTTAGTATCGCGGACTTCAAGGCTATATTCATCAACGTGGATTGAGGTAAAAATATCTTCACGTATAACGCGTTCAGAAATTACGATGGCATCTTCAAAGTTATAACCCTTCCATGGCATGAATGCCACTTTCAAGTTTCTTCCTAATGCAAGTTCTCCACCTTGTGTCGCATATCCTTCCGAGAGGACCTGTCCCTTCTTTACCTTTTGCCCTTTGACAACGATTGGTTGCAGATTAATACAAGTACTTTGATTAGTCTTTTGGAACTTTGTAAGTGGATACGATTTAACATCATCTTCAAAGCTTACAAGCTTTTCGCTTTCCTTACGGCTATATCGGATAACAATCTCTTTAGCATCCACGTACTCAACCACTCCATCACCTTCAGCGTTTATAAGTACCCTTGAATCTCTGGCAATCAAACCTTCAAGACCTGTTCCTACTATTGGAGCCTGTGGTCGAAGTAGTGGAACAGCTTGACGTTGCATGTTAGATCCCATCAAGGCTCTGTTAGCATCATCATGCTCCAGGAAAGGAATAAGAGAGGCAGCTATTGAAGCGATCTGGTTAGGTCCTACATCAATCAGATTGATCTTGTCGGGCTCGACTACAGGGAAGTCTCCTTCATAACGTGCCTTTACCTTTGTATCAAGGAAGTTACCTTTGCCATCGACATTTGCGTTTGCCTGAGCAATTACGCGATTGTCTTCTTCCTCAGCAGTGAGATATATTACTTCTGTATTTACATCCACTTTACCATCGGTCACTGTACGGTAAGGAGTTTCAATAAATCCAAGATTATTAATTTTTGCATATACGCAAAGTGAGGATATCAATCCAATATTCGGACCTTCCGGAGTCTCAATTGTACAAAGGCGACCGTAGTGAGTATAATGCACGTCACGAACCTCGAAACCGGCACGCTCACGAGAGAGACCGCCTGGTCCGAGTGCTGACAATCGACGCTTGTGGGTAATTTCAGCGAGTGGATTTGTCTGATCCATGAACTGAGACAACTGATTTGTGCCGAAGAAGGAGTTGATCACTGACGACAAAGTTTTCGCATTTATCAGGTCAGCAGGTGTGAAGACTTCATTATCCCTCACGTTCATTCGTTCGCGAATTGTCCTCGCCATTCTTGCCAACCCAACTCCGAATTGAGAAAACAATTGCTCTCCAACTGTTCTTACACGACGATTCGATAAGTGGTCGATATCATCAACTTCAGCCTTTGAATTGATCAACTGGATTAATTGTCGAATGATTTCAATAATATCAGCCTTAGTTAATACGCGGATATCATCCTCAATTTCCAGTCCTAATTTTTTATTAATTCTATAACGTCCGACATCACCAAGATCATAACGCTTATCGGAGAAAAATAATTTATCAATGATACCACGTGCAGTTTCTTCATCCGGTGGCTCTGCATTTCTCAACTGACGATAAATATGTTCGACCGCCTCCTTTTCAGAGTTGGAAGTGTCCTTCTGAAGAGTGTTGTAAATGATCGCATAGTCGTTCGTGTTAGTGTCAATCTTATGTAAGATGATCGACTTCACTCCAGATTCCAGGATAAGATCCAGGTGATGCTCTTCAACGATCGTTTCTCTTTCAATGATTACCTCATTTCTTTCAATAGAAACCACTTCACCTGTATCCTCATCAACGAAATCCTCTACCCAGGTTTTTAAAACCCTGGCAGCAAGCTTTCTATTCAATATATTTTTAATTCCTGATTTGGTAACTTTAAATTCATCCGCCAAACCGAATATCTCTAATATCTCTTTATCCGTTTGGTATCCAATTGCCCGGAGAAGAGTTGTGACAGGAAATTTCTTTTTACGATCGATGTATGCATACATGACACTATTAATGTCAGTTGCAAATTCAATCCATGATCCTTTAAAAGGAATTACACGAGCTGAATATAATTTTGTGCCATTGGCATGACGACTTTGCCCAAAGAAAACCCCCGGAGATCGATGCAATTGAGAAACAACTACACGCTCAGCACCATTGATAACGAAAGTACCTTTTGGAGTCATGTAAGGAATAGTACCTAAGTAAACATCCTGTACAATTGTTTCGAAATCTTCATGCTCAGGATCGGTACAATAAAGCTTAAGCTTAGCTTTAAGAGGAACACTATGTGTTAATCCGCGCTCGATACATTCCTCAATAGAATAACGAGGTGGATCTATGAAGTAGTCCAGAAATTCAAGAACGAAATTATTTCTTGAGTCTGATATTGGGAAATTTTCACTAAAGACCTTGTACAGGCCTTCTTTCTGACGATTGTCAGAGGTAGTTTCAAGCTGGAAAAAATCTTGAAAAGATTTCAATTGAATATCCAGAAAATCGGGATAATCGATTTTATGTAAACTTGTAGAGAAGTTTATTCTCTTCGAAGGACTGATAGCTGTAGACACGTTGCTTGGGTTTAGATATTGAACTTAAATTTTCTAACGGTGATGTTCCGGAAACACACCAATTAAAAAGGATATAGACCCATCCCGGTTTGAGGCCGGGAAAGGTCTATAAATGATCTCAAACAGATGCCGAGGTCTTATTTAACTTCAACTTCTGCTCCAGCCTCTTCAAGTTGTGATTTGATAGAATTAGCTTCTTCTTTAGATACACCTTCCTTAACCGGCTTTGGTGCACCGTCAACTAAATCTTTCGCCTCTTTCAGTCCAAGGCCTGTCATTTCTTTTACCAACTTAACGATATTCAATTTCGCTCCACCCGGAGCCTTAAGAATAACATCAAATGTTGATTTCTCAGCGGCAGCTTCACCACCGCCACCACCACCAGCTGCTACTGCAACTGCTGCTGCTGCCGGCTCGATACCGTATTCGTCCTTCAGGATTGCTGCTAATTCATTTACTTCTTTCACTGTCAGGTTAACCAACTGCTCAGCGAATGCTTTTAAATCTGCCATTGTTATAGGATTTTGATTGTTAGGGTTTCAGTTTAATAATGTAATTATAATGGGTACTGGAAGCATTCTATTTCAATTCCTGCTCACACAGGATATTATTACTCAGGTCGCTCAGACAAAGTCTTAACGATTCCTGCGAGTTTGCCACCACTGCTGCTCAAAGCAGAGATGACATTCTTAGCAGGTGATTGTAGCAATGCAATGATGTCACCGATGAGTTCATTTCTGGATTTCAGATTGACCAATGTCTCCAGCTGATTGTCTCCAAGAAATACTGCAGTCTCTACCCACGCACCTTTTAAAACAGGTTTGTCGGCAGCCTTACGAAAATCTTTTATCAAGCGGGCAGGTACATTGCCGACCTCACTAAACATCAAGGCACTTGTTCCTTTTAGTGATGAGAAAATTTCCCGATACGCTTCCGCATCTTTCTTTTCCATCGCTTTTTGGATAAGAGTATTTTTGGCAACGAGCATTTTCACTCCTTTGTTGAAACAAAGTCTTCTTAGTTGATTGGTTTTAGCAACCGATAACGACGATGTATCAGTAATGTAAATGTTCGGGTATTTATCGAGGAGTACCGTGATCTCACCAATAATCACGTCCTTTTCTTCTCTTTTCATGTTTTAACGATTTTAGGATTTTAGCAGAACTAAATTCCTGTTTTAGGATAATGTTTTCGTGTCAATTTGAACAGATGGACTCATCGTTGAAGATAAGTACACGCTTTTCATATATGTACCTTTAGCAGAAGATGGCTTCAGCTTCAAAATTGTATTCAACAATTCATGAGCATTCTCAGCAATCTTACCGGCATCGAAAGAAGCCTTACCAATAGAAGCATGGATACTTCCTTGCTTATCTACTTTGAAATCGATCTTACCTGCCTTCACTTCATTGACTGCTTTACCGATATCAGTAGTAACAGTTCCTGTTTTCGGATTTGGCATCAGGTTGCGCGGACCAAGCACTTTACCAAGCTTACCAACTTTACCCATAACACTCGGCATAGTGATAACAACATCGATATCGGTCCAACCTTGTTCAATTTTCGTGATATACTCGTCCAATCCAACATAATCTGCTCCGGCTTCTTTCGCCTCAGCTTCTTTGTCAGGTGTACAAAGTACCAGTACTTTTTTTACTTTTCCTGTGCCATGTGGAAGCGTCACGACACCACGAACCATTTGGTTAGCTTTCCGAGGGTCAACACCCAAACGGATACTTAGATCAACAGACGCATCAAATTTTGTTGTAGTAATGTCTTTCACAATTTTTGAGGCTTCAGCCAAACTGTAAGACTTACTTTGATCAACTTTAGAAAGAATCTGCTTTCTCTTTTTACTGATCTTAGCCATTTAAATAAAATTTTGAAGTTCCAACGGGGTTGATAGGATCTCGCCCTCCTTCTTGTTAATACTAATTTATGTACTCGAAAATCTTAATTTCAACTTAGGGGTCAGAATGGTCTCTGACCATCAACCACAATACCCATACTCCTTGCTGTTCCTGCAACCATGCTCATCGCTGATTCAATGGTAAAGCAATTCAAGTCAGGCATTTTGATTTCAGCTATTGTTCTAACTTGATCCCAACTCACAGAACCTACTTTATTTCTGTTCGGTTCCTTTGATCCACTCTTCAATTTTGAAAGCTCAAGTAACTGAATTGCCGCCGGAGGTGTTTTAATGACGAAGTCAAATGACTTATCCACATAAACTGTGATAATAACCGGAAGCACTTTACCCGCCTGATCCTGCGTACGAGCATTGAACTGCTTGCAGAATTCCATGATATTAACACCCTTCGCACCCAGAGCAGGTCCGATCGGAGGTGCCGGATTTGCGGCTCCACCTTTTACCTGTAATTTAATATATGTTCCTATTTCTTTAGCCATGACTTTGTTTTTTACAATTTCAATACAACAGTTTTCCCTGAATGGAAGCGATCAGTAAGACTGGTCTATTGAATTTCTTTTTCGGTTTATTTATTCCTTTTCTACTTGCATATAATTTAACTCAAGCGGCGTTTTTCTACCGAAGATCTTCACCATAACTTTGAGTTTTTTCTTTTCCTCATTAATTTCTTCAATCACTCCACTGAAACTATTGAATGGGCCATCTATAACTTTCACTGTTTCACCAACAACATAAGGTACATTCATTACAGCCTCGCTATCGGCCAATTCATCCATCTTACCAAGAATACGACTTACTTCAGATGGTCTGAGCGGCGCAGGAGGTTCACCTTTGGCACCCAGGAATGAAATAACTCCTGTGACACTTTCAATTATGTGAGGGATTTCACCAGCCAAATTTGCCTCGATAAGTACATAACCCGGAAGGATATTTCTCTCCTTACTTACTTTCTTTCCATTGCGAATCTGATAGAACTTCTCCGTAGGTATCAATACCTGAGTCACATAGTCTGTAAGTTTCAGACGGTTTATTTCATACTCAATATATTGCTTAACCTTTTTCTCCTTGCCACTAATAGCACGTACCACGTACCATTTCCTGACAAGTTCTTTCGGTTGTTGCGCTTCAGCCATGACTTAATTACTTATGCAATCATTTTATAAAAGAGATTCATGATGCCATTGAAAGCAAAATCCATCACGAAAATCATCAATGTTATAATGACAGTAGCTACCATTACTACGATAACGCTACTTTGCAATTCTTCCCACGTCGGCCAACTCACCTTATGTACAAGTTCGGTGTAACTTTCTTTGATATAAGCGCTAATCTTGCTCATTTAGGTTGTTCGTTATTATTATTCAACTCTGATTATGATTGCCGAAAGAATGACTCCTCCATGCAAGTTAACTTTTTAATCTGGCACGGGTGGAGAGACTCGAACTCCCAGCCAACGGTTTTGGAGACCGCTACTCTACCAATTGAGCTACACCCGTAAACCCGGCTTAGCTTGACTCTGAGAGTTTAAAATTAATCATCTTGAGATGACGATTTTTTCTCAAATTAGTCTAACCGTTTATTGACAGGAAACAGCAGACAGTTCTTTGACCGCCTGCTGTCGCCTTGAGTTCAATTGGATTACTTAATGATCTCAGTCACCTGACCGGCACCAACAGTACGTCCACCTTCACGAATCGCGAAACGAAGACCTTTGTCCATTGCAACCGGCTGGATCAATTCAACAGTGATAGTTACGTTGTCACCGGGCATTACCATTTCACGTCCTTCAGGAAGTGTGATTTCACCTGTAACATCTGTGGTACGCAGATAGAATTGAGGACGATATTTATTATGGAATGGCGTGTGACGACCACCCTCTTCTTTCTTCAACACATAAATCTCAGCTTTGAACTGAGTGTGCGGAGTAATTGAACCCGGTTTTGCGACAACCATACCACGACGGATATCAGTCTTCTCAATACCACGAAGAAGCAAACCTACGTTATCACCAGCTTCACCACGATCAAGGATCTTACGGAACATTTCTACTCCGGTAACAACAGATTTCAATGATTTCTCCTGCATACCGATTATCTCAACCTCTTCTCCTGAATTGATGACACCACGCTCGATACGTCCTGTCGCAACTGTACCACGACCGGTGATCGAGAATACATCTTCAACAGGCATAAGGAATGGCTTGTCAACTTCACGTGGAGGAATCGGAATATATGAGTCAACAGCATCCATCAATTGAACGATAGACTCTACCCACTTAGCATCAGCATTCAATCCACCTAAGGCAGATCCACGGATGATTGGAGTATTGTTACCATCAAATTCGTAGAAGCTTAATAACTCACGGATCTCCATCTCAACTAGGTCAAGAAGTTCCGGATCGTCTACCATATCCACTTTATTCATGAATACAACTATCTTAGGAACGCCAACCTGACGTGCAAGAAGGATGTGTTCACGAGTCTGAGGCATCGGACCATCTGTGGCAGCAACAACAAGGATAGCACCATCCATCTGAGCAGCACCTGTAACCATGTTCTTTACATAGTCAGCGTGACCCGGACAGTCAACGTGAGCATAGTGACGATTTTCCGTCTGATACTCAACGTGAGATGTGTTAATTGTAATACCGCGCTCTTTTTCTTCCGGAGCGTTGTCGATTGAATCGAATGAACGTAATTCAGCAAAACCCTTTCCGGCTAACACAGTTGTAATTGCTGCTGTAAGGGTTGTTTTACCGTGGTCTACGTGACCAATCGTTCCAATATTCACGTGTGGTTTGGAACGGTCAAATTTTTCTTTTGCCATGGCAATGGTTTTATTAGATGTTAATTATTCAGTTTATGTAATTTGTTACAATAGACGAAACAAGGATGAGGGAAGCTCTGATTCCTTTATTTCGTTTGAGCGAATGATCGGATTCGAACCGATAATAATCCTCTCCGGAGAAAGAATTGCTTCTGCCATGAAGCTGCATTTGCTAATTTCACTGACAAGAATGTACTATCCTTGTTACTTTATATTTCCAACCGGAGACAAATACCGGTTCTGAAAACTCATATAACATGCCTCTTCTTCATGAGACATTTGTGTCAGCAATTTGATCCAATCAAAGTTACTCCTTGATGAAGTAAAATTGAATTCGGAATTTCCCGATCAGATGAGCCAATGACCAGGATCGAACTGGTGACCTCATCCTTACCATGGATGTGCTCTACCGACTGAGCTACATTGGCCAATAGTTCGTGATACTAGAGGATATGCTATTATTAATTTCTGCTATTTCAACGAACGTTATTCAATCGAGCGGAAGACCGGGCTCGAACCGGCCACCCTCAGCTTGGAAGGCTGATGCTCTACCAAATGAGCTACTTCCGCTTTTGTTCCTTTATATTGAATCCTAATTTTAAAATCTTGATCTTATTGATTTTATATAGATATACAATATGCAAAACCTTTGAGTGGGGAGAGAAGGATTCGAACCTTCGAAGCTTTCGCAACGGATTTACAGTCCGTCCCATTTGGCCACTCTGGTATCTCCCCTTCCCGATATCAACTAATTTATCACGAACTTGAGCCGATGGAGGGATTCGAACCCCCGACCCACTGATTACAAATCAGTAGCTCTGGCCAACTGAGCTACATCGGCTTTTTTGTTCGAATTTCAACGAACGCACTACCCTCAAAAAAGGGATTGCAAATGTAGAAAAGCGATTTGTAATTGCCAATTATTTAAAAAAATAAATTTTTCAGCGAAAGGAATAAAAAAAGCTCCATTTCAAGGAGCTTTAGCAATTATTAAGAGTGTTTTGATGTACTGTGGTATTAATCAATGACTTTAGCAAGCGGATAGCGTTTTTTCCACATTTTAAAAGCAGCCATACTATGAACTACCATCAATGTTTTGTGATCCAACTGAACCTTGATCCTGGTTGCAGAATCTCGGATTGGCTCTTTTACAATTTTTGCCTTCTTTTTAGGGCGACGTACCATAACTTAATTTATAAACTTGTGAACTGTGCTATCGGGAACAAGAAAGGAACATTAAATGTTTTAAGAATGAAGAAACAATTATTGTACCAGGCTATCCGTATTTTGTCTAAAGTCTGAAATAACCTCAATTATTAACAAAATCATTTAAACATTTGCTGTCCAAAGAAACGATAATTGGTGGAATATAATTCGTTAAGAGAAGTTAATTTTAAAAAAAGTTTAAACCATCAGAAAAAACAGAAAAAAGCCCCTTTTAACCTGAAATTTATAGACATGTCACATTGGAACCTGAGGAAATTATACATCCTGAGAAGGTGACAAGGTGACAAAGTAAAAGACGATATTAATAAGCCGGTTACCGGTTTGGCACTTGATCAAGTACCTAATTTAGACTAAAAGGTAGGTTTATGACCGGTGCATTTTTTCGACTAAATCTGCAAGACGGTGACTATACCCCATTTCATTGTCATACCACCCTACAATTTTTACCATTTTGCCCAATACGGTAGTAAGTTCAGAATCAAATATGCATGATGCTGACGAACCGATGATGTCAACGGAGACAATAGGATCTTCTGTGTACTCAAGTATGCCTTTCATTCCGCTTTCGGAAGCAAGCTTAAACGCCGCATTTATCTCTTGTTCGCTTGCCTCCACTTTTAAAACGCAGGTTATATCTGTCAAAGACCCATCCGGCGATGGGACACGGATTCCGGCTCCGCCCAATTTACCACTTAGATGTGGCAATACTTCACCTAAAGCCTTCGCAGCACCGGTGGTTGTTGGAATTATCGAAATTGCAGCAGCACGAGCCCGTCTTAAATCTTTGTGAGGTGCATCATGAATGTTTTGATCTCCTGTATACGAATGTACAGTGGTCACGAAAGCTTTTTCAATTCCCCACCTGTCATCAAGTATCTTTAGCATTGGAGCTGCATTGTTAGTTGTGCACGAAGCGTTTGAAACGATTGTATCTTCCGAATCAAGGTCTTCGGAATTTACACCCAAAACAATTGTTTTGACCTTCTCTTTTCCTTTGGCAGGAGCAGATAAAACAACTTTCCTGGCACCGGCTTTTTGATGAAGTTGTGCACCCGACAGATCAGTAAACTTACCCGTGCATTCAAGAACAACATCAATGTTTAAATCTTTCCAAGGCAATTTTGCCGGATCCTTTTCAGAGAGACTCAAAATCGATGTGCCATTCACCAGCAACATCTTTTCTGTTGACTTTATCTCACCCTTAAATCGGCCATGGATTGAATCATATTTAAATAAATGAGCCAGCGTATTATTATCCGTGAGATCATTTATTGCTATTATCTCAATATTTTTCCTGGCTAATAATACTCTGGTTGTCATTCTCCCAATTCGACCAAATCCATTAATAGCAACTCGTATCTTTGACATATAATATTTATAAAATGAAACGTAAACTATTTTACTTGTTTAACATTTATCTCTCATGAAAATTGAAGCTCAATTAAAAGAACCATTTTATCCCAAATGTTTTTCAGCATGATAACTTGATCGTACCAAGGGACCACTTTCAACGTACCTGAAACCAAGCTCTAATCCTATCTCCTTTAGTTCTGCGAATAGTTCAGGATGGATAAACTCAGCTACTGATAAGTGATCTTTTGTCGGTTGTAAATACTGTCCTAATGTAAGGATTGAAACATTTGATGCCCTGAGATCTTTCATAGACTCGATTATTTCATCCTTGGTTTCACCTAATCCTAACATGATCCCTGACTTTGTTGCCACACCTGAATTACTAATTCTCTTAAGTGCTTCAAGGCTCCTGTCATACTTGGCTTGGATTCGGACTTGCTTCGTCAGGCGCCTTACTGTTTCAAGATTATGTGAAATAACTTCGGGTCGTTCATCAACCACTCTTTGCAAGTTATCCCAAACTCCTTGAAAATCCGGAATTAATGTTTCCATGGTTGTCCCGGGTGAGAATTCACGAATCTTTCGGATTGTCTCAACCCATATCAGAGATCCACCATCTTTCAGGTCGTCACGATCTACAGAGGTGATCACACAGTGTTTGATGCCCATGAGTTTTACTGATTTTGCCACACGTAGCGGCTCAAATGGGTCAACAGCTTCAGGTTTTCCGGTTGCTACACTGCAAAAACCACAACTTCTGGTACACACATTACCAAGTATCATAAATGTTGCAGTCCCGGCGCCCCAGCATTCACCCATGTTAGGGCAATTACCGCTTTGGCAAATTGTGTGTAGTTTATGCTCACTAACAATTTCCCGAACCTTAGCATATTCCTTTCCTGTTGGAAGCTTTACTTTCAGCCAATCCGGTTTTCTGTTTTGCGAATGCAATTTTTCTTCTGTTAGACGATCCAAATCTTTTGGTCTGTTTTGTGATTATAAATTGAGTGAAATATAAATGATGCGTCAATCCGACTATTCCCTTTCATACAAAAGCTACCACTTTGCTCCCCACAAAAGTGTGATATAAAAGTTCACATACAGATTTTCGTTCTTATTGTAGGCCATGATAGGAATGGCCTTGGGGAAATAATCCAGGGTAACACCGGTTTCTAAGGCTGTAACTTTATGTTGCCACATAGAATACTCGAACGACATTGCAAACTTGGCATAGATACCAGGATGAAATTTCATCTGATCGAAGCCTTGGAAGTAGGGTCCGGGACCATAAATATTCTCTACAGATTGCATGAGAGGATCGTCGGGGTTATATTGTTGCACATCTACAACTTTAAACAGTGAATCAAATTGCGAATCAAGAAGTACTTCCAGATATACCGGCTTTGTCATGCCTAAATTGCCACCAAAATAATAATTGAATCGAACCTCTACCCCACTTCTTTCTCCTTTTCCAAACATAATATTCTGCATGCCGTAACCGGCCCGAAGCATGTAAACATAATTAATCTTGCCAAAGAAGAAAGGTCTTGAATCAGCGTAGTAAGGATTAGGTTGTTTATATTGCTTAGGATGTCTTAAAGAAACAAGGTCCATATCCAGCATGCGTTTCTTGTATCCGGTTCTATGCCATCCTCGTTTGAAAGATATTCCGAATCCGCCTGAATGCAATGTCAATCCGCCTTCAGCCTCATTTCTAAATAAAAGTGAAACTTCTTCATTTAACACCGATGACCTCAACGAATCCTGTCCACTGATGTGGGAGGAGCAAGCAAAGAGAAAAAGAAATGCTAAAAGCTTTTTCATAATTTCATACAAAACTAAGAATTTTCCTCTTTATTCCATTAGAATGAGAAAAGACTAATTATTAAACAACAATTATAAACATTAGTTTATCAAGATAAATCTATATCTAACTTAGAGGCCATGGAAACGATGTACACTATTTATAAAGGTAATCTAAGAACTGAATCGAAACATATGAAATCAGGTTCGACGGTCATTACTGATGCGCCGATCGATAATTTGGGCAAAGGAGAAGCTTTTTCACCGACCGACCTGCTTTGTGTTTCATTGGCAAGCTGCATGTCCACTTTGATGGGAATTGCAGCAAACTCTCATAATATTGAAATAGATGGAATGCGTCTCAGAATAGTCAAAAATATGGTTGGCAATCCCCGTAAAGTTGCAGGAGTAAAAATAGATGTGGATATGCCATTAAAAACTTACACCGAAAAAGAGCAGAAAATACTAGAAGTTGCAGCCAGAACTTGTCCGGTAGCATTGAGCCTTCACCCGGATCTTATTCAAGACTTCACTTTTCATTTCAAGAATTGACTATAAACAAGAAAAGCGAACCGATTATCGATTCGCTAAATATTGAAGGCTAAGTAGCAGATTAACTACGAATTTCTTTATTGTTTTTCGCCTTGTTCATGTCACCATAAGCTGGACATTTCTCATGCGATTTGCACGAGGCAAAGAAGAGACTGATTACGGCTATAAAAGCACAAGTACGAAGGAGGTTTTTCATCTTTTCTTGATAGATTGTTAAGTTCTAAAAACGAAATAATATATTTTTTGTTGTATCCTTTTTAATAAAGCCTTGCAAAAATACATTTTTAGTCAAATTTGACAAGCCTAAGTTTTCAACATATTAACAGGTATCGATTTTATATTAAAAAGCTTCATTGCTTCGGCAATGAAATACTCTTCTTAATTTCACAAAATGATTGAAATTAGACCTCAAATTGAGGAAAGTTGGAAAAAATTTCTGATTCAGGAGTTTTCATCTCCATATTTTATTGAACTAAAGAAGTTCCTGCTTGCCGAAAAGGCGGCGAAAAACCCGGTTTTCCCTGCAGGAAATAAAATATTCGATGCCTTTAACCTCACACCGATAGATAAGGTGAAGGTAGTGATATTGGGTCAAGATCCTTATCATGGTCCCGGGCAAGCTCATGGGCTCAGCTTTTCTGTTCCTGAAGGAATTCCAATACCACCCTCGCTCAGAAATATTTTTAAAGAATTGTTTTCAGACCTTGGTCAGACAACACCACTCTCCGGAAATCTTAGCAAATGGGCAAGGCAAGGTGTGCTTCTTTTGAATGCTACGCTTACTGTTCGTGCAAATGAACCGGGTTCTCACCAAAACAGAGGATGGGAAAAATTCACTGATTCAGTGATTCAGAAAATATCTTCTGAGAAAATAAATATAGTTTTTCTGCTTTGGGGAAAATATGCACAGGCAAAAGAAGTTTTAATAGATCCGGGACGACACCTCATTCTCAAAGCTGCACACCCCTCTCCCTTTGCTGCTGATCGCGGCTTCTTTGGATGTAAACATTTTTCCAGAACCAACGAATACCTAGAAGAATGTGGAATAGAAAAAATTGACTGGAGTTTGTAGATGAAAAAAGCTAGTAAGGCCTGATAAAAAAAATAACTTGAAACTGAATACAAATAAAACAGCGTTCAATTTCACTTTGATTAAAAGTGTTATAAATAAATATAAAATATGCTGCTTGATTTTTTTAACCCTCCTATTTTCAGTCAACCATGCTTATTCACAAAGAGAAGTTGCCCTAACTCTTGAGCCGGGTGATTCAACAGAAAACGATTCATTTGAAAAAATCAGAAAGCAAGTACTTGAGAAAAATACATTTCGTGATACAAGCGCTGCAAAAAAAGAATTGGGCTCTGTCTTATCTAAACTTCAAAACAGCAGCTATCTGGCAGCAAGCTTTGATACAATAATCGTTGACTCGCTGAGAGTAAATGCAAGACTGCATCTTGGATCAGTTTACAAGTTAGCAATACTTAAGAAAGGAAATGTTGAGAACACCTTCCTGGCAGGCACACCATTCAGAAAAAATTTCAAATCCGGTAAAGCATTCGATCATAATGCTATTTTAAAGATAAAAGACAGAATAATCAGAAACTGCGAAAATCAAGGCTTCCCTTTTGCAGCAGTGAAACTGGATAGCATTCAAATTCACGATGAAGAGTTCTTTGCGACACTTAACTTAGAAAAAAATCGAGCAATATTTATAGATAGCATCTTACTTAGAGGCAATGCCAGCATTGCACCGGTGTTTATCTATAATTACATTGGAATAAAACCAGGTGATCTTTATGATGAGTCACAAGTTTCGAAAATCAGCAATCGTCTCAGCGAACTTGCATTTGTCAGGGAAGTCAGGGAGAACCGCATAGTATTTACTGATAAAGAAACAAAGCTGGAACTTTTCCTTGAGAATAAAAAAGCCAGCCAATTTGACGGCATACTTGGATTATTGCCTGATGAACAGAATTCCGGTAAATATAAAATTACCGGAGAAGCACATATCAAACTTCAAAACTCATTAAGACGTGGAGAGGTTATTGAATTAAATTGGAAGCAACTGCCATCAAGTTCGCAAGATCTCAAACTACGTGCACTCTATCCATTTCTATTGAATACACCTTTTGGAATTGATGCATACTTATCTATATTCAGGAAAGACAGCACATACTTAGATGTGATCAAAAGTCTTGGTATACAATATGCGTTTTCCGGGAATAACTATATAAAAGCTTTTTTAAAGGATAAGCAGAGTGACCTTCAAAGCTCAAAAAGGTTAGAAAATGCAACCGTATTACCACCTTATGCTGACATTAAAGTTTTGTCATATGGCTTGACTTTTCATTATGAAAATCTGGACTACCGTTTGAATCCCAGAAAAGGATATAGTATCGAAGCTACGGGTAGCATCGGTAATCGAGACATCAAAAAAAATCAGGACATCAATCCGATGTTGTACGATAGTCTTAGGTTGAGAACGACTAACTATCAGGCAGAAGTCAGCTTTGATAAGTTCTTTTCTCTTGCCGGCAGACACGTACTAAATCTTGGTGGAATCGGAGGGTATATTTATAATCCGGAAATCTTTAGTAATGAGCTTTTCCGAATCGGTGGCTTGCACACACTTAGGGGATTTGACGAAGAGTCTATATTTGCCTCATCATTTGGAATAGGTAAACTAGAATACAGATATCTTCTTGAACAAAATTCGTTCCTCTTCAGCTTTTTTAATTTATCATGGTATGAAAATAAAAGCAGGCATACATTTTTAACTGACACACCATTTGGTTTTGGAGCCGGAATAAACTTTGAAACAAAACTTGGGGTGATGTCTGTCAGTTATGCACTAGGTAAACAGTTTGACAATCCTATACTATTGAGAAACGGCAAGATACATTTTGGAATTGTAAACTATTTTTAATCGAACAATAATAAGGCAGGCTAATTCACAAAGGAATCGCATCAAGCTATTGTCTCATTATTTAACAGGGCTATAGAACCGCTACATTTAATTCCCTACTTTTGTGCGCGATGAAATTGAAAAATGATTTATTATTAAGAGCAGCAAAGGGAGAAATTACTGAACGAACTCCGGTTTGGCTGATGCGTCAGGCAGGAAGAATACTACCTGAGTACAGAGAGGTTCGAAAAAAGATTGGTGGTTTCAAAGAGCTTGTAGAGAATCCAGTTGCAGCTGCGGAAGTAACTGTTCAACCTGTAGATTTACTCGGTGTCGATGCTGCAATTATATTCTCAGACATACTGGTAATTCCTGAAGCTATGGGGCTCCCTTATCAAATGGTAGAATCAACAGGCCCCTGGTTTGAGAACACCGTCAAATCAGAAACTGATGTATCAAAATTAAAGATAGCAGAAGCTTCCGAACTGAAGTATGTGATGGATGCTATTCAAATTACAAAAAGAGAATTAAATGGACGAGTCCCTTTGATTGGATTTGCAGGTGCACCCTGGACAATCTTTTCATATATGATTCAAGGAAAAGGAAGCAAAACTTTTTCTGAAGCAAAAAAGTTTCTTTACACTGAGCCTGTCATATCTCATAAACTGCTACATAAAATTACACAAAGCACAATTAATTACCTGAAAGGACAAATACAATCCGGAGTTGATATTGTGCAAATCTTTGATTCATGGGCCGGTGTTTTATCGCCGGAGCAGTATAAAGAATTTGCACTGCATTATATCTCGATGATTTGTGATTCAATTACCGAAGTACCGGTTATTGTATTTGCAAAAGGAGCGCATTTTGCGAGAAAGGAAATGAGTCAGCTTGATTGTGATGTGATTGGTTTGGATTGGAACATGGATGTCAAAGAATCAAGAGAAATGATCGGTCCAAATAAAACGCTTCAGGGTAATATTGATCCTTGCTTATTGTATGCAAGCGAAGAAATGATTCAATTTGAAACTGAGGAGATGTTGAAAGCATTTGGCCCAATCCGGCATATAGCAAATCTAGGTCATGGCTTGTACCCGGATACAGATCCCGAAAAAGTGAAATTCTTTATAAATACAATAAAAAAGTTCCGGCACCTAAATTAGTTTAATTATATTCAGAAATATTCTTTCTTTTGTTTGCCAAAAGGGCTTTACTTAGCAATGATCTATGATTGAAAAAGGCAATAAAAAGATTATTCGAGCCTGGACAATGTATGACTGGGCGAATTCGGCCTATTCACTAGTAATTACCTCTGCACTTTTTCCAATTTATTTTCATGCAATAACGACTTCAGACAACAACAATGAAGTTCGATTTCTTGGCCGGAATTTTAATAGTGATTCCCTGCAAACTTACGCTATTTCCCTTGCGTTCCTTCTCATTGCTGCAATAAGTCCCATCCTTTCTTCCATTGCTGATTACAGTGGCCGAAAGAAACGATTTATGTATTTCTTCAGCACAATGGGTGCACTATCATGTTCGGCGTTGTACTTTTTCGATTCTCTTGACACGCTTTGGATCGGCGTATTCGGATCAATATTGGCAGCAATTGGTTATGCTGGAAGTATTGTGTTTTACAATGCATTCTTACCGGAAATTGCTGATGTGAAAGATCAGGATAAAGTGAGTGCTAAAGGATTTGCCATGGGCTATATTGGCAGCTCATTATTACTCATTTTCTCATTGACCATGATCATGTTTCCGCAATTATTTGGAAATATTGAAAGCGGATATGCAACTCGATTGGCATTTTTAATTGTAGGAATTTGGTGGTTTGCTTTTGCGCAATACACTTTTCATTATTTACCTAACAATGTGTTTGATCAAAAACCACAAGGGCGTTACATACTCAATGGATATATGGAATTAAAAAAAGTTTGGTTTGAACTTAGACATTCGAGCAGATTGAAAACCTTCCTTCTTTCTTTCTTTTTTTACAACATGGGTGTACAAACAGTAATGTATGTTGCTACGCTCTTTGGTGACGGTGAGCTCCATTTACCTTCTGAGATTTTAATAGCGATCATCCTGATCATCCAATTTGTAGCTATTGGTGGTGCATTTTTCTTTAGTTCCTTGTCAAAACGATATGGTAACATATATTCCTTATCCGTCTCATTGATCATTTGGGTTCTAATATGTATTGGCGCCTATTTATGTGATAAAAGATTCGGAGTGAACGAACAAACAATGTTTATTATTCTTGCTGCAGTTGTCGGTCTTGTAATGGGAGGCATACAATCGCTTTCCCGCTCAACATACTCAAAACTCTTACCGGAGACTAAGGATCACGCATCCTACTTTAGTTTTTATGATGTATGTGATAAACTCGGAACAGTTCTTGGAACCTTTGCATTCGGTTATATCAATGAAATTACCGGAAGTATGAGAAACAGTATTATAGTTTTGGCAAGCTTTTTCATTATCGGTCTGATTTTGTTACTTCGCATGAAAAAGGAAAAACAACCAGAGCTGGAAGGTCAGCTTTTTTAAATTCAGATTAAACTTATAGACAGAACATAATGATAGTAGACATTTTTATTCCTTGCTTTATTGATCAGATTTACCCTGACACAGCCCTGAACATGGTAAAAGTGCTAGAGAAAGTCGGATGTTCTGTTAATTATAATGACGAACAAACCTGTTGCGGTCAACCCGCTTTTAATGCCGGCTATTGGGATCAATGCAAATCCGTTGGTGAAAAATTTATTAAAGACTTTCCTAACGACCGATATATTGTAACTCCGTCGGCTTCCTGCGTTGGCATGGTAAGGAATTATTATCCGGAACTGTTCCACAATACTTCTTTTCATAACCAGTTCAAAACTGTGCAGAAAAACATCATTGAATTTTCAGAATTCCTCGTCAAAGTATTAAATGTAACTGATGTTGGCGCAACATTGGCAGGAAATGCCACCTATCATGATTCATGCAGCGGACTCAGAGAGGTTGGTATAAAAAATGAACCCAGGATCCTGTTACAAAATGTCAGGGGCTTGAATTTAATCGAGATGAAAGATTGTGAAACCTGTTGTGGATTTGGAGGTACCTTCTCAGTAAAATATGAAGGAATAGCAGTAGGCATGTCAGAACAAAAAATCATTAACGCTGAGGAAACAAAAGCTGAATTTCTGATTTCTACAGACTCATCATGCTTAATGCACATGGATGGATACATAAAAAAGTCAGGTAAAAAATTAAAGACAATGCACCTGGCAGATGTCCTGGCAAGCGGATGGTGAGAAAAAAAATCCTTACCTAATATATATCCTTTAACAATTTTGCAAGCAGGCTTTCGGATTAGAATTTACCTAAGCCTGAATTACTGTGCTAGATAATTTTATAGTTTTTATACTCCCCTATTCTCCATCCAGTATATTCTTCAAGTTTCATTTTAAATCTGGATTTTAAACTGAGCTTTTTATTTAGAGGGTCAAATTCAAACTTCCAGTTCTTTTCGGAAATTCTGTTTTTCATGACCATTGGATGCGTCCCTCTGAACAATGCAAGGGAATCTATTCCGGAGTAGTCGAATTCGTCATGTGAGGATACGTTTTTCTCCAACCAATCATCATCATGCCAAAGTTTATGGAAATACTTTTGTTTCTCTTGTTGTTTTCCTGGAGGTTTTACCCAACCATAATGATAAATGCTTGCTTCCAATGGTTTAACACGAAGCCTGCGTCCATTCTTTTGAAACCCTTGTGCATCTCTAAATGATCGTATGGATGGATCATTACGAATTATTCGTACTTCCTTGCGATACCATTTAACAGAGTCACCGATATAATCATATGAGCCATAAAAATGAGTGTAGTTAAAAAGAAGGCCTTCAACTTCTTTATCTTCCTTCCATAACTCCATTGTTTGTTTAACTGAATCGAGATACTTCTCATGCAAAACTTCATCAGCCTGTATGTAAAAGCACCAGGTTGTATCCTCAGAAATTTTATCTAATGCTTTGTTGGTTTCGTCAGCTAATACCCTTCCACCTTCACGAAGACTATCATCCCAAACACTTTCATAAATTTTAATTTTATTTGAATCAATGTTATCAATCAGACTTCGTGTATCGTCTTCAGAGTTTCCTAATAAAACAACAAATTCATCACAGAGAGGTAGGACTGAAAGTATAGCTTCGACTACAGGATAGTCAAATCGAATTGCGTTTCTTATAAACGTGAAACCTGTAACCTTCATGTTCTCAGATTCCTGTATAATTAAACGGTGTAATTGCTTTTAGCCGGGTTTTTAGTTCTTCGGAAATCCGGAGTTCTCCAATAAAAGAATGCAATGATGCCTTAGTGATCTTATCACCGGTTCTTGTCAATCCCTTCAAAGCTTCATACGGATCGAGGTAGTTTTCTCTCCTTAAAATAGTTTGTATTGCTTCTGCAATCACGGCCCAGTTATTATCCAGGTCGAAATTCAATGCTTCCGGATTAACCCTGATCTTTGACAATCCTTTCATGATTGACTTAACAGCTATCAAGGTATGTGCAAAAGGCACGCCTGTATTTCTTAATACTGTTGAGTCTGTCAGATCTCTTTGGAGTCTTGAAACCGGCAGCTTTGCTGCTAAATGTTCAAACAATGAATTAGCAATTCCCAGGTTCCCTTCGGCATTTTCAAAGTCGATTGGATTCACCTTATGAGGCATTGCAGATGAGCCAACTTCGCCGGCTTTAATTTCTTGTTTAAAATAATCCATAGAGATATACGTCCAAATATCCCTGCTGAAATCTATTAAAATAGTATTAATCCTCTTAAGATTATCGAACAGAGCTGCTAAATCATCGTAGTGCTCAATTTGCGTAGTATACTGCTGACGATTTAATCCCAAAACCTGATTCACAAAATAATTAGCGAAGACTTTCCAATCCAATTCAGGATATGCAACATGATGTGCATTAAAATTTCCTGTAGCCCCTCCGAACTTAGCCGAGAATGGTATTTTGTCCATTAGGAACATTTGCCTTTCCAGTCTTTCTACAAAAACTTTAATTTCCTTTCCCAATCGTGTTGGCGATGCTGCTTGTCCGTGTGTTCTGGCTAACATAGGAATCTCATTCCATTCATGACTAAGAAGGTCCAGTTTTTCAACCAGTTCCTGCAATGCGGGCAGATAGCACTCTTCAATAGCATCTTTTGTTGCAAGTGGAAATGCAGTATTGTTAATGTCTTGAGAAGTTAATCCAAAATGTATAAATTCTTTATAGTTTTCCCAACCAAAATCAGACATACTGTCTTTAATAAAATACTCAAGGGCCTTTACATCATGGTTAGTAATGCGCTCCTTCTCTTTTATCACCACTGCGTCCTTACCGGAAAAATTTCTGTACAGGTCTCTGAATTTTTCTGCCGGATTTAAATTGATGTTTTTTAATTGCGGAAGCGGGATCTCACATAATGCCAGGAAGTATTCAATTTCAACTTTCAAACGATACTTCATCAGTGCCTCCTCTGAGAAGTATGATGTTAAAATCTGAGTTTGATTTTTATATCGTCCGTCAACCGGAGAAATTGCTGTCAATGAGTGAGAATCCATAATTTGCTTGAAAGGAAAGCGCGAAGGTACAAAAGCAGGTATTTTTATTCTTAAAAATACTAAAAACAAAATCCAAACCTTTCAAGCAAAATCTTCGGGTCAAAATAGCCAAAATGAGATAAAAACGGCATATGTTAAAGTTTTAATTAATTTTTGAGGAAACTTTGTAAATGTTAATAGTTTCCTTAGTTTTGCGCCCTGAATGGAAAAAGTTAAAGACAACAACCAACTGGTTGAAGAAAGAATCCTCAATACCGCCCGGGAATTATTTTTTCGCAACGGGATAAAGAGTATTACAATGGATGATATTGCTGCAGCACAAGGCATTTCAAAAAAAACTATTTATCAATACTACAAAGATAAAAATGAACTTGTTGATGCATTAACCAGAGATCAAACTAAATGTCATCATCAAGACATGTGTATGATTCGGAGTGAATCTGAAAACGCTATTCATGAACTTCTGGACTCCATGAAATATATGCGACAAATATTTAGCCAAATCAATCCCAGTATGTTTTATGATATGAAAAAGTACCATCCTTCTGCGTGGAAGATTTTCAGGTCTTTCAAAGAAGAGGAGTTGGCCGGTTTCATTGAAGAAAATTTATCCAAAGGAATGAAACAAGGTTTGTATCGAAAAAACTTGAAGATAA
>DAOQWA010000028.1:0-41225 GCA_035341855.1 Bacteroidia bacterium
ATCAGGAGAAAAACTTCAGAAATCAGAAATCAGAAATCAACATTCGTAAATCAAACGCTTAAAGCGAAGTTTTTTGAATTTAGAATTTGATAATTGATCTATCAAATCCGACTATTTAATTATCTTCCTCGCTGCCGGACTTTTTCCATCGGAAATTATGTAAACAAGGTAGGTTCCGGAATTCAATGAACCAAGATCATTCCAGTCAAGACTGTTGGCACCTTTACCTGCCATCATCCTGTTTCTTCTAATGACTTTTCCGTCAGCACTGAGCAACCATAACTCGACATTACGATCTTGCTTTGTTTGAAATTGCACTCTGATCTTATCCCTAAAAGGAACAGGTGATACCGAGGTAATTGAAAAAGGTTCTGAATGATCCCCACTATTCACATTAATTAGAATCGTATTGAATATTTCTCGCTTACCATCATAATCCGTCTGACTTAACCTATAATAACTATTACCACTTATAGGCCGATCATCGGTATAACTGTATTGAATTTCAGTACTGCTATTCCCTGCCCCTCCAACTTTAGCCAATTCTAAAAATTCCTGACCATCCACACTTTGCTCAAGAGTAAAAAAGTCATTATTGATTTCGGAACTGGTGACCCATTTTAAGAGTACTGAATTATTCTTCAACTCAGCAGAAAATGATTTTAGCTTCACGGGTAATGGTGTTGCAGTTGTATAAGGATTAGGTGGCCCTGTAGTAATGGTTCCTGGTCCTCCTGACGTTGCTCCGTTTGCAGTGAACGCTGACATGGGAGGTGCATTTGTAACACCATAAGCTCCGCCATCTACATTACGCGTGAGTCCACTATTATTACTGGTACTAATGTATCCGCCACCACCACCACCACCATTACCTTCTACTTCATGCCCATTATTCAAACTCTGACTGCCACCGGCACCACCTCTGGCGTATAATGTCAAGCCACTGATAGGTGCACTATATGTAAAAATGATGATAGTCCCACCGCCTCCGCCACCACCACCGGCATCACCGGGTGAGCCACTTGAAGCAGCAACTGATTCTCCATCTGCATTTATAGTTCCGGTACCACTTACTGATCCACCACTAAGCAGGTAAACTATTCCTCCACCATTTCCTCCCGCTGTACCGACATTATTATTTGAATCTCCGGCACCACCTCCACCACCAAAATACATTTTACCTGAAGAGTAGCTAAGCGGTCTTCCGCCAAAACCACCTACGTTGGTTCTGTTATCACCGGCCCATGAAGCATTTCCGGGTGCCGTTGTTAAGGGATTTTGATTAGAGTTTGACCAGGAATATCCACCACGACCACCACCGGAAGAAGTATTACTTGCAAAGCTACCTCCTTCAAGATTCCATGCAGTTGTCCAGTTTGAATTTAAATTATGTGGATTTCCTCCACCGTTCCATGATCCTACAGAACCTCCGTTTGCACCACCTCCGCCGCCTGCGTTATGAGAGTTTCCTCCTCCACCTGCATTTGCAGCAGCTCCACGACCATAACGACCATTTCCATACGTACCCTGATAACCACCAATACCTTCACCCTTTTCTGCTCCGTCAATATCGTTTGATGATCTATAAGTTGTATGATTCCCGGGTGTCGATGTCTTTTGCTCTACCTGTCCTCCCCGGAAACCTTTTCCGGAAACATCTATCGTTCCATTAATCGTTGTCGTCATATTTGCTTCGATGCTAACAATTCCACCTGTTGATCCATCCCAGGCCGGACAAGTAACCGATGCGCCTGCTTGAATTGTAAAGAATTGATATCTCGGTACCCTGATGATCTGCACCTTTCCACTGGCAGTATAACTTTTTGTAAGAGCAGTTGCCAAATTTATTGTTGTGCTATTAGGAACCGACGATACTTCTATAAACTCACGTTTACCTGCATTTCCATAAGAAGACACAGATCCGTAACTTGAATTGTCAGACTCATTAATGGTGGCACCTTGCATCTGTATGATCAAAATTAATTCTCCGGCAGCGAGGTTTCCTGCAAAGCGACTATTAGCATTTAAGTATGCATTTGCAACACTGATGCTGGTAGCTCCACTTGAAGCATTTGAGCTTAGTGTCGTGTATTCGTTTAAAATAACATTTGTCCCTGAAACAGTTTTATCGCCATGTATGCCAACAGCCGCCATTGATTGATGATTTAATCCAAAGTTTACCATCAGCAATAAAAAAACAGAAAGGGCCACAACACCGGCGAAACCGGCAATCCAGATCTTTGTCGTTAATTTTACTCTTAGCCTTATCTTATTTGTAGGTCGTATCTGCAACATTAGAAGAGAAATTTGTATACTTTAACTTCAGCATACGTATTCACCCATTGGAGGTTCCATGAAATGTCTATTGTGTAAGAATTACTAGTTAAAAAAAATCAGATAAGCTATTTACATTGTCAAATGTCAGTTCCACTAAAAAAACACCTTGAAAAATGTGTAAGAAATTCACGTTTTTTAAATTACCATACCAAGTATGTCAAAATTGTTAATATCAAAAGAAATTGTGCATTCCTGAAATTGCATTCCAAATTAAACTAAGCCTCTTCAACTTTGCCATTAATTTTTCCCGTACCAAATTCAATGGTAAATTTATGTTTATCCTCCTCATAAGTATAGTGAATCTCACAATTGCAGTGGTCGCAAACTTTTTTAACAATGGCAAGACCTAAGCCAACAGAGTCAGGTTGTTCTCCCTTTTTAAAGCGATCAAATATTTGATCGTCGTTAATGGTAAGTGGTGCTCCGCTATTCGAAATAATGAGACGTTCCTTATTCAGATTAATATTCAATTCTCCGTGGGGCCGGTTGTATTTTATGGCATTCGAAAGTAGATTTGTCAGGAGAATATCAGCAAGGTTGGGGTTAATGTTTAAAGTAACCGACTCCTCAATATTCGTTTTCACCGTCAGATCGCGTGACGAAATGAACAAATCAAATTTATCAAGTTGTTGTTTGATAAGGTCTGCTAAATTCAAGGCTTCAGAAACATTGTACTGATCGTTCTCGATTCTTGTTAACAAGATCAGACTTTTGTTCATCTTAGAAAGTCTGTTCACCGAATCCAGTGAACTCCTGATATGCCCTAATTGTTCAGAGTCTAACTTCTCTGACTGCAATAGCAATTCTAATTTTGATCTGATTATTGCAAGAGGTGTTTGTGTTTCATGAGACATATTCTCGGTAAACTCCCGGAGATTTTTATAGTCCCTGGCTACTTTATCCGTCAGCTTGCTCAGTTCGACATTAAGTGTGTTGAACTCCTCAATCTCTGAACGCTGAAAGCTTATTCGTTCCCCATCATGTAAATCAAAATGTGTAAGCCCGCTAAGTGCGCGGTAAAAGGGTTTCCAAACACGCTTTGAAAACCATCTGTTAAGGAAATAAAAGCAGGCAATGATATCAATGGCTACAAGTAATAGTGTAAATGCAACCCCACTAAAGAGGTCGTCTGTTTCTGTAAGCCTTCTCCATAGAGTGATCCTATAACTTTCATCGCCGATCAGCTGCTCATATGATAGTCTTCTGAATGGAACAACAGCATCTTCATAAGGATCATACTTATTTGTATCAACCAGTGAAACACGAAATGTTGTAAACTTATCCAAAGGTTCTATTTCAATTCTATCTCCTATGATAAACTGAATTCCCTGAATATCTCTCTGAGAGGATAATTGCTTTTCTATCTCCATTTTTTCGAAAAGCATGTGCTCGGAGATTTCATTGTCAACCAAATAAAAAACCCGGTAAGAAAGAAAGGCGCTGCTGATAAGCAACAAAGCAAGTGCAATCGCTATGTAATACCGGTTGGTGACATTTAAAAGTTTCATTCGTTGGAAAATTTGTATCCAACTCCATAAACCGATTTGAGGTAATCTTTACCCCCATTATCTGTCATTTTCTTACGCAGATTTTTAATATGACTATAAATAAAATCAAATGAATCGGCCATGTCGGCATGGTCACCCCACAGGTGTTCAGCAATAGATTCTTTTGTAAGCACTTTATTACTATTGCTTAAAAAATAAAGTAAAAGTTCATGCTCTTTCTTGGTAAGGCTGATCAATTTATCATTCACATACATCAACATTTCATCCGGAATAACACGCAGTTCGTTGTGAACGATTTCATTTTGTCCCTGGAATGACCTGCGTCTGAACACCGATTTAATTCGTGCTACCAGCTCGGGCATGTAAAACGGTTTTGTAACATAATCGTCAGCTCCTATATTCAATCCTGTCAGCCTGTCGTCGAGGGAGTTTCTTGCAGAGACAATAACAACACCGGTCTGATGATCTTTTTTCTGTAACTCTTCAATTACTTTCAAGCCGCTTCCGTCAGGAAGGCCAATATCCAGAACGATACAATCATAATCTCCTGCATCAATTTTAGCAACTGCTTCCTGCAGATTCGTGGCCTGCTCACAAGTCATTCCCGAACCCTTTAAAAAAGACATCATTGACTGCAACAATTCTTGCTCGTCTTCAACAATAAGAATTTTCATGTTTTTTTAATTAAAAATTACGGTTTAAAAGGACACGTAATGACCGGGATTGAGTAAAAGCCTAAATATAAGCCTCTTTTCTCTAAAGGTCAAGAGTCTGTCCTGAATATTGAGAGGCTGCATGATATGAATAAAATCTTGACCTAAAATGAATATTAAGAGCTTATGCAGGTTTCAAGGGTTCAGATCTTTTGCTCTTTATTAAATTTTCCCTCACAGCCTGAAGATTAGATGATAAAAATCAGCTTAAGAATTCCATGATCAAAATCTTTCTGCCAAATTAAATGCTCATATTCATTTCCGGATTATCTTTGATTATCTTTCAGCGATGAAACCTGAATGCTTTATATTTGGAATTCTGCTATTATTTATAACTGCATGCAGAACTGAACCCGATATTCCTTCAAACCCTAAAGTACTGTTCCAAACAGAGGTTCAACCAATACTAACAGGAAGTTGTGGTCAAACGGAATGTCATGCCAAAAACGGAACGGAATTTTCTCTCATCGGTTATGAAGATGTAATTGAAAACGGCGGAGTGGTCAAGGGAGATGCCAGATCTAGCACTCTTTATAGAGTTATTAGCAATAGATCGTCGAATGAAATGCCTCCCGAACCTATGGAATTGTTGGATGATCATAGTATAAAACTTATCTACGTTTGGATTGAACAGGGAGCAAAAAATAATTAAAATGAAAAAGCAATTCTTTCTGATACTAATGATCGGCTCATTGGTCTCTCTTCAATCCTGCTTCTATGATAACCTCGATGAATTACATGCTGCTGATGACCTTTTCGCACCATGTGACACCAGCGGTGTGATTTCTTACAGTGCAGACATTGTTCCTATCATGGTTAATACATGTGGGTCTAATAATAGTTGTCATAAAAGTGGAACTAGCGACAGCGATCTTCCGCTAGACAATATTCAGAATATTCAGGATTATGTTTTTGACGGGACTTTAATGGGCTCCATCCTTCATGAAGCCGGATATGAGCCTATGCCAAAAGATGGTGGAAAGCTGAATGATTGCAGCATCCAAAAAATTCAAGCCTGGATCAATCGTGGTACTCCAAATAATTAAAAGATTATGAAACTTCTTAAATTAACTCTGGCACTCAGCTTGCTGATTTTCGCATCCAATCTTCAAGCTCAGGACATGCTAGGAGCACTGGATTCAATAGGTACGGAAACACAAACCAAAGATTTTGTAAGTGCTACTTTCAAAACCACTCGTCTGGTCAATATGCACACCCTTGAATCTGTTGGTCCCCGTACTCTGGACTTCAGAATCTCACATCGTTTCGGCGCCCTGAATAGCGGATCATATAATGCCTGGGGTATTGACGGCCCGGCAAATATTCGTCTGAGTCTGGAATATAGTTTTGACGGGCGATTTATGTTTGGGATAGGGAGAAGTTCCTACGAAAAAATGGTAGATGGATTTTTGAAATACAGACTGCTTAGGCAAACTACAGATAATAAAATGCCGGTGAGTGTAACTCTTTTTGCCAGCATGTTTTACAATGCGCTGAAAGATGGAAATGCAGCAAGTAATGGCTATGATAAATTCGATCCTGTAACAAATCGTTTTTCTTATGCCTATCAAATAATGGTTGCCAAAAAAATCACACCATCTTTCTCGATACAACTTGCTCCATGGATGGTGCACTATAATCTTGTAGAAAAGATCACCGATAGAAATGATGCATTTGGTATTGCCGGTATGATCCGTTTGAAATTCAGCAAGCGCTCTGCTATTACAATAGAATATGCATACCGTTTACCTGATTATACCAAAGAAAAATACTACGACAGTATGGGTATCGGCTATGAACTTGAAACAGGAGGTCACGTATTCCAGATACATTTTGTAAATTCATTCGGTTTGGTTGAGAATCAATTTCTCCCGCATACTAATACTCAATGGAATGATGCCGGGATCCGTCTGGGATTCAATATCTCCAGGGTATTTACTCTCTGATTAATACGATTAGGGATAAATTATTTTTTGCCGGGATTTTTAATTCCTGTTGCGGCAGCTATACCATAATGTTGCTTGTGCTGTAAAAAGGCAATGAGCTCACTCTGAACCTTAGCATCTCTTCCCTTCACCACCATTCTTACCTGCCCCGTTGATCCGGGATTATTCACGGCCGTGAAAGAACGCACAACATGATCATGCTTTAAGGTCTTTCCTGCATTTTCTCCTTTAATAACATTACTGACCAAGCCACTTTCCGTGAAAGCAATTTGCAAAACATTATTCTTGTCAGTCTTAGAAAGTTTCCAGGAAATATAAATGGTGTCGCTTGCTGTTGAATCAATTTGAATTGACAACTGTACTGCAGCCGGCATCTTCAAAGCAGCCTCAAGAGCTGCCGTCGATTTCTCCTTCTTAGATCCCGTAAATTCAATTTTTCCATTCACCACCATCTGAGGTGTATATAATTCTTTAGAAGGTAATACTCTTGAATAATTCTCCTGCCTTTGTGTAAACTGAAGTTTACTATAGGGGTCCTTCCATCCTAACCGGTTCCAATAATCTACATGGTAAGCAAGACAATAGATTTCTTGATTATTCTTTCTTGCTTCGGCAGAAATTTCCGAAAGAATTTTATCGGCAGGAGGACAACTGTTACAGCCTTCAGAGGTAAACAGTTCAACAACTGCGAAAGCCTTTCCGTTCTGTGAATAGCTTCTAATTGGCGAAATGAAAATCGCTATAGAAAAACTGATAATGGCAATTATCAATCTCATGAAATGAAATGTGTTTTATTTATTCCCAGCCACTCCAGAGCAGTTCCGCTATTCAGACGTTCTTTAATTTCGTCAGTGTATGGCATGGAACTAATGAGTGAACCCGGTTGTAATTCTCCAAGTGGAAATGGATAATCAGTTCCTAAAGCGATTCTGTCGGCTCCCATTAAGTTTATCAGGTAATCAAGTGCCGCAGGATCATGAACGAGTGAATCCAAATAAAATTGTTTCAGATAATTTCTTGGATTCACATTATTGTCAACGGCTACAAGATCAGGGCGAACATTAAAACCATGTTCAATACGACCGATAGTTGAAGGAAAGGAACCACCCCCATGAGCAAAAGCGACACGCAGTTTTGGAAGTCTTTCGAAAACACCTCCGAAGATCATCGAGCAAATTGCCAATGAAGTTTCAGCAGGCATACCAACCAACCATGGAAGCCAGTATTTTGACATCTTATCTTTTCCCATCATATCCCAGGGGTGAACAAAAACGGCTGCTCCCAATTTTTCTGCTGCCTCGAAGACAGGAAAAAGTTCCGGTGCATTTAAATTAAGGTCGTTCACATGTGAACCTATCTGAACCCCATGTAATCCAATCTTCATACAACGTTCTAACTCACGCACAGCCAAAACAGGATCTTGCAAAGGAAGCGTTGCCAGACCTATAAAGCGTGTAGGATATTTCTGGACTATCTCGGCAATATGATCATTCAAAAACATAGAGAGATCCAGAGCATCCTGTGCTTTTGCCCAATAGCTGAACATAACCGGAATAGTTGAAAGAACCTGAACATCTACATGATGATGATCACATTCATTTATCCTTGTATTGGGATCCCAGCAATTATCCTGTATCTCACGAAAGAATTTTCCGTCCATCATCATGCGTGCACAACAAGGCTTATGGTGATCAAGTGAAATAAATCCTCCATAGCCAAACTTCTCTGCAAAATTCGGGAGCTTTTCAGGAATTATATGTGTATGTATGTCAATTCTCATGTTACTTTTTTGATCGTTGAATTTGCTCTGCCATCGCAGAATACTTAGCTGCATTCTCCTTGTCGCCAATATTTGCATAAGTAACCGAAAGCATCCGGCAAGCAGAAAGCGCCTCGGGATCCAGTTCAAGAGCTATGTGGAAATATTCTATAGCCGAAAGAAAGTTTTTTCTGGCCTCTGCCATATACTTATCCTTATTTAGGGGATCTTCCTGTGCCTTGCGAATAAATGTCTCTCCATATACGCCGTGCACAGATGCAATATTAGCCGCTGCATGACTGTAGTGCGGGTTTAACCGGAAGGCAGATTTAAAATACTTTAGAGCCTGTTCATATCTGCCGTATTCAAATAAAACATTGGCATAATTATTCTGAGCTACCGGGAAAGTCGGATTAATCGTAACTGCTTTCTCATAATTCTCAATAGCCTTGTCGATATTCTTCAACTTATGATAGATAAAACCCTTCCTTTGATAGGCATCAGCATAACGGGGATGAATGTCTGTACTAATATCCAAATGTTCTAGTGCCTTTTCATACACTTTTCGAATAGCCAAACTGTCAGTAATTTTTTCTATCTCATCGTCTGAAGAAATGTGATTGGCATAATAAAATTGCATGTGGACACTCTCCGGAACTTTTAAAACATCAGCACCATATAACGAGGAATTATCATGCCAGTCCTTATTGCGTGCAATGGTACTAACGCTGTATAACATGGCAATTACCATCATACTGATCATCGAAAACTTATTCTGTGAAAAGATTGAGCTAAGTGAAGGCTTAGTTTCTGAATTTGCAGTTGAAAATATTTTTTGAAGCACAACAGCAAGGGCAAGACAAAAGGCAAGTGAAGGCATATACAATAAACGTTCTCCATAATTTGTTCCAATGAGAAAAAAGACATTTGATACCAGTGACAGGGTGATGAAATAGTAAAGGATTGAAAATGAAAACACGTCGCGCTTTTTAAAACGAATCAGCGCATAAATCAACAAGGTTATGTGAGTTACAAGAGAAAGAAGAAAATAGATATTCGAAAATCCTACTTCTTTAAAATGATTGTACGAGCCATCCGAGACCATGCTTATTGGCAGGATCAATTGCTTTAGGTATACACCTAAGAGAAAAATAGCATTGGCTTCTCTGATCAATATGTTCTTGATGCCACTGAGATAGTTGTCTTCAATAAGGATTGAGGCATTCCCCGGGCTTACAATTTTACTGCGGATCAAAAGAAATACCACCGCTGCAATAATGAGCGGCACCGCGCTAACGAAGATCTCCTTAACCGAAAGTGAGGTAAAAAAATAAACGAACAATGGAATTATTGCCAGCCAGGTGATTGCACTTTCTTTTGATAGAAAGGCCAGAAAAAACAATAGCCCACTTAAAAGCAGTTGTCCGGCTTTACGATCTTTCGCATATAGCAATGTCATGCCTGCCGTAAGCAAGCAAAACAAGAGACAAAGAATCTCATCACGACTTTTAATATTAGCTACGACTTCCGTATGTATCGGATGTGATGCGAACAGTATTGCCGTGATAAAGGGTATCAAATAATTCCCTTTGAAACATAAGGAAAGAACCCAAAACAGAACGACACAGCTAATTGAGAAAAACAATACATTCATCCGGTGGCTGAGCTCCGGTGAATCAGGTGCCATCTGCCATTCTATTGCAAACATAGCTTTTGACAAAGGACGATACAGACTATTGTCGACGAGGTTTGTACCGGCACGGTATGTACTTGAAAAAATCTCGGGAAGTGCGCTGAAACCTTTTTTGGTAATCAGGTTTTCAGGAATGATACCAAAGTCATCCAAAACATATTTGTGATCAAGCGTATTGCTATAGATGATAAAAGCAAAAAGCGCTACGATCAACATCAATATCCGCTTCACTGATTTGCCGGCCTTTGAAAGTTCTGTAGCTTTTTTCGCTGAGACTTTTTTATCAGGATCCTGTTGTTGTTTGGCTATTTTCTCTTTCCTGGTAAGCTTTTTCATAAATTAATGATCTGCAGCAACCCTATCCTTTTACAATCTAAGAGGATCAGATGGAGATGAAATTACGAGAAACTTTTTAAATGATTCTTGTAAGAATATTAAGCTTAATTACCCTTTGCCGTTCCTGAAATTACAGGGGGTGGTTCCATGACAAACCCGCACTTCTTGCATGTACGGTGTCCCAGATCGTCGTAAAACTTTTTCATCACCGTCGGGAATTGTGTAGTAATATCTTCCAGTAAAAAATACTCTTCGAAAAGTAGGTTATTACACTTCTCGCAATACCAGTGAAAACCGTCTTTCATCCCATCACGACGCTGCACTTCCATTACCAGACCTACTGTATTAGCAGGTCTCTGAGGACTGTGAGGCACTTTTGCAGGTAACAAAAATATTTCTCCTTCCTTAATTGAAATATCTACTGGCTTGCCATCTTCAATTATTTTCACAACAATATCGCCTTCCAATTGATAGAAAAATTCTTCTGTCTCATTGTAGTGATAGTCCTTTCGTGAATTCGGACCACCGACCACCATCACTATAAAATCCTGATTGGGCTGATACACCACCTGATTACCAACGGGTGGTCGAAGCAGGTGGCGGTTCTCATCGATCCATTTTTTAAAGGAGAAAGCGTGTTTGATGGCCATGACTTAAGACTTTGTTTAATTATTGTTGAATGACCAAATTTAGCTAATTTTTGTGAAAAATCCGGTAGAATAAGAGCCTAAACTTATTGAAAATAAGCTCCGGAGTCCTTCCAATTTTAAAAAACAAGAATATAGGTCAGTGTGCATATCATTAATCTCCGTTTATAAATTATTAATTTCTTGTTCTTAACCATTGCTTGTTCTTTAATTCTTCTTTCCATCACCGAACATCTCAGAAAACTTCTTCTTTATTTCCACTGCAAATCCTTCGGCCTTTTCGCCGGCTAACTTAGCGGCCTCTTCCATCTTATCTCGTATATGATCGAATTTTTCTCTGGCTGAATCACCAAAATCACCACCTTCAGCCACCTTGTCGATTTCGGTGTGCAATAGTTTAGGAAACTTCAGCTTAAACTCTGTAAGAAAAGCTTCTGTGGCTGCTTTTGCCTGTTCATCTTTGAGATTAGCTTTTTCTTTGACTATTTTGATCAGGTGATCCATAGTATATTTTCTTTATCGATGAGGTATTGTTAGATTTGAGCTCAATTCTATTCCAAATATAATCATTAATAAACACCCTTTACATTCCATGAATATCGATCTAACAGGTAAAAAAGCATTGGTTTGCGGTTCTACTCAAGGCATTGGAAAAGCCTCCGCAATGGAATTGGCAGCTCTTGGTGCCACCGTTACCTTGTTGGCCAGAAATGAAACTGAATTGAAAAAGGTAAAAGACGAATTACCCGGATCCGCCGGGCATGATTTTATTGTTGCAGATTTTTCAAATCCTGAAGACTTAAGAAAGATCGTCAATGATTATGTAGCTGCGAAAGGTCCGGTTCACATCCTGGTAAATAATACAGGTGGACCTCCCGGAGGACCTATTACAGATGCCCGGACAGATGAGTTTATGCAGGCATTTTCGAATCACCTTATTTGTAATCATATTTTAGCACAAGCACTTTTACCCGGGATGAAATCTGAAAAATATGGCCGCATCATAAATATTATTTCAACATCAGTGAAACAACCTTTGAAAGGCCTGGGTGTTTCAAATACTATTCGTGCTGCGGTAGCCAACTGGTCGAAAACCCTTTCAAATGAAGTTGCCGCTTTCGGTATTACAGTAAATAATGTATTGCCGGGTGCTACGGCTACAGGAAGATTAAAATCCATCTTTGAAAATAAGGCGCAGAAGACCGGAAAAAATATAGACGAAGTAGAAAAGGAAATGCTCAAAGAAATTCCTGCAGGAAGATTTGCCGAGGCGAGTGAAATTGCAAATGCTGTAGCTTTCCTTGCCGGTCCGGCTGCTGCTTATATTACCGGGATAAATGTTCCGGTTGATGGCGGAAGAACTTCATCGCTTTGATAAGTGATATAAAATTGATCGCTCTTGGCTCCTAAAAAATCAAAACAAAGTCTGATCACGCTGGTTCTTCTGGGCATGATGTTGATCTTGTATTTTATCTTTGGGAGAAACAAAGATGAAAATCAGATTGACAAAAGGCAAAAGGAATTTCGTTACAATGAAATTCGTCTGACCGATCATGCTAAATGCAGAATGGATTGCCGTTCTATTGATGAGAAGGAGATTAAAAATATTTTAGCTAAAGGCTCTATTAATTATAAGAAGAGTGACTTGAAAGATAAGCCTTGTCCGACATATGCTGTGGAAGGGATATCTGATGACAACCAACACATACGTGTGATCGTTGGCAATTGTAATAAAGAAGCTGTCATCGTTACCGTTATAGATCTCGATGAAGAGCATGCTTGTGATTGCGATTGATAAAAATTAAAATGATGCAAAAAATTCAAAACTATATTAATGGTGAATTGATCGCTCCCATCAGTGGCGAGTACCTAGAAAATTACAATCCGGCCACCGGTGAAGTATACAGCCTCATACCCGATTCCAACGAAAAGGATGTTGATAATGCTGTAAAGGCCGCCAAAGAAGCTTTTCCTACCTGGTCGACAATGGCTAAACAAAAGCGTTCTGCAATTCTAATTCGTTTAAGTGAACTCATACAAGCCAATCTGGATAGATTCGCTCTTGCTGAAAGTGTTGATAATGGCAAACCTGTGTGGCTCGCAAAATCAGTAGACATACCACGTGCTGTATCTAATTTGCATTTTTATGCTACGGCTTCTTTGCATACTCATACCGAAGCTCATGGAATGGAAGAAACAGCATTGAATTATACCCTTCATACTCCCGTTGGTGTTGCCGGTTGTATTTCTCCCTGGAATCTTCCTCTCTATTTATTCACCTGGAAAATCGCCCCTGCTTTAGCCGCAGGCTGTACTGTAGTTGCCAAGCCAAGTGAGATCACTCCTATGACTGCCTACATGCTTTCCGAATTATGCAATGAAGCCGGAATGCCACAGGGTGTTTTGAATATTGTTCACGGACTCGGAGCAAAAGCAGGCATGGCTATCGTATCACATCCTGATGTAGCCGCAATAAGTTTTACAGGAGGAACAAAGACCGGTGAAGTGATTGCACGCACTGCTGCACCGATGTTTAAAAAATTAAGCCTCGAGCTCGGTGGGAAAAATCCGAATATTATTTTTGCCGATGCTGATTTCGATAAGGCAGTACATACCTCTGTTCGTTCTTCTTTTTCCAATCAGGGAGAGATCTGTTTATGCGGTTCAAGAATTTTTATTGAACGAAGCATCTATGAAAAATTTAAAAATGCTTTTGTAGATGAAGTAAAAAAACTGAAGGTCGGGGACCCATTGAATGATGATAATTGGATCGGAGCCATAGTATCCCGCCCACATAAAGAAAAGATCCTTTCTTACATAAAACTTGCACAGGAAGAGGGTGGAAAAATCCTTTGCGGAGGTACAGAAGTTGATCCCGGAGGAGCTAACTCAACTGGCTATTTTATCGCTCCGACAGTCATCGAAGGGCTTTCTTATGATTGCCGGACAAATCAGGAAGAGATCTTTGGTCCTGTTGTTACGATCATGCCTTTTGATACCGAGGAAGAAGTATTGACCTATGCCAACAGCACACAGTATGGATTAGCCGCTACCCTCTGGACGCAAAATCTCACAAGGGCTCATCGCATGAGCGCAAAAATTCAAAGTGGGATCGTCTGGGTCAATTGCTGGCTCTTACGTGACCTTCGTACACCTTTTGGTGGAATGAAAGGCTCGGGTGTTGGACGTGAAGGTGGCTTTGAAGCTTTGAAGTTTTTCATGGAAGAAAAAAATATTTGTGTGAAGTTTTAATTTGTATCCGAATATTCATCAATGCCCTGGCTCGACAAACACCTCTATCTAAAAAAATCTAAGCTTCCCAAGGCCGGAAAAGGGTTGTTCACTAAAACTGATATTCCAACTGGCACACGTATCACGGAATACAAAGGTCGTCTGCAAGCATGGAAAGATGTAAAGCATGAAGACGGATACAATTCATATATTTTCAAGCTGAGTCCAAGATTAGCTATCAATGCAAAAAATTATTTAAAAACATTTGGCAGATATGCTAATGATGCACGAGGAGCTGGAAGAATAAAAGGACTAAGAAATAATGCAGATTACATTGTAGAAGGAAACAAATGTTATCTGGATGCCATTCGACCTATTAAAAAGGGTGAAGAAATTTTTGTAGAGTATGGAGGGAACTTTTGGAAATTGGCCAAAAAATTAGAAAAAGAAAAACTCAGAGGCTTGTAGATAAACAGAGGAAAGTTGGAATTATACCAAAATGATCCTATTCAACTGCCTTTTATTCCTGTTCAGCTATTTATTGAAGCCCGGATAAAAGAATAGGTATAAATTTATCCTCCATAAAAAGGAAATCATCTACATAAACACTTTTATGATAAAGCATAGCATCTCATTTTTTGCAATATTCATATTCATTCATTTAGGTATTTCAAAAGCCCAAAACTTCAGCATCATCGACACCCTCCCAACAGGTGCTTATGGTACTGCCACCTGGGGTGATTTTGACAATGATGGTTTCAAGGACCTTGCTTACCTGTCGCAGGTATTGCCTGATGCCGCCTGTCAAATTTATCATAACACAAATAATGTATTTACAGAAGTGTCACAGCAATTTCCTCTGCTGTTCAACCCTGCTGCAAAATGGGCGGATCTCGACAATGATGGCTTTGATGACCTGGTTGTTTGCGGATTAGATAGTGTGTTCGTCGAAAAAACTTTTGTGTACAGAAGTTTAGGAAATGGAACCTTTGTTTCAATGAATCATGCTATACCGGGTCTCTCCGTCGGCAGTATTGACATTGAAGATTACAATCATGACGGACTGCCTGATATAGCCATCAGCGGATACGGAGTTTCTCCGGGCCTGGGTGCTTACATATTTAAAAACACAGGTTCCTTTACATTTGTAGATATCAATGCTCCAATAGTGCCGATGCATGGTGGTGAACTGACATGGAAAGATTACAACTACGATAGTCTCCCTGATTTGGTGGTGAATGGCGAAGAAAGTGTCAGTGCTCACATAAGATTTTATAAAAATCTGGGATCCGATGTTTTCCAGGAAGAGTCATTCAATTTCCCGGGGACAATTGGAACCGTTGACTGGATAGATTTTGACCTTGATGGCTTTGATGATCTTTTCATTACCGGTATTGATAGCAGTTTTGTACAAAATGCAAGTACCCTATACAGAAATGACGGGAGCGGAAATTTTACTTTAGTATCTCCTAATATTCCGGCTTTCGGCGAACCAAGTGCAGTCACCATTGCAGATTTCAACAATGATTCTATTCAGGATATTTGTCTCGTTGGTGGCAACAGCCAGTTCAATTCATTTTCAGTAATCGCTTATGGCCAGGGAACTTCAACTTTCAATTTTGCACCTCTTCCAAGAGCTGTTATCGACAATCTTTTTGTTGAAGCAACAGACATGGATTCCGATGGTGATATGGATCTTGTGATGAGCACCTATATTCTCAGAAATGATGGAGCAATAACAGGTTTAAAATCTGTTTCTGAAAATTCGAATGATGGTATTTTGTACCCGAACCCCGCTACAAGTGAATTAAATATTCTGTCAGCTAAAAAAGTTAGTTCGTTTTACATTTATGATCTGCAATCACAATTAGTACTTGAAAACAAAAGCGAATCTTCCCATTATAACATCCCTACCAAAAATTTAACACCCGGCATTTATTCCATCAGAGTCGTTTTTAGTGATGGAGAAGTGTTGAATAAACTTTTTCAGGTTTCGCATTGATAAACAGTGGCCATTCTCATTCATTGCCATTCATCCCCTTTTCCTGGTGAAGAATGAATAATTTTACCTTTAAAATCCTCTTTTCTCAAATAATTATGGCCTTTTTGGGAAACATTACCGGCTTGTTTGCGTAAAAGGCAAGTTTGTATTTCTCCTTAACAACTTACCCTGAATTCACAATCATCTGTGGTAAGTTCAGAGGAAGCTTTCCGGGTCCTTTTAAAAAATTACTAATTTCGTTTTATATAACCGATCAAGCCATGATGCGAATTTTATCACTCTGTCTACTTTTTTGTATTAGCTATTCACTTTCAGCGCAGGTCACGTCTATCAGCCCTGCTGTCAGCAATCCTTCACAAACTTTAAGCACAGTTATCATGCTGAGCAGTGGTGTTATGCAGGCTACGGCTCCAAGTCCAAATCAGGCAAGTGATATTTATCTTGTTCAGGCGGGCGACACTATTTTTTGTGATTACTTTGACAGCACACAGGTTTATCCCGGCAGCGGAGCTAATTCCGATTCACTGTGGTGTGACTTTACAATTCCTTCGAATGCAATGTTAGGCTGGTATGAGGTTCACGTAACAACTTATTTCCAGGATACAAATCCACCATTCGATACTATTCCGATTGACAATATGATAGGCTACGGAATGGTTGTTGCCGATCCGAATGCATGTGATGTTCCTTTTAATACATCCGCAACAGCAATTACAACAACAAGCGCACAAATAAACTGGGATGCAGCAGTGATTGCAGATACATTCAGGGTCAGATATAGAGAAGTTGGAACTTCCAACTATTTGTATAAAGATGTAGATGGTGCGGGAGGAATTGTTAATACTACTCTGAGCAATTTATTTCCGGGAACAGATTATACCTACGAGGTAAGTACAAAATGCCTTGGTTATAGCAGTACTTATAGTATCATCGATAATTTTCAGACAACAATTGCAGGTGCAAATTGCATCATACCAAATCAACTTGATACGTTTGGGGTGACTGCAACAGATGCGACATTGCTATGGAATCCATTGGTAGTTTCAGATACTTTTATCGTTCGTTATGCCTTAAACGGTACATCAAATTATTTATACAAAACAATTGCCGGTGGTGGTGCAAACATGACAACTATCACAGGACTAACACCTGCCAGAGCTTATAAATTCCAGGTAGCATCTGTTTGCCTAGGTGTGAGTAGCGGTTATAGTGCCAATTTTGTTTTCAACACACTTGGACCTTGTGCTAAACCACACAGCCTTACAGCAACTAACATTACAAATTCTTCAGCCGAGATCGGTTGGACAGAATTAGTCACAGGAGATAATTTCCGTGTACGTTATACAATAAACGGGACATCAAATTATAAATATCAAACTGTTTCGGGATCTGTCTATTCAACAACCATTACAGGACTACTTCCGGGAACAACTTACAATTACCAGGTAAGTACAATGTGCAGTGGTGCCGGCACAGGATACAGTTCTATCGCTTCTTTCACCACTGTCTCATCTGCCGTCAGCTGTATCAAGCCTTATGGGATTTCATCTTCAAATCTGACCAGCAGTACAGCACAGATCAACTGGTCAGTTTTTGTTGAAGCAGATACATTCAGAATAAGATACAGGCTCAATGGTGCAGGTCAATACTTTTATAAAAATATCGATGGCGCAGGGGGAATTACTAACGGTACCATTACAGGCCTTTTACCAAGTTCATTGTACACATATCAGGTAAGCTCAATCTGTCTTGGTGTAAGTAGCGGATATAGTAGCACATTAAACTTTACCACTACCAGCGGAGCCATTGTATGTGGTGTTCCTTCCGGCGTCGCGTCATCCTCGATCACATCTTCTACTGCATTAATCAGCTGGAACACATCAGTTACTGCAGATACTTTCCGATTACGATTTGCTGAAAACGGCACAAGTGTTTACCGTTATAAAGATATAGCCGGTGGCGGATATTCAACGATGATTGATGGCCTCTCTCCTATAACTACCTATGACGTTCAGGTTAGTTCTATTTGCAGCGGAGTAAGCAGTGGCTACAGTTCTGTTCACACCTTTAGCACAATTGCAGGAACAGTACCTTGTGCAACACCCTATGATCTGAATACAACTTCAATTCTACCAAACAGCGCAACGATAAGCTGGACTCCCGACATTACTGCAGACAGTTTTATGGTCCGTTATTCAGTGCTTGGCACTACTAATTATGTCTGGAAAAAAATAACAGGCGCGGGTGGTGTATTCTCAACTTCATTAACGGGATTGACGAACAATACCAGCTATCAATGGCAAGTTCGGTCCATTTGCAACGGCGTGAGTGTCTCAGTTTATTCTGCGTCCTACTCTTTCGCTACTCCACTCGTTCGACTTGCTAAACAAGATCCGGTTCCGGCAGAAGAACATTTTGTTCTATATCCAAATCCGGCTGACGAAAAATTCTTTATTCGTTTTAATGCAGTGAATGATGAGACTTGTATATTCTATCTGGTTGATCTTGCAGGAAGAATTGTCCACCGGGAAGAATTCACTGCAGTAACAGGAGAAAACATCATTGAAATTCCAAGCCAAGAATTTGCACAAGGAATACATTCCGGAATCTTTGATTCGCCTTCTTTGAAAAAGCAGGTGCGCGTAGTCATCCGCTAAACCAGTATTGCAATTTATTTAATGCAGGATAAACGAAGTGGATATTTTTTGATTCTTGTAATTCACAACGTTTAGGGCTTAGCTTTACAGCTTGTTAGCGCCCAAGCGGATTTTTATGGCAGAATCTTCATTTTTAAAAACACTTCGCAAGAACTTTTCATTTGAACCTACCTCTGATCAGGAAAAGTTGATGGAATTGATAGATGATTTTTATATCTGCGAAGCTCAAAAAAAAGCATTTATTTTAAGAGGATACGCAGGAACCGGGAAGACAACTTTTATTCAGGCTCTTGCCAAAACTTACTCTCATTTTGATTATAGCGTAGTACTACTCGCCCCTACCGGGAGAGCTGCAAAGGTGATGAATGATTATACGGGAAAACAGGCTAGTACACTACATCGCAGATTGTATGACATGGGTATTGCCAAAGGCGGAGGCCTAAGTGTAAGGCCTGCTAAAAACAAGATCCCAAAAACGGTTTACATTGTTGACGAAGCTTCCATGATTGCGGCGAATGATGATAAAAGCCTGTTCAAGGGGAGAAATATCCTGAAGGACCTTTTCAAGTATGTGTATAGCCAGGAAGATTGTTTTTTGGTTTTCATTGGTGATACCGCTCAACTACCTCCCGTTGGTGAAGAAGATAGTCCTGCCTTGGATGCCGATTATCTGGAAAGAGAATTCAAGATGCAAGTTTATTCTCTTGAATTGAAAGATGTTGTGAGACAAGCAGAGGAGTCCGGAATTCTCATGAATGCAACTGCTCTGAGAATTCTCATCAATCGCTGTGCAGGAGAGCCGGTGTTTAAATCAAATGGCTACCCGGATATTGAACGGGTAGAAGGTGACCGGTTGATGCAGGCTTTACAAAATGCATATGAAGAAAATGACCCGGCGAGTACCTTAGTGGTCTGTCGATCCAACAAACAAGCCAACCGATACAATGATTTTATCCGGCGGGAGTTACTGCATTTTTATGAGCCGCTGAACACAGGTGATAGATTAATGGTTGTTAAAAATAACTACTACTGGCTCGATCAGGACTCACAGGCAGGATTTATTGCAAACGGGGATATCATTCGCATCAAAGATATTCTCAGAACGGAAGAAAAATTTGGTTTTCATTTTGCTGATGTAAGAGTGGATTTGCCCGATTATCCTCATCAGGAAAGTATCGAAGTAAAATTAGTGTTGGATACTATCAGCTCCGAAACCCCGGCCTTGTCTTTGGAAGAGAACAAGAAGTTATTCGAAGCGATCAATGAAAAATATAAAAAAGTAAAAAAAACGGCAGAAAGATTAAAATCAATATATGCTGATCCCTATTACAATGCACTACAGGTAAAGTTTGGATACGCCATTACTTGTCATAAAGCCCAGGGAGGTCAATGGCCATTTGTGTTTGTTGATTCAGGTTTTGTTCATGAAAGCTCCGCTACTACTGATCTTTTACGCTGGCTCTACACTGCGGTAACCAGGGCTTCAAAAAAGCTGGTCCTTGTTAACATGCACGAACGATTTTTTCGGAATTAGTTGGGAGGAAAAGAATTTTGTGAATACCTTTAAAATTCTTTAACGACCACAAGCTTATACTCCATTGCTCAAGCCTTCAGTACAATCTATATCGGTAAAAAAATTCAAAGACGATCTTACCCGGGAAACTAACGACTTACTTGCCGTTGAGGAGCCGCTTGAAATAAGATTATCTTACGGAAGAAAAAATGATCGCAAACAGAAAAGTATTTCTGTAACCATGCGAACTCCCGGTCATGATTTTGAATTGGCAATAGGATTTCTATTTACTGAAGCCGTTGTAAATAGCAAGGAAGAAATTCTTAGCATTAAATATTGTGAACAGGAAAGAGGAACACCTGCTGAACAAAATATTGTCTTAGTGGAATTGCAAGAAAATGTATTTCCTGATATAAAAAGACTCGAGAGAAATTTTTATACAAGTTCCAGTTGTGGAGTGTGTGGAAAAGCTTCAATTGATGCAGTAAGAAATGCAATCCCAAAATCCGGTATTTCAGAAGATCAAAGATTTTTTGTGAGCTCAGAAGAAATTCTTGCTCTCCCTGAAAAGTTATATGCGGAACAATTAGTTTTTAGTCATACCGGTGGCTTACATGCTGCCGCTCTATTTGATGACAAGGGGGAAATCCTTCTCCTGAGAGAAGATATTGGAAGACATAATGCTCTTGACAAATTAATTGGTGCCTCATTACAATTAAAAAAGATTCCGCTTAATAAAAATTTGCTATTCCTGAGCGGACGATCAAGCTTCGAGCTGGTACAAAAAGCAGCGATGGCAGGAATTAAGATTATTGCTTCAGTGGGAGCTCCAAGTAGTCTGGCTGTCTCGGTGGCAAAGGAGTTCGGCATTACACTGATTGGATTTGTACGGGATAATCGATTCAATGTATATTGCGGACAAGAACGAATTAAAGACTAAAAATGTCTGAAAAAACTGATAGCAGCCAACTACCCAATCCGGAAAATCCGGATAAATTAAGTGATGCTAAGATCCGTAATCCAAAGACAGTTGCAGCGGGGATGCCCGGTGTTTTTGCTGCAGCCGGACATGTTTTTTCTGAAATGAATCCCGCGAGAGGAATTCAGGCATTATTAAAACTCAATCAAAAAGACGGTTATGATTGCCCCGGTTGTGCATGGCCCGATCCTGATGACGATAGATCGGTCATCGGAGAATATTGTGAGAATGGAGCAAAAGCTATAGCTGAAGAAGCTACTTCTAAAAAATTGGATCCTGCGTTTTTTAGGAAACATAGTGTCAGTTCCCTATCACGGTTGAACGATTACGAAATAGGTAAGAAAGGAAGAATCACACATCCCATGTATTTACCCGAAGGTGCGGACTACTATGAGGAAATTTCCTGGGAACACGCTTTCGAAAAAATTGCTGTGAAACTAAATTCATTGTCATCACCGGATGAAGCCATCTTCTACACTTCCGGAAGAACCAGCAATGAAGCAGCCTTTCTTTATCAGCTTTTCGTGAGGGAATTTGGAACCAATAACCTGCCGGACTGCTCAAACATGTGTCACGAATCAAGTGGCACGGCATTGACAGAATCGCTTGGTATAGGAAAAGGTTCAGTGAAACTGGAAGATTTTTACGACGCAGAGCTGATCATTATTCTTGGACAAAATCCGGGGACGAATCATCCCCGAATGCTTTCCGCATTACAAAAGGCTAAAGATAATGGAGCGAAGATCATTGCAATAAATCCTCTTCCTGAAACAGGGCTCATCAGTTTCAATGATCCACAAACAATTAAAGGTATTCTTGGCATTAAATCTAAACTGAGTGATCTGTTCCTGCAAGTGAAGATCAATGCCGACATGGCACTTCTTAAAGCGATCATGATCTTGCTTGCTGAGCAAGAACGTAAATCTCCCGGTTCTGTTTTTGATAATAAATTTATCAAAGAGCACACTATCAACGCGGAGGCGTACCTTAAATCTTTGGAAAAATACACACTAGAAGAACTTTCACAAAATTGCGGCATCTCTGTTGAACAAATCCGTGAAGCAGCTGATTTGATTCGTCCTAGAAAAAAAATAATCGCATGCTGGGCCATGGGTCTGACACAGCATAAAAATGCTGTTGATACAATCAAAGAAGTTGTGAATTTGCTCCTTCTTAAAGGAAGTATTGGAAAAAAAGGCAGCGGTACATGTCCGGTGAGGGGTCACAGTAATGTTCAGGGTGATAGAACTATGGGCATATATGAAAAACCCTCTGCTGAATTTTTAGCAAGAATTAAAAATGTGTTTAAAATTAATGTCCCCGAAAAACATGGCTATGATACTGTAGAATCTATCCATGCCATGTATGAAAGAAAAGCAAAAGTATTCATTGCTATGGGTGGGAATTTTCTTTCAGCAACACCGGATACCGGCTATACAGCAGAAGCACTCAGAAGATGTGATTTAACCGTGCACGTATCCACAAAACTAAATCGCAGCCATCTTATTCACGGAAAAGAGGCTCTCATTCTTCCTACTTACGGAAGGAGTGATAAAGATATTTGGAATGGAGAAGATCAATTTATAAGCTGCGAAAATTCAATGGGTGTTGTTCAAATGTCCAGAGGAAATTTAAAGCCTGTATCTACACATTTTCTCAGTGAGCCTGTTATCGTATGCATGCTTGCTAAAGCATTGCATGGAAATAAATCAAAAATAAATTGGGATCTGTATCTTCAGCACTATGATCATATCAGAGATGCAATAGAAAAAACGATTCCGGGTTTTGAAAAATACAATGAAAGAGTAAGAAGCCCGGGAGGCTTTTACTTGCCAAATTCATCACGGGAAAGAAGTTTTTCAACTTTCAGTGGAAAGGCTGAACTAAACATTGCAGAAGTCAATCAGCATATTCTTAGATCAGACGAATTACTAATGATGACAATCAGAAGTCATGATCAGTTTAATACAACGATCTATGGAATGAATGATCGATACAGAGGGATCTACAATGAGAGGCGAGTAATTTTTATGAATGAGAAAGACATTAGCTTATTAGGCTTAAATGCAAATGAAGTAGTTGATCTTGTTTCTGATAAGGACGGAATACGAAGAATAGCACATAAATTTTTAGTAGTACCATTTAGTATTCCCGAAAAATGTTGTGCAACTTACTTTCCTGAGACCAATGTTCTTGTTCCAATAAGTTCGGTAGCAGACAAAAGCAATACTCCGGTTTCGAAATCGGTAGTAATCCGTGTGGAGAAATTAGAGACGAAATATTGATTAATCGAAGACTATTTTTCTTGTCTTAGTTTCAAGACCTGCTTTCATCCGAATAAAATAGATCCCCTTCGGCAGTTGTGCGTCCTTCACAGGGAAATTCATTGTATGCGTCCCCGCAGTTTTTTCAATACCATCGCCAAACTGAATAACCTGTCTACCCGCAAGATCTATTACTTCGAAACTCACCTTTGATGCTTTGCTCAAATAATATTCTATACTTGCATGCTGTAAAATCGGATTGGGCCAAATTTTGAAATTAGTTCGAGTTGCAACAACTGATTGTCCATCAATCAAACCAGTCGGAAATCCGGGTTTAATAATTGTGAATTCATCCCTAATAGCTCCCGAAGAGGTAAGATATTTACAGTTCAGTTGGTTGCCCTTTACATCTATGACAAGCGAACCGTAATGATTGACCGTGTATTCATACATAGCATCATGTGGCCAGTCGCTCATAGTAGAACCTGCATAGCCGGAAGTTCCACAAACGACATAAACCGTTCCGAAGGAGCCTGTACCATTCTTTACATAAGAATTTGGAAAAGTTCCCGAGCCTGCATCTGTCGTCATGGTTGATACGTTGAAAGTATTCGAATTGCCGTAGTGGCCATGCAACATCATCGTTCTTTCATAAGAATGACTATGCCCTGCCAGCACAAGATCAACTTTATAGTTCTCAAGAATGGGAACAATGTTTGTCCGCATTTGGATCAACTCAGTCTCGGCATCAGAATCATGCGATCCCTTTGAATATGGAGGGTGATGGAAATATACTACAGTAAAAGTTTGTGTATTGGCGGAGAGGTCTGCGTGTAGCCAATTAGCCATGTCACCGGTAGCTGAACGGAAATTCGACCCATATGATTCGAGGCACACGAAATGTATATTGGCATAATTGAATGAATAATAAGCTTCAGTACCGCTAGGTACGCCGCCTGCTTCTCCATGCATTGGCATGGTGAAATTATCATAGTACGGGCCGGTAAGGTTGTTCGAATTAGCAGAATGGAGATCGTGATTTCCTGAAGTTGGCCATGTCACCCATTTTTTAAATTGCTTTGGGTACTCATCAAAAACTTTGGTCTGATATTCGGAATCTGTGCCATCATTATAAGCATTGTCGCCTAGCCAAAGCCACAAATTAGTATGCTTAGTTCCGGTATAAGCTTCATAAGAATCGCGCACCAATCGCTGAGCCGTACTCGATCTGCCAAAATCACCTATAACCCAAATTCGAACCGAATCAGTTGAGCCGACATGAGGATTTGTGACAAAGTAATTTTCAAGATCGCCTTGTAATTTTGTTCCCGAAGAGCCTATAGCATAATAATACTTTGTATTCTTATTCAGATTGATGAGTTGGACAACATGTTCGGTAGTTTGCGTCGTGCTCGTTGTAGATAAATTAAGATGCAAAGGATCAGTACCAAAATCTATTTTAGAATCGCAAGGAATATTTGTTCTCCACCTGATAAATATACTTGACTCTGTAGACTGTTGTAAGTATGGTCCCCTTGTTAAAGAAATGGTGTTGCTTAAAGTTTGAAATATTCCTGACTGTGACCAGGCACTTGAATCCCCGGAACAAATCGAGAGTATCTGGAATTCATACCAGGTTGAAGATATTAATCCGGAAAGTAATTCCGTCAAATTTGTACTGGGAGCTGTGATCCAGTTCCCTGAAAAGCGCACGGCATATCGAACAACATAACTTGATGCACTCGGAATGGCATTCCATCCTACAGTTGCCTCACTGGAAGTAACTCCGGTACTTGTAAAAAATGAAACATCGGGAGGATTACAGGCAAGGCTCTGTGTCCTGAATGTTCTCACTCTGCTATATGCTTGTGAAGGATTGCCGGCACACACACATCGCACAACCCATTCGTATTCGGTATCGGGAATGAGGCCATTGATAACAGCGTTGTGCGTGTTTCCGGGTAGTGTAACCCAGGTATAATTCGTTGTTCCAAGTTCAGCATAACGGACTAAGAAGCTATCAGCATTGATATATGGATTCCAAAATAATTCTGCTGAATTCTCAGTAATATTTGTGCTATAGTGATCATTGGGAGTAACGCAATAAACTGTTTGCGCATCAGTAGTAAAAAGTTCAGGGCTGCTTTGATATGCTCCTGACGTTCCATTATTACACCATGTCCTGATCTGCCATGCGTATGTTGTGTTGGGGTATAAATTAGTCAGAGTTGTGCTGGTAGCAGTTCCATTGCTAATCGTCTTAAATAAATAGATCGAATCTGTCAGATCATAATAACGAAGCAGAAAACTGTCTGCAGGTGCAGGTGCCCAGGCTAACTGTGCCGTAGAACTGGAGGTTCCGGCTAATATTAATCCGGATGGTAGTGGACACTGGGCATTAGTAGAAGAATAATAAACACACATACAGAGACAGACCATTATCCATCCGGCTGGTTTTTTAACTTTCTGTAGATATTTCCCGAAACCCTGAATCATCAATTAAAAAATATGCTTTCGAATTTACAAAACTAAAGCCTCGATAATTCAATCTTATCCCTTAGAACAAAAACTTCATTTTAAATCCTAAAAATGAAAAATTACCGGGTAATAAAATTCTATTCTAACCTTATAAAATTTACACCAAGATAGTGATCCCCGCGTTATATGTCAAGTGTATGAATCAGGATCAATAAAGCTAAAAAAGTGACAAATTTTTTAGCATTTCAAGAGATGATAATTTTAATGTTGATCATTAGAAAGCCCTAAAAAATAATTTTAGGGCTTGTAATGAAGTGTTTTTAATGCTTATTGTACGATAAATCTGCTGCTTTGATTTTCATCACCGTCAAATAAGCGAATAAGGTATATTCCCTTTGGAAGATTTGCATCGTGCACCGGGAAGTTCATCGCATTTTCTCCTTCAGATTGTTCAAATTCACCCAGGCTGAATACGACCCTACCCATAAGGTCCGTTACATCGACCTTTACCTTGGCCGCCTTTTTCAAATTATATGAAATAGTAGCATCATCTGTGACAGGATTTGGAAATACCAATAATGAACTGGCGATTGGAACAGCCTGATTAAAAATGTCTGCTTCATTACGTGCCATTCTGAGTGATGATTGCTTACGAATTGTAAACTGATCCCAAATCGATCCTGAAGAAGTTAAAAATTTTGCATCCAGCTGATCACCATCTACATCAATAACCATAGATCCATAGTTATCAACACTTGATGCATACATAGCATTATGTGGCCATCCGGATGTGGTTCCCCCTCTTGTGCCTGATACACCGCAAACTGCATAAACTGTCCCATAATAATTAGGTCCGGTCTTAACATACTCTGCCGGTGCAATTCCACTTCCTGAATTCACTGCCATTGTAGATGCTGAGAAGGTTGACTCAATACCGTAATGTCCACGGATCATCATAGACCTTTCATATGAATGGCTATGACCGGAAAGAACCAGATCAACATCGTAACTTTCCAGAAGCGGAATAATATTAGTACGCATTCCAACCATCTCACTGGAATTATCCGAATCATGTGAACCTTTTGAATAGGGAGGGTGATGGAAGTATACCACCGTCCATCTTTGCGTATTTGCAGCAAGGTCGTTTCGTATCCATGTCGCCATGGCCCCGGACGTAGAACGGAATGCTGCATCATTTGATTCAAGACAAACGAAATGAATATTGGCATAATCAAATGAATAATATGCTTCTGTTCCACTTGGAATACCTCCGGCTTCAGCATTTTTAGGCATCGTGAAATTATCAAAATAAGGTCCGGTCTGACTGGCGGCATTCGCAGTATGCAAATCGTGATTTCCTGAAGTAGGCCAACTTACGATCTGCTTGAACTGGTTTGGATAAACGTCAAATACTTTTGTTTGATATTCCGAATCAGTCCCATCATTATATGCATTGTCACCTAACCACAACCAAACATTTGTATGTGTTGACCCGGTATAATTAGAGTAGGAATCCCGCACCGCCCTTTGAGCGGAAGTTCCATGACCAAAATCTCCAATTACCCATATTCTTGTCGGGCTTGTTGTACCCGGTATAGGATGAGTAACAAAGAAGTTATCCGAATTAGCCTGGAGTACAGTAGTTGACGATCCTACAGAATAATAATATTTTGTATTTGGAGAAAGTCCGACAAGTTCAACTTCATGTTCAGTTTTTTGGGTGGAATTTGTAGTTGTAAAATTTAAATTCAATGGGCTTGTTCCATACCTGACTCTGGAATCACTGGCGACATTCGATCTCCAGCGAATAACAATGCTCTTATGCGTAGCTAACTGAATGTATGGTCCGCGTGTTAAAGCAAGAGTTCCGTTAAGTGTGGTGAATATTCCTGAAGAGGACCATGTACCGGATCCTGATGCGCAGTTGGTCTGAACCTGAAATTCATATGTTGTTAAAGGAAGAAGACCGGTTAATGTTTTGGTAACTGATGAACTTGGAACTGTGATCCAATTGCCTGAATACCGTACTGCATATCTCACATTGTAACTAAGAGCTGCACTCACCCCTCTCCAACCAACAGTTGCAGAGTTAGGCGCGATCCCTGTGGAAGTAAAATAATTTGGATCAGCGATACCACATGTTGTAGAAAGAGTAGTAAAATTATTGAGAACACTGTATCCCTGAATAGGGGCGCTCACACAAATACAACGTACCCACCAATCGTAGGTAGTATTCGGGAGCAGGTTGTTAATTGTAACAGACTTTTGCGAGCCGGGCATTTTAACCCACACATAGTTTGTTGTGTTCTTTACAGCATACCTGACCATAAATGTATCGGCATCAACCAAAGGATTCCAGGATAAGGTAACCGAATTGGGAGTGATACCGGAAGAAACTGTTTTGTTTGGTACCACACAAAATGCCGGAGAGTTTAATGTTGTGAATACTTTGGGTACTCCCTGATATCCACCTGGTGCACCACCATTACAATAAGTATGCACTTGCCAGTAATAAGTTGTGTTTGGATACAAACCTGTGATCACGACAGTGTTTGCCGTACCCGGAGTTACCATCTTATAATAATAAAGGGGTACACCGCTTTCATAATAACGTACTAAAAAACTGTCCGATACTGTCGAATTCCAACTAAACCTTGCACTGGTATTGGTAATGCTGGTAGTAACTAATCCACCGGGTAAAGCACACTGAGAATATGCTGAATTTGAAGCAGCAAAAAGTATGGAGATAAAAAAGAGGCTGATGAGCCTCAGGTTTGTTAATCGAATAGCTTTGGTCATGTGGTCAATAAATAAACGTTTCGCAGTCTTTGTAAACACTAATTTACATAAAAACCCACAACTGGCAAGGCTTTTCAGCGATAAATCAGGATATTCATAATGACTCCAATAAGCATCCCAATTCAACCACTTTTATCGGTTCATTCGCGGAGAATTTGGAGCCTTTCACCAAATGAATGCGAAGAAAATTCAGGAGCATACATGTTTTGAATTGTAGTAATTCCACCTGAAAAATCGCCTTCATTAAAGGCCCGTAAACTATATTCAAAAACATATTCTCCTCTTGGCAGGTATGAAATGAAAAAGTTTGTTGCTACATCACCGGTGCTTTCATAATACCCAAAGCCGTCCTGCCATTTATATCCTGATATGACATTCAAAGGTTCAAGACCGGCTGCGCGAAGATCTTTAAGATGGAGATACTCCATGTCCCGATCTGTTTTTAAAGTAATACGAATGATCAGCTTGTCACCAACTTTAACAGTTGTGCCCGGAATTATTTTTTCAATGAGCGGACCGGTTGGACTATTTCTTTGAACGAATGAGTTCTTTGTCAATCTTAGTCCATTCGTTTCTGCATTTGTGATCTTGTCAAGGTCTTCAAAATACTGCCAATATAAAGCACCCCATGAAATTTGTGGAGACTGAATTGTACTATCACTACCATAACTAGTACTGATTGGTGATAAGCTGATCGATCCCATTTCCTTTTCTATTTCATTCCCTGACCATGTAACACTAAAATGTCCGCTGCCTGCTTCTCTATCCGGAGCACTTTCATCCGTGTGAATAATTTTATTTCCGATAGAAATACGAGTGACATTATTTTCTCCGATCCAATTCGATGCTCTAAGCATTAAAGCGTAACATGCCGCAACGGTGCCCTTTGTGGTCTTCCAGTTATTTACTTGCTTTTTTCTAAGTAACCAGATCTTCATTTCTTCAACGGACCTGCGATCATCGACCACCTCCATAAAAGCTTCGATCAACATAGCCTGCGTTTCTATTGCTGCATCAGTCCAATAGTAACCACCATTATTGTTCTTCCAGTACATCCCCATCTCATCGGATCGGAGGGCATTGTCTTTGAGTGAATTTATTATGTCTATGGCAACAGACTGCTTTCCATTTCTATTCAATGTTATAGCTAACATAGACTGCATATACAAATTATACTTCAGCCAACTCTTCTCTGCACGCTCCATAAAATAATTAAATTCTTTTTCTGACGGAATAGGTTTGCTATTAACAAAATCGAAACTCCTCATATATAAATATTGTATCTGTAATGTCGAAGGAACATGATCTTTCAATACAGCTTTCATCCTTATCAGCTCAGCATAATCATTCGCAATTTGATTATCAAGATACTTTAATGATTTTTCGATCATTCTGTCAATCTTAGACATATCTGTTTGTTCCAATACATTCAAATGTTTCAATTGTAATAGCCCGATGACTATATGCTGTGTTATGTATCTATTATCCGGCATGCCTTCAAACCAGGGCCAGGCACCATTAGCAATTTGTTGCTTTTCAAGTTTAGAAAGAGCAGCAGACTGTTCGTTACTCATTCTGTTCAGGTCAAAGAGCAAGCCGAGTCTTTCTTTCTGTTCTTTTTCACTCTTAGCTTCAAGAACCCACGGTGTTTCTGCCAGTACGATAGATTTTAAATCCTGATCCTTTTCCAGATTTGAAAGAAAGCTTTCAGGGCTAAGAGATTTCCATTGTGAAAAGATCTCTTTGATTCGGGGAGAAGAATTAGCAATATGCGTTGCCAGGCTGTTCGCATAATATCGTGAAAATACTTGCTCAGAACATTGATAAGGATACTCCATTAAATACGGGATAGCCTGCACTACGGACCAAACCGGATTTGATGTATATTCTAATTTTAGCCTATGGTGTTTCAGGCTTGTCGATTTATTCTCTACAAGCTTAGTAAGTTTATAATTCCGTGTTTCTTTGCCACGAGTCCATATTGGTAATGATTCCGTAACGAGTTGTCTGTTAGTTAATACAGGCAATAAATGTTCTTCACCATCAGAATAAGTTCCACTCGAAGCAATCATTCGAATCACTACAGCAGAAACATTCTCAGGAACTATCACTCTCCAGGAAACATTTGCACTTTTCTCTTTACTGACAGAAACAACCTTTTTTGATTCGAAATTACTGAAGGTTGAATCCATAGATTTCAAACTAATGGCATCAGACAATGACAGGGTAACTGAAATTTGAAGTTCAGTTGAGACCAATGAATTAATTTTTGCAGACAACCATAAAGTATCACCCGCTCTTAAAAATCTTGGGAGATTAGGCGTGAGCATCAACTCTTTTTGAGTGAGGACTTCTTTTTCATCAAATACATATTCCATCTCCTTGCTATGGCCAAACAGTTGGAGCTTCCAACGAGTTAATGCTTCAGGTGTAGAAAATGAAATTGTATGCGTGCTATCCTTCCCTGTATAAATCCTCGGTAGAAAGAATGCAGTTTCTTGCAAATTCTTTCGGATAACAGCTGGTGGAGGGAGTGTCTTTAGTAATTCATCCTTGCTACCAATCATGTCTACAGATTCCATTTTAGCATTCATATCTACGGAATTCTTTAAACTCAAACCGTCCATTTCAGCCGGTGGGCTGGCCATGGACAAAGATTCTACGGTAACTCCTCTGGTAGATCCCGCGTTTAAATAGCTGTAACCAAAATCAAAATTATATCCAAACCAGTTTAATCGATCATATACTCTGGGAGAAATATATTTTATGTCGCTATTCACATTAGAATAAGACGTTGAATAAGTTAGATCGAAACCATGAGTATTCATCCTTGAATAATGACCATAGCCAGGGAAAAAAGATGTTTTCCATTTATGGTCCAGAAAAACATCTAATGAGGCATCATACATAGACGCTAATAATTCTGCAGCTACAATTTTACCGGTATGATCCTTAATTTTTAGTTTCCACTCTTCTTTCTTTCCCGGTTCAAGTGTTGATCGAAAACTTTGGTACTCAATTCTCAGGTCTTTAGTCTTCCAGGGAACTTTAAATAATATCTGATCCTGATAAACTCTGGATTCTTTTACCATATTGATCCTCATAGAGAAATTCCCTCTATAGTCTTCCTTCACGGGGATCTCGATGACTTTTTGCTCCTTGTTTAGCCTGATCCACTCACTTTTAACTACTTCATTTCGTACAAGAGTTTCAAGCAAAAAGTAAGCATTGGAAGATGCAGTGCCTAAAACTAATTTATTAAGCATCCCGGGATCCGCATTGTCTTTTATTATTTGAGTATAATAAAACTGATTTCCTGATACTGTATTAGATGAATGATCAAGAACATCGAAGTAGTGAATCAGTTTCATTTCTTTACCGTAGGAATCTTTTGCTGATCCTTCCATCAGATAAAATCCCTGCTCTAATTTTTGCGGATCCAGTCTGATGATTGAATCTATTCCGGTATTAATTTCAGTTGTCCATACATTCTTCTCTCTCTTCCACTCTAAAAAATTATCTTCCTTATCAAAAACATCAAAAGGAAATTTTCTTATATATTCTTCCTTCGAATAAAGATGTTTGTCAGCACGATTCCATAAACGAGTTTTTAGTAATCGCTCAGGCTCCGCAATTTTATATACATTTAAAATAACTTTTGCAGGAACCGTTTTCCCGGAAAGATTAGCGGCTATTATTTTGGAGGTGGCTTTACTATCTGTATAGATGACTTTTGGCATATCAGTACTCAACTCCATAGATGTATAACCTACACGCAGCATAGTGTTGCCGCTTCTTGTTTCAGAGTTGATATCTGTGACGTCTGCTGAAATTGTGAAATTAAATGTCGGTTGATAAATTTCTTCAATGCTTTCATCTGCCTGTGCAATGAATGAAAATGAAAATTTCCCGTCTGAGTCGGTGATCATCTCCGAACTGAGAATCTCTTGCTCATTGGCGCTTTGGGGAATAGACCTATACCAATAACACCAGGGCGGATAAATAGCTTCCCGTCTGACATAATATTTCACAAGCGCAGCATCTACAGGAACCCCTGCATAAGTTTCGGCATATCCTTTTACATTGATGCTCTCACCCAGTTTATACTCACCTTCAACAGGCTCAAACACAACTTCGAAACGGGGTCGCTTATACTCTTCTACATTTATACCTGTTGATCCACTTGTATTCTGAATACTCATTCTGCCTGTCAAAACATTCTCTGGTGCAGTAAACACTCCTTCAACTGTTCCGAATTCATTGCTCTTTAATTTTTGTTCAGAAATAAGCTGACCGTTTACATCTAAGAATTGAATTGTTGTTTGCTGATTGCTGTGGATCTTAGGTTGTCCATTCTCAACAGTAAGAAGCAAGGCTTTGAAATAAATCAGCTGACCAGGTCGATATATTGAGCGATCAGTAAAAAAAACAGTCCTTTCAGTTACAAGGCTATTTCTTTGTCCGGGATTATATTGATAAAAACTCTCTTGTAGAAAATTAATATCTGTAGCGTATTTAATTTTAACTGAAAAATTTCGCCCTTGTTCCTTTGCAGGAAAAATGATAAATCGCCCATCTTTATCACTCTGATAGTTCCCTACAATAGAAGTATCATATTTACTTGTTGCTCTGTTAAATGTATTTGTTGTCACTTCAGCAGAAACCCCCTTGATCGGTTTGCCACTAACACGGTCGAGAACGTAAAGCTCATATTCACCCTTGGCTTTAGTATTGCTCAACAAACTCAAATCACTCACGCGAAATGAATTAAAAGCAAAGTTTCCTTCGTCTTGAACATATTTATCATGATCTGCTACGAGCAATATGTACTTCCCAAAATCCAAGCCCGGTATTGCTGTCTCCACACTGTGAACTTGCATGTCCGGATCTTGTGGCAGCTCAACCGACCATTCTTTGATGGCCGGAAGTTTAAACAGTTCCCGGATCACTAAATCATTATGTCCACGGCCGCCGGAAAAAATATCATTCCGATCGTTGATTAGACGAAAATATAGTTTCTGAATATTCTTATACTGTACAAGACTAAGAAACTCTTTCCCCATAGCATTTACCTGCTCAGTAAAGAATACCAGGGAAGGTCGCATTATCTGTTGTTTGAGATTCATTGCCATCATTGCGCCCCGCGATCCCGGATAAGATGTCAAAATAGTATCACAATATTTTATGGCATTAACTAGTTCCCATTTATTTGCTTCTGACTCTTCAGGATTGTAAGTGTTTCCCTTCTGTTCATGTAAAGATGCAATCTTGAACAAAACCTCCGCGCTTAGCCGGTGATTTCTGAATTTATTGAAAAGCGAATACAAAGACTTCTCATAAAGTGAATCCTTCTGAGAAATATTAATAGCCCCTCTTATGAAATCCATCCTCTTCAAATCAGCATCGATCAATGCTCCGGGATCTGCGTCTGCTTTATGAAAAGCTAAAATGTCTTTAAAAAGAAGACAGGCGCGATACTTGAAATCAGTCGTATCGACCGAAGAAATATCCATCTTCAAAAAAACATCCAGGTCAGCAATGAATGATTCATCCTTTATCCGGAACTTTTCAGCAGGTGCTGTGAGCCCGCTTTCTGAATTAGCATAAAAGTCAAGAACTCGATGAGCTAAAAAATCATACAATGTAGGGCGCAACTCTCTTGAACTTAAAGAATCTTCATTAAGCAGAATCTCATCAATATTACCAATCGCCATTGCTTTACTCTCTTCGCTTTGTTCAAGAGATTTAGAGAAATGCTTCATAGATTCATTTACGATCTTTCTCATGTCCCATGTAGCCGGATTGCTCTCTTGTATACCGACAGTTTCGGACCGGTCAAAAAAACGATATCTGTTTTGCTGATAATACATCCAATAAATTTCAGCGAGCATCGAATGTAAAAGCTGGCGCTCCGGAAACTTTGCAAACTCAATCTCCTCATTAAGATCATGCATGTTCCTTAACAATGCATCTTCTTCCACGAATGCTTGAAATTTCAACCGATGCATCATGGCTTTTACAAGCATTGATGTATTCTTATCAGCCTTAGCAGTATTAAAAATTTCTTTTGATAATTCAAGTGCTGAACGATGAAGTCCTTTTTGTTCCAGAGAATCCACTTTAGTCCAAAATTGTACGTAACCCGAATGCCCTGCTGATTCCGTCTTTTGTCCTTTCTTTCCTTGCGCAGATAATTCTAAGGTTTGAGTTGAATTAAAAAAAAGAAAAAAGATGAAAAATAATAAGGATCTGCCTGTCATTGGAAGGGATTTGAGTGCGAAAATATTCTATAGCAAATGTAAAATTACAAATCTTAAAGCCGGAATTCAGCATAAAAAAAAGTCCTGCCAAAAATGACAGGACTTTTACAATAAAAATAGCTTATTTAGTTTCTGATAATTCGCACAAGTTTCCTTGTTTGATCAGAAACAAGTTCAAGGAAATAAATTCCGGCGGAAGTATTACCCAGATCCATACTGAACTTATTCTGTCCCTGATGTATTTTTTCCACTCTGCTTTGCAGAACTCTTCCCTGAACATCCAGCAACTGAATACGTGCGTTCATTCCCTGACTTGAAAATATCTCAATTCCCAGAAGTTCATTCGCAGGATTCGGGTACACAAGTATGGATGAAAGCTGCGGAAGCTCGGAGGTTGAGACAAGAACTTCTACGAAAATAGCGTCAGTGTTAGCACAACCGTTGGAATCCAAAACCAAAACATTATATGTACCGGTTACTCCTACGGTAATCGTCTGTGTCGATGCTCCGTTAGACCAGGCGTAAGAGACAAATCCCGGACCTGCATCTAAGGTAATTGTTGCTCCGCTGGCAATAACGGTATCGTTACCTAAAAACACATTGGGCAAATCATTGATTATTGCAATCACAGTATCGCGAACACTTCTGCAATCAAATCCTGCCTCCACATAATAGCTCGCATTGGCAGTCAGTACAGGTGTAGTGAAATTGGAACCCGTATATAGCAGATTCCCGCCAACAGCTGCATCGTACCAATAGACTTGTGATGGAGATGTAGCGGTAAGAGTCAGAGATCCATTACCACAACGACTTTCGTCGGATGATAGCGGTGGATCAGGAATCGGGTCTACGATGGCAAGGACAGGAGTACGTTCACTCGGACAACCAGCATCTGCTTCTGCATAATATGTTTCGTCACCCGTAAGGACAGGCGTGATAAATGTAGGGCCTGTGCCAACTAAATTTCCTGCAAAAACAGAATCATACCATGCTATTGGTGAAGCCGAGGTGGCGGATAAGGTCACTGTTCCATCACCACATCTTGCAGCATCAGTCCCGATAGGCATAGCTGTAGTATTTACCGTAACATTAATGCCCAATCTTGCACTTGGACAAACCGATCCGGCCTCTGCAAAAAATGTAGTATCTCTGAATAAGACCGGTGTGTTATAAGTAGTGCCAGTAGCTAATAAGGCTCCACCTACAAATGCCGAGTACCAACGAATGCTTGCTGTATCGGTAGCTGTCAGTGTAACTACACCCGGACCGCAACGTGAAACATCAGAACCTTGAGGTGTCGCTGTGACTGTTAGTATTTCCACATCCATAGATACTACGTTACTCGGACAAGCTAAACTTGTTTGTAAATAGTATGTGGTGTTTGAACTAAGATTCGGTGTTGTGTATTGATTACCGGTTGCCAGGAGGTTTCCTCCGGGACTATCATACCAATAAATAGTATCTGTTGAAGATGCACTGAGTGTTAAGCTTCCCGGACCGCATCTATATGTATCAGAAACAATCGGATCGGGACCTTGTGAAACCATCGTGAGATTGAAAGCTTCAGAAACACTGGAACATCCATTGAAGCTTGCCAATACTGTGTAGGTACCTCCTGCAGTTGCAGTATATATTGTATCAGTAGCACCTGAGATTGGCACACCGTTTCTACGCCATTGGTATTGATATCCCGGAACGACTGTTATGTGCAACTGCACATTTCCGCCCACACAGAAAGTAGCATTTCCTGTTATAGATAATGTTCCGGCTAAGATATTTCCCGGTGCGGCTCCGGGGGAACCTCCTATGCAACCTGCGAACCAACTGCCACCAAGATTTGGATCGTTGCTTGTACCGGTTCTTTCACATGTATAGCCTTGTCCGTTTGCAAGCAAAGGCCATGGTGCAACGTTTTGATAAAAAACCGACAGATATAAAACATCTTCATGATTATACAAACGTATCTGCTCCCCTACATTTGAAAGATTAAAGCCAAGAGGTCCTCTCACATTTGTAACCGAAGGATACAGTGCTGAGAACTTCGCCATATCTTCTGCAAGCACCATATAACCACCTGCAGGAATAACAGTTCCAACAGGAACTGTATAAACATGATGATCCTGCTCATCGCGGAACTTCCAACCGGAAATATCAAGGCTCAAGCTGCCATAGTTATGCAGTTCTACCCAGTCACCGCCATCAACTGATGATAATGAATTGTAATTAATTTCAGAAAAAGTAAGCAAGGGAGCTGAAGAAGTCCCGGTGAAGTAAGCAGTGATCTGATCTGTAGAAGTAAAGTTGTACGTAACGCTTTGATTAAAATTATTTGAACTTATCACCACATTCGATCTGAAGTGATCAAAAGAATAGCCCGGATTAGGTATGGCAGTAAGAGTAACCGGATTCCCGTTGAAATAAATTCCCGACCATGGATAAGATCCGGGGGTGATAGTACTGATCTGAATTCGTCCGGCACCGGCAGGAGAAACATTCAATGTTAATGTCACTTGTGATGCCAGTGAAAATTCACTTACAATATGTGCTCTTGCTGTATTAGGTCTGGCATTCACGAAGCGCATCATCGTATCAATATTTGCTGCCCAGTTTGTTAAGTTGCTACCCCACTTAGCAAAATGCGCTTGCATATCATGAGCCATAGTGTCACGATAAGATTTCATCACCCCGTCAATTGCCGAAGGCAAATAAATAGTATTCATTAAATCCGCGTAGCGGTTAATAAAATATTTTTTAAATGTTGGATTAGCCAACATCGATCTGAACATATTAGACGAATAGCAAAATGCAGTTGGATTTCTTGCCATTCCCAGTCTATTGTCATTTACACCATTATATAGCCCGAAACCAAAATCCAGATCATACAAGAGGTACCTCCATTTCTTATCACCTTTTGTCGGCCTCCACATTTTAATATTATTTGTCCAGTCACCGATCCAGTCACCATTATCATAATACGTTTCAGCAATGAAATAATCAGCATAATTCTTTATGTCCAGGCGACGATCCATCTCATCGTAATATGCCTGAGTGGTTGAATCATTGGTAGTAGCATAGTTGTACATCGACCAAAAAGAAGTATCAGAGCCTAATTTTAATTCAACGTTGCTGCCAAACTCCTTTAAGTAATCGATTTCATCCTTCTTCAGATCAAAATTATTCTGCATCCAGTGCTGATCATGATTTTCATGAACGGTATACACGCCCCAAAAATTTCCATTCAAGAAGACTACTGCAGGCTCAGCAGCAAGATAATTTGAATAGGTATTTTTCATGATCCTCTGTAACATCGCATCCCTGAAATGAACAACATTCCAATCCGTTCCTGAATTTCTTAAAATAAAATTATCATTATTGTTCAGGTATGGTTTATCAGAATAAATAGGATAAGTGATTTCACCTGTGCCATACTTATCGCTGAGTCTTATCTCAAAACTCTTTTGTGCATGCCCTCGTGAATAATTTCCATAGATAGATATTTCTGCATTAAACCTTAATGCCCGATTTTTATTTCTGTCATAAAGCTCAAGCGTAGAAACTTTTCTCCAATCCTGCCAAAAGTTTGCTCCCTTATAAGGGAAGTTTGGCTGTGCATTCGGTCCTGTCGCATAAATTCCGGTATTATAATCCCAAAGGTTCAAGGAATCGGTCGTGATGGTATAGACAGGTAGATGAATATCCGTATTGATAAAATATGAATTAGTTACAGTAGGGCTTGGTAAATAAGCAGGAGCATACGTCTTTGCCCTGATCGTTTTTGTATTACTGATTAATATTGGTGCTGTATATTCCTGAGAAGCTAAAGTTGGATCATCACCATTTAAAGAATAATATATAGAACCTGACGGGGTGCTATTTGATAAAGTAAGCCAAATCGAACCGGGATAAAATCCGGGAGACATTGAAAATGCCGGTTGTGCTGCATAACCAACAAAGCAGGAGCCCGGGACATTTGCCGCATCCGGTGTTGGAGAGGAAAAATAACACCATGAAGCATTACCATCTGATGATCTGCCATAGGAATTGTCAGTCTCCATATTGGTATAGGTAACCTGATCAATAAGTACAGCAGAATTATTGTAGAGATATATTGTTTCACCACTTCTGCTCAATTTGAATTTTGCATTCAAATAATCTTTTGCTGGGACAATAAGCCAGGATGGTAATGGACCAAAAGTACTTCCGGCAGCTTTCATACCAAAGCTTAGAAAAGGAATTGAACTTAAGTCATTTGAAAGTGCTGTAGTATTATGAACCTGGACAGCCAACACGTTAGTTCCTTGTACAAGGATCTGTTTCAGAAATGCAGGATCGATATAAAACGAATCAGGCTTAAAGCCCTGATACATCATCGCCTCACGTGTTACCGGTGCGAAGACATCATAATTCGGGCGATCACCTGCTGTACCGAGGTTAGCTCTTGCAATTTCTACTCCGTTGAGGTATGCAACAAAACCATCATCATAATCCATATGAAAAATAGCTTTGACAATGTCAGATGTATCAGGTACCGTAAATGTTTTTCGCATCATCACGGAAGTACACTGAGCGATTGTTGTAGCGTCATCACCATCACCAAAACCAATACCTCCATTTCCTGTTGCCCAGGAACCATCAATAAAAGACAGGTTCCTCCAATTTGTGTCCGGTGAGGATGTGCCGACAAAGTAACGCCAGGTGGCAGATGCGTTTACTGCCGTTTCCCAATGATCTACGATATCCGTGCTGTTGCTATCAGATGCAAATACCAAAAGCCGGGAGCCGGGAGCAAGAACATAATTTGGAAATTCAAACGCATCAGGGTCTGAAGCATCATCAGTTAATCCATATCCGTTTAGATCTACAGGAGAAGCACCTGAATTATACAATTCAATCCAGTCTTTGTACTCGCCTGCATTATTTTGAATAGTAGAATTATTTGCAGGACAAACTTCATTGATCAGAATCTGAGCCTTCGCTGAAGGAAGAGAAGTGATCAGATAAAGGCATAAGAATAACCTGATTACAAAAAGTAATTTCATTGAAATGAGAGATTTTTAGAATTTTTCAGGTACAGGGAGAATATGATCCTTGTTCTGCAACTCATTGAGCCATGAAGATAACTGTTCTTTGTGAATTATTGTTCACCTAATTGCCAGTTTTATTACCAAATAGATGCTGAATACCTGTTTTTTGTTCCATGGATCAATTCATCAGGAAAAATTCATAATAACATCGATTTTTTTTACAATTTTGAATAAATCACCTTAGTCAGTATAATGTCCGTTTAAATTTAAAATCATGGATCAGGAAAACAAATCACGAAGAAAATTTATAAAGCAATCTTCATTCTTAGCACTGGCAGGAATTGGATCACAACTATTATCAAAGAGTGCCATTGCAGCCATTGAAAATTCAGTCAGTGGTCAGACTGAAACAATTTTTGAATTACCGGATCTTCCGTATGCTTATGATGCACTCGAGCCTCACATTGACAAAAAAACTATGGAGATCCATCATTCTAAACATCATGCCGGATATGTGAAAGGACTAAACGCAGCCGTGAAGGAAAATAATATTGTTGGATCACTTGATGATATTATCAAGAGCGTAGGAAAATATCCTGTTGCTGTGCGGAACATGGCAGGCGGTCATTGGAATCATTCTTTCTTTTGGAAACTAATGGGTCCGGGTAAAGGTGGTCAGGCGGGCGGACAAGTTTTAGAAGCAATTAACGGAACATTTGGAGACTTCGCGACTTTTCAAAAGCAGTTCAACAAAGCAGCCACATCACGTTTTGGTTCCGGCTGGGCATGGTGGATTTTCAATAAGAGCAATAAAAAACTGGAGATTGTCTCAACCGCCAATCAGGATAATCCGCTCATGGACATTTCAGAAGTTCAGGGAGTTCCGATCATGGGTGTGGATGTGTGGGAACATGCATACTATTTGAAATACCAGAACAAGCGTGGAGAATATCTGGATGCATGGTGGAATTTGTTGAACTGGGAACAGATCACACAAAATTTAAATGATGCGCAGAAGGGGTGAATGATGGAACACGGATCAGACGGATCAAACGGATTTACACGGAAATAATGGTTGA
>DAOQWA010000029.1:0-40746 GCA_035341855.1 Bacteroidia bacterium
GACCGGCGTTGCCGCGCACAGCACGCCCAACGCCGAGTGCGGCACATTTTCATTCGGGCATTCGACTATCTGTCACATGAGCGCTTCAACGGCACTGCGTTCTCTGTGTTTCTGTATTTCACCGGTGACCATGAAATATTGACCCGGCAGATTCGTGCCGGAATTGCTCAGGTCCTCCTTGACCAGATCATGTACGGTGGAGATGTAAGAGAACGTATTCAAAATTCTGCACTACTAACCCTTCCGGATTGGTATCTGAACGGATTGATTTCCTACGTATCCGGAAGCTGGGACGTCAGCCTCGATAATAAAATGCGTGATGGTATCATCACAAAAAGATATGCTAAATTCAATCATTTGAGTGGTCGTGATGCTGTCATTGCCGGTCATTCAATTTGGAAATATATAGTCGATACCTACAGTGCATCATCCATTTCAAATTTGTTATACATGACTCGCATCAATAGAAATATTGAGAGCGGTTTTATGTATGTGCTCGGACAAAATATGAAGGAACTTTCCGCATCCTGGCGGGAAGAAATGAATAATCGTTATTTAAACAGTGACCTTGGTACTGACACTATTGCTGATCGGGGATTTGTAAAACGTCCAAAGACCCGCCTCAATTATACGCAGCTCCGTACCAGCAGAGATGGTAGATATAGTGCTTATGTAAAAAATGATCTTGGCCGGTATAAGGTTCGGATTTACGATGAAGTAAAGAATAGAACGCGCAAGGTTTTTAAAGGAGGATATCGCTCATACACTCAGGAAACTGATGTCTCTTTCCCTTCTCTCGCATTTCACCCATCCGGAGAATTACTGGCAGTGATCAGAGAACGAAAAGGCTTTCTTTGGTTCGGGACCTATACCATCCGCACTAAAAAATATGAGGAGTCCAAATTATTCAACTTCGAAAAAGTTTTGGATTTTTCTTACTCTGATGATGGGCAGCTTTTGGTTATCTCAGGTGTTCAAAAAGGACAGAGCGATATATTTGTGTATAATCTGAGGACAAGAACATACCAGCAAATTACCAAGGATTTTTACGATGATCTTCACCCTCGCTTTATAAATAATTCTACAGCTATAGTTTTTTCGTCAAACAGAATAAATGACACACTGACCGCAGAGGCAATTCCATTATTGCCTGAGAATAATAATATGGATGTCTTTTACTATGATTACAAGGGAGGGTCAACAGTTCTCAGACGGATTACCAATACACCACATTTTAATGAGACCCAACCAATGCCTTATGACTCGGCTAATATCGCTTACCTGAGTGATGAGAGTGGAGTTGTGAATAGATATCTGGCGCATCTGGATAGTGCCTTAGCTTATGTTGATACCGTAGAACATTACAGAATGGTTGTTGAAAGTTTTCCGGCATCGAATTATTCAAGAAATATCTTACAACAAGACGTGAACTCATCCCGCACAAGAATCGGTCAGATATTTTTTGATAAGGGTAAGGTAAAAATGTTCAACCAAAGGAAACCTGAACCTTCGTTTTCAAGCTTACCCTTGCCAAAGACTTTGTACCGGAATGAAGAATTCAGAAATAGGAAAGCTATTGAAGAGCAAGAAAAAGCTGAGACTACAATTGATGGAACGGTAGATTCAGTGCAGTCGAGTCTCATCGAAAGCAATTTTGTGGACATTGATAACTACGTATTCCAAAGTGATTTTCCTAGATCGAAAAGCAGAAAAGAGAAGAGAAGAGATAAAGAGAAGGCACTTATAGCAGAATCCGGACAGCCGGAACAAAAAAGTGATAGTCTGGATTCGGTTTTAATTCCCTTACCTAAAATAAGAAATTATGAAACTGCTTTTTCCTCTAACTACTTTGTGAGCCAACTCGATAATACACTTTTGAATCAGTCATATCAGTTATTTACGGGTGGTGGAGCGATTTATTATAATCCCGGTTTAAATGGTTTCTTCAAACTTGGAATCAGTGATCTCCTTGAAGACTTCAGAATTACCGGTGGCTTTAAAATTGCAGGGGATTTGAATTCAAATGAATTTTTTATCAGCTATGAAAATTTAAAAAATCGATTAGATAAAGAGGTTGTATTCTACAGACAGGCACTTCTTTTACCTGAGTTTGGTGCTAAATTGCATTCACACGAATTGCGCTTTAATGGCAAGTGGCCATTCACGGATGTTTCAAGTGTAAGAGCTTCAGTCGCCTACCGAAACGATCGACTTACAATACTTTCTACAGACTTTCAATCATTAATAATTCCTGAAGACTACCTGCACTGGGTGAACGGAAAAGTTGAGTACGTATTCGATAATACTCTGAACACAGGTGTCAATTTATTTAATGGTACCAGAGGTAAGGTTTTTGCAGAGTATTATAAACAAGCTGATATTGGTAATTCGGGAATGTTCATCATTGGGTCAGATATACGCCACTATGAGAAAATTCATAGGGAGATTATCTGGGCAAACCGAATTGCAGGTGGAACTTCTTTCGGCCAGGAAAAGCTGATTTATTACATGGGTGCAACGGATAATTGGCTTGTGCCTAAGTTCAATCAGGAAACACCTATTGACTATACGCAAAATTATTACTTCCAGGCATTAGCCTCCAATCTTAGGGGCTTTGATCAAAATATCCGCAATGGAAATTCTTTTGCTTTAATCAATAGTGAGCTTAGAATACCTGTTTTCAAATACTTGTTGAACCGTCCCATTAAATCTGATTTTGTGAGGAACTTTCAGGTTGTAGGCTTTGGAGACATAGGCACAGCCTGGAACGGTTCTTCTCCCTATGATTCGTCAAATGCGCTGAATAATTCAACAATATCGCAGCAACCCTTTGTTATTACTTTGATAAGTCAGAATGAACCTATCGTTGGAGGTTTTGGATTTGGTTTGAGGAGCAGACTTTTGGGCTATTTCATCAGAGCTGATTGGGCCTGGGGTGTAGAGAACAGAACGATTCAACCCTATAAATTTTACTTCTCCCTTGGTCTTGATTTTTAAATGGACTTATTTAAAATCTGGTATATAGGAAAACGATGTATGGATAGGGATTGGTGGAAAAGTTTTATCCCACAAATAAATTGTGCTTTATGATGAAGGAAAAAATAAAATCTCTTGCCGGAAAATATTATCAGGAGGTTGTCAACTATCGAAGACATCTTCACCGAAACCCTGAGCTATCTTTCAAAGAGTTTAATACTCAGAAGTACGTTGAAGAGAAGCTACATTCATTCGGAATTATGAATGTCAGAAAGCTTGCAAACACCGGACTTGTTGCGATTGTAGAAGGAAAGAATCCCGCTAAGAAAGTAATTGCCTTACGAGCTGATATGGATGCTTTGCCCATACAGGAGACTAATAATACTGAGTATACATCTCAGGTAAATGGTGTAATGCATGCATGTGGCCATGATGTACACACATCTTCATTGCTAGGTGTCGCCAGAATTTTAAATGAGATTAAGAATGACTTTGAAGGAACGGTCAAACTTATTTTTCAACCCGGAGAGGAGAAACTTCCCGGAGGTGCCTCAATGATGATCAAAGAAGGCGTACTTAAAAACCCTGAACCTGTTTCTGTTATTGGCCAACATGTAATGCCTCAGATCAAAGCAGGGAAGATCGGTATCCGCAAAGGTTTGTATATGGCAAGCACTGATGAGATTTATGTTACGGTGAAAGGCAAGGGGGGGCATGGTGCAATGCCGCATTTGGGAATTGATCCCGTATTGATAACCGCTCAGATACTCGTTTCATTGCAACAAATCGTCAGTCGTATCGCCAAGCCATCGCTGCCATCAGTTTTGTCATTCGGTAAAGTAATTGCTAATGGTGCCACGAATGTCATCCCGGATGTAGTTACTCTGGAAGGAACATTTCGAACACTCGATGAAAAGTGGCGTGATGAAGCACATAAAAAGATGAAAAAAATGGCCGAAGGCATAGCTGAAAGTATGGGTGCTTCTTGTGAGTTTAATATTGTCCGGGGATATCCCTTTTTAGTGAATGATGAAAAATTAACAGACAGAGTTCGCTCCTTTACTGAAGAGTATTTAGGCAAAGAGAATGTTGAGGAGTTGGAAATTTGGATGGCTGCAGAAGATTTCGCCTTTTATTCTCATGAAGCGCCGGCTTGCTTTTACCGTTTGGGCGTTCGAAATGAGGAACTGGGAATAACGTCACCGGTGCACACATCAACATTTGATATTGATGAAAGTGCTCTGGAAACCGGTATGGGTCTCATGACCTGGATGGCAATAAAAGAACTTGAGTATTGATCAAAAAAAAAGACAGACAAATTAATTTGCCTGTCTTTTTTTTGGTGCGTATGCTTTAAGCATCGATTTTCGCATACTTAGCATTTTTCTCGATGAACTCTCTGCGTGGTGGTACATCATCGCCCATGAGCATAGAAAAAATTCTATCTGCTTCAGCTGCACTTTCAATAGTTACCTTTCTCAGGGTTCTCGATTCAGGATTCATAGTAGTTTCCCAAAGCTGCTCAGCGTTCATTTCTCCAAGTCCCTTGTAACGCTGAACATGCACACTTTCCTCTTTTCCTTCTCCTGCTATTCGCTTAATAGCAGCCAACCGCTCTTCGTCATTCCAGGCGTATTGTTGTTCTTTTCCTTTTTTAAGTAAGTAGAGTGGAGGAGTAGCGATATACAAGTAGCCTTCTTCAATCATTTCTTTCATGTGACGGAAAAAGAATGTCAAGATTAAGGTAGTAATATGGCTTCCGTCTACATCAGCATCACACATGATGACAATTTTATGATAACGGATCTTATCCATATTGAGTGGACGACCTTCTTTACTCTCATCACGGAAAACGCCCATGGCAGTAAAGATATTTCTGATCTCTTCATTATCATATATGCGATATTCCATAGCTTTCTCCACGTTCAGGATTTTTCCCCGAAGCGGGAGAATAGCTTGAAACCTTCTGTTTCGACCTTGCTTGGCTGTTCCACCGGCAGAGTCTCCCTCAACAAGGAACAATTCACATGCATCAGGTGAGTTATCGGAACAATCTGAAAGTTTTCCCGGCAATCCGCTGCCTGATAATACATTCTTACGTTGAACTAATTCACGGGCTTTACGGGCTGCATGTCTGGCAGTAGCTGCTAAAATTACCTTATCTACGATCTGCCTGGCTTCACGTGGATGCTCTTCAAGATAATTTTGTAGCATTTCACTTACAGCTTGATCAACTGCGCCCATCACTTCGCTATTTCCAAGTTTTGTTTTGGTCTGCCCTTCAAACTGAGGCTCTGCTACTTTAACGGAAATAATAGCCGTCATTCCTTCTCTGAAATCATCACCGCTGATTTCAAATTTTAATTTCTCCAGGAAGCCGGATTTTTCCGCATAAGATTTCAATGTCCGCGTAAGAGCTCTTCTGAACCCGGCAAGATGTGTTCCACCTTCGTGAGTATTTATATTATTTACATATGAATGAATATTCTCATTGAAGGAAGTATTGTACTGCATGGCAACTTCAACCGGAATTCCGCCGCGTTCTCCTTCCATGTAAATAGGATCAGGAATCAAACGCTCACGATTTGCATCAAGAAAAGTTACAAATTCCTTTAACCCTCCTAAGCTAAAAAATGAATCGTGAGGATTTTTTCCTTCACTATCAACTTCTCTAAGGTCAGTGATATTTAATCTGATTCCTTTATTGAGGAAGGCCAGCTCCCTTAATCGGGTTGCAAGAGTATCGTAGTGATAGACTACAGAAGTGAAGATGCTACTGTCGGGCAGAAAAGTTACGTCTGTCCCACGACGTGTGGTTTCACCGTCTAGTTTTACAGGATATAATGGTTTACCACAAGAATATTCCTGGATATGCTTTTTCCCGTTACCATGTACTTCAACCTTCAGATGAGAAGATAAAGCATTCACACAAGATACACCCACACCATGAAGTCCACCGGATACCTTGTACGAATCCTTGTCAAACTTTCCTCCGGCATGAAGTACCGTCATTACAACTTCAAGAGCACTTCTCTTTTCCTTTGGATGAATACCTGTAGGAATACCGCGGCCATCATCCTTCACGGTGATACTATTGTCAGCGTTTATAAAGACATCAATATTTTTACAATGTCCCGCTAGTGCTTCGTCGATGGAATTGTCCACCACTTCATAAACCAAGTGATGTAGTCCTTTAACGCCAATATCTCCGATGTACATTGCAGGTCTCTTTCGAACGGCTTCGAGACCTTCTAATACCTGTATACTGTCAGCAGAATATTCTTGCGTTGTGTTATTCGTGTTTGGCGTTGTGATGTCTTCGGATTTTTCCACCTGGTCTTTTGTCAATTCACTCATTCTTTAATTTATTTTCCCCCTGATTGACCCCCCAATCCTTTGGCGATTTTTCACCCCCGGATTCTAAAAAAGCTGATAAGTTTTTATCAGCTCGCCTAGCATGTAAATATACAAAATAGCATCCTTTTAAGCAAGGTTTTTCGACCCTTTCAGCTATTATTTACAGACAAAGAAATAAACCGAAAAATAATCGTAAAGTATTGAAAAACAACTATATAGCCTATTGTTAAAAGCGAATGTCCAATTAATTATTTTTTAAAACTTCAGATGCGATCATGATGTGGAAAATGTGCTCATTTCTCACCAAAAAAAACAGGAATTTATTCAAAGCAAAACTGAAATTTATTCTTCATTTTTATTTCCTTCAATACTCGATTTCCAGGTCAAACTGATTTTTTAAATCATTGAGTAAGGGATTTTTTTCTGCAAGCTTTTTAAACTTTTCAGAAGGTGTGTATGGGACAGTCCCACTTTCATCGCCAAGTACAACTTCCACTTCAATTTGCAAGGAGTAGTTTGAAAGCTTTTTTCTTAGGAATGCCAACATATCCGGTTTGATCTCATTGAGGTCCTTTTCAACTGCAGCACTGTCAACTTTAAAATGAACGTTAAAGTTCTTACCTGGTACGGCTTTCCTTTTTATCAAAGCAGCATGCAGGGTCAGTCTACCTTGTGACTGAAGCAGTGCGGAGTATTCATCCCAGGCATTTTTTAATTCACCCTCAGAAAAAGCTTTGTTTAGATCCGGATTTGCCTCGATGATCTGTTCAGGAATTTTCTCTTCTTGTTTTAAATTGAGAGCTCCGGTAATCGAAATGGTTTTTCTGCCAACTGCAGCACCACTATTTTTCCTTTCCACCGGAACAGCAGGAGATTCAGCTTTTGTTTTTTCTTTTTTTGGTTCTTCAGCAAGCTCAGCCTTAGACTTTGATGTAACCGGCGGCTTCGCTTTCTCCGGTCCTGGAATTGTATGTGTGACCGGAGATAGAACTGTATTTAGTTCAACTTTTTTTTTTGTTATCTCTGAATGACTTTCATGAGCCTCATTTAATAAACAAAGTCTCATGAGGGCCAATTCAACATGCAATCGCTGATGTTTCGAAGCTTTATACTTATAGTCAGCTTCATTGGTAATCTCCAATGCTTTGAGAAGCCATAAGAGGCTGCACAATCGCGATTGTACCTTGTATTTCTCTCTGATAGATGGACTAACTTCAAGCAGGCTTAGTGTCTCTTCATCAAGGCAAACAAGCAAGTCGCGAAAATGACTACTTAATCCATTGATGAAATTATGACCATCAAATCCCTTGCTAATAATTTCGTTGAACGTAATTAAAGATGCCGGGATATTTCCTGAATGTAACTCTTCAGTCAGTCTGAAATAGTAATCGTAATCAAGTATGTTTAGATTCTCAATGACTTGTTTGTAGCTAAGCTTTTCTCCGGCGAAACTCACAAGTTGATCAAACATACTTAATGCATCCCTGAGAGCTCCGTCTGCTTTTTGAGCTATGATATGCAATGCATCCTCTTCTGCATCGACATTTTCTTTTTTAGCGATACTCGCCAGATGATCAGCGATGTCTTCAATCTTTATCCTGTTGAAGTCAAAAATCTGACAGCGCGAAAGTATGGTTGGTATGATTTTTTGTTTCTCAGTAGTTGCAAGAATAAAAATTGCGTGTGCCGGCGGTTCTTCTAATGTTTTTAAAAAGGCATTAAAGGCTGCAGTGCTGAGCATGTGAACCTCGTCAATGATGTACACTTTATATTTTCCCAGCTGAGGTGCATACCTTACCTGGTCAACAAGCCCGCGAATTTCATCTACACCATTATTTGATGCAGCATCTAGTTCATATATATTCAGAGAACGCCCTTCATTAAATGCAATACAAGATGGACAAATATTACAAGCTTCAACAGCTTCGGTGATCGCTTCGCAATTGATAGTCTTTGAAAGAATTCTTGCCGTAGTGGTTTTGCCGACACCACGCGGACCTGTAAATAAGTAGGCTTGCGCCAGGTGATTGGTGCGAATGGCATTTTTTAATGTTGTTGTAATAGATGGTTGTCCAACTACTGTGTCAAATGTTACCGGGCGGTATTTCCGGGCGGAGACTATAAAATTTTCCATTTCTGTTATTATCTAGCAAAGATAAGGGAACGATCGGATAGCAAACTAAATTATCTCAAATTAGAAAAAAAATATTTATTATATTGGATCGAAGTGTTCTAATCCCTGCAATGCTCTAGCTTGCCGACAAATCAAATTATTTCGTCTTTCATTTTTTTTCATGTATACATTCCTCTGTTAAGCAGCTACAGTAGCGGATTCCGGTTTAAAGTTTTCAACAAACCCTATTACTTATCAACAAATCCAGTCTTTTGAACCTCAGAAACTTGCATTGGCTTAGTTCCAAACTTACTTTTGATCCTGTCATTTAAACCAATTACTAAAAACAATAAGCAATGAACAAAGCTGAATTGATTGATGCTATGGCATCAGAAGCAAAGATCACAAAAGCAGATGCAGGTCGCGCATTGGAAGCATTCATGACTGTTACTTCAAAAACTCTTAAAAAGGGTGAGCGTGTTGCTCTTGTAGGTTTCGGTACTTTCTCTGTAGCAAAACGTGCTGCTCGTAATGGTCGCAACCCGCAAACTGGTAAGCCGATCAAGATTGCTGCTAAGAAAGTAGCAAAATTTAAGGCTGGTGCTGAACTTTCTTCAAAAGTTAAGTAATCATCCAAAAAGATCATTAAAGCCCTACAAATGTGGGGCTTTTTTATTTTTACTCTTTACCAATATACCCCGGGGATTTTTGTAACTTTGCGCATCGTTCGCTATGAGACTTTTCTCTATTTATTAAATTATCCGCGACGAATCCCCACAATATTTATTTTAAACACATGTCATTCGATAAACTCGATCTAATAGATCCAATCCGAAACGCGTTAAAAACGGAAGGTTATACAACTCCTACACCCATTCAGGCACAAACTATTCCTATAATTCTTGAACATAAAGACCTTTTGGGCTGTGCTCAAACAGGAACAGGTAAAACAGCAGCGTTCGCAATTCCGATCCTCCAATTGCTCCATGAGCAAAATACCGGTACAACAAGCAAGAAAATTATAAAGGCCCTCATTCTTACACCTACAAGAGAACTCGCCCTTCAAATTGGCGAAAGTTTCACGGCATATGGTAAAAACCTGCCATTGCGAAACAGAGTCATATTTGGTGGCGTTCCTCAGAAATCACAAACTGATGCTCTTCGTGCAGGAGTTGATATTCTCGTCGCCACGCCGGGAAGGTTGTTGGATCTGATGAATCAAAAGTTCGTTCATCTGAACGATATCAAGTTTTTTGTCCTGGATGAAGCCGATCGTATGCTTGATATGGGTTTTATTCATGATGTAAAAAAGATCATCCAAAAGCTTCCGATAAAACGACAAACTTTATTCTTCTCAGCTACAATGCCACCCGAGATCGTGAAGCTTGCAAACACCATTCTAACCAAGCCTGTAAAGGTTGAAGTTACCCCCGTATCTTCTACTGCTAATACAATTCAACAGGCAGTTTATTTTGTGGATAAGACTAACAAAAAGCCTTTGCTGAACTTTATTCTGAAGAATGATAAAGTCACATCAGTGTTGGTGTTTACCAGAACAAAGCATGGTGCCGACAGAGTTGCTAAAGATCTTAAAAAGGCCGGCATAGAAGCAGAAGCAATTCACGGTAACAAATCACAAAATGCACGGCAGCGTGCACTCAATAATTTTAAGGACAGAAAGACAAGAGTATTAGTAGCAACAGATATTGCTGCCAGAGGAATTGACATTGATGATCTATCTCATGTTATCAATTATGAACTCCCGAATATTCCGGAAACTTATGTTCACAGAATTGGTCGAACGGGTAGGGCGGGTGCAAGTGGTATTGCTTTATCTTTTTGTGATGTCGAAGAACAAGATTACCTGAAAGATATTCGTAAATTGATAAGCCGTGACATACCTGTTGTTGAAGACCATCCATATCCTATGCAGGTATTCACTTCTCCTCCAAAAAAAGAAAAGGCACATCATAGTCATGCTTCCAAAAGGAACAAAACCGGACAAGGCGGGCGACCTCAGAGTCGTGCAAATCGTCCGGCAACGGCTGGTCAGAGACGGTTCAATTAAAGGATCATTTTCTTAATCACTCTCCTTTAAATACCGGTTTTCTTTTTTCAAGAAATGCCTGAACGCCTTCCTTATAATCGTAAGTTTCACCGGCCTCAGACTGCAACCTTTCTTCTTCTTTCAACTGTTCATCTAAAGCATTGTTCAATGAACTGTTCAATAGCATTTTTGTGAGTGCAATCCCTCGGGTTGGCATAGTAGATAGAGTTGTTGCTAAAGAGAAGGCCTCAACTTCAAGTTTATCATCATCAAATACTTTATATATCATACCCATTTCCGCAGCTTCCGTGGCACTGACTTTGTCTCCGAGTATCATCAAAGCAGATGCTCGCTGAAAACCTACGAGTCTGGGTAGAAAAAAGGTACCACCACTATCAGGTATCAATCCGATCTTACTGAATGCCTGAATGAATGAGGCGCTTAAACCTGCGAGAACAACATCACAAGCAAGTGCAATATTAGCTCCGGCTCCTGCAGCAACACCATTTACGGCACAAACAACAGGTTTCTGTAAATGTCGGATCCGACGAATAATCGGATTGTAATGCTCATCGACTATTCTTTTTATACCTGGGCCATCCGGATTTATGGCTTCAGAAAGATCTTGTCCGGCACAAAAAGCTTTCCCATTAGCGGTTAAATAAACGGCACGAACCGTAGTATCTGTTGCTGCTGTATCAAGAGCTTCCTGCAACTGCATGGCCATCTCCCTGTTAAAACTATTGAATTTATCAGGACGGTTTAGGCGTATCTGCATGATGCCTTTTTCAATAACGCTTAGAATAAATGTCTTTTCCATAGCTGTTGATTTGTTATTAATTGTCTTTCAATTCTAGTGACATTTAAAATAGTCAAATGGTTCAAGACAATTTTCGCATTTGTAAAGTGCTTTGCATGCTGTTGATCCAAACTGGCTGATTAGCTTAGTTTTCCCGGAACCGCAATACGGACATGCAATTATTTTGGGCTTTCCGGTAAGGAGAGATTTATCATGACTGGCTTTTTCCGGTGGAGCAATTCCATACTTTCGAAGTTTTTCTTTTGCTTCATCATTGAGCCAGTCAGTTGTCCATACCGGAGAATAAACCACTTTTATTTTTGGGTTTTCGACGCCGGCAGCTTTCAGTTTCCCGATGATATCTTTTTCTATAACACCCATCGCCGGACATCCGCTATAAGTGGGTGTAATATCAACAGTGACACTGTCTCCGTCTATATGCACATCACGGGTTATGCCTAGCTCGACTATGCTGATAACAGGAATTTCCGGATCAGGAATTTCCTCGAGGATAGACCAGACCGTTTCCTTTTTAATCATAGTAGAAATATTTTCATTTTACCAACTCACGCCCGGGTGAGCCCGGTGCAGGTATTGCATTTCTGCAAGTAAATGCCCGAGATTTTCGGTGTGTTTGCCTTTACGTGAACCACTCATCATGAACACATTTTCAGGAACGCTTACCGTGGCAGTTTCAAAGACCTCAGCGATCTTCTTTTCCCAGAGTTTTCGGATCGGGGAAAGATCCGGGACAAGTCCTTCTGCGATCAGCACCCTGTCCGTTTCGTCCATGTCGAACATGTCTCCGGTATATCTCCAGAGTTCATCAATAGCATCCTCTAATCTCCTTTTGCTTTCTTCTGTGCCATCACCAAATCGGATGACCCATTCTGAACTATGCCGAAGGTGATAAGCAACTTCTTTCCAAGATTTTTCTGCCAGTGCAGCAAGTGTTTTATCCTTGCTCTTTTTAAGTTCAGCGTAGAAATAGTAATGGAAAGCGCTGATGAAAAACTGACGTAGCAGTGTTTGTGCAAAATCGCCGTTGGCCTGTTCGGTTATTAATAGATTTCTGAATTCTCTTTCATCCCTCAAATATGCAAGATCATCCTCAGTTCTGCCTTTTCCTTCAAGTTCTCCTGCATAACTAAGAAAAGCCCTGGCCTGACCAATGAGATCAAGCGAAATATTTGTGAGGGCTATATCCTCCTCCAGGATAGGTCCATGCCCACACCATTCTCCTAATCTTTGTCCGAGGATTAAAGGGCTATCGCCTAAGCGAAGTGTGTATTCGAACAAAGCAGATTTTATTGTAGAATTCATTAGAGTTTTTTTTAGGATCACTTAATTCAAATATTAAGTGATCAGTCAAAGTTCGCTCCGGGTGTCTTGTAAAAATTAGGGTGGCGATACATTTTATCATTCGAAGGTTCAAAGAAAGGACCTGTATCTTCCGGAGAACTTGAAGTGATATTTTCTGATAATACCACCCAAAGACAGGTAGCCTCATTTCTTCTTGAATAAACATCACGTGCATTTTGAAGTGCCATTTCCTTGTCTGGAGCATGTACACTTCCGGCATGTTCAAAAGGTGCTCCACTTCTTTTTTGAGTGAACACTTCCCACAACGGCCATTCGTTCTTGATCATAGGAGTAATAATTTATTAATTGAATTAGGCTGCAACAGCTTTTCCGGCTTTTTTCATTGCATATGCATTCGCAGCTTCTCTTACCCATGCACCTTTATCATGTGCATCCTTTCTTGCTTTTAGTCTTTCGCGGTTGCAAATTCCATTGCCGCCAATGACATTGTAAAACTCATCCCAATTAATTTCACCTGAAGAATAATGCATCGTCTCTGCATTCCATTTTATCTTTTCATCAGGAAGTGTAAGACCTATATTTTCAGCCTGAGGAACGGTTCTGTCGATGAATCTTTGACGGAGATCATCGTTTGTGTATTTTTTTATTTTCCATTGCATTAGCTCGGCAGTATTTGGTGAGTCCTTGTCAGATGGACCAAACATCATTAATGATGGCCACCAAAAACGATTCACTGCATCCTGGGCCATGGCTTTTTGCTCGTCGGTGCCACTCATTAACGTGGCCAATATTTCATAGCCTTGCTTGTGATGAAAGTTTTCTTCCTTACAAATTCTGATCATTGCACGGGCATAAGGACCGTAAGAACATTTTGCCAATGCTGTTTGATTGATAATAGCTGCACCATCAACCAACCATCCGATAGCACCCATATCAGCCCAGGAAAGAGTAGGATAATTAAAGATGCTCGAGTACTTCGCTTTACCACTCAGTAAATCTGCAACAAGCTCATCACGACTGACACCAAGGGTTTCTGTTCCGCTGTAGATGTATAAACCATGACCGCCTTCATCTTGCACCTTGGCAAGCAGAACCGCTTTTCTTTTTAAACTCGGAGCTCGTGTAATCCAATTGCCTTCCGGTAACATGCCTACAATTTCGGAGTGGGCATGCTGGCTCATGATCCGAATGAGCTGCTTGCGATAACGATCAGGCATCCAGTCTTTAGGTTCTATTATCTCGCCATTGTCAATCCTAAGATTAAACTTTTCTTCAAGCTCTTTCTCGTTCATGTTTTGCATCTATCTCCTTGCTTTTTGGTTTTCTAAATTATGAATTCCTGATGGTATTACCATGATAAATATCAGTAGTTTTAAAGTTGATGATAGTCACCTCGCCACCGTCCGATTGATTTTTTAATTTCTTCTACAGAACTTTGATTCTCCGCTGCATCTTTTGCAAGTTCGAGTAGCTCACCATCCGGTGCATACCTTAAGGCAGCAACCTGCTTTGTCCTGATCCTGGAGTCTAATAATTTGCCACTCAAAACGAAATGTCTTAAATTCTCTTCATTCCTTATGATGCGCTCCTGCAGTCGTAAGCTGAACTGTCGCAAAAAAGCAAACATGATGAGCATACACAAACTTGTACTAAGCAACAGCGTAGAAGGGTAAAGAGTATTTCCGGCCTCGAGAGCCATGTTAAAGTAGATGAAAGCTCCGCCTAAATTGGCGATGAGCAAAAACAGAAAAAAACCGTAAAAAAGCCAGTTTAACTTTCTGTGATTAGAATAACTTTGTTTTTTCATTTATCTAAAGTTTTAGTGCTTCAAATTTACAAATTTGCTCCAAGTCAGGCAAATGACGTGGAATATGGAGGTTCTGAAATTTTTTGACTTACTTGCCGTTCACTCATTCCATGACTGATTCGCAGAAAATAGTATACGTATCTGTTATCAGTGACCTGGTAACCGATCAAAGGGTTCACCGCTGTTCACAAACATTAAGCCGCAAAGGCCTGAAAGTCACACTCGTCGGTAGGGTTACCAAATCTAGTTTGCCATTGACGAAGCGGGAATACCGGACTCATCGCTTCAAATTGCTATTTGAGAAAGGGCCACTCTTCTATGCAGCATACAATGTCCGTTTGTTCATTTTTCTCTTGTTTAGAAAAGTTGACCTCTTAATAGCTAATGATCTGGATACGTTGGCTGCGAATTATATGCTTTCCAGGATCAAAAGAGTTCCTCTCGTATATGATAGTCATGAATATTTTACCGGTGTCCCTGAACTACAAACCAGACCCAATATCAGAGCTGTTTGGAAATGGATGGAACGAAGAATACTTCCAAAGTTAAAATATATGTATACGGTGAATGAATCGATCGCTTCGCTTTATAAAAATGAGTATGGAATAAACTCCGGAGTAATCAGGAATCTCCCATACAGACATGTAATGGTGCCGGAAAATCATTCCCGTAAAGATCTCGGACTGCCTATTGATAAAAAAATGCTATTGTTTCAGGGTGCAGGTATAAACATTCAACGTGGGGCAGAGGAAATACTGGAGACTATGCAATATCTCGATGATTGTTTCCTGGTTTTTGTAGGAGGAGGGGATGTTATCGAAACCCTTAAGAAGAAAACCATAGCTCTTGATCTTGGCCGAAAAGTATTTTTCTTTCCTAAAATGCCTATGGATGAGCTTCGCCGGATCACAGGACTTGCAGACCTTGGTTTGAGCCTTGATAAAGACACTAACATTAATTACAGGTATTCTTTACCTAATAAAATATTTGATTACATCCAGGCTTGTGTTCCCGTATTCGCCAGCGATCTGCCGGAAATAAGGAAAGTCATCGAACATTATAATATAGGAAAACTTATCTCATCCCATGATCCTCAAGTGCTGGCATCAGAAATAAAAGATTTTTTCAATGATAGTGCAAGGCTTGCATTGTGGAAAGAAAATTTGAAATTTGCCGCCGAAGAATTATGCTGGGAAAAAGAGGAGAAGATCCTCATCGATCTGATTAAAGATGTCATTTAACAAACGCATTCACATTATTTCCTTTGATATTCCTTACCCGCCTGATTATGGTGGTGTGATTGATGTTTTCTATAAACTTGTGGCATTACATAGAGCTGGCATCAAGATTATTCTTCATTGTTTTGAATATGGTCGTCCGCAATCTAAAGAGCTCGAAAGTATATGCGAGACCGTTTACTATTATCCAAGGCAAACGACCAAATCCTTACTATTTAATACGCTTCCATATATCGTACTAAGTCGGCAGTCGGAGGAGTTGAAAAGCAATTTACTTACAGATGAAGCACCTATCCTGATGGAAGGTCTTCATTCTACGTTTCTCTTATCTTCAGAGGAGTTCAGCCATCGAAATATTATTGTACGTACTCATAATATCGAACATGACTATTATGAAAATCTGGCGAAAGTTGAGCGTAACATCTTTAAGAGATATTATTTTTATAATGAAGCTGGAAAGTTAAAAAAGTATGAAAGCGTATTGAACAAGGCAAAGACCATAGCAGCAATTTCTCATAACGATGAAAAATATTATTCAGGCTTGTTCAAGTCTGTACATTGCATCTCCGCATTTCATCCTTTTGATGAAGTCAGCTTTAGGCCGGGCAGATCTGATTTTGCCTTTTATCATGGTAATCTTAGTGTAGGTGAGAATAATGAAGCTGCTTTATTTTTAGTAAATAAAGTTTTTGTGAACAGTCAACATAAGTTGGTGATAGCAGGTTCTAAGCCTTCATCGGAATTGACAAAAGCCGCTAAAATGAATCCGACCGTGACCTTATTGGCTGACCAATCACCTGAACAGATTTACGATTTGATACGAAATGCTCAGTGCAATATTCTTCCTACTTTCCAGTCAACAGGAATAAAATTAAAATTATTGGCATCGCTATTTAGTGGAAGATTTTGTCTGGTCAATGCGCCGATGGTCAATGGAACCGGTTTGGAAAATTTGTGCAGAATCGCTGATACTGCTGAAGAAATGAAAAAAAATCTTGATGAAGTAATGTCTATGGATTCCTTTCCGGAAAATGAACTTGAGAAGCGAAAAGTTGTATTGGAGAAAAATTTTTCAAATACAGTAAATGCAAAGAAATTGATAAGCCTCTTTGGTTAAAAGATCACATTTGTTCAGCAAGAACTTTAGAATCCATTAGCTTTCCATTGTCACATTTTAATATCCTTGCCGGGAATTTTTCGATAAGCGTATAATTATGCGTTGCCATTAAAACTGCTCGCCCGCTTTGACTAATTTCCTGTAATAATCGCATAATACCTTCTGAAGTTTCCGGATCAAGATTTCCTGTGGGCTCATCAGCCAGTATGAGCTCCGGATCATTTAAAAGTGCTCTTGCAATAACAACTCTTTGCTGCTCACCACCACTGAGTTCATGTGGCATTTTAAAACCTTTCGTTGAAAGCCCGACTTTTTCTAAAACGAATAATACCCTTTCCTGCATTTTAGTTTTATCCCGCCAGCCGGTTGCCTTGAGAACAAAAAATAAGTTAGCATTAATCGATCTGTCAGTGAGTAACTGAAAATCCTGAAAAACAATACCAAGTTTCCTTCGTAAAAATGGAATTTGACTTTCCTTTAAATTGCTCAACTCAAATCCAACGATCTTTGCTTCGCCTTCTGCAAGTTCAACATCACCATAGAGCATTTTTAGTAAACTACTTTTCCCGCTACCGGTGCGTCCGATTAAATATGCAAATTCACCCTTTTCAACTTCGAGATTTATATTCGAAAGCACAAGATTTTTTGACTGATAAATATTTGCATTACGAATTGAAATTATTGACTCGGATGCTTCCATCTCAGTATTTGTCATTTCTCCTAATTTTGATTTAATCTGATCAATTCAAATGTAGTTCTTCAAATGTCTAACCTTTGCATTTTTCCATAAGGCATGTCGTTGATAAGCTTAATGAGCTCATCCTCTTTAGCAGTAAGCCCGACTTTGGCAAATGCTTTTTCAGGTCTGTCAACTCGGAAATAGGCGAGTAATGTGAAGTCATCGTCCCGGAGTTGTACATAATCCGGTATCCGCGCTGTTCCTTTAACCTTTAGGATATACATATCCTGCAAAATTAATAAAAAAGAAAAGGCTCCCTGCTGCATACGGGAGCCTTCTTTCAACAATAGAATCTTAATTGTTAACGCAGCTTGATGTTAAAGGTAGCACCGTTGACCGTAATGGTAGCATCGTTGTCACATGTCCCATTACCGTAGTCCAATGTTCTGGTCGGAAGTCCGGATGGTGTGAGTTCAAAAATACCCTCTACGATGTGACGACAAGCCGGATCTAACTTAAACACTAAAGCTTTGGTGATATTGGCAGTATAACTCTTTCCTTCAAATGTTGTTCCACTTGATGTCCCCGTGATGCTATAAACATCATCCACATATCCTCCGGTTCCCATTGTGGATTCACCGGCAAGCCATTCTCTGGTCCTTTGAGAAGTCCATGACATCACTGCGTGATTTCTATCATGAATTTCACCATTTACATCTATTGTGTACCAAAGATGACCTGCTGCATTGTGTCCTTTATTGATTAAAGTCTTGGTACCATAGACCTGATACATGTTTGTGGTATCACGTCCGACAAAATAACTCTGAGGATTCATAGTGATGATAGCACCTGAATCACGATATGTAGCCGTGTATGTCACATGTATGACCCCTTTGCGGTAGCGTCCATCGTCGCACAAACAAGAATAGGGTCCGAAATCGATAACAATGCTTCCGCCCTGACCTGACGAGTCGGGTGTAATGTCCAAAGTTGCACAAGTACTCATAAAAGTGCCTTGCGTGTTAACTTTACGGAAAGTACTTAATCCCGACGAACCGTTCTCTATAGCTTGATTTGTAATTTCCATTATATCATTAAAAGTTGCCTCCGCCAATGAATTGTCTTGAGAACTTTGTGTATCAAACTCCTTTACTTCATCGTCTTTCTTACAACCGTAGTTAAGAGTCATTAGACCACTAAGCAGGATTGCGCTAATTAATGCAATTTTTCTTTTTTTCATGAACATTGTAGTTTATATGTTGAGTTGGCCTTTGTTTAGGTATAGCAAAGGTTGTAATTTTTCTTATACAGTATTCAGATTTTTTAGTTGCTACTGTTTAAAACTATGTTGGTAACTAGGCAGGTAAAATACCCCTTGCGCAAGCCTTTCGAATAATTTTGCTTGAACCTCGTTTAATCCCTAGAAATCACTGCGCATACCATGTCGATACGACTCATTTTCTTCTTTGTTATTATTTCAACTCAGGTATTTTCTCAAAAGACCGATACTTACACTCACCCTGAACGCAGTTACGAACTGGGTCTGGACTTGTACGGTAAAAAAAAATACGTGAGTGCTCAGATGGAATTCCAAAAAATTATTGGATCCGATGAAAATATTTCTCTTCTCGTAAAAGGCAATGCTTCTTTTTACCATGCTGTTTGTGCAGCAGAATTATTCCACAAAGATGCCGAGTATCTTCTGATCACTTTTATGGAATCTTATCCTGAGAATCAGAATTACTACATGGCGGGATATCACCTCGGAAATTATTATTATAAACAAAAGAAATACAAGAAAGCAGTGGAGTGGCTGGCTAAACTTGATCAAAATGAGCTTTCACAAGAGATGCGCGATGAAGTGAATTTCAAGATGGGCTATGCTTACTACATGACCAATGAGTTTGAATTGGCAGGGAAGTCCTTTTTTCTTGTGAAGGACGGAAATAGTAAATATGCATCAGCAGCACAATACTACTATGCTCACATGTCTTTCGTTAACGGTAATTATGAAACAGCATTGAAAAGTTTTATAAAGCTTAAAGATTCTGAAGCTTTTGCTCCTGTTGTACCATATTACATCACCCAGATATACTACAAGCAAGGAAAGTATGATGAATTGCTGAAATTCGCACCCGGTGTTCTTGATTCAGTTGATGCCAAGAACGGACTTGAAATTGGACGTATGATAGCAGAGTCGCACTACAGAAAAGGCGAATACCGTGAAGCACTACCTTATCTGTTGGATTATGAAAAGAATTCTTCTGCGTCAGACAGAACTGATGATTATCAAATTGCCTACTCTTACTATAAGATTGGCGAGTATGAAAAATCAATTCCTTACTTTCAAAAAGTAACTTCAGGTAATGATGCATTGGCGCAAAATTCATATTTTCTGTTAGCAGACTGTTACGTCAAGTCAAATGCAAAGCGTAGTGCACGTACTGCTTTTGAATCGGCTTCCAAAATGGATTTTGATGCGGATATCCAGGAAGAGTCATATCTTAATTTCGCCAAGTTGTCAAATGAGTTAAGTTATCAATCTGTCGCTCTCGATGCTTTCAGAGCCTTCTTGCAAAAGTTTCCTAACAGTACCCATGTCGATGAAGCAAATGAGATGCTCGTTGGCATTTATACGAATACAAGAAATTACAAGGATGCTTTAACAGCTATTGAAGCAATAAAGGTTAAAACAGCTCCGGTAAAGGCTGCATATCAAAAAGTCGCCTATTATAGAGGAATTGAGTTTTTCATGGATAATAAATCGGAGGAGGCAATAAAGATGTTCAATACATCGCTGACTAATCCTGTGGATCCTGCTTTGGTTGCAGAGTCTCATTACTGGAAGGCTGAAACGCTTTACAGACTTGGGGAATTCGATAAATCACAAAAGTCTTATAATGATTTTTTATTCACTCCATCTGCTGTTACAGGTAAACGTTATAATCTGGCACACTACAATATCGGGTATTGCTACTTCAAGAGTGAGAATTTTTCAGCATCCCAGGTTGCGTTCAGAAAGTACATTCAAGCCAGGAATCAAACAGATCCTGATAGATACAATGATGCAGTTCTAAGAGTTGCAGATTGCTTTTTTATGATGAAGGACCAGTCAAATGCTATGGATTATTATAATCAGGCAATTGCTGCAAACTCCAAAGCGAGCGATTATGCCATTTATCAAAAAGCTCTTATTCTTGGAGTTCAGGGTAGGATGGCCGATAAAGTCAGTACACTCCAGAAATTGTTTGATAAGTATCCTAAATCAGTCTATTATGATGATGCTTTGTATGAAGCAGGTCAGGCGTCACTCATGCTTGGTGATCATGAAGCTGCTCAGTCATATTATGGAACAGTCATTCGCGACTTCCCTTCAGGAAGCTATGTGAAGAAGGCAGAGTTGGGTGAAGCACTGGTTTTGTATAATAGCAAGCAGGACGACAAGGCACTTGCTGCATATCAAAGAATAGTTGCAAAGTATCCTAATACATCTGAATCAAAAGAAGCGCTCGCCCAGATCAAAAATATATCTGTCACACAAAATAAAGTGGATGAATATCTGCGTTACGTTAAAAGTGTTCCGAATGCTGATGTGTCTAAAGCAGCAGAAGATTCTCTGACCTATGAAGCAGCTGAACTCTTGTACACTCAGGGAAATTGCACAGCAGCCATAAAGGATTTTGACAATTACCTTCAGCGCTTTCCTCAGGCTATATTTTTAGTAAACGCCACATACTATAAAGCAGATTGTCAATTTCGGAACAAGCAATACGAAGAAGCCTTGACAGGTTATCAGATCGTAATCAATGAAGTCAGGAATTCATTTACAGAAAAATCTTTACTGAATGCCGGATTGATTAATTATCGTATGAAAAATTATCAGGCGAGTTTGAAGAATTATACTGACCTGGAAGCAATAGCTGAAATAAAAGATAATATCCTTGCTGCACAGGCAGGTCAGATGCGATCGAATTATAAATTGCAAAATTATGAATCGACTTTAATAAGCGCACAACGTATTTTAGACGGATCTTCATCAGATAAGGATCTTTTGAATGAAGCACATCTCCTTGCCGGTAAGTGTCATTATTTTAAAAATGACCTTGGTAACGCAAAGACAGAATTTACCATCGTTTCGAAACGAACAAATAGTGAAATGACCGCAGAAAGTAAATATTACCTGGCAGAAATTGAATTTAAGTCAGGAAATTTTAAAGAAAGTCAAAAGATCATTTTTGAGATTCAAAAGCAAGTACCAAGCTATGACTTTTGGATCGCCAAAGGCTTTGTGCTCCTCGGAGACAATTACCTCGCACAAAATGACGTTTTTCAGGCCAAGGAAACTTATAAGAGTATCGTTGACAACTTCGAAAAAGGACCCACTGACCCTGAAGATATTCGAGAAATTGCCTCTGCCAAACTGGATGCATTAAATGCTGCTGAGGGAAAGAAAAACGCTGTGCCGGAAGAACAAAAGCAGAGTGATGATGGTAATGAGACTGAAGATCCGGGTGAATAGCTTGAGAAATTTTAATTTCTATAGAGGAGGAACAAAAAATCTTTGAGTTAATTAAACGATAATATTATAATGATGTCAAGAATATTTTTAGTAATCGGATTGCTGCTTTGTAGCCTCTCATCATTCTCACAGAAAGAAAAGGAAAAGGAAGATCTGGGTGATAAGGAGTATATCATTGTAAAAGATTATAAACCTGTACTTGCTGAGTCCTACAAAATTTCAGATACACCGGAAGGAGATACATCTACATATGTGGCTCCTGCCTTGAATTATAAAATGGAAACCAAGAAGGCTGAAACAAATTACGAGACAGCGACAATTAAAGCTGTCAGAGTAAAAGATGAAGCCTTGTCTAAACTATATAGAAACCTGGTTCGCTTGGGTATTGGTAATTATACGAAGTATAGCGGCGAATTATATATCAATTCATTGAGATCTAAAAAGGGAGCATTAGGTTTGAGTGCAAAGCACTTTTCCGGTTCTCCTTCTCTGAAGGGGGTAGGTAATTCGGCCTACAGTGAAAACGAAGCACATGTATCAGGAAAGTATTTTCTTGAGAATGCAATATTTTTCGGGGACATGACTTATAATCGCGATGTAGTCCATTATTATGGAGGATATTCTACAAGTGACACTATCATCGATAAAAAAAATATACGTCAGCTATTTTCAAATTTTGATGTCAGCGCCGGAATAAAAAGTAATTACCTCTCAAAGGGTAATTTAGATTATGAAGCTACCTTTGGTTTTTCTTCCCTTAGTGACCATTTTGATGTCAACGAAAATGATTTCCTTGTCACGGCAAGAGGAGGGAAGGAAGTAGAGAATATGTACATACAGGTTGAGGCTTCCTTTAACTATTTTAAGAAAAGTAAGGCGAACAATGAGCCACTGAGTTTTGTGTCTGATCTAAACAGGAATATTATTCGGATAGCACCGACAGTATTTCTAGGAAAGGATAAAGCAAAGTTTGAACTTGGAGGTCGCGTAGTTATCGCTAAGGATGATGCTTCATCAATACATTTTTACCCCAATATTAAAGTAAACCTGCCTATTTCGGAACATGTCATTGCAGCTTTTGCAAAAGTAGAAGGGGATCTAAAGAAAAACAGTTATCGTACGGTTACGCTTGAAAACCCATTCTTAAATTCGAATGTTGTTCCTCTTAATTCAAGTGAAGCAATCATGCTGACAGGTGGTTTGAATGGAAATTTTAATAGCGCAGTTTCTTTTGCTGCATGGGTAAAGTATGGTACAACTAAAGACATGGCCTTGTTTGTAAATGATACTATCAACTTTAACAAATTCGTATTAGTTTATGATGATGTCAACAAATTGACCTTGCATGCTGAGCTGTCTTATAAAGCTGATGAAAAGTTTAAAGTGAGTCTTCAATTCGACCAGTATAGTTATACTCCGGATTTGCAGATCAAAGCATGGCACCAGCCTCAAAACGAAATTTCTTTGAAAGCTGCCTATAATCTGCGCAACAAAATTGTCGTAAGTACTTCAGTTTGCGGAAGAGGAAAGTCTTTCGGAAGAACTCAATCTACTTTCGGTTTTACAGCTGAGAAAATTAAGGGATACGTCGATGCAAACCTTGGAATTGAATACCATTATTCCAAAATTCTTTCAGTATATCTTAATATGAACAATCTTGGATTTTCAAAATACAACAGATGGTATAATTACCCGGGTGAGGGCTTCAATGTATTAGGAGGGATCAGTTATTCATTCTGATCTTCACCAACTATCGTGCTCCTGCTTTAAATTTTTCAATGGCGTTGCGGGTAAAATCTGAAGTAACTAACTGACCGCTTAACTCAGCACGTTCCTGAAGTAGCTGATCCCAGTGGTCGGTATTATTCCAAAATACTTTTTTCAATAATGCCATCGCCTCCGGATTGCTCTTAGCAAGTTTGTTTGCAAGTGAAGAGACAGCTTCGTCTAGCTCCGAAGTGGAGGAATACACATTTGCATACATGCCTTTCTCTTTAGCCCATTCAGCACTTTGCCACTCGGTTGCATTGATCGATAAAGCAGAAAAATTTGAGTTGCCGATCTTTCGCTCAACAGCAGGACCTACCACAAATGGACCGATACCAACAGCCAGCTCACTTAGTTTCACCGATGCGCTGTCGTGTGCAAGCGTGTAATCAGCTGCACAAGCCAATCCGACACCACCCCCGACAGCTTTGCCATGGATCCTTGCGATGATAAACTTGGGAGCCTTACGCATAGCATTGATCACTGCTGCGAAACCTGAGAAAAATAATTTTCCTTCATCTGTATTCTTGATGGAAACCAATTCGTCAAAAGATGCACCTGCGCAAAAGGCCTTTTCTCCTTCACTTTTTAATATAATGACACGAACATCCTTGTTCTTTCCTGCTGATTCAATTTCTTTTGCTAATTGTTGCAATAAGCTTCCGGGTAATGAATTGCTTTGAGGATGAAAAAAAGTGATTGTTGCTATGCCTGATTCAATGATCAACTTTACTGTGCCCTGGCTCATTTGTTTAATTAATTTGGTGAAATCTTTTTGTTATGCTTGCAAGTTAAAGAATTTATGGATTCTGTTTACTCATGCCTAAATATCAATTTTCATTCGTAAAGTCATTATCGGATAAAAAAAAGACCGCCAGTGAATGACGGTCTTTTTTAGTTTGTAATAATTATTACGATGCAAATGCCGGTAGTTTTCCCTCCTTCACCATCATTTGAGTTTTGTTTTTGTGAGCTTCAAAATCACCAAAACATAATGCAGAAAGAAGATCTTCGCGGCTCATTGATGGATTTCCTAATTGCTTTTTTAGTTCAACACTGCAGCGGTCTACGAAATGCTCGAAGCGCTCCGGTGCCCATATATACTCTTTCTTTTGCCAATCCGGTTTTGTTCTGTCAACTTTAAATTCTGTTGGCAGATCTCCGTGAATGACAGTTTTTACATCCAGCCCTTCGAAGGATTTGGGCAGAATCCTGTTGTCGAAAACCAATGGACGACTAATGTCAATAACGTGTTTCTTGCGTTTTGGGTCAATCATCTTGAGACCGTTGATACGAAGACCTTTCTTTTTAAGGTGTGCGTACTTTTTCTCGAAACGATCGAGTGTGTCATAAAGTAACATGTCTCTGTGTTTTATATGGTTTAACTAATTTTTTATACTAATACTTTTGATTCTTTTGGAACTTCTTTTGTTTGCTGAACACCGGGCTTTTGTGCAACGAGTGTAAGTACTGTTTCAACAGCAACTACTTCATCGTTTTGATTGATAACATTCACATACCATTCAACGACCCCTTGTGGTATCTGACCTTCCCGGTCTTCTTTCTTTGTCTTGCGTTGGCATGTCAGTTGAACCCGAATTGTGTCTCCGACATATACCGGGATGGTGAATCTTAAATTATCCAGACCGTAGTTTGCTAATACCGGACCTTTTTTGGGATCAACAAATAATCCTGCTGCTGCAGATATTATAAAATATCCATGAGCAACCCGCTTTTCAAATATGGAGCCTTCAAGAGAAGTTTCGTCAGTGTGAGCATAAAAATAGTCTCCACTGATGCCTGCGAAATTCACTATGTCAGCTTCGGTAATTGTTCTTCGATGGGTTATTAATGTATCTCCAACTTCGATCTCCTCGAAATATTTTCTAAAAGGATGAATTACATCTTCCTTCATTTCGGCACCTGGTAAATATGTGTTTAATATTTTTGTCAATGTCGTTGGAGAACCTTGCAATGCAGTACGTTGCATATAGTGATGCACACCACGAATGCCGCCCATCTCTTCACCGCCTCCGGCACGTCCCGGACCACCATGTACAAGGTGTGCAAGAGGAGAACCGTGACCGGTTGACTCAGCCGCACAGTCTCTGTTGACGATCATCATACGACCGTGCATAGAAGCAGATCCCAGAACGACTTCCTTTGCAAAATTATTATCAGCTGTAAATATTGATCCAACCAAACTTCCTTTCCCCAGTCGGGCGAGTTGAATCGCTTCATCGCTGCTTTTATAAGACATCACCGTGCTAACCGGACCAAATGCCTCTATTGAATGAACGCCGGTTGTATTCAATGCATCACTACAATATAAAAGCATTGATGACATGAAAGCACCTTTTTTACTGTCAGCACCAACCACGTCGACCTCATCAACATTTCCATGAACAACCTCACAAGTCTGCATCAGTTGACGCACCTTATCTTTTACATCAGCAACCTGTGCCATATTAGCAAGTGGTCCCATGCGGACACCTTCTACAGCAGGATCACCAATTACGTTTCCTTTTAGTCTTTTTTGTAAGGCATTTATTACTGCTTCAGTATGATTTTCATGAACGATTACCCGACGTATTGCAGTACACTTTTGTCCTGCCTTGACAGTCATCTCGCGGGCAACTTCTTTAATGAAAAGATTGAACTCTTCTGAATCCGGTTTAGCGTCAGGACCAAGAATAGAACAATTCAATGAGTCAGCTTCCATATTGAAGCGAACCGAATTTTCTAAAATGTTCGGGTGACTCTTCAGCATCTTTCCTGTTGATGCAGAACCTGTAAATGTTACCACATCCTGACAAGTAAGATGATCCAAAAGATCTCCTGTGCTTCCGCAGATTAATTGTAAAGCTCCCTCAGGTAGAATACCGGATTTAATGATTTCCTGAACGGCAAGTTCAGTAAGATAGGATGTCGAAGTTGCCGGCTTCACTATAGCGGGAACTCCGGCCAGGAGATTTACGGCAATCTTCTCAAGCATTCCCCAAACCGGAAAATTAAAGGCGTTGATATGTACTGCCACACCCTCCATAGGTACACATATATGATGTCCTACAAAAGTTCCGTTCTTGGAAATTTTTTCCGGACCTCCATCGACATAAAAACTTTCATCAGGTAATTCACGACGCCCCTTGCTTGCATAGACAAATAGATTACCTATTCCTCCGTCTATGTCAATCCATGAATCAGCCTTGGTAGCGCCTGTAGCAGCAGATAATAAATAAAGGTCTTTCTTTCTTTCATTAAGATACAATGCCAGGGCTTTGAGCATCCTTGCCCTTTCATGAAAAGTCATCTTTCTGAGATGAGGTCCGCCGGTCACTCGTCCATATTCTAACAGAGCCTTAAAGTCAAGTCCATTGCTTGTAGATTCAAAAAGGTGAGCACCTGTGACCGCATGGTACAAGTTTGTTCCTTTTCCTTCACCTGCTGTCCATTTTCCCTGGACATAACTTTTCAACTTTGTTGACATATTACTTTTTAGTGTCCGGAGATGGCGGTGAAATTAATGCACGCAATACCGCAATTGCATCGGATTTAATTAACTTGCTCAATTTCATTTCATTGAGCACCTGCCTATCGTTTGGAATATGTTGGAGAATACCTTGGCAAAGATACTCCTTATTAGGTGCAAGTCAAGAAGTTATTAACAGGTGTTTAAAAAATTTTAGCCAATCTTCATGAAAGCCTTGCCATTATTGGGCTGTAAAAAGCAAAGAAAATTTTCAGGGCTGTTAATATGTCTATTTTGGCCTGAAATTGACTATTAGCATAATTTCATCGTAAAAGTTGAACTTTTCAGGGATTTTCGGCAGAAGAAGGCTTTTCAGGTGGAAATTGTTGAATTTAAAGCATTCTGAACCTTGTTTATATATCTAATTTATTTACCTTTGCATCCCATAAAAAAATCTCCGTAAACTAATCAAACATGTCTAATCAGTACGAGGTGGTATTTATCATGACACCTGTTCTTTCGGAGGAGCAGATGATGGATACAGTCACCAAATTCAAGAAGATCCTCTCCGCCGAAGGCGGATCCGAAATTGTTCATGAGAACAACTGGGGATTACGCAAGCTGGCTTACCCTATCCAGAAAAAAAACACAGGGTTTTATTACCTGATTGAATTCAAAGCTCCCGGTGATGTCATCGCCAAACTGGAAATTGAATTCAAAAGGGATGAGCGCATCATGCGTTTCCTCACTGTTCGCCTCGACAAGCATGCGATCATTTACAATGAGAAGAAGCGTAAAAATGCTGCTGCAAAGAAAGAAGAAGTTGAAAAAATTGTTTCCTAAAAATCTGAAAAACTATGGCATCATCAAATGAAGTTCGCTATCTCAACCCACCAACGGTTGACACAAGCAAAAAAAAGTACTGCCGTTTCAGAAAGAACGGAATCAAGTACATCGACTACAAAGACGCTAACTTCCTGGTAAAATTAGTGAACGAGCAGGGAAAGATCCTTCCTCGTCGTCTTACCGGTACATCGCTAAAGTTTCAGCGTCAGGTTGGACAAGCAATTAAGAGGGCCCGCCATTTGGCGTTGATGCCTTATGTATCTGATCTATTAAAATAAGGAGGCCTGAACAATGGACGTTATTCTTAAACAAGATATGGACAACCTCGGCTATGCCGATGAGATTGTTAAAGTAAAGCCCGGTTATGCCCGTAACTTTTTATTTCCTCGCGGATTGGCAATCATTGCTAATGTGCAGAATAAAAAGGTGATGGCCGAGACTCAAAAGCAACGTGCTCACAAAGCACAGAAGATCAAAGGAGATGCTGAATCAATGGTGAAGCAGCTTGAAGCTACAGTCATTAAAGTAGGTGCTAAAGTTGGCGAAAGCGGTAAGATCTATGGATCTGTTACTTCACTTCAGTTAGCTGATGCTTTATCTAAACTTGATGTAATCGTTGATCGTAAGAAAATTCATATCGACGATGAACACATCAAAGCACTTGGTACATATACTGCTACGGTTAATCTTCACAAAGACGTGAAAGCAAAGATAACTTTCGAGGTTATCGCAGAATAAAACCTCATTCAATAGAAGAAAAGCACCATTTTGGTGCTTTTTTTTTTGAACTAAAGTTTAAGTTTGACCTCGAGTGAACCGAATATGCAATTCAATCTTTAGGAATTTAATTTAGCACCACAAATATTTATACTATTTTCATATTAAATTAAACTACAGGTAACTTTCGCAGTCCTAAAAATTATATCTCCGCTCCAATTACTTAAATCCTTTGCTTTAGGCTTCTATTACTTTCCGGGCAAATAAATCCTCTAATCGATGAAAAAAATACTAATACTGTTCCTCTTTCTTTATTCCGGTAACGCATTTACACAATCACTGCCTGATGAAATGTACCTGAGTCCTGATGGCAGAACTTTATATACCGGCCGTGAAGACAATGCCGGTTTTTTTGACCAGACTTACGTGAGAAGCTTTTACCTCACTTTCCCTCAGCCCAATTATTGGTCATTGCTCACTTCCAATTACAGTTCTCACACAGATCTTCCTGCTACTTTAATGGTTGATGGTGTTACATATGATAGTGTCGGTGTACGCTTTAAAGGACAAACATCCTATTCAGGAACAGGAAGCTCGCAGAAAAAATCTTTTAATTTAAATTTTGACTCTTTTATCAAGGGTCAGGATATCTACGGATATGATATCCTTAACCTTAACAATGGATTTCAGGATGCATCTTTTATGAGGGAGGTTTTTTTCCAGCATCAGATCCACAAACATATACCTGCTGCAAAATCCAGTTTTGCCAAACTCTATATTAACGGGGAAAATTGGGGTGTGTACCCTTGTATACAACAGCTGGATGGAGATTTTTATAAAGAATGGTTTATGAGCAATGATGGAACGAACTGGAGGGCAGATAAACCACCGGGGAGTCCGGGTGGTCCAGGAGGAGGCTGGGGCGATGGTACTGCTGCCTTGAATTATTTGGGTGCCGATACATCATTATACCAACCTTATTATACTCTGAAAAAGTCGCATAAAGCTGAACCCTGGAACGATCTCGTAAAAACTTGCCATGTCCTTGATACAGTATCACTCTCTAATCTTGAATCTGTCCTGGCTGATTACCTGGATTTGGATCGAACACTCTGGCATCTTGCAAGTGAAATTCTTTTCTCTGATGATGATAGCTACATCTATAAAGGCAAGATGGATTACTACGTATACTACGAAGCGGAAACCGGTCGTATCACACCGATCGAATACGATGGAAATAGTGTGATGTCTAACAGCGCTGTAAACTGGAGCCCTTTCTATAATGCCAACAAAGTAAATTATCCACTTCTTTACAGACTGCTTGCAGTACCTGAACTTCGGCAAAGATATCTTGCACACATGCGTACACTAATCGAAGAAGCACTTGACACAAGCAGTGCTTTTCAAATTATGGATCAATACAGATCTCTTATTGATACAATGGTGCAAAATGATCCGAAGAAGTTTTATAGCCATGCTCAATTCGTATCTGAAATCCAGACACTGAAAAATTGGATCGTTAATCGGAAAGCTAATTTGTTAGCTAATGCGGAAGTCAATGTAAGTGGTCCAGAGATTTCAAATGTATCATACTTTTCTCAGGGAGTGCAATGGCAGCAACCTGTGGTGAGTGAACCTGTCCTTGTGCAGGCAAGTGTGAACTTTCTGTCTGGACTTGATCATGTTAATTTATATTATGCTACGGGAATTGTAGGTAATTTTGAAAAAACTATTATGTATGACGATGGTGCACATAATGATAGCGCAGCAGGTGACGGAATTTATGCAGGGGAAATTCCTGCCTTGCCCGGTGGAACATGGGTGAGATATTATATAGAGGCCGTTGCTAATAACAGTGCTTCAACGGTTAGTTATCTTCCTGTTGGTGCCGAGCATGATGTGTTTGTATATCTTATTCTTCCCGGTATGGCTTCAGATACTTCAGTGGTCATCAATGAAGTTATGGCTTCAAACCTGACGACGGCTGCGGATTCATCGGGAGAATTTGATGACTGGATTGAGTTATATAATAAATCTTCCCTTGCCGTAGATATCAGTGATTTTTATTTAACTGATAATGATTTCAACTATATCAAATGGCAATTTCCGGTCGGAACAGTCATTCAGCCAAATGATTATTTAATCGTTTGGGCAGATGAGAATGGAAGTCAGGCAGGCCTTCATTGTAATTTCAAATTATCTTCTTCCGGAGAACGAGTGATATTGCTTAATCCTAACAGAGAGATTGTTGATCAGGTTAGCTTTGGTGCACAGGTGACTGATCAGGGATTGGCACGTGTACCGAATGGTACCGGTAATTTTATAATTCAAATGCCTACGTTCGGATTCAATAATAATTTGAGTACTGATCTGGAGACTATTTCTTCTCTCGTTGAGTCAATTTCAGTTTCACCTAATCCGGCCGGTAATACAGTGAAAGTGTATTCTTCATTGAGTGGTTCGCAGCTTTTAGAGCTTTTTGACAGAACGGGCAGACTGATCTACTCTCAACATTTCAATGGAAATCATATCATCAATACTTCTGATTTTTCAAACGGACTTTATTTTGTACGCTGCGGTGCAGCGAGTGCAAGACTGATCATTCATCATTGATCGTTCAGGAAATATAATTAAACAAAAAAGACCATCAATTTTGATGGTCTTTTTTGTTTAAAGCATTTTCCACTATTCATATCGAAGTGCTTCAATAGGATCTAGCCTTGCAGCCTTAGATGCAGGATAATAACCGGAAACAATGCCAACTATAAAACAGAGGACTAAACCTGAAATAATCCAGAGCCAGGGGATGATAAATCCACTTTCCAGGAGCATTGACATTAAATTCCCTACTAAAATTCCAAGGATTACTCCCAGAACACCACCCATCTGACATATGAGTATAGCTTCAACGAGAAACTGAGAGCGGATTTTTTTAGGTGTTGCTCCCAGTGCTTTTCTGATTCCAATCTCACGTGTTCGTTCTGTTACAGAGACAAGCATAATATTCATTAACCCGATCGCTGCCCCTAGTAGAGTAATCAACCCAATAATTGTTGCAGCAAGTGTAACAGTACTGATTTGTGAGAGCAATACGGTCGCAATACTGTCGCTTTTTGTAATCTCAAATGTATCTTCTTCGCGAGCTGATAAACCGCGAATACTCCTAAAAAGTCCGGTGGCTTCTCCAATGGCAGCATCCAGGTTTTTAACGTCCTGAACACTTACATTGATAGAATGTGAGGTGCGGTTGCTGCCAAAATTTTGTCGTACATTAAACAGAGGGAGGAGACAAATTTTATCTCCTCCAAATCCCATGGCAGAACCTTTTTCCTTCAAGGTTCCAATTACTCTATATTTAATACTTCCTACAGATATTAGTTTATCCAAAGGATCTTCATTGGGGAATAATTTTTCCTCTATATCTTTTCCAATGACAATCACATTCGATCCGTATTGTACTTCCTGTGCAGATAGATTTCTTCCTTTGTCAATGGAGTATCCGGATGTATGAAGATAGTTCTCATTACCACCCATAATAAATACATTGGGATTGCTTTTTTTATCCCTGTATTTTAAGGTAGATACTCTTGAAGCCATAGTCGAGATGGATACCGTGGCAGGAAAATTATATTCCTTTGCAAATCTGTTCGCCTGACGATAATCTATTATGTCAAATTTCTTCGGTCTTTTCCCTTTGTTTCCTACACGAATGTGCATTCCTCTATTCTGAATTGTGAATGAGTTTGCACCCATGGCAGTAAAATTATCATTGATAGAACCTTTAATAGCGTCTATTGAAGTCAGTATTCCAACCAATGCCATGATACCTATAGCAATAATCAGGGCTGTGAGTACCGTCCGCAATAGCTGACTTCTTATACTCGAAATGGCTATTTTAAGGTTTTCGGAGACGTTCATAACTAGTTAGAGGGTGAAAGTACGAAAAGGAAGTCGCCGAATTAGATGAAGATTGGGTTATTTTTAGTTAAAATCGTAAGATAATTTAACCGGGTGTAAGTTATTAATGACAATTCTCAGGCTGTTTCGGGAAACAATTTCGTATATTTGTTGTTCAACCTTAAATAAAAAAAATATAATCAGATATGAAAAAAATCCTTGCCCTCGCGTCTATAGTTTTTTTCGTTGCATTTACGACCAATGCACAAGATTCGGAACAGAAGACTACTAAAACGGAAACTGCAGTTGCCGCTGATGCTGAGGCAACACCTGCTGGTGCACCGGCTGCTTCAAAGAAAGCATGTTGTTCCAGCTCTAAAGGTGCCAAAGCTTGTTCTTCTGCCAAGAAAGCAAGTTGCGATCATTCTGCAAAAGGAAAAGCCGATTGCAGCCATGGTTCTAAAGCAAAAGCTGAAGTAGAAAAGAACGACGCACCAACACCTAACAATAAATAATGTTGTTGTTGAACTGAATTGAAAAAGCCTCCTAACATGGGAGGCTTTTTTTTTTATAAAATTATTCAAATCTATAATCTACAGAATTGATTTCAGCTCATCTAATGACTTGATCTCATAGGTAAGTATTTCTGTGTGTGATTTTTTTTCCGGATTAAAGTATATCGCATCCATCCCTGCATTCAATGCGCCAAGGACATCTACCTCAAGTCCATCACCGATCATTATCGACTCACCGGCTCTGGCCATAGTCTTTTTTAAAGCATATTCAAAAATACGATTATCCGGTTTTCGGAATCCTGTATGCTCAGAAATTATTACCTCTTCAAAATAAGGCAGCAATTTTGATTCCTGCATTTTGATGCTCTGCGCTTCCTCAAAGCCATTTGTGATAATGTGTAATTTGTACTTCTCTGCCAGATAGCCTAGGACCTCATGTGCATGCGGGAACAGGATGGTTTTTTTCGGGCTGATCGAAAGATAATCGTCAGCTAAAGCAGCCGGAGCGGCTTCGGCATCTAAGCCCATATCCCAAAAAGTCAGAGCAAATCTCTTATCTCTTAATGTTGTTTTATCGATCGTTCCAAGACGGTATTGCTCCCACATCATTTCATTTCGTTCACGGTACTTGTCAATGAACAATTCGACACTCTTGACACCAAGGCGAGGGAGATCGTGCTTATGGTAGATCTCTATTAGTGCCTCTCTGGAGTTTTGTTCAAAATCCCAGATGGTATTGTCAAGGTCAAAGAAAATATGTCGATACGTTTTTTTCATTTTATTATTTCGTTCAATGATCCCACATGCATTATTTCAAAAAGAGTGGTGATAAGAACTGACCATGCAGTGACCGAAATAAACATGTAGATTATGACTCTTCGTTTGTTTTTCGCTAAACGTGTCATGAAAAATGTTCCTATGGGAATCGAGAATATTATAGGTGTTAAAGCTGCCAGTCCGATGAGGCCATACTTTCTCCAAATACGAACCATCTTTCTGTTCCTTTTCGTAAAAAGTCTTCTCGCCGGAAGTGTATTTGTAACGTATTCATAGCGTATGTCAATATTCCCTTCTACATCTGCGACAGGTCTGGAATATAGGGAGTTTCTTTTCTCTTTTTTATGGAAAAAGTACAGGCGAATCTTATCCCAAAGTTCCATAAGCCATTCACTCACATGCATAAAAACAAGAACGCCTATCATGCCACCTATGATTGCATAAATATTCGTTTCGAACCAGGTGAAATCGTAACGTTCATTTAAGTATACCAAGGGAAGCCCGACGGTAAATTTAACACTACTAAGAAGAATGAGGGTCAATATTTTGAAGAACTCTTCCATTGTCGAATCAGCGCAGAAAAAAATTGTTTGTCCTAACCTATAATTTTTGTCCGTATGCCAGATCGCCTGCATCTCCAAGCCCCGGGACTATATAAGATTGTGCTGTAAGCTCTTCGTCAATAGCCGCTGCCCAAATGCTTATCCGTTCCATAGGTAACTGTGACTTTAAATGTTCTACACCTTGTGTGCTGGCCAAAACACTGACAATATGAGTATGAGTCGGCCTTCCCATCTCAAGCATAGCCTTATAAGTGCTTACCATACTTGCTCCTGTTGCCAGCATCGGATCACATAAGATCAACACCCTGCCGTCAAGAGAAGGGCAGGAAACGTACTCGAGTTTTATTTCAAAGCTGCCATCCTTGTGATGTTTTCTATACGCACTTATAAAACCATTGTCCGCATGATCAAAATAATTCAAAATTCCCTGGTGCAACGGAAGTCCTGCGCGAAGGATCGTTGCTACTATTGGTTGTTCTTTTATAACAGGAACAATAGCGCTTCCAAGTGAAGTGGTCACATCCTTATCCTTATATTCAAGTTCCTTGCTAATCTCATAAGCAAAAATTTCACCCATTCGTTCCAGGTTCCGCCGAAAACGCATTCTGTCCTGTTGGATGGTAATATCTCTTATTTCAGAGATGAAATGATTTACAATTGAACTTGAAAGACCCAGATTATGCACCATAAAAACGGATTTATTAATTTTTTAGCCAACGAAGAGGTAAGGGTAGCCTGTTTTTTCTAATTTGTAAATATACGATTTCATGTGAACCGAAACTCTTATAAAATCTTGCAACACCAGGATCCATAGAGCCTTCAAAATCAAGTACTCCTTGAGAACCACTTTGATCACTAATAAATTGAGCCAGTATCGCACTCATGGCACCCGAACTTTTTCCTTCTTCTGACAATCCGGTAAAAAGCAATATGTATCCTGAATGAGTTTTAATAAATATTGCTCCTGCGCTAAGTTTGTTTTCTGAATTTCTGACCTGCATGCACTTTATTAAATTTCTTTGCCCGGCAACGTGACAAATTTCCAAAAACATTGCGTAATCATTTTTACCAAGTTGATTAATATGTTTTCCACGGTTTTCCTTGAATAGTTGAACTAATTCTCCGGGGTCACCATCATTGTTTATTTTATATGAGCTTTTGTCAAAAAGTTTTATATTTCTCTTCGTGTTTTCAGAGAAATTTTTTTTAAGTTCTTCAAATGGCTGTTCAAGATTTAAATGGTGCGTTATTTTTTCCTTCACTTCAAAGGATGAAGGGATATAGGAGCCGGTATTCCCTCCATTGATTTGAATCTCGATAAGTTTATACGATTCCGGAATGGCTAGTAAGAAGGCCGAAAGCAGCCGGTCGTCTTTTTTTTCTGTACTGAACATTCCCAGTTGTTGAGTGAATGCAGGCTGAAATAAATATTTTATTCCCCATTTTTTTCTCTGTGTTAAAGGAAAAACGCTGGTATAACTATCCTTAACCAATGCATTCCAGCCCGGGCTGACAATGTCTAGGTACCATGATTGGGCATAAACGGAAGACTCAACGGAAGATTGAATGCACAGGTCCCAGGCAGTCTTGTCAATTTCGCTATGTTCAAGAAAACGTATCAATTTTTTGAATAAACTGCTTTAATGATTTCCTCATATACGTCCTTCCATCCTTCCCAAGGTTTTTTGTCACTGATGGATTCGTTATGCCACAGAATACAGAAAGTTCCGTTCACCCTCTTGACTTCCTTAAGTAATGGCCCGACAAAGCTCATGACTTCGCTCGGACTGATCTTTTTGTAAAGATTTAAAGTTGCATCCATGACTACGAATGGATGGATTTTCAATGGTGCCATACAATCATATACCAGATCGAAATACCGGTATGTATTACATGTCCCTGCCCTGAAACCGGGTTCTGCTGCATAGCCCATTGTGTAGTCGTCTGTAATATCGCATTCGATCAAATTGCGATAAGTGGTGGGAAATTCAAGCTTGAGAAAATGTTGACGACTTCTGGTCACATTACTCTTAATAATTTTGTGTAAACGTGATTGTTCGAGTTTTATTCTTGAAGTGAGTGTGTTTGATGCATAGGAAGGGTGAATGCCTACAGCATTGTAATCGGCTATAGAATTGATCAAGGACTGGAATTTCTTTCTTGAGGTAGATACATTCTTGTCGTTTTCACCATAATCACCGAGCAGGAAAAAGTAAATACTCTTGAATCCATAGGCTTGCTGCAATGCATGTAATTCATCATAAGTATCAAACGGGTCTTTCTTGTAGCCAAGAAGGACAAGCAGCCTTTCTGCAAATTCTTGAAATTCTAAATGAACTAATGAACGCAAAAAAGCTCCCGACGTCCTTAGCAGGCCTTTTTCTTTATAGGCCCATGCATTGTCAATATCAATGGTAGATAAGAATCTGAATTTTCTTTCAGGAAACTCCAGCGCCGGATACATGTCAGAGATGATTTCCTTTAACTGAAGAACGTATAGGTCTACAACAGGTTTGTTTAAAAATCCTTTTTGAAAAGCCAGGCTGTCACGTACGTCAAAACGACCATGAACATCACGCCGGTGTGGAAGATATTCTTCATAACGTGTTAGCAGGTAAAATGAAGCTGCGAATAAATCAAAAGGAATGATATATTTTGGATGTGTTGCAAAGAATGCTTTGGTGTCTTGCCAGTCAATTACTGAAATCTGCTGGTCACGGATGCCTTTTTCAAAAAGTAAACGTGTAGAATAAATAAATAATTCATTTCCGAATGCTTGTTCACTATAATTTATTTTCGGACCGGCATGAAAATTAAATTTGCCTGCATCCGAAGTAAAGCTGTATGAAATGCCCAGAAAGTCCTGAAATATAACATCCAGAATATACTGTAGGCGGGCTGAGCTTGCAGGAGAATAAATCAAAATCATCTTGACCCTTGTAAAAAATTGTTATTTGTCCTGCGTGAAAATAAGCAATCCTACCGAGAATGAACGACACAATCAGAATGTTTAAATATTTCCCTCATCAGCAAAACTATAATAGCTGCTTTGTGTGATGATGATATGATCTAAAACTGAAATTTCCAGAATTTTTCCTGCTGCATGCAAACTTTTGGTCAAGCTAAGATCTGCCTCACTGGGTTGGTTGTTTCCGGAGGGGTGATTATGGCATAGAATAATTGCCAGTGCTTTTTTATCTAATGCCGATTTGAAGATCATCCGTGGATCAGCAACGGTGCCGCTCATGCCACCCATGCTAATCTGTTGTTTTCCTATAATTCTGTTAGCTCTGTTTAAAAAGAGAATCCAGAATTCTTCGTGAAGGAGGTCGCCTAGAATTGGCTGAAAAATGGCTACTACATCTTTGCTTGAAGATATTTTGTCAATTTTCTCCGCTACGCTTTCATTGCGTCTTCGACCGAGTTCGAGAGCCGCTGTGATCGTCACAGCTTTTGCTTCGCCTATTCCCTTAAAGTGCATCAGTTCTGCAACATTCATCCGACCCAGTTGAAGCAGATCGTTTGAGCAACTGTTTAATATCCGCCTGGCTACTTCTACGGCTGACTCCTCGCTGTTTCCTGAGCTGATCAGAATGGCAATAAGTTCCGCATCCGATAAAGTATGTTTGCCTTTAAGGATAAGCTTTTCTCTTGGACGGTCTTCTTCAGCCCAAGTCTTGATGCCTAATTTATGTTCCATGTAATTGCTCTTTGAATGACAGTCCGAATTTGCAAAGAACATTAATCCTGTGCATCCAATTAAAGCAGGATTCTTTTTTAAGAATCAGACAAAAAAAAACCTCTCGTTTCCGGGAGGTAAAAAAAAAATTGGTTGAGATTATTTCATCTGGTTCACATGAACAGCTAATTCGCTCTTCAGGTTAGCAGCTTTGTTCTTATGAATGATGTGCGTTTTAGCAATACGATCCAACATAGATGTCATTTTTGGAAGCTGCTTCATAGCGTCTTTCTTGTCTGCAATTTCCAGGAAAGCCTTCATTGCATTACGAACTGTTTTAGCCTGGTAACGGTTACGCAAACGCTTTGCATTGCTGTTACGAATACGCTTGAGTGATGATTTGTGATTTGCCATTTTATGCTAATTTCTATTTTTAGATGCCATCCTGAATCTTCAATCGGGCTCTAATGCCTCGTTTTCTGATTTTTGGGATGGCAAATATACGACTCTGGCTTGCCAAAACAAACCTTTTTGGGAAATTATTATTTTGACGAAAGAACCTCAAATAACTCAAATTTCATCAAAATGGGCTTATTTTACCAACATTAAAGGCTTATTATTTGCTATTTTTACACTTTCTCAATTTGAGGATAGGCTATATGACAGAAAATAAGAAAGTAAAAAACGGACCTGTTGGTGTTGTCGGGGCAGGGACAATGGGAATAGGTATCGTACAGGTTGCTGCTACTGCCGGTCACACGGTTTATGTGTTTGATAAGGAAAAACAATTGTTTGAAAGAGCTTTAGTGAATCTGAATTCCACCTTAAATAAATTGACTGAAAAAGGTAAAATTAGTTCAAATGAGGCCAAGGATATTATCAACAGGATTCTATATGCTGAGAATCTGTCTGAGTTTCATGAATGTGACCTGGTGATAGAAGCCATCGTGGAAGACTTGTCTGTCAAACAAAAAGTTTTTTGCGAGTTGGAATTCGCCACCAAATCAAATTGTTTATTAGCAAGTAATACTTCGTCACTATCGATTACCTCGATTGGTGGGGCTTGCAAAAATGCCTCAAGGGTTTTAGGGCTTCATTTTTTTAATCCTGCTCCTCTCATGCCTCTTGTTGAAATTATTCCTGGTATAGAAACGAGCACTGAAAATCTAATTAAGGCGAAGGAGATTATTGCTGCATGGAAGAAAATTCCTGTAATCGCAAGAGATACTCCGGGATTTATCGTTAATCGTGTTGCTCGTCCGTTTTATGGAGAAGCTATACGTATTTATGAAGAAGGCTGTTATGGCCTGCCTGAAGGTGTCGAAGGTTTTGCAACCATCGATAGAGCTATGCGCCACCTGGGAGGTTTTAGAATGGGACCATTCGAGTTAATGGATTTAATAGGGAATGATATCAATTATAAAGTGACAGAAACCGTATGGTCGCAGTTTTATAATGATCCACGTTACAAGCCATCTCTGACACAAAAAAGAATGGTTGAGGCAAATCGTTTTGGTAGAAAATCCGGAAGTGGTTATTATAATTATGCCGCCGGTACTGAAAGACCTGAAGGTTTATTGGATGACGCAATGGCTCAGAAAATTCTGGACAGAATTCTTGCCCTGTTAATCAATGAAGCAGTAGATGCATTGTATTTACGAATCGCTTCTGCGGAGGATATCGATCTTGCAATGACTAAAGGTGTCAATTACCCGAAAGGACTCTTAAAGTGGTGCGATGAGATAGGTGCTCAGAACGTCCTTAATACATTAAATGATCTGTCAGAGCTCTATCAGGAGGAGCGCTATCGTCCAAGTTTGCTATTGAAAGAACTTGCTTCCACAAACAAAAAAATATTTTTCTGAAATTTATTCAAATAGAAAGAAACGTTTCATGTCTACTATTGACGAAGTAAAAAGTGCTCTTGAAATTGGTTATACATTCCAGGGTGAAAGCATTATTCTTGGCGGAGCGATGTTTGAGAAAAATACGATCCCCGGTCTGCATATCAAAATGCCTTTGAACACTGCCAACCGGCATGGACTTATTGCCGGCGCAACAGGTACAGGAAAGACAAAAACAGTTCAACGTCTTGCTGAAGGATTGTCAGAAAAAGGTGTGAGTGTACTTGTCATGGACGTTAAAGGTGATCTGAGTGGAATAGCTGTTCCCGGAAATGATCATCCGAAAATTCAATCGAGACATGAGCAAATAGGTCAGCCCTGGTCGCCGGCACAATTTCCTGTTGAGCTTCTCTCCATCTCAGATGAGAAAGGTGTAAAGATGAGGGCGACGGTTTCTGAATTCGGACCGATACTTTTTTCGAAAATTCTTGAGTTGAATGAAAACCAGCAAGGGGTAATTAATATCGTCTTTAAATATTGTGATGATAAAAAAATGCCACTTTTGGATCTGAAAGATTTTCGTGCAGTAATAAACTATATTAGCAATGAAGGAAAGGATGAAGTAAAGGAATATGGATTAGTAAGCTCTGCTTCTGTAGGAGTGATAATGCGTAAATTGTTAGAGCTTGAATCACAG
>DAOQWA010000030.1:0-39638 GCA_035341855.1 Bacteroidia bacterium
ATTATTTCGGAATGCTCCGAGACCATTTCCAATTCTGATGTTCACTATGCTTGTTGACGGAAATGCAACCGAATTACCAATAAAATGATTACAGTTGAAGGATTTTTCCCAAGGCTGATCTATAAATACAATGCTGTAATCAAATGCTGTATTATTCACAAAATAATTTTCAGAAATATTCATGAGTCTGACTCCGTCAAAGATGGTTATTGCACCGGTAGAGCTGTTACCGTAAAAATAATTCTGAGTGATGTTCATTGGAATAGAATCATAATTTCCGGTTGTAATCAGCCCGCCTCCGATCGCTCGGGGCTTTTAGACAGGATTCCGCATGTCATGTGCATAAAAATTCCGGGTGAGAGAGGAAAAATCGTCATTACAACATCATTAATGGTCGTTTTGGCAATTTATACAATCAAAAAGAGGGTATAAAACATCAAAAAGCATGCAGGATTGGGTTCGTTTCTGTAAGAAAACATGCAATTCTGCAATTACCGGACAGGCCGGAAGACGTATATCTAATCAATGAAAAACCAAGCTCTCAGCCTGCTCTGCATCGGTATCTTCCTTTGCTCAGGCATTTCAAATTCTCCGGCTCAGGATCCTTCTTCTATCAAGCCGGCTATGAAGAAGGACCAGTTGCATGCCCAAGGTAAAAAAGCCGCTCCCGGAACTTATCAGTTTATTGTTACACCTTCTGAAGCCGGTGATCCCTTTACCAATGATTACCTCGTAATGATAGAAAATTACCGTGATCAAAATGAGGAACGTGTCCTTGCGCTTACACAACTTACCAAGGTCCGGATTCCTTCACGAGCTGACATTGAGAAACCGGACTACAAGCCATTGACAGAAATAGTTTATACCAAGAGTTACAAACCTACAAGTCGTACACGATGAAGAATTTTTTCAGCATTATAGTTTTCCTGGTACTCGGACAAAGCTTTTTGTTCGCTCAGGCGGGTAAAAATTGTGAACAAGCGCTGGTCGTTTTCCCTTCACTCAATTGTGAGAATACGGATGGTCAGGTTTACTTTGGAAAGATGTCCGGCTTGTCCGCTGACTTTGCTTCTTATTTTGACATGTCCGGAAAGACAGCTCTCATTGATCCCGCATGCAGCGAAGATGATGAGCGTAAGCAATCTGTTGTCTGGATAAAAGTCCGTGCTACCTCTGATAATTTTACCATCAATAACGGAAGTGCCTACATTGGATCCGGTGCTGCCGCAGCCAATACAAAAGATTATGTTGTCTTTGCCGGATCATGTTCTAACATGATGCAAATCGCTTGTCATACACTTAGGGCAAATACTTCAGCACTTGTTGAAGGTTTGGAACCGGGGCAAGATTATTATATTATGGCTTCACCGGCAGTTACACAAACCAAAGCTGATGCTATAAGCCTGTGTGTTACCAGTAGCATAGCTTATGTACCGGCAGGAGATCTTTGCTCAGAGGCTGTTGCCCTGGAAATAAATAATCCACGAACATTTAACAATGCCGGTGCAAGTGCAGATGGCCCGGTAACAAATACATCCGTAGAGAATAATACCTGGTATAAGTGGAAAACACCGGAGGAATGGGTTCCGGGTAAGTCGGCCTATCTGAGGATATATGATCCTGTCTGTAATTCAATAGAAGGATTGCAGGTTTACTTATGGAATTCTTCAAATCCATGTGCGGATAATAATTCAAGACCTGCAATGGTCAGTAAAACACCTGAAACAGATAATGAATATTATTATCAGTGGACTCCGAGGGCGGGCTTGAGTTATTATATTTCTGTCGACGGTTATGCAGGCACTGCATGTCAGTTCAAGATCGAAATTGGAGCCAGAAACGAATTGCCTGTGAATCTTATCACTCTTGATGCTCAAAGTAATGGTAGCAGCGTAGAACTTTCATGGATCACTGCCGAAGAAAGCAACAATAGTTCATTCACCATAGAGAAAAGTAATGATGCAGAACGGTATATCCCCCTCATGAAAATTCCGGGTGCAGGAAAATCAACGACTGAGAGATCTTATCAGAGTCGTGATGAGTATCCCTTTCCGGGAATTAATTATTACCGTCTGAAGCAAACAGACTCTGAGGGAAATTATACCTACACAAAAACCGTTGCAGTAAATGTTAAAGGTGATGGAAATCTTTTTCATGCTTCTATAGAGCCGGGAGATGATAAAATAGATCTGGCTTTCTTTAGCACAGAAGCAGAGACAGGTTTATTAAGGATGTACGACCATGCCGGAAAACAGATGTACAATATGAGCCTGCAACTTTTCCCGGGTAGAAATAATTATAAAATTCATTCTCTGTTGTTCCCCGAAGGAGCTTATACCATTAAGCTGGAAACGGCAACGGCCAGGCATTCAGAGAATATTTTGCTTGAAGACGAATAATCGACTTATGACTCACCGTGCTCTGAATATGCATATTGACTGTTTATAATTTATACATAATGCAATAATGGATTGACGATGGGAACAGTTTTTCTGATAACATTTTCATAAATTGCATCCGGAAAGAAGAATTGATTTCAATTGAAATTAAAAAATAATCTTTTCGGAAAAAATTGACCAAACAAGTTCAAGCACTCCTCAGGATACTTATATATTTCGTCCTGTTTTTTGCCTTTTGGCGCATAGCTTTTTTACTGTACAATAAAGCGGATCACCCGGACTTTACTTTTTCCGAAGCTGCATGGAGTTTTATACATGGATTGAGGATGGATCTTTCAGTGATCTCTTATATTCTTATTTTACCTGCCTTGCTGCTTATGATGATGCCTATAAAGATAGCCCGCTATCTTCATGAAAGATTAGGCAAGTATTTTAATGGAGTCATTGTTGTACTTACGATTCTATTAGCTGCCAATATTTTCATTTTTCATTTCTGGGGAAATCTCATAAACTACCGTGCACTGACGTATTTGTCGGACACCGGGCAGTTATTACATTCCTTTTCTACCGGGCAAATAATCGTTGTAGTCCTGTTTTTGGCTCTGGTTATTTATCTGGCTTTATATACTTTCAAAAAGTTTTGCCGGGTACCGAAATACGATGCCACGAACGATAAGCTTATTTATAAGGTTGGGATTAGTTTAACTCTGGGCTTTGTTTTAATTACCGGAATTCGTGGAGGCTGGCAAATGCTGCCAATGAATGAAAGTCTGGTAAGCAGGTCTTCCAATAATTTTTTAAATCAGGTCACTCTCAATCCGGCATGGCACCTGATGTATGAAGTACAATTAGCAGGTTTGTTGGAGAATAATCCTTTTAACAAAATGGATGAATCTGTATCAACACAATTGGTGAATGATTTATTCAGCAATGACAATGATTCTTTCCCTGACGTGCTTTCAAAAAAAGATCCAAACATCGTAGTCATTATTTTGGAAAGCCATACTTCAGATGTGGTAGGAGTATTGGGTGGTGAAAAAAATGTTTCACCGTTTTTAGATTCACTGAGTAAAAGTAGTCTGCTTTTTAATTCTGTATTCTCAAGTGGCACCAGAACGGATCAGGGAATCGTGTCTATTTTAAACGGATGGCCTGCTACTCCTTATCATAGCATTATGCGCTCGACAGAGAAGTCGAAAAGATTGCCGTCAATACCTAAAGATCTTAAAACACTGGGTTATAGCACTGCTTTCTACTATGGAGGGGAAAGTAATTTTTCAAATATGAATTTATATCTAATGAACCAGACCTTCGATCATGTCTATGATAAGAAAGATTTTCCTGCCAATACACCGGGAGGAAAGTGGGGGGTGTATGACGAAAATCTTTTTAAAAAACAAAGAGAAGATCTAAGCAAAACGAAAGAACCTTTCTTTTCAGTGATGATGACATTGAGTACACATGAACCCTTTGATGTCCCGGGTGAAAAACGATTTCCGGGTAATTCAGAGGAGGATCTGTTTAGAAACGCTGCTGCTTATACCGATGCATGTGTTTGGAATTATTTGGAATCAGTGAAGAATGACCCATGGTATGCTAACACTCTCTTCATCATACTTGCTGATCATGGCCATCGTTTGCCATGGAGCCGAAATGATCTTATGCCGGAGGCAAGAAGGATACCTATGCTTTTTTATGGTGATGTACTCCTGACCAAATTCAAAGGCAGACAGATTAGAAAATTAGGAGGGCATCATGATCTGGCAGCAACATTACTCCCACAGATGGGCTTGTCCGGAGCAAATTATAAATGGAGTAAGAATTTACTGTCTACAGGTTCTAAAGAGTTTGCTTATTATCAATCTGAATCTGTGATCGGTTGGAAGGAAGGACGGAATTTTTATGTGTATTCTTATTTGGAAGATCGATTGCTTCTTACAAATATCAAGGATAAGCAGGTAGAAAAAAAGCTTGTTCAGCGTGGACAAGCTTTCCTTCAGAATTTATATGGAGAATATTTAAGCTATTAATCGTCCTGTTGCCCCTTAAGGAAAATGAAGAATTATAGCTTGTACTTGTACAAATCAGCAAGTACCATATACATCTCTTTCTCTACTTCTAAAAAACTTAAACTCGAATTATAGTAGTAGTTCATTTCCATAAAATATTCTATTGTTGATATCTCGCCAAGATTGAGTGCTTTATTTAGCAAGGTAGTGCTGTTCAGCGATGCGAAAACATTTTGATAGTCGTCCAATGTAAGCTTTAGGTTTAAATAATTTTCATACCACTGACTGATTTCATAAAAGTGTTCGATCCGATGATCTTCTATCTCGAGATCTGCATACACGATTTTCGCTTTTTGCATCTTGATAGTCTTGTTATTCTCCCACAAAGGGATTGTGACCCCTGTATGTATGCCATGAAAATCAGCCCTCTCAATCCCCTGATATCGATATCCTGCTTTAAGCTTAGGTAGCCAAAGAGCTTTGTTTAGCTCCAGTTGTTTTTGAGCAACAACTCTTTCCTGTTCAAGCATCATTCTTACAGGATCATTCTTTTCGTATTCAGATTCCAGTACATCAAATGTAGGTACCGCAGAATGAAGCGGATAGACTGTGTCATTGAACAAGATCTTATTCCCGCCATTAAATGATTCCAGCCTTTGTTGTCCCATATTGATTGCTGAATAATTTTCCTGATATTGTTTCCTGACCTCAATTAGCTGTAGCCTGGCTTTATTCAAGTCTAAAATGTTTCCTTCACCTTTATCAAGTTTCTTTTGGAAATCACGCAGAACTTTTTCTGTGTTTTCTTTTTGTTCGGTTAGCTGTTTTTGAAGTTTGTTTCGGAATACAAGTTCAAGACATAACTTTTTAGCTTCAAGTAATATATCTTGCCTGCTGGTTTTTGCTTCAATTTCTGATAATGCTGAACGTTCTTTTGAAAGCTGAGATTTTTTTATGTAGCTGGTGGGGAATTCAAATGTTTGTGCAGCAGTGAATTCGTGTTGTACACCTTTATTCGCCGGACTTCCTTCCAGATAATCATATTCCAGACTTGGATTTTCCGGTCTAAGCCTGGTTCTGTGCTCCAGCATTTCAGCTTCCATAAGCTGCATGCTTGCCTGTATCGTTTTGTTATTGCGGGATATCTGTTCAAGAACAGAGTCAATACTCGATTGAGCATAGGTCTGAATTGTAAAAATCAGAGCAAATATTGTCAGGAGTCGATTTTTCATTTTAACTCTTTTTTACTTTTGATAAATAATAAACTACCGGGACGATAAAAATATTCAATAGCGTAGAGGTGAGGAGCCCGCCAAGAATAACTTTAGCCATCGGACTTTGAATTTCATTACCTGCCAGGTCACCTGCAATTGCTAGAGGGATCAATGCCAATCCTGCTGTTAAGGCAGTCATAAGAATAGGGCTCAGTCGGTCGCGGGATCCAAGAATAATTGTATCGTATAAATTGTAGCCTTCTGTTTCCAGCGTTTTATAATGTGATACAAGTAAAATTCCATTCCTTGTAGCTACTCCAAACAATGTGATGAAGCCAATGATAGATGGAATACTCATGATACCTCCTGTAAAGTAAATACTGAATACTCCACCTATTAATGCAAGCGGGAGATTCAATAAAATGATAGAGGCAATTTTTACATCTTTAAATTCCTGAAAAAGGAGAAGGAAGATGACCAATAAGGAAAGAAATGAGGTAATTAATAAAGTCTTGGAAGCCTGAGCTTCTGCTTCAAATTGTCCTGCATATTCTATATGATATCCTTCCGGGATAGAAATTTTACTATTGATAATTGTTTCTATTTCTTGTACTACACTTTTTTGATCCCTTCCACTTACATTGGCAGAGACAACGGTCTTGCGTTGAACATTTTCCCTGTTGATCGTATTGGGTCCACTTGTGCTTACAATGTCTGCTATATAATGCAAGGGAATTCTGCGATGCCCTGATTTTATTTTCTGAGCAATTTTGCCATGATCATCCTGATGTGTATCGTCATTCTCACTCACGCCGAGGTCAATCATCGTGTTACGGATATTTTCTATTGTCCCCCTGTTAGCCTCGTCAAAGCGCAGAATAAGATCAAAGGTTTTATTGTCCTCATAAATTTGCCCGACTTTCTCGCCTGAAAAAGCAACGTCGATAAATTCATTGAACTCTCCTATGGTGATTCCATAATAGTTTAAGATATCTCTTTTTGCTTTGATTTGAATTTGCGGAATTTCGATTAGCTGTTCAACACTTAGGTCAACCAGACCGGGGATGTTTTTAATTTCATTCTGAATTTCTGTTGAAAGTCTGTATAAATTATTCAGATCATTACCGAAAATCTTGATGGCGATATTTGCTCTTGTCCCTGAAAGCATATGGTCTATGCGATGACTAATAGGCTGACCCACCGTAAGATTTACACCTGATACTGTCGATAAACTTTGCCGTACATCTTTTAGAAATTCATCTCTGCTTCGATCCTCCAGGGTAAATGGAGCATCGATTTCTGAAGAGTTCACACCCTGTGCATGTTCATCCAGTTCTGCTCTGCCTGTCCTGCGGGTAGTAACACTGATCTCCGGAATTTCAAGTAGTGCTTGCTCAACAGATCTTCCTATTTTATTGCTTTCGTCCAATGAAATTCCCGGCAGACTCACTGCACTAATTGTGAGTGATCCTTCATTGAAGTCAGGAAGGAATGTTCTTCCCAGTTGGCTCATCACGATTAATGCAATTATCAGCAATGCGACTGATGACCCAATGAGTAATTTCTTATACATCATCACCTTTTCTAAAGATCCTGTGTAGATCTTTTGTAGTTTAGAAACCAACCATCCTTCTTCATGTTGCTTCATCAACATTTTATCATTGGCAAGCAAATAGCTTCCTAATACCGGTGTCAATGTTATGCTTACGATGAGTGAGGCAAAAAGAGAAATGATAAATGCTATTCCCAAAGGCGCCAATAGTTTTCCTTCCATTCCCGACAAAAAGAAAAGCGGAATGAATGCAACGATAATGATGAAGGTCGCATTGATAATTGAGGTGCGAATTTCAACAGATGCGTCGAAAATTACTTTGAGTTTATTTACCTTTTGTTCTGCAGGTTTTGAAGCATTTTGTCTAAGTCGCTTGAAAACATTTTCAACATCAATGATCGCATCATCCACGAGAGCTCCTATAGCTATAGCCATTCCACCCAAACTCATAGTGTTTATTGTGTAGCCTAGCCAATTTAAAGTCAGAATAGCTGCTATCAGTGAAATCGGTATTGAGAGCAATGAGATGATTGTTGCTCTCCAGTTCATCAGAAAAAGGAACAGAATAATGATCACAAAAATACTTCCTTCCAGTAATGTCTTTTGAATATTACTAATCGATGCTTTGATAAAATCTGCCTGACGAAATATTTTTGTATTTACATGAACATCGGCAGGAAGATTATTTTGAATATCCGCAACGGCTAAATCAATATTCTCTGTCAATGCAAGAGTATTCGTTGTTGGTTGTTTTGCTACCGAAAGCACAACTGCCGGCCTGGTGTTGGCAGAGGCGTCTCCGATTTTTTGTGCTGCTCCGATTTTTATTTCAGCGACGTCTTCAATTTTAATGACTTTCCCATCGATCGACTTGATGACAGATTTGCCTAATTCATTTACGTCGCTTGTCCTGCCGATTCCTTTGACAACATATTCGTTGCCAAATTCATTCATAAATCCTCCTGAAGAATTTCCGTTGGCTTCTTCTGTTGCACGCAGTAACTCTTTCAGAGATATGTTGTAATAGCTCATTTTTTGAGGAGAAGCCAGGATCTGATATTGCTTGAATTCTCCTCCCATAACAATTACCTGAGCAACTCCTCCTATAGCCAGGAGACGAGGACGGATTGTCCAGTCGGCAATGGTTCTGAGCTCCATTAATGAAGTGCTGTCTGCCGTGAGTGATACAAACATTACTTCTCCCATGATGCTCGACTGAGGTGCCATCGTAGGGTTTCCTACACCTTGCGGCAATTTTTCTGAGACAGAGCTCATTTTTTCACTAACGATCTGCCTGGCCCGAAAAATATCTGTGTTCCATTCAAATTCCACCCAAACAATTGATATTCCTGCTGAGGATGAACTTCTCACACGCCTCACATTTGTAGCGCCATTTACAGAAGTTTCTATTGGAAAAGTTACCAGTTTTTCAACTTCTTCAGGTGCCATTCCATGAGCCTCCGTGAGTACAACAACAGTTGGTGCTGTAAGGTCAGGGAATACATCAACATCCATTCGTGTGGCCACATAGGACCCGAACACGATAAGAAGGACCGAACCTACAATTATCAGAAGTCTGTTGCTGAGCGAAAATTTTATAATCTTATTTAACATCTTGATTATTTTTAATGTTCGTGTCCGTGTTCAGGCATATTTCCTGATGCTGCGGCCAATTTGATCTGATAGGCTCCCCTTGTCACAATTCTTTCTCCTTCGTTGATTCCGGAAATGACCCGGACATTGATTCCGTCGGAAGCTGCTATTTTTACTTCGCGTTTTTCAAAACTCTCTCCATTTGTTTGTATGTAAACGAAGAAAAAACCTTGCTCTTCAGTCAATGCTGTTACAGGAACCACCAGAGCATCTTTGATAGCTGAAGATCTGAGGAACACTTCAGCCACGGTACCCGGAATGATAGATCCCGGATTTTCAAATTCGAAGCTTACAGGAATGAAGGGTGAGTTCGTATAAGTGCTTCTTCCATAAGAAAGAAGTTTACCATTAAGTGATCTCGTGTCATAAACATCATCATTCATTGTAGTTTTGAATGAAGCAGAGTTGATCGACGGTAATTCTGAAAAATATTTTTGTGACAGATCAGCCTGTAGAATAAGCCTCTTGTTTTTTGAGATGATGGCTAAAGGTGTTCCTTCTTCAACATACTGTCCCTGTTCCACCAGAACACTCTTAACAAAACCCTGGATCGGGGAACGTATGATTTGCCCCTGTTCCGAATAGTTTTTCGACAAAACATCATAGTTTACTTTGGCGTTTTCAAATTTTAGTTTTGTTTCCAGATAATCTTTTTCAGAGATTATTTTATCCGACACTAATTCTTTAGCTCTGTCATGATCTGCTTTGGCTTTTTCAAACAGTACTTTAGCTTCTTGATGCTTTACTTCTACATTTGCTGATGTGAGCTCCCCGCCTCTGATGATGAATAAGTCTGTTTGCATGTTGACTGAAGATCCTGAAATAGTACGGTTGCCTGCAAAATCAACGATCCCTGTCGCTACGGCAGTAATGACAGTTTCATCACCTGAAGCTGAGAGAATTTGTCCACCGGTTTTTATGACAGTACTAAAGTTTTGTTTTTGTACGGGGGCATTTGCAAAATCTGTTTTCCAGGCTTGCTCCTTGAGATAACTGATGCTTCCTGCACCGGCATCTGAGACCGGAGCAGCCATTGCTGCAGCCTCATCAGGATAGACTATAATATCCTCAATAATTATCCGGTCATTGAATTCTTTTGCAGCGATGTCGAATTCCAGTTTTCCTTTACCCGAAATTTTTGGTTCCAATGCCAAGCGATAAATTCCGGGTGTGTCATGGGAGTCGGTTGAATTTGTTTGCTCAGACCCGTTCACAAGAAGTCTGATAGTGACTTTGGCATCACTCAGTGCTGAGAACTTATCACCTGTTACTGTTAAGTGGCTGGCAAACCGGGAGACTGATCCGACAACGAGCGGTTTAAACTCAACAAACAATTCTAGTTTATCTGAATAAACTGTATAAGAATGGTTAGCTTGAGTTAGTTCAACAGACTCATGTTGATGATCATCATGCTTGTGACGGCAAGCCGGGATGGATAGCAACATAGCCGGAATTAATAAGTACGGGACATATGATCTGTATATCATAGGTTGATTTTTTTTGAATAAATATTTTTGAGAAAAAATTTCCGCTGTTGTGCAGAATGTAATTTGCATCAACAGTCAGGCACAGAGGCTTAAGACCGGATAAAAGGGAGTGTGTAAAGTACCTGTTAAGCGGAACTTAATTATGCAAGAAAAGATGGGGGAGCCTTCAGGCCAAAACTGAATTTGATATCAGTTCTATAGATATGTTCATCTGCCGGCGGTTTGTACTCCAGGGGTGGCAGAGTATAAGAGATAAAAGATAAATTATCAGGAAGTATAGATATTACTGACAATAATTGTTTCGAAAAGTCAGCTTGAAAATTATATGAACCGGTAAACACCAACTCATCGGATGCGTGTAAAAAATGAGAGAATAAGTGATTCAGTCCACCTTCGCTTTCAGTTTCTGAATGATCGTGATCATGCTCATGATGAAAGTTTAGATTGGAATTATCTTCGTGATGGTGATGTGGAACAATGCTATGTCCAAGAAGGATCGTATAAGCGATCAACATCAATAAAAATGAAAAATATTTCCTGAGCATAGAAATGCAAAGGTACTTATATTTTATGAGAATTGGATGAAATTGGCTAAAACAGATCAAATACGAAATAAAAGTGATGGTTTACATTGAAAATACGGCCGGCTCGCAAGGACGTTTAATACTTGGAAAAAAATAAATCTGAGCTTCTTGAATTTGGATGCAGGCCAGAAAAACCTAAACTCTGCTGTTGCGATTACCACTGATAGCTACTCAGACCACCATCATCTTCGTTTGTCGTGTCAAAGAGAAAATCAAGAAGTTCATTAAAATTATCTACAGTCTGATTTCCTCTTACTGCTCCATCCCTGCACCGGTCATACAGCCCATAGGAGGGATCATCATTTTTTTTATCGTCAGGATGGAGCTAAATACAATGTGTCCAATATATTCTCTTGCTGCGAGAAAACAATTTTTCACAGAAAGGAATGATCTGGTAAATTCCGTCTTTCCCTTCCTTGAACTCCTCTGTTTCCGGAAGAAAACCGCTGCCATATTAAGAACAAACTACCATGCGATCGATAGCTTCACACACATCGCCGGCAAGGGCACTCGACTGATCCAATAATTTATAACTTACCGAAATTCTTTCATAGAAATTATACGCATCGAGATATGGAAAAGAAAACTCTGCTAATTCGATATTGTCATTCGTATTGTGAAAGTAGACCAGCGAGAAAACATCGGGCCCGAGTATATCAACGGATGCCTCTGAGCTCAGCACATCACGTAGCTCAGCCGGATACAATTTGTCTCTCTTTCCCACCTCTGCATCCGGACACATGCCTGCACCATTTCCATGCGAGCGAATGATAAGCATATAATGATTTGCAGGATAATTATTTTTACAATATCTGGTGAAGTTCCTTAACAGCATGGCGTCACCCATGTTTCCTTCAAAGTAGCTGTTTGTATTTATTTCAGGCAACTCTTTCAGGCCATCCGGTTCAAAGTAGGTCTGATCCGAGATCCTGTATAATCCGGTATCGGAAAAATTTTCTCCTAATGTCGTCGAGTCTTCAGAAAAACCTTTAATCCGGTCTAGTAATGTGATGAGTTCGTACTCTTCAGAATTTTTACACCGGATCATTTCTGCAATATCATCTAAGAGGTCTGCTTCAGATGAATTTGAACATACTCCATAATGCATGATAGTCCGGTTGTTTTGAGTCAGGCTTCCTGTGAAAAAGAAAGAAGCCTGAAATATAGAAAGCAAGATGAATAATTTGTTCTTATTCATACCTGCAAGTATAAATTTAATGTTAGAGAATGAATTCTCAATCATGGATCACAATAACCCTTTGGGAGGATCTCTCACCACTTATAAAGTGGAGTGTGATTATATATTCTCCTTCAGGAAAATTTCCGGAATCCCATATTTGATCCTTGATGTTATCGGAATGGTACACAAGTTTTCCAATTGCATTAATGACATTAATTGATTTGATATTTCTCGTGAGATTATTTTTTAAATAGAAGGTTCTTCCAATGGCTGGATAAACCAATTCAGGATTGATATCTTCGGTTTTATTAATTGATGAAATAAGATGCTCTCTTAAAACAACTGCGTTTGGGTTGATCATGTTGGCAGCATGTGGAGCTATGAGGTCGGAAATGTAATTGCCGTTACTATCGAACAGTTTGACAGAACTTGTCGCTCCGTTACCTAATAATATGTTACCATTCGGATAAACGGCAACACCTTCAGATTGCCCGATGCCGGAAATGAAAATTCCCTGATAAGTTCCTGTGGAGTCAAATCGTTTTACAGAATATCCATCATAGTCTGAGACCAGTAGATCACCGTTTATGTCGAACCAGATATTGGTTGGTCCGGCCAGGTTTGTGCTGATGAAGTTTCCAAGATCTGCACCTGAGGGGCTAAATTTTCTTACAATATCATCGCTGTAAGAAGAGACATATAAGTTTCCATGTGAATCCCAATCTATACCGATACTTTGACTTACACCAACACTTGTAAACTCGTCAACAAAAGTTCCGTTTAATTGATACCGCCTCACTTTCCCATTACCATTCCATTGTAAAACATATAGTAAAGAGTCGGGGCCGATCTTCATCCTGGTTGGACCATTGATAGAGCCGGCAAATACCGAAAGATATGCTCCTGAGCTTGCATCGTGTCTGTTGATCCTTCCGGTACCAAAATTGGATATCAGAACAACATTTGCATTTTCCAGAAAGAGAATATCCTGAGGCCAGTTCAGGTTGGAGTTGATAAAAACAATATGATTCTGCCCTGAACTGTCAAATTTTAAAATTTGCCAGGGACCATTTTGAAAATCACCGGCATCGCTTACATAGATATCAAAGTTTTGCGCAAAGGCAGAATTACTGAATAGAAATAATGTAAAGAGGATGAATTTTTTCATGAGATCTGTTTATCAATAAATTAAAGCTCTTCTGCACAGTACGCAAAGCTACTATGACGAAATGTATTAATTAATTGATAGCAGAGTTGTTAAATTCAGGAGAATTTTTTCTTGCAATCGGATTTATCCCAAATCCCTGTTAGGATAATGTTGACTCAAAAATGGTTTCAAAAAAATCTAATTTCTATAACAGTTTTTGAAAGCCACCATTACCTGTTCAGGATCTTTGCTTTTTGCTCGTCGAACTCAGCCTCAGTCAGAATCCCTTTATCTTTCAGTTCTTTCAATTGTGTAAGTTCAGTAGCAATAGAATGAACTTTGTTTTGTTCTTCAGATGATCGGAGTTTTTCACTTTCAGCTTTTAATCTTTCGATTTCTGTATTTTTCTTGCTGTTACCTTGACTGACGCTGTAAATAATCACCAATAAAAGAATTATTACTGATATCCAGATTAGCATATCTATTTATGTTTTTATAAAATTCGGATGATAATTTAGAATTATTTCACGTCTATTTGAAAGTGCGGATTATAAATGATCCCAATTATATTTCCCCAGGGGTCTTTAACTGAGCCAACCATTATTTCGCTTCCTACGTCATTGGGCTTTTCATGTTCTCTAGCTCCTGCAGCAATCAATCTTTCGTATTCGGAGTTGATATCATTCACACCCCAATAGCTAAGTACACCTTCCGATTTGTTTGTTGTAATGCTCTCCTCCGGCATCAGTCCCAGTTCATAACCTCCTATATTAAACCCGACATAGAACACTTCATCAAAGTAAGGCTTTTCCTGAAAAGCTATAGAGTACCAATCCTTTGCCTTACTAAGATCTCCTACTTTATAGATTGTTGTTCTCAATCCAAGCATACCGGCTTTTTTCATTTTATTAAAATTTAATGGCAATATTTAGGCTCGATTTTAAGTTCACTTTTGCCCTGATATTACGAGCGTACTTGCATCAATGTTTACTTTTCCTTCAGGATATTTTTGTTGGATAATATCATACACTTCTTTTTTAATTTTTGCCTTCATGGCTTCATCGGCTTTACTCAGTGCAGCAACAAATGGGGCAGCAACATCGGTCATCATGTTCCAGTATACATCTGTCGTGCCGCAACTAAGCTTCACGGGAATTTCTTTTACCATGACATTTTTTAATCCTGCATTCTGAAAAATGCTCTGCATCAAACCCGGCGCTGCACAACGGAACATTCCCGGCGCTTCAGGTGGAGGGGGTGCCAGTTGCATATTTTTGTTTATTGTACCACCTATTGCCGTAACCCAGAAATTTTTTTCAGCAACATTCCAAACAGCAGTTGCTAATTTTCCCCCCGGCTTAAGCACCCTAGCCATTTCTCTTGTTGCAAGGTTCATGTCGGGAAAAAACATATAGCCAAAACGACAGCTGATAGCGTCAAAGCTGTTGTCATCAAATGGAAGTTCGCTGACATCACATACCTTTGTTTCAATGTTTTTTATTCCTTTTTTCGCTGCATGCTCTTTAGTGATAGCAAGCATATCTTCTGCAAGATCAGTAATAAGGACTTTGCCGTTTGTAAGTTTTGTAGCAATGCTGAGTCCCGGTTCTCCGGTCCCACCTGCAATATCCAATACCACATGATCATTTTTTAAATTCAGAGTGTTAATGATCTCATCAGCTACAGGTTTCATGAACTCCATCATCATTTCATCCCATTTTTTCCATCCCGGGGAAAATTTATTCCAGGATGCTCTCTGTTGTTCGCGGATTTCTTCAAGTTGTGCTTCCATGATCTGTTTTATTATTTGTTAAAGAATAAATAATATATTCCGAAGATACATTTTTCTAGTGTTATTATTATAGAGAGAATGTCAATTGATTTATTATGAAACAGTTTTTTAATTTCATTTGTGCATTTAACATTATATGATCAGTATTTTTGATAATCACCATTTCGGGCGAATATACCGGTAACAGGCTAGAATTTGAGTATTTCCATCTCAATCTATAAATAAAAAGCAAAAAACCTGTCTGTATAGCGTTAATACTTTTTTTCAAAAAATAAAAAAACTATATTTGAAAGATCACCAATTAAATTATACTTCATGAAAACAAAACTACCTACTTTATTATTTCTTATTGCTATGTGTATCAATTTGTCAGTATTTTCACAACCGGAAGTGACAAGCGGTAATCTTCCTCAAACCGGTGACCACGTTGTTATCGGATTGTGTTCTGATATTCCTGATGCAACCGCCTTGAATGCCAGCACCGGGTCCGGGCTTACCTGGGACTTCAGTTCTCTGACTGAAGTTGAGGAACAATATTTTGAATTTGTTGATCCGGCTTCTACACCTTGGGGAGCGGAATTCCCAACTGCAACCTTATGTGGGATTTCCTGGGACGATGCATACAGTTATTACAGGGTGACAGGCTCTTCACTTAATACAGTTGGATTTGCAATTCTTATTCCTCCTTCTGATACAGCAAAATTGGTGTATACCACTGAAGAGACAATAGCCCCAATACCATATTCTCTTGGTACAATGAACACGAGTTCCTTTTCAGGAACAAGTTATGCGCAGGGGTTCAGTGTTCCTTTTAATGGGAACATAGATTTCCATGCAGATGGCGATGGTACACTCATTCTTCCAAATGGCACTTACTCCAATGTGGTGAAGTATCATTTTTATCGTACTCAATCTACAGGGGTAACTACCAGCACAAAAGATCAATGGGCCTGGGTGTCAGAGGATTTTCGGTTCTGGTTGTTGCTTATGGAAACAACCTATGATGGTTTTAATACTACACATAGAGTATGGTTCGATAAAAGTCCTGAAAGTTCCACAACTTCAGTTCAGGAGATTGCTGAAAAAACCTGTACGATATTTCCTAATCCTGTATCATCCGGTTCGGCTTTATACATCAATACTGAGCTTGCCTATGATCATCTGAACCTGCTTGATCTGTCAGGTCGCGAACTTAAGACCTTTTCAAAAGCCGAAAAGCAATTTCATTTGGATGGCATATCTGCCGGGGTTTATCTTTTAAAAATGTCGGATAAAGATGGTGCTGTAGTCCTTGTTCGAAAAGTTAGAGTGATATAACAGGAATTGCTCAACTGCCGGAAGATAAACATAAGTACATAGAGTGTTGAAGGACTTCGTAAGAAAGGGACTTCAACACTTTTTGTATTACATGACACTTCAGGAATTGACCTTCTGTTCTCCTACATAATACCTCACCATTGGTCTGTTTTTGGAGCTTCGGTCTACAATTTTGAATCCGGCTCTTTTAAATGATTTAAAAAGTCCTATCCAGGCAAAGGTATCCGGTAGTGGTTCCTTGGTGGGAATAGTTGGATATGCTTCAATGATCTTTATTTTATTCTCTCCGGCATATTTGATCACTCCTTTTAATAATGCTACAGATAGTCCGATTTTTCGAAATCTTTTATCTATGAAAAAACAAGGTATAGACCATACAGCCTTATCATCAATCCGTCTGTGAACTCTGGATCTTTCAAGTTTTATGAAGTCCTCTCTTGGTGCGAAGGCACACCACCCTATTGCTTCACCTTCATAGATGGCTAGTATTCCTGTTGGTTTTTTTTCCAAAACCAATTGTTTCATAGAATCTTTATTGCCGTCATTTAACTTTCCTTCTTCAAACTCGGATTTACTTAGTCGAAAGGACATACACCAGCAACTACCACAAGCACCTCTTTCACCAAAGAGAGCAGTAAATTTATTCCAGTTAGATCGGTTTAAAGGTTCGAAAGTAAGCTGACCGGTGAGTTCGTTGACTAATGATTTTTTAGACATATGAGGGAAGAATGTATTTTCTTTTCCATAAAGATGCAGGATATGTTTTTCTCTCAGACATGCTGGTCTAAAAGAATTATGTTTCCATCTGGATCCGAAATCATAATGTTTGCAGGACCTTTTGTGCTTTCATCTGCTTCGCTAAGTAACTTCATGCCTTTTGATTTTAATTCTTTTTGTATTTCACGGATGTCGGTAAAGGAAACTAATTTTTGTGCGTTCGAATCCCAACCCGGGTTGAACGTCATAATATTATTTTCAAACATCCCCTGAAATAATCCGATCACGGTACTTTCGTTTTTCAGGATGAGCCAGTTTTGTTTAATGTCACCGCCAAATTCAGTGAAGCCGAGAGTTTCGTAAAATTTCTTTGAGGTATTTATGTCTTTCACAGCAAGACTAACTGAAAATGCGCCTAGTTTCATAATTCTATGTTAGATTTAAATTGATTAGCGTTATTTCGGATTTTAATTATTCAGAATTTCCAATATACAAAATTGAATTTTAATTATAGAAACTCATTTCAAAATTCACAGTGCAGAATCATAACTGTCATGAATGCAGGTCGAAAAGTTTATCAAATATCTAGTAAAGCCTGTATATTAAAATAATACTTATGATGATGACTAAAGAGGTGTAAATTAATTTAGTGTATTTAGCTAACCAATTCGGAAGAAAAATGTCAGAATTGTCCTCCTTTGAATCAGAGTATTTTCTGGCAAGTATTGTTAATGGGCAGTAGAGTTTGAAAAGCACTAAGGTAAGAGCTTCAAGTCCGATTAATCCATAGCCTAACCATAGCCATAAGTCTATTTTATTGGTCAGGACTGCATAAAGCATATAAAAGATAACAATATTGAAAAATATCCAGATCGCCGTATGAACAAATTTTATTGAAATCAATTTTTGTCTTGCATCCGGATTCATGCATGCGATATTATGAGAACAAGCAGATTGCCGGTTCGTTCATTAGACTCATAGTTTACACAGAACTAATGTAAAATCTCAGAACTTAAAATTATTTTTATTCTCAAAGAAATTTGAAGAGGTAGTTTGTGCAAAGATGGAATAATGTCCCGATAAGATAATTCTTAGTTTTCTTCCATTGTAAAATTCTCCAGGAACTTCGTTGTGTAATTTCCGCTACGGAAATCAGGATGACGCATTAGTTGCTGGTGGAATGGAATAGTTGTTTTCACTCCTTCAACGACAAATTCGCTGAGTGCTCTTTCCATAGTATTAATTGCTTCTTCCCTGGTTTGAGCAACAGTAATTAATTTAGCGATCATGCTATCGTAATTAGAAGGGATCGTGTAGCCTGCATATATATGGGAATCCACCCGAACACCATGTCCTCCCGGGACGTGAAGCGTGGTAATGCGTCCCGGAGACGGTCTGAAATTATTATAAGGGTCTTCGGCATTGATACGACATTCGATGGCATGCAGGCTCGGGAAATAATTTTTTCCTGTGATAGGTATTCCGGAAGCAATTTTGATCTGCTCCTTAATCAGGTCGTAGTTAATGACTTCTTCAGTGATTGGATGTTCTACCTGTATCCGTGTATTCATTTCCATAAAATAAAAATTGCGGTACTTGTCAACTAAAAATTCAACAGTACCAACACCTTCGTATTTTACAGCCAGGGCTGCTTTGATAGCAGCATCACCCATCTTATCACGTAACTCTGCAGTCATGAAAGGTGATGGAGTCTCTTCCATCAGTTTTTGATGGCGACGTTGAACAGAGCAGTCCCGTTCACTAAGATGACAGGCTTTACCAAATTGGTCGCCTGCAATTTGAATTTCAATATGTCTTGGTTCTTCAATGTATTTTTCAAGATACATACCATCATTTCCAAAAGATGCACTGGCTTCCTGCCGTGCATTGTTCCAAGCTTCTTCAAACTCTTCGGGCTTCCACACAATGCGCATTCCTTTACCACCACCGCCGGCTGTTGCTTTCAGGATGACAGGGTATCCGACTTCTTTTGCGATCTTCATTCCACTTTTAAGGTCCTTCAAAAGGCCTTCTGTTCCCGGGATTGTAGGAACACCGGCTTTTTTCATCGTCTCCTTAGCGTTGGATTTATCACCCATCTGATCGATCTGAGCAGGAGTTGCTCCAATAAATTTGATCCCATGTTCACCGCAAATTGCGCTGAACTTAGAATTCTCAGAAAGAAATCCGTATCCCGGATGTATAGCATCAGCGTTGGTAATTTCGGCTGCAGCAATGATCCTTGAGATATTCAGATAAGATTCTTTACTTGGTGCAGGACCAATACAAACAGCTTCGTCAGCAAATCGTACGTGTAAACTTTCTTTATCCGCTGTACTATATACCGCAACAGTGTGTATGCCCATTTCTTTACAGGTACGAATTATTCGTAGAGCAATCTCACCGCGATTAGCGATCAATATCTTTTTAAACATGGTACTGATTTGAAAGTAATATTAAGCAGACTCTGAAGACAGACTCAAATGTCAGTTGAAATCAGTTTAGCTGGGGTCTATCAGAAACAGTGGCTGATCGTATTCCACCGGTGTTGCATTATCGACTAACACCTTAATAATTTTACCACTCACTTCAGATTCAATTTCATTGAATAGCTTCATTGCTTCTATGATGCACAGAACCTTACCCGGTTTTATTTCATCTCCCACATTGGCGAAAACAGGTTTTTCAGGAGTAGAGGAACGATAAAAAGTCCCGATCATAGGTGATTTGATTGTGATGTATTTGCCTTCATCTCCTGAGACAGGAGTTTCTTTAGGAGCGGAGGCAACTGAAGGAGCCGCTGCAGCAGACACCGGCGCAGGAGCAGGTGTATGAACAATATGTGGTACCTGGCTCACTTGAGCAGGCATCACCATAGCTCCATGTGTTGTCTTAATTGTTATTTTAAAATCTTTTTGTTCAAGACTTACTTCACTAACGCCACTATTTTGTACGAATTTTATGAGCTTTTCAATTTCCGGTAAATCCATAGAAGATGATTTCGGTGTTGATTTTACTTTCGCTACCGTTGCTTTTTTGCTTTTCATTTGGCTTTTTTATGTTCTTGGCGGGCCCTTGGACCGGGAACAGAAACCAAACCTACATGAAATTTCAAAAAGAGCAAAATTCTTTATGGTAAGGAGTAGGTATAAAGCTCATTGAAATGCAATTTTCTGATGATATAAAATTTATGCTCGCTTTTGAGAAGATAAAAACTCCATTTTTTAAAAAAAAATGAGGAAAGACAGACTGCCTTTCCTCATTTTCCTATTTCATTGAGCCAAGCTCTGCGCTTGATAAATCTAATGAATTATATGTTTGATTTTAAGTCACTTAGAGATCAGGTGTTCTAAGTGCTTCACGATCACCGAAAAAAAATCATTCTTCACAATGTGTTTTTAGATGTCAAACGAATTAGAAACTAATTTCAACTCCAAGAGCAAAAGCATCAAGGGAGTTATTCACTTGCACATTTACATCTAATGGATCAGCATTGATCGCTTTGATATTCTGATCCTTTGCCCAGAATGTATGCATGTAACCAACATTTACTTTAATTGCGTTTGAAGCTTTCACAGCGAATCCGGTATTGATGTTATAATTATCATCCTGCATTACTTCATAGGTTCCGAGTTTTGTATAGTAACTGGTTCTGTCATTCCACAAATAGTTTGTGTAACCACCACCTATACTGGTTGTGAACCATGGACTAAGCTTGTATTCAATACCTGCAGCAATTGTTGAAGCATTACCTGCAAGATCTGACCATGGCTGATCTTTAGTAGCGGCAGTTGATTTTTCCCAATCAGCATTTTTCTGGAAGTAATAATTATAATCTGCAAATGCTTTGAACTTATCAGAGATGGTATAACCGAAACCAAATGCCAATACAGCCGGAAGGTCTCGACGATTTTTTTCTCCGTCTACACTAGCTCCGAAATCATCTGTGATTTGTTTTGTTTCAAAATCAAGATTCACCTGTGACTCATATCTGGTGCTGATGTTAAATTTTTCAGTCGGGTTAATATTCATACCAATGATGAATCCCATTCCACTGGCATTTTCTTCTGTCTCCAGTACTAATGGCATATCATCAAGATCGAATGGCGATGAAGTCAGAGTCATTCCGGCATCAGTTGTATTCTTTGCACTGATATAACGTATCGCAGTTGAGAATCCAATATTCTTGCTCATTTGAATTGTTCCACCAATTGTTGAGGTGAGATACATAGAGCTTGCATTTAAGCTGGCGTTTTTAGTTTCAGCATAAGCGCCACCTGTCGACATTAAAGCCTGTAAACCGATGAGGTCTGTTGTGATAGATCCTGTTGGATAGTTTAGTGTTCCGCCACCACCTGCAATGTAAACTCCGGTAAATAATGCCCAGTTGTTTTTCTTGAAGGCTGCATAAATATTCGGGATAAATGGATCAGAACCATCTTGCGAATAACTTTTAGGGCCTTCGCCAATTCCAAGGTCATAGGAATGAGATGGGTTGCGGAACAGACTTTGGTTTCCAACATTGATGTGGAAGCCATTTGAAAGTTTCGTGATACCGGCAGGATTATAGACAACGGCATCAGTTGCATCCGTAGCAGCATTTCGCGCAGCAGTTCGCATCCATTCAGCACTCATGTTTGGTAAATTATCCATCTGTGCTATGGCAACACTCCCACCGAACATTGTAAGCAGGATCAGCATGATCCATTTGTTGTTAGTTTTCATTGATTTGAGATTACAGTTTGTTCTAGGATTAAACTGTATTATTATCCTGTAGTTAGGACAATTGACCTTGCTTTCTTACACAAAGTTTAGCCTCAAAAGCGGATAAATGCTCGTTTTTTTGTCTTAAAATGAATAAATTAATGATTTTTTGCTCTTTTTTAAGACTTAATCCTGTCCGCTAATAATTTGCAATCTCATTGTATATCTCTAATGGGAGAATGATCAAATGGTACGATTTGTCTTAGAAAAGCTTAGAATAAAGAAATACCAAAAAAAAATTATTATCCTGTCGAAAGCAGGTCGCAAGGTCATGCGAGAATAAACATTCGAAAATAATTTTATTAATAGGCCCATTTCACCCAGACACTTCCCCAGGTAAATCCACCTCCAAAAGCGGCAAGTATGAGATTGTCGCCTTTCTTCAGTGACTTTTCCCAGTCCCACAAACATAGTGGAATCGTTCCACTTGTTGTATTGCCATATTTGTGAATGTTAAGCATCACTTTGCTATCGTCGACACCCATTCTGTTCGCAGTAGCATCAATGATACGTTTGTTAGCCTGGTGTGGAACCAGCCATGCGATGTCTTCAGGTTTTAAATTATTTTTTTTCATGATGTCTTCCGAAACCTGTGCCATATTAGTTACAGCAGCTTTAAAGACAGGTTGGCCATCTTGAAATACAAAGTGCTCTTTAGCATCTATTGTTTTGTGTGATGGAGGCTTTACAGATCCTCCGGCTTTTTGGTGAAGGAAAGCTCTGCCGGAACCATCACTCTTTAAGATTGAATCTAAAACTCCCAATCCTTCTGAGTTAGGTTCAAGTAATACAGCTCCTGCGCCATCACCGAAGATCACGCAGGTTGATCTATCGGAATAGTCAATAATAGCTGACATTTTATCGGCACCAACAATAACTACTTTTTTATATTGTCCTGACTCTACATATTTGGCTCCGGTAACCAAGGCAAATAAAAATCCGGAACAAGCAGCGGAGATGTCAAAACCAAAAGCATTTTTTGCTCCGATCTTGTCGCTAATAACATTGGCTGTTGCAGGAAATACATAATCAGGTGTAGTAGTTGCACAAATCAGCATATCGATCTCTGTCGGATCAATGCCTCGTTTTTTACACAACTCTAATACTGCGGGCACAGCAAGATCAGATGTCCCCTTACCTTCACCTTTTAAAATTCGTCGCTCTTTGATTCCTGTCCTTGTGGTGATCCATTCATCTGTGGTGTCAACCATTTTTTCCAGTTCGCCATTACTGAGAACGAACTCAGGAACATATCCTCCAATGGCAGTAATTGCAGCGGTTATTTTTGACATTCTCTTTTAATTGGATAGCGAAGTTAGAAGATAAATTTGAAATACACAGCCAATTCCATGAGCAGAGAATGAAATTCCAAATTTGTAAAAAAACTGAGCGGAAGTTGTCAGGATACGGTTTCCTTACTAAACGCCTTTGCTATCTTTCCGGATAATCCGGCTTCACATACTTCCTTACAGAGCAAAGTCATGTTTTTGATAGCTTTTGCTTTACTGATACCGTGTGCAATGATCACCTCAGAATTTATTCCCAGAATAGGAGTTCCTCCATAATCTTCGTAGTCAAAACGGTTAAAATATTCATCATTTATTCCCCGCTTAAGGATCATTGAATAAAAAGCTTCCGCTTGCTTGAGCATAACGTTACCTGTAAACCCATCGCAGACTACAACATCAGCCTTGTCATTAAATAAGTCGCGACCTTCTACATTACCTATGAAATTTATTTCTTTCGTTTCTTTGATCAGTTGATGTGCTTCCTTGACCAGGATGTTACCTTTTTCTTCTTCTTCTCCGATACTCATTAGTCCAATTCTCGGATTCTTTATATGAAGAAGATTTTCTGCATAGATAGAGCCGAGTACAGAGAATTGCTGGAGCACCTCAGGCTTACAATCGGCATTGACACCTACATCAAGAATTAATCCCCAGCCACCATCTTCTTTTGGAAGTAATGATCCTATAGCCGGGCGCAATATTCCGGGGATGGTTTTCACGGTAAACATCGAACCAACAAGCATAGCACCTGTATTTCCCGCAGAGGCGAATGCATCAATGCGACCTTCTTTGAGCCATTGAAATCCTACTACAATACTTGAATCATTTTTTTGCTGAAAGGCTTTTGTTGGATGATCTGACATTGATATTACACTTGGCGTGTCAACAATTTCCATGACGTTTTCATCCACACCTTCCCGTTTAAAAAACGGAAGCATGAGTTCACGCTTACCAAATAATATCAGCTTGACGTGAGAAGGTAATTCACGCCATGCCGCAATCGCACCGAGTGTCGTTTCTTCAGGTGCATAATCGCCCCCCATAATATCAATGCCGATTTTCATTTCAGTCTTTGCAGATAAAGGAATGATTTAAAAATACTGAATAACAAAAAGCAGCTGACAAAAGGCGTACCGAATTTGTCAACTGCTTTTTGTCAGTTTTTTGTTCACACTTATGCAGTGGCATTTTTTTCCATCACTACCTGGCCCTTATAGTATAGTTTACCTTCGTACCAGTGTGCACGATGATATAAATGTGGTTGACCGGTAGTTGGGTCAGTTGCAACCGTTGGTGCTTCTGCTTTCCAATGAGTTCTTCTTTTATCTCTTCTGGATTTCGAGTGTCGGTGTTTCGGATTTGGCATGTTATAATGGTATTATTAATTATTTCTTGTTTTTTTTTGACCAACTGGATTAATTCAGATTAATGTTTTTAAGTATGTCCCATCTTGGATCCGAAGGATGTTCAGCATCCGGATTCAGTCCATGCTTCCCCAGGTCTTCAAGCATTTGTGGGTCACAGGATGGATTTCCATTTTCATCCTCATGAACATTGCGCATTGGTATGAGTAATGTTATATATTCATAAATGAATCTGGATAAATCAAGTTCATTTTCTTTTGCCGGAAGAATTAAAACATCCTCTGCTACTTCTTGCTCTTCTTTTACATCGCCGAATTTTACAATCAATTCGTTAAAACTTTCAAGTTCTAATTCAAGATCCTCAAGACAACGATCACAAGCTAAAGTCAGTTCTCCTTCCATGGTGAAGTCGAGCAGTAGCATGTTCTCTTTTCTTTCAACAACAACCAGAACGTCAACATCACCTTTTGTTACCGGCGAGTTTTCAAAATTCTTAAAGAACGAATCTTCAATATGGTATTCAAATTCATGTTCCCCTTCGCTTAAACTCCCGAAATGGATCACGAAATCTTTCTCTCTGGTCATGCAAACCTCCCAATTTTTAAGGGGGACAAAGGTAGAAATAAAAGCCTTCGAATCAATCTTTTCTAGTGATTTTCTAAATCAAATTGGAGCTTTTTAGGGATATAAAGCCTGAAAAAATGCCTCTTTTTAAGAACATTAGTAATTTATTGATAAACAGGAGCATATCCCAACATTTTTTATATTGAGCCTTATATAGCTTTCCTCTTAGTACATTCGCCGTCCGGTTCTAAAAGTGGAGAAAATAAGCAAATATCTTCTGTTTCCTTTACAATGGCTGTGGCGATGCTTCTATTTTGTGAATGCTGTCGTCACCTTTTTTGTTTTTTTTCCGTTTTTCGCCATTTTACTTTTACGCCAGGAGTGGTTTCCACTTGTTTTCAAACTTAAAAAGGTTTGGGCTCATTTTATTTTATGGCCTGCCCTGATATTTTATAAGATAGAAAGTGATTTTAAGCCCAAGCCGGGAGAGTCATTCGTTTTTTGCCCGAATCACACATCCTATCTGGATATCATGCTTATATATATAAGTATCCCGGTTTACTTCCATACTATGGGCAAGGCTGAGCTAAGAAAAGTGCCGTTTTTCAGACGTTTCTTTGATAAAATGAACATTCCGGTCAATAGGAAAAGTAAAATGGACTCACACAGGGCTTTTCTGCGGGCTGCTTCAGACCTTGAAAAAGGTATTAGCATCACACTTTTTCCTGAAGGCACCATTTTACATAACGGCCCGTGCATCGGAAGATTTAAAAACGGCCCTTTTCGACTTGCTATTCAGGCTCAGGTCCCTGTTGTTCCCATTACTTTTTTGGATAATTGGGTCTTGCTCCCTGATGATTTTCTAAAAAGAACCGGTCGCCCCGGTATGTCTCATGTCATTATTCATGAAGCAATTCCAACAACAGGGATGACCGAAGCCGACATGGAAACTCTCAAGGCTAAAGTTTATAAGGTCATGAAAGATCCGCTTGCAGCAAAATTTCCGGAATATTTTCAGGATCAGGCAGAAAAAAAATAAAGCAGATCCTTTATGACAGGAATCTGCTTCATTCATTCAAATTATTCTGTTTTCTTCTCAGCAGAATTCCTCGTAGGCGCTAACTAAATTCTCAGCGATCATTTCTGCAGAACGACCTTCAATGTGGTGGCGTTCAAGCATATGGACTAGTTTCCCATCTTTAAAAAGGGCAATAGCCGGTGAAGACGGAGGATAAGGAAGAGTGAATTTTCTAGCCTCTGCAGTGGCTTCAAGGTCTTGTCCTGCAAAAACTGTAGCGAGTTTATTTGGTTTTTTGGGACTCTGCAAGGATAATTTAACTCCCGGACGAGCTGTTCCGGCGGCACAACCGCAGACAGAATTCAAAACAAGCAATAAAGTTCCCTGACTCTTTGGAATTGTATTGTCAACTTCTTCAACTGTCTTCAGTTCTTCGAAACCAACGGATGTTAATTCCTGACGCATTGGCGTACAAATGTATTCTGGATAAGGCATTCTGGTTTTTTTTAAAATTATTCTACAAAATTACGGGGAAAAAAGCGTGTTACAAGCAGCTTCAACTTATTTTATTGAAGCTTGCCTTGTTTTTTCCAATAAATAAACGTTCTACATTTTTAAATACCCATTTTCTTACAAATGTCAGTGCTTAGTCTTAATGAGTATCATCAGGCCTGAGCGTGGGGCTACTTTGCATGTAATCAACATGACACACAAAATGCATCGTACATCACTCAAAATTCTATTTATTTTCTTTCTCGTATTTAGTTGGGCTTTCAGGATCATGGCTCAGGATGTCCTGGAGAATAAAATCTATAAAGTTACTGCTTACAAGAGTGGAAACAATCAGATCAGCAGTACTTCCAACTATGCCGAAGTTATTCCTCCGGTGAGTATTTATATACCCAATGCTTTCACACCTAACGGTGATGGCATTAACGACACTTTTGGAGTTAAAGGTGAAGGGATACGGAATTTTCACTTATTCATTTATAATCGTTGGGGCGAGAAAATATTTGAAACGACGAATCCAAGACAACAATGGGATGGAGTCTATGAAGGACAACCGGCCGAACAAGGGACTTACGTAGTCCAAGTCTATGCATATGGCCTTTCTAAAAGCGCGAGAAATGCCTCTGTGACTCTTGTGAGATAAAAATAATATGAAATATATAATTTAAATAGCTGACCTTGTGTCGGCTATTTTTTTTGCCTGTCAATTATAATTTCAGGTTAATTCTTTATTTCTATTTTTACACTCAAATAAGTATTTCTATGAGCCCTACTTCCCGCTATCAGATAGCAATGTTGATCGATGATAATGAACTTGACAACTTCATCAACAAAAAACTGATTGAAAGCGAAAGCTTCGCTGATAAGGTTATAATTCATGCTTCCGCACAATCAGCTTTGGAAGAATTAAAAAAGATCTCGGGCAATACCTCCTCTCTTCCCGATGTCATATTCCTTGATATCATGATGCCGCATATGGATGGATTCGGTTTTCTCGAAGAGTTTAATAAGCTTCCGGATACTGTTAAGAAGCATTCAAAGGTTGTGATGCTATCAACTTCTGAAAGTTTTAAAGACCTTAATAAGGCTAATCAGGATAAAAACGTTTATAAATTCCTGAACAAACCTCTGAATAAGGCTGTACTGGATGCACTGAATGTCTGATTTTCATTTTCGGCTTTATAATATTAACAGGCGACGAAAGCCTTGTAAATACAGGATTTTCAGGCGATTTACTTTTAGGTCTAAGGGAATATCTTTACATTTGCCCCTGAACACCTTTCAATAGACATGAGCAACAAAAACTTTTCATTCGGGCAAGTGCTGCTGGTTGACGATAGTGAGATTGACGTCTTGGTAAATCGTCGCCTCATGGAACTTACATCGTTCACGAAAAGTGTGATAGTTGCCGGTTCTGCAGAAGAAGCATTGCATTACCTGAAAGAAGAATGCAGGAGTGCTGATGAAGCACCGGATTGGATCTTTCTTGATATGCACCTGCCTACAAAAAGTGGCTATGACTTTATTGACGAGTTTGACACTCTGCCTGAAGAGGTCCGTAATAAAAGTAAGATCATCATTCTTTCAGTTTTTCAAAAACCTGAACATCTTAAAAAGGCAATGGAATATCCATATGTTTTTGGTCAGCTTGACAAACCATTAACGCAACAGGCACTACGAGAACTGGTCTCTAAAAATTACGAGACGATCAACGTTTCTTCTTGAAAAAGGCTTTTAGTAATTCAGAACATTCTTCGGCCATGATACCACCAATTAGTTCTGTTTTCGGATGTAATATTTTATCGGAGCAGGTAAGAAAGCCTCTCTTTTCATCAGAAGCACCATAAACAATCCTTCCGATCTGTGTCCAGAACGATGCACCGGCACACATCACGCATGGTTCTAAAGTCACATACAAAGTACATTCATTTAAATACTTTCCACCCAGAAAATTTGCAGCAGCAGTGAATGCCTGCATTTCTGCATGTGCCGTGACGTCATTTAATTGTTCAGTCAGATTGTGACCACGACCTATTATTCTGTCCTTGCAGACAATAAGAGCTCCAACAGGGACTTCGTGTATATCAAATGCCCGGCCTGCTTCTTTTAGTGCTTCCCGCATGTAACGAAGATCGTCTGATTCTTTTGTGTTCATCGAACTGCAATATAAGAGGAATTAAGATTTCAGGGTTATTCTGTATGCTTTTTTCTTGTGATGACAATAGAAAGCTCTTGCATTCCTTATCCTGTCGCTAAAATATTTTTACCTTCGCTTTTCAAAAATATTAATATGTTGAGGACCCATACCTGTGGTGAATTGAACTTGTCGTATGCCAATAAAGAGGTAAGCCTGTCAGGTTGGATACAGCGTTCACGTGATCTTGGCGGAATGACTTTCATTGATCTACGAGATCGATATGGATTAACGCAGTTGGTTTTTAATATGGAGACTGATCCGCAACTTTGTGAAGCCGCACGCAAACTGGGCAGAGAGTTTGTTGTTCTGGTAAAAGGGAGTGTCGCTGAGCGCAGTAATAAAAATCCTAAGATGCCAACCGGTGATATTGAAGTCATCGTCTCCTCTCTCATTGTTCTTAATGAAAGTAAAACTCCTCCATTTACAATAGAGGAAAACACAGACGGAGGTGATGATCTTCGTATGAAATACAGATACCTTGACATTCGCAGACCACCGGTAAAAGAAGCCTTGATGTTGAGGGCACGTGTAGCTGCAGAGACTAGAAATTATTTGAACGCTCAGGGATTTATAGAAGTCGAAACACCGGTCCTTATCAAATCTACACCTGAAGGTGCCCGTGACTTTGTAGTTCCTTCAAGAATGAATGCCGGAGAGTTTTATGCCCTGCCTCAATCGCCTCAAACCTTTAAACAATTGCTGATGGTTGCCGGTCTTGATAAATATTATCAGATCGTAAAATGTTTTCGTGACGAAGACCTGAGAGCTGACAGACAACCGGAATTTACTCAAATTGATTGTGAGATGAGTTTTGTGGAACAGGAGGACATTCTTCAAACTTTTGAAGGCCTCACCACCCATCTTTTTGAAAAAATATTAGGTCAAAAGGTATCCTCAATACCACGGATGACCTATGCTGATGCCATGAAGTATTATGGGAATGACAAGCCGGATATCCGCTTTGAGATGAAACTTCATTCATTGAATGAACTTGCTAAAGGGAAAAATTTCAAGGTCTTTGACGATGCAGAGACTGTGCTTGCCATTTGTGTCAATGGTGCTGCAGAGTATACACGGAAACAATTGGATGAGCTGACAGATTGGGTTAAGCGTCCTCAAATAGGTGCAACAGGATTAGTTTATGCACGTGTAAATGGTGATGGATCCATTAAATCTTCCGTTGACAAATTTTACTCTGCAGAGGATCTGAAGCAATGGGCGGAGTTGGTAAAGGCTTCTCCGGGAGATCTTATTTTAGTGCTGGCCGGAAAAGATTCAGGAACACGAAAAGCTATGAGTGAACTCCGACTGGAAATGGGAGAAAGGCTTGGTTTGAGAAATAAAGAAGTCTTTAAAGCGCTTTGGGTACTTGACTTCCCGTTACTCGAATGGAGTGATGATTCCAAACGATGGCATGCTATGCATCACCCCTTCACTTCTCCTAAGCCGGAAGATTTAGATAAGCTCACCTCTGATCCGGGAAGCGTCCGCGCAAATGCATATGATCTGGTGATAAATGGTGTTGAGATCGGCGGAGGGTCAATTCGAATACATGATAAACAACTTCAGCAAAGAATGTTTGAAACCTTAGGCTTCAGTAAAGATGAAGCACAGGCACAGTTTGGCTTTTTGATGAATGCATTTGAATATGGTGCACCTCCTCACGGTGGTGTGGCGTTTGGATTCGACAGATTGTGTTCCTTGTTTGGCGGATCTGATTCTATCCGTGATTATATTGCATTCCCTAAAAACAATGCAGGAAGGGATGTGATGATCAATACGCCATCAGGCATTTCCGATGAACAACTGAAAGAATTAAATATTCGGGTGATCTAGGATTTTAGCTGGATCCGGCCATTGTGTTCTTCGATCATGTCAAAGGGTTCATCTTTTACAAGAATAAAGCTGTCAAGGTCGGCATAATCTGCTAGTGAACTTAAGTGCAATCCGGAAGAGATGCCAAGACTTGTTTCAACCATACATCCGATCATGGTCTTCAAACCTTTTTCTTTAGCCTGCTTTAACAGGTCAATAGCATTGTTGTAACCACCGGCTTTCATCAGCTTGATATTTACACCATGGAACATGGTTTTAATATATCCGAAGTCAGCTTCATGCAGGATTGATTCATCAGCAAATAACGGGAATGGTGAATATTTTTTCAGGTAGCTATTCTCTTCATCTTTACCTGCCGGCATCGGTTGTTCAACCAATTCAATATTGTATCGTTTGATCTTTTCCAAAAAGTAAATACATTTTTCAACGTCAAGAAAAGCTTCATTGGGATCAAGAAGAATTGCCCGGTCACTGAAGCTGCTCAGGTATCGGATGACTTCTAAGCCTTCGTCAGTATTAATTTTTAGTTTTAGGTAGCGGAATCTATCAAGCTTGTTATCGTTGTAAAAGGCACGCAAATTGCCGGGATCCATGATTGGAATAGTATATGAAGTATATACCCAACCGGGCTCTTGTAAGTCTAATTGTTTTGGAACAGAAGTTTTGTTTTTACTTGCCTGTAAATGATGCCATGCAGATTCAATTGCAAAACGAAGCGCATTGGCCAATTTTAAGTCATTAAGAAATTCATTTAAGGGATCAAAAGATGAAAAATTTTCAGGAACCTTGCTTTTAAAAAATTCAAATTGTTTCAAAAGTTTATCCGGACTTTCATCATAACGAATGTTTGGTGCTGCTTCTCCTTTTGCCGAATAAGGTCCCTCGTTGATGTTTACGATCAGATTGATTTTTTGATCCGTAGCATTTCTGGATATCTTCCAGGTGTATTTCAGATCAAGTATAATTTTATCGATTGACCAATGTTGCATACTCATTCAAAGGTTGATGTGAAGCACTCAGAAACTAACGTAGTATTAAAAGTCATTTTGCAATGCAATGATGCGAAAATTTAAATTAATTAAAGAATTTAGGGCTGAAATGCAAAAGTCCCCCGATTGGAAACCGGGGGACTTTTTGCAAACCGCTTAGAAAGCGGGAAGAGCGAAGATTATTTCTTCTTCTTAGCTGCTTTTTTCTTAGTAGCTTTCTTCTTTGTTGCTTTTTTCTTAGTTGCTTTTTTAGCAGCTTTTTTCTTAGTTGCTTTCTTAGCAGCTTTTTTTGCTTTTGCCATTGTTTTTAGTTTTTGAATGTTATGACTAGTCAAACTTAATAAATAATAAAAGGTTACACCGTTTTGTATAATTATTTTCTTAACAATGGTTTGTTGATTTCAAAAAGAGAACTTTTCTTCTTCAAGCATTAAAAAAATTCTTCTGCAATAAAAAATAATTCTTCTGAAACGTGCATGAATAAAGGCGTTCCAATGATTTGTTTTTTTTTAAGTGATCATGTGATGATAAAAATGATTGCATGATCACATCAACGACTAAAATCAAAATTGTTAATAACCATAAGGCCGACTTTTCCGGTTAATGTCAATTTCTAAGTTGCTGCGGAGACTTTTTTCAATTTCGGACGGTTCAAATTGCCCGATTCATAAATTCTAATGATATAATTCTTCATGAGACAAGTTACTTTGATCAATGATCACGCTGTTTGCTTTGTCGAAAGGATCCATACATTATAAAACACTTTTTATTTATTTGATACAACGGGTTGATACCGGGTTGATGGTAAAACCTATACTTATCGTCAATTTGTTTGGAAATTGGCTGATATCTCAAATAAAATCTAAACCCTTTGGAAGAACACTCACTTTATTTTTGATACTTTTGAATGCTCTCATACAGTTCACACCTTGAAACTGAACCTTACGAAGCGCAGGAATCATATCAACGTTTGTTTTATTTTTAAAATATTTTCAAGAACCTAAGGAGATGCTCAGGGCTTTCAAGGAAAAGTTAAAATCTAAAGAGCTTAAGAATTTACGTTCACTCAATGTGCTTGCATCGATTGCAGTCACAGTGATGGGCTTTGTTTTTGAATTTGCCTATCATGATGGTTATATTTTGATCACCGGATTGCTCGTGTCTATTATTCTTACCTCAAATTACTTTTTATCCTTCTACAGTTCTGCCTACAAAGAGCATTTTACGAATATTACTTATGCATCTATCTTTTTACTTCACTTCTGGGCTGTATATGTTACCCTGCTTCGTCATTTTGAAATTAGCTTCCTTCTCCCGCTTTCCATATCCATTTTCACATTTTCTTTAATTTTTGACCGGTTTTATAAAAGTCTGGTTTTCATTTTTACAATCACCACCACATTACTTGTTCTCATGCTGCTGTTGAATGAATGGGAGCCGGAGCATAGTATTGCACTTGTAGCTTTATATGCAGGGGCTATACTTTCAAATCAAATCCTTCAGCGTAAAGAAGAGTACCAAAGTGAGATCCAAAAGCAGGAGAAGCGTTATATTGACCTTGTCGAGAATATGAACGACGGACTGATCTATGTCAATGATAATTTTCAACTGGAATTTCTCAATGATCGCTTTTGTGAGATCACTGCATTTAAAAGGGAGGAGTTGTTGGGAAGGTCAATATTTGAATTGGCAGTTCCGGGTGAAGCACATGATTCTATCAAACGATTTTTTAAAGATATCAGACTCGTGCCTTCACTTCACGTTAATTGTGAGTTTTATCAGAAGGACAAAAGTTCGGTGTGGGTTCAAATGACAGGTACGCCTTATCAGGGAAGCGAAGAAGAAAATGGAGGATTCATGCTGGTATTTTCTGATATCACCAAATTACAGAAGGCTCAAAAACTCTTGAAACAAAAGGAGGAAGGATACAGAACCTTTATTGAACAGAGTGCCGTCGGAATATGGAGGGCAGAATATAAGAAACCCATTCCGGTCAGTTTGCCTTTATCAGAACAGGTAGAACTTTTGCTCGATACCGGTTTAATTGCTGAATGCAATGACTTCATGGCTCAAATGTATGGTTATGCATCAACAAGCTCCCTTGTCGGAAAAAGGATCAGAGAGTTCTATCATGTCGAAAATAATTTCGATGAAGAAAAGACCCGGGAGCTAATGACTATGTTTATACGAAATGATTACCGGATCAGTAGTGCCGAATCCAAAGAGCTTGATCGTGATGGAAATGTTCGATATATGCTCAATAATAATATAGGTGTTATTGAGAATGGATTTCTACTAAGGACATGGGGCGTACAAACAGATATTACAGAAAGAAAGAAAACAGAAAGAGAACTGCTGGAAACTAATCATGAACTTGATACTTTCTTTTATAAAGCATCCCATGATCTAAAAGGACCCCTGGCAAGTGTGATGGGTATTGTAAATCTGGCAAGACTCGAAAATAGTGACAATGCTTTGGAAGGTTATTTTTCTATGATCGAAACCAGCGTTAAACGCTTGGATCGAACCCTTCTTGACCTTATCGATCTGGCAAGAACCAGGAAAGGGAGTACTAAGATCAGTCACATCAATATGAAGGATCTCATTGATGAAATCCTGAATTCATTAAAGCATGTTCCTGATTTTAATCGGATTAATTTTGAATTGAAGGTAGACCATCATGTTGAGATCGCAGCCGACAAGGTGCTGGTCTTGTCTGTCTTTCAAAACCTGATCCATAATGCGATCAACTATTGTAATCATGAGAGTCCATGGATAAGAATTAAAATTGACCAAACTGAAAAAGGAATAAAAGCAGAAATTGCCGATAATGGGAAAGGTATTCCGGAAAACATCAAGGACAGAGTTTTCGAAATGTTCTATCGAGGTCATCAGGAAAGCAGTGGTTCAGGACTAGGTTTGTTCATTGTCAAAAATGCACTTGAAAAAATGCTTGGGAAAATTCATTTCGAAAGTGAAACAGGAAAGGGAACTACATTTTTTGTTTCGATACCTAATTCCGTGATCTAGGTACAGCCTTACCCCTGCGTGCTAATGACGATTGAGCTCAACAAGATTTTCTAAATTTCAGGACAGATGATAAGAGATCTCCGTATAGATCGAAGCCTGCTATCGTATATCTATAGCCTCTTCTTTCTGAACTTTGTGCCTCTGTGGAGGAAAATGTCATCTGATGAACAGGCAATATCAGTATTTCAGTCTTTATAAATATTTCCCGACCTTTAGATCTCCGATAAATTCTGAAACATGATCCTGCGTATTGAACACCTTGGAATAGCCGTTAAAGATTCTCAAAAGGCAAAAGAACTTTTTGCACTCTTACTGGGAGCGCCATCATATAAATCTGAAACTGTTGAGTCCGAAAAAGTCAACACTACATTCTTTAAAGTTGGCGAATCGAAAGTTGAACTCCTTGAGAGCACGGATCCGGCCGGACCTATTGGAAAATTTATTGAGAAGAGAGGAGAAGGAATCCATCATGTTGCATTTGAAGTCGACAATATCAAAGAAATGATGAAGCAATTGAAAGAATCAGGATTCCAGCTACTTTCTGATGAGCCAAAAAAAGGAGCAGACAACAAGCTTGTGTGTTTCCTGCATCCAAAAAGTACTAACGGAGTCCTTGTAGAACTTACACAGGAAATCAGGTAAGACTGTTCTATACATTATTCTAATAGAGAATGATCCGCATCTCATTTCAGTAGCAAGGACTAGGAATCAATTTCCCTTTTCAACAGATCACCAACCCATTCGCCATTTTTTAGCAAGAGCGCATTCAATCCTGCAACTTTTGCACCCTCTACATGTTGAGGAGAATCATCTATAAATAATGTATGATTTGCTTCCAGATTATTTTCCCGGATAACTCGTTCAAATATAATTAGGTCCGGTTTGCGCTCATGAATATGGTGTGAGAGATATATTTTTTCGAATGCATCTCCGAGAATGTCTCTCTTATATATAGAGTTGAGCATCTTTCGGAATGCTTTTTCGTGAATTTCATTCGTGTTGCTTAAGAGAAATAGTCTGTATTTTGTCTTAAGTTCCTGTAGCAAGTCAACATTTTTGGACGGAAAGCCTATTAATATAGAGTTCCAGGCATCGTCAATCTGCCGGTCACTAAATTCTTTTTTAGCAAGAGACCGAATCCTGTCCCTGAACTCCGGACCGGAGATCAAACCCTTTTCCAGCTCGTCAAAGAGGTGATCCTGTTTGAGTTGTGTATAAATAGCATCGAATTCACTAAGCCCCAGCTTTCGGAAGCTTTCTATAATGTTCTGATAATTAATGTCAAAAAGTACACCGCCAAGGTCAAAAATGATGTTTCTGAGATCCTTCATATTTTTAAAATTCAGCACAAAAATATAACTTCGCAATCCTTTTTGTAGAAAGAAATCTTCTTTTCTCAAAAGGAAGGAAAATTTCATTTTCCGGGCCCTTAGCTCATTCGGTTAGAGCAACAGACTCATAATCTGTGGGTGGTTGGTTCGATTCCAACAGGGCCCACTTTTTTCTTTTCATTATTTTGAACAATTCTTGTAAATTGAATACTGAACACAATCACCTTCCTAATATTCTATCATGAAACAACGGTTCCGAAATTCCTTTCTTGTTGGTTTAGTTTTATCATCAGTCTTAGTGTATGGGCAAGCTGCCACGGAGCCACTTCCGCAGTCAATGCCTTCTTTGAAAAAAGTTTCCTCAATGCAGGACAATCTTATCCTTGGTATCGGCTTAACAAATTGGCTAAGTGTTCCTGCTCAGGTTGAAACAGAAACTTTCATGTCCAGGGAGTTTTCGGTGATAATGATGGGGGAGAGAATGACTTCTTCCGGAATTATTGGATTGGGATTTGGAATTGGTTTCAATTCACAAAATGTGGCTCACGATGCTTCATTGACAAAAAGTTCCGATGGACAAAAAACAGTAATGACCAAAATCCCAAAGGAAATTGATTATTCAATCAATAAATTATCTCTCAATTTTATTGACGCTCAACTGGAATTACGCCTTCATAGTAAACCGAATAAAAAACAAAAACGATTTAAGCTCAGTGCAGGTATGAAGGCCGGTCTTCTTCTTCAAAGCCATACTAAGTACAAAGATGACAGCGGAACCTACAAAGTAGCAGGAGTCTCAAATATTAATAAATATCAGTATGGAATTACATCCCGCCTTGGTTATGCTAACTGGGCGATAGGTGGCTATTACTCTTTAGTAGGAATTTTTAAGGATGATAAAGGGCCGGAGTTGGTGCCCTATTCTGTGTGTCTTTATTTGACTTTGTGATATAATTTTCGCTCAAAGAAATTTATCTAAATCAATTTAAATCAATAGGCTTTTTCTTGCTCGATCATGCAGTACGAATTGATCGAAAACAATTTGTTCAGGGTAAAAAATCCCGAAAGATCTCCGGTTAATTTACAATGCCTTTGATCCAGGTATAACTATTTTCACTTCCCTTTTGAAGTTGTACTCTAAAAAAGTACACGCCGGGATTTAGTTTAACTCCGTCAATAATAATTGACTTGCCGGGATTTTGATACGACCGGATCAACATGAACTGAGAATTATAAATGTCACAGTTCAAAATTTTCGCAGGCCCGGTATTTTCAATGATTGTTTTTTCTGAGAAAGGGTTTGGATAAATATTAATTGTATTCTCATTATTAATTTTAGCAGTTCCCTGGATCAAATAAAGGAAGGCAGATGAAAATACAGTACAGCCATTGCTATCAGAGTATGATACGGTATATAGACCTCCTTGTGTAGGTTCATATTGCGTATCGTTGGCTCCAGCGATCAAACTATCATTTCTATACCATTGAAGAGATCCCGGAATTGAAGAAACTAAAAAAGGTGAGTTATATGAAATAATAGGTGCAGGTCCGCTTGGATGTATTACTACAACGACCGATTGTGAATTGTAATAGCAGCCAAAAGAGTCTATGGCGTAAACAGAATATGTCCCACTGGAAGTTACACTGATATGTTGGTTTGTATCACCGTTAGACCAAAGGTATTGATCAGCAAGCGTTGAAGACAGAACAATTGAATCCGGTTCACATGCAGGTGCCGGAGATGAAGGTGTAATTCCGGCTATAAAATTACTTGTATGATAATATATCGTATCAGAAAACAATCTGCACAATGAATTAGAAATTTGAAGGAAAACGTAGCTGCCATTTCTGGTAAAAAACGTATCGGTGTATCTTTGTCCAAATTGATTAGCATTTGTAAACCAGTTATACGACCAGTCAGGGTGACTATAATTGCTACTGAACCAAGCCGTATCAGCATTGTTAGCACAGAGTATTGAGTCTGATAAAAGCGAAATGACAGGTTCAGGCATGACAGATCTGAATTCAAGCGTTCTTGAAAAAGAAGACTCACATTGAGTTAGAAGGTTTTCGGCAGTTAAAGAATAGGTGGCATCCTGAGTTACAAATAATAAATTAGGGTCGGATAGATTCGTATCAGCACCATTTATTTGCCATTTATATTGATTGGTAGAATCGTAACCTAACAAATTCAAGTGAACCGTATCCCCCAGACAGAAGCTGGATGGATTCATTACAAACTGTGAATTTGGAGGAGTGTTCATCGTTACTCGGATAGTATCTCCATAGGCCTTGCATCCTTTATTATCTGTTACATAAATTGAATAGTATGAACCGGGATACGCACTTGTTACGAAAATGGTATCATTTGAGCTATGGAAACTAGAAGAGTGAGAGAACCATGTGTAAGATAAACCAGGTGCAGGCGTGAAAAAAATGTAAGTAGTATCAGGACTGCAATTTGGATATGGCATGATGCTGTCCAGTGAAGGTGGAACAGGGGGCGTGCGAATAATTACTGATAAAGGGAATGTGTAATAGGTACCGTTATGGTGTTGTAGACTTAATTCATAGTTTGTGCTGCTTGTCGGTGAAAATTGTGGTGAGAGAATGCTATCATTGGATACACCTGAAGAAGGGCTCCATGCCGGATTATTAACCTGTGTGGGGAAAACCAACAAGCCATTCAGATTCTTTGTTTCACCTGGACACATTTGGAGTGTGTCAGGACTTTGAAAAATAATAGTGTCTCCCCAAAATCGGTAGCAGAAATTTTCAATAAACCGATTACCGGCTTGTGGAGTAGAAGAAGAAAATGAATGTATTAAATTATTCAATGAATCATATTCTGCCGTGTATTCATAATTAAAAGATCCATTATTGTTTGTACTATAAATTAAATTACCGTTGATATCATAAGTGTTATTCGTGAAAGATGAAGTGCCACCGAAGTATTGATATTCGTATATGTATGTAATGAGACCATTTGTATCAAATTGTTCGTAGGCAGTATAGATGCTATCATATTGATTGCTTATTTCATTCCAATGCAAGACATAGCTATATTTTCTGTCAGGAGAGTTAGTGTAAGAATAATTTCTTAAATCTATTGGGATCCAATCATTCGTTACAGTATCCCATCTTGAAGTAAGAGTTGAACTTATTCGATCAAGACTATCAAAATAAAATTCCTCTTTTATTTTTGAGACCCAGGAATTCGACGTATATATCTCCCTCAAAAAAAGTACAGTGAAACCCGACGAGTTCCACCAATATGTATCGCGACCTATCGGATCAAATGAAGTGCCATTCCAAGACCAAGAGGTGTGCGAATGAAAATTTGCTATCGAATCCCATTGTTGGCCATAAGCATTTCCCCCGGTTGCCCAAGTGGAATCAAGAATATTGTTAGATGTATAGTGGTAATTAGTTTCGATATTTAATACCCATGACGAGCTAATAATACTCCAGGTGTATTCTTGTTTGGTTAAGTTGTTCCCCAATGTGTCATAAGTATATTCCGTACGCTTATTATTTACCCATTGATTGGATTGCCTCTTACTGGCATCAACACGAATTAAATTTAGTAGGCTATCATAGGTATAAAAAGTGCTATCCTTGAGAGAAAATGGATTTTGAATATTGCTTGTGGATGAATAAACTCTGTATTTAATCAATCCACTTGCTGAATAGAC